>JBFMAZ010000125.1:0-10690 GCA_040755415.1 Thermodesulfobacteriota bacterium | reverse complement strand
TAAAGCTGGATGTTACCATACAGCCTCCAAGGACTCGCTACCCGGCGGTTGGCTAACCTTCCGAGGCGGGATTCACACCCGCTTGATTACACGACCTTGCCCGGCCGCACTGAAGATGTGACCCCCAGGAACAGGAAACTAATTGACATATGGGAGTGCTTTGGCTAAATTACCCGGCATCATGACGTTCAATCCCACCTATAGCAACTTTATTTTATTTATATTGGCCGGGATAATAGTGGGTATAGGGGCCAGTTTTACCGGACTGGGCGGGGGTTTTATTATGGTCCCGCTCCTGATTTTCATCGGCTTTTCAGCCCAGGAGGCGGTGGGGACTTCTTTTGCAGCCATACTGGTTATTTCCCTCTCAGCGGTGTTTGCACATAGTAAGTTTCAGCATGTGAATTTCAAGGTAGGGGCCCTGCTTGGCCTGGGTGGAATTTTAGGCGCCCAAATCGGGGCAAGACTATTACAAAACGTTTCCACAGGTACCTTTAAGAAGATATTCGCCGTCGTCTTGCTACTCCTGGCGGCAAAGATATTTTTTCAGAAATGAGTGCCAAATGAACCAGGGACTGCACATCGAAAATATTGAGGCCCGGGACCTGCCCGATGCCTGGTTTCAATGTGTCTATCACATCATAGAAAAGGGACACACCTATACCATCGAACGCGGCAGTTACGAAGGGCAAAAGCGGCTGGAGTTTGACTTTGTGGTCGTGCGTATAAAATATCCCGGCGTGCGGCCCCTTATTCCGGACATCCCGCCGTCCCTCGGCATCCCTAATCCTGTAGCGCCGGGCTATGTAGAGGAATATTTCCCTTACCTCATGACCTCGGCCCGCAGGCCAAACGAGGAATATACATACGGCCAATATCTGGAACCGCAGATTCAGGAAGTCATTCGCATGTATAAAGAGGACGGCCACGGCACCAATCAGGCCTATATGACCGTGGGTGACCCCTCTACCATATACCTCAATGACCCTCCCTGTTTGCGCGGTATCGACACCCGTATTCGCTACGGCAAGCTTCATTTCATGGTTTACTTCCGCTCCTGGGACCTGTGGAACGGCTTTCCGGCCAATCTGGCGGCCATACAGATGCTCAAGGAGTATATGGCCCAGGAGATCGGCGTGGGAGACGGAGAGATCATCGCCAGCAGCAAGGGCCTCCATCTTTATGACTATGCCTGGGAACTGGCCAAGTTGCGCACCATGAAGAAGTAAATCCGAAATCCGAAGCACGTCATGCCGGAGGGCAGATTCGCCTTTGGCGAAAAACCCTGGACAAACCCAAATGTCAAAAGTAGAAGTCATTAGTCAACAGTCATTTGTCACTGGTAAAAGGGTTCTATCTTTCTCCCAACTTAACCAATGACTAATGACCAGTGACGTTTTGAGCTTTGGGATTGGGCATTGATTTGAACTTCGGGCTTTGGAATTTGATATTGTTTTCGGATTAAAGCCATGTAGGGTGGGCACAGCCCACCAAAACTACGCTAGGCCGCCAATGATGGTGGGCAAAGCCCACCCTACGTCTGGTCAGAGCCAGTGGATTCCGGCGCCTGCCCCGGACCCCGATCCGGGGTTCGCCGGAATAACGACAATCCGCCCTCACCCTCCCCTCTCCCCATGGGAGAGGGTAAGGGTGAGGGGAATTTTGCAAGAGGCTCCTAAGTCTAAATATAAACAGGTGTTAGGCATAAAGTGCCAGTAAGGGTCATAGTCATTGGCGGCGGGGCCTCGGGTCTTATGGCTGCAGGCCGGGCGGCGGCTTGTGGGGCCGGAGTGACCTTGCTGGAGAAAATGCCGCGCCTGGGTTTAAAACTCGGCATAACCGGTAAGGGACGCTGCAATGTTACCAATATCGCCACCATCAACGACTACGTGGCCAACTTTACACCAGATGGCCGCTTTTTGATCAATGCCTTCAACCGGTTTTTCCACAGCGATCTTATAGACTTCTTAGACAGATGGGGGGTGCCGACGGTGGTGGAACGCGGGCAGCGCGTCTTTCCGGCCTCCAACCGCGCCCTTGATGTGGTCAGCGCCCTATTGCGATTCACCAAAGAACACGGCGTCTCCATTATTAAAAACTGTGCGGTGAAGCATATACGGATGGAACCTGCATCCGCCTGCGGCGGCGGACAAAGGGCAATGAAAATAATCCCCCCTCACCCCCCTTTATTAAAGGGGGGAATATCTATTAAGTCCCCCTTTGGAAAAGGAGGATACAGGGGGATTTTAAAGGGGGGATGGGGGGATTTTGGGGTGGAGAACAACCGGGTAGTTGGACTAGACACGGACTGCGGCTACTTTCCCGCCGATCGGGTCATACTGGCTACGGGCGGGGCCTCATATCCCCAAACCGGTTCCACCGGGGATGGGTTTCGTATGGCTCAGGAGTTAGGGCACACTATAGCTCCCATTAGACCTTATCTCGTGCCCCTTTTGATAAAAGAACCTTATGTTAAAGGACTCCAGGGGCTGGCTCTCAAAAATGTCCGGGCCTCTGTCTGTGTCCAGGGGGAAAGGATTGGCGAAGAATTCGGAGAGATGCTTTTTACCCATTTCGGCATCTCGGGCCCGATCATCCTGAGCCTGAGCCGGGCGGTAGTGGACCACCTGGATAAGGGCCGGATAGAAATCTCCCTCTGCCTGAAACCAGCCCTGGATGCCAAGACCCTGGATGCCAGATTGATAAGGGAATTCCAGATTCAGGGGAAGAGGCAGTTTAAGAATATCCTGTTAGCGCTGCTTCCCCAGCGGCTGGCGGCTATTGTTCCCAATCTGCTTGGTATTCCGGGAGAGAAAAAAGGCGCAGAGATTACTGCAGAAGATCGGCACAAGGTGGCTAGTTTTCTGCACGATTGGCGGCTCACCGTAACCGGCGCCCGGCCGCTCGCCGAGGCCATTGTGACCGCGGGCGGGGTATTGACGAAGGAGATCAACCCCGTTACCATGGAATCAAAGAAGATTCGGGGACTTTATTTTTGCGGTGAGGTAATAGATATCCAGGCCAGGACCGGCGGTTATAATCTGCAGATGGCCTTCACCACAGGCTGGGTAGCGGGAGAATCGGCAGCAAGAAAATGATGCCAAGTCATTGCTGTCCAACTTGCTGATTCATGTGCTGCGGCCTTCAAATCCCCCTTGATCCCCCTTTTCCAAAGGGGGAATGTAGGGGGTTCCCCTTTTCCAAAGGGGGAATGTAGGGGGATCCCCTTTTCTAAAGGGGGAATCAAAGGATTTCCTTTTTCCCAAAGGGGGAATTAAAGGATTTCCTCTCTTTCAAAGGAGGAAAATACCGTTAATCCCCCTCTTTGGAAAAGAGGGGTCAGGGGAGATTTTAAAAATCTTATTTTGTACAGATGTGATGCCAAGTATAGAAGCAACAAAGATCGACCTGCGCAATTTGACCCTGCCCGAATTAGAGGGCTGGGTCTTATCTGTCGGTCTGGAGCGTTTTCGTGCCCGGCAGATCTTCCGCTGGCTCTGGCGTAGTGACATAACGTCCTTTGACCAGATGACCAACCTCAAGAAGGAACTACGGGAAAAACTATCAGACCTTTCTTATATCAGCCACCTTCATCCCAAAGAAATCGAAAGATCGCAGGACGGCACAAGAAAATTCCTTTTTGCACTTTCAGACGGCAACCATATCGAGAGCGTTCTCATCCCGGAAAAGGGACATTACACGTTGTGTCTTTCTTCCCAGGTGGGTTGCGCCATGGGATGCCGGTTCTGCCTCACCGGAAAGGGCGGGTTTAAACGTAACTTAAAGACTTCGGAGATTGTAAATCAGGTCTTAGCGGTCCAAAGCACACTTCTCCCCGGGGAGAAGCCGTCCAGGTCCGCCCCCGGCGGGCTGACCAATCTGGTCTTTATGGGCATGGGCGAGCCCCTGGCCAACTATGAAAATGTTCTGAAGGGACTGCAGATACTGCTGGCAGATGAGGGCTGCGGCTTTTCCAGTCGGAGGGTAACTGTATCCACGTGCGGGCTTGTACCCCAGATGGACAGGCTGGGTAAGGATATCACGGTAAACCTGGCTGTCTCTCTCCACGCCCCGGATAACAAGACCCGCAGCTTCCTCATGCCCATCAACCGGACTTATCCCCTGGAGGTATTGATCGATGCCTGCCGGCGTTTTCCCTTGCCGCAGCGGCGCATGATAACCTTTGAATACCTGCTTATTTACGGGGTAAATGACGCCCCGGAGCAGGCGCAGGCTTTGGCCCGGTTGCTAAAAAACGTCCGGGCCAAGATCAATCTCATCCCGTTCAATGCCTACCCGGGTTCGGAGTTCAAGCCCCCACCCTCCGAAAGGGTTCTGGCATTTCAGCAAATACTGATTAAAAACCATTACACAACCATTATCCGTCAGAGCAAGGGCGCAGACATCTCGGCGGCCTGTGGGCAGTTACACGCCCATGTTGTATATGGAACGAATAGGTTAAGAAGCACGGGGCAATAGTTAGTTTCCATCCGGAAACTGCCAAATCCCCCCACACCCCCCTTTGCTAAAGGGGGAAATATTGAAATCCCCCTTTGGGAAAGGGGGACACAGGGGGATTTTCGGATGAAAGCTAGTTAGTTTCCATCCAGAAACCCGGACTATGTTCCATCTTACACTCGTAGGAGAGTCCCGTAGAGCAGGCTTTGCCCAGCAAGAGAATGATGGCGGGTAAAAACCCACCGTGCGGGACTGTCGACAGGCGGGACGCCTGTCCTACGAAGGGAAGTTTTCGGATGAGCACTAGCCAGTAGACGTAGGGTGGGCTCAGCCTACCAAACTACTGGATTCCCGTTTGCACGGGAATGACGAAAGAGCATAAACTAAAATTCAAAATTAATGGGCACCCTTATCATTAACGTCACATCGTTGGCATCGGAGGTCAGGCCGATCCCGGCGGTCACATCTATGGAGAACCACTTAGATATGGCATAGGTGCCGCCCAGGTTAAGAGAGATGGCGTTAAGATCACTATCCGCTATCTCAGATCCGTTCTGCACGGTCTTACCGGTAATCCGCTGGTTAAGAGTAAAATTGAGAGAAAATTTCTCGTTCAGGGCGACCACGGTGCCGATGTTATATTCAAAGCTGTCCCCGGGATCAACCTCACCGTAAAACGTGCCACCTTCTGTCCCGATGTCCCTGGAATCATTATAAAAGTACGTCAGGTTCAGGAATACGACCGCAGGGTCAGTAGTCTTAACAAAGATCAGGCCTCCGGAGTAGCCCCAGTGCCCGGTGCCGGTGGGGAATTCCTTGTAACGTAACTGGCCGCCGACTGTCTCAGTTTGCAGCCCATAAGGATCGCGTCCGGTGTCCGATTTAACGCCCAGGCTCAGGATGATATCCGGGATGGCGCCACGTTCGCTAACCAGCTTATAATAAAACCCCCCCTCGATGTCTCCAAGGCCGCTATCGTCGGCAGAATACACGGTGGGAGGGTCTGTGGCCGGGTTCGTCTCCTTATCCCTCCGGTACATCCACGGGACTTTGACGTTTAATTCCATGTCTTTGAAACCCAACCGCGCCGTTATAGAAGGTATGTAGATATCTCTCTCGATCTCCTTCAGGTCAATCCGGCCGATCAGAATGGCATTGAATATGCTAAAGCCGCTTATGGAAACGAGCTGCTTGCTGGAGTTGTGGGCATATTGAAATGCCGGTTCCAGCACAAAACGCCCGGTGGGCAGCAGGGCGCCGCCTTTTTCCACAGAGGCGCCGGGAACGGGCTTTCGTTCTTCCTGTTGGGCCAGGGCATAAAGGGGAAACACGGATGCATAGACTAGGATAACAAGCAAGAGGGAGAGGAGTTTATAGCGCACGGGATCATCCTTTCTAAAGGCATATTTTATGTCTCCACTTTTGATGATCTCGTAAAAAGTCCTGAAATCGTCATGCCGGACTTGATCCGGCATCCAGAACATATTGAATTTACTGGATTCCGGCTTTCGCCGGAATGACGTTAAAAACGGTTTTTAGACTTTTTACAAATTCATCACTTTTATGCTATCACAAAAAATCTATTAATATAAAGTAAATTCTCGCACGGATACGGAGATGGCGTTGACCTGATGGTTGAGACACCCTGAGGACTGGTTGATGGAGATAATACCCTTGGCTCCTTGCAGGGCAAAAGTACTTAAGCTGTCGGTGCGCGTAACCCCGATATCGGTTATCTTGTTATTGGTATTTAGCATACCGAGGTCGGCATCGGAAAGAGAAACAGCGGAGCTGGCGCCAATGGTAAGATTGACAAGCGTAGTCTGGGTATTAAGGCTGCCGGCGGATTGATTGACGGTTATAATGCCTGTGACCCCGTAAAAGGCATTGCCGTGGATCTCATTGGTTATTTCAGAGGTATCAGCGCTTACTTCGTTTCCGGAGCTCTGGTTCTGCAAGGCCGTCGTGGCCTGGAGCAGGGTATCTGCAGCCTCGGTGGCATAGGTGACATTCACGGCGCTCCCTTGATTGTTCAACGTTCCGGGGGCCTGGTTAATGCTGATAATGCCGCTTGAGCCGCTTAGTGAATCGGCCCAGATATCGGCAGATTTTTCTATCCCTTTGCTCTCGATTATCTGGTTATTATTACTCGTTCCCGTAGCCGTGCCGGAACTGGCCGCCGAGTGGCCAGCCTCAGCCGTCTGACTAACACCAACGGCAATATCCGTGGCGATAGTGGTCTCTTCCGTAACGGTGGTGCTGGTGGTATCACTTATAGTATCTGACATATCTGCGCTGGCTGGTAACCATGAAAATAGCACAGTTATGCACGCAAGAATCGTTATCCTTAATACTGTCCGGAAGCCTTTTGTGCTCATGTCAGAGTTCCTTCCGATAGATATATTATCAATTCACGACCAGCCCCGGCAAGATGGACGACAACTGGGCTACCTTGGATGGATCATTTATGTTAATCACCGTAAGCTGGAGGTTCATAACCGTGGTTACTATATTGTTGCTGCCCGGCACCTGGCAGATCTGAATAACCCCCTGGGTCTGGTTTATGTCGCCCACAAAGGCGCTCATCTTAACGAGTTTGTCTCCCGTGCTCAGGGTTGTGCTGGTCGGGGATGAAAAAGGCATGGCTGCAGAATCGCCTGTGGAGGATGGTACTGAGGACGATTCTACGGTGACGTGGTTACCGTTAGCAGTATTATTGGTACTTTCGTTAACCACGACCTTGACATCCCCCACGTCACTGTGGTAGGTGGCAGAACCATTGGCTGTGCTTGTGCCTCCCCAGCCGCCTGTATTATCCCAGGATCCGGAGAAGTCAAAAGCGAAGTAGAAACCGGCGTAGCCACCCCGTACCTTTCCAAGTTCCTCTTCGGGCACGGCCTCGGCTTCCACTCCCAACAGATCGGTTGGTGGACCGGCCGATAGCGCGTGAGGGAATAGGAGGGTAAGGACCATAGTCCCCACCACTATCGCCAATCGCACCCTATGTATTTTTATCGTCATAACAAGCTGTCCCGATAAATGGTTTTAGTGATAACGCTCTGCTGGGAGGGGTCCATAATGAAACGTCCGGCGCTGTCCAGGCTCTTCATCCGGAGGATACAATCCACCGGCATGGCCTCACGGTCTTCACAGGTTAATCCCAGCGCGTTGGCCAGCATTGGGCCGTCAAAGGCGAAGACAATGCCGTTCCATGCCTTTAAAAAATCCGCAAGATTCATAATGCGATTTCCCCAGGCCGGATCAGCCAGGAAGACATCCTCCCCCCGCACCCCTTTCAGGACTACAAAATGAGAATATCCCCGGACGTCGATGAGGACAATCGTCGGTTTGTTTATGTTGGGGAGCAGGTCGGCCTTAACCTTGAACCCGCCGGCCCGGTAACCTATATTTTCCGCATATTTTTTTAAGTCCAGAAGTGAAAATCCCTTTTTCTTTACCACCTCCAGGTCTGCCACCTTGAGCAGGCCCTGAATGGTGTTTGTTTCTGAAGTATCCATACCAAAATGGTAGGTTAAAACGGTGGCTATCGCCGCTGCGCCGCAACTATAATCCTTGCTTTGCGGGACTATCTTGATGAACTTTTTTTCTCGCAGGCTGATGACCTTTTTATATATGGCCGGCCCGCGGTGCATCATCCGGACCACGACGGTGCCTGCCCAGGTAGATGAGTGAAGAGCGCAGGATAGGATAAAAATAAGGATACCTGTAAGGGCCGATATTTTATTACTTTTTCCCATCGCCTGCTTAAAGACTCTCAAAGATTCTGTAGGTAAATACATAAAAAACGTCATGCCGGATCCCCAATCAAGTTGAGGACAGGCTTGATCCGGCATCCAGTTCCTTGCTGGATTCCCGCAGCGATTCTGAGCGGAAATCTGGTTCTAACTGTTTGAAAAACCATATCCCCGATAGAATCATTCGGGGATGACAAACAGTTTTGCAAGCGCCTCTATCGATAACCTATTTAGGAAGAGAGGGAAGTATGGTCCACTTCCCTCTCTCCGGTTTCACGTTTCACAGACGATAAGACATCTTAGGGGAACGAAACCGCACAAACGGCCACAACATTAGCCTGGTTATTCATGCAGCCCGAGGACTGGTTGACGCCGACAATACCCTTGGCCCCGGAGAGGGCACCATTGCTCAGCGTATCCGTTAATGTCACACCGGCTTCCATGCTCATATTGCCACTGTTGACCATCCCCAGGTCGGCCTCAGATAGAGCAGCCATAGACTTGGATCCCACAGCCAGGCTGGCGGCATTATCCTGGTTGTTGATGCTTCCAGCGGACTGGTTCACACCCAGTATCCCAGCCGCACCCTTCAGAGAAGCATCTATGGTGTTCTCGCGAGTAATTTCAGTGGCCGCTACACTATTTCCACTACCGTTTTCACCTATTACACCGTTCTTCTTCTCGGCAGCCGATTCGGCATGCAGAAAAGCGTCGCCGTCAGCGGCCATGGAGACAGAGGTGGCATTTCCCTGGTTGTTCAGGCTGCCCGGGGACTGGTTAATCCCCATTACACCAGCAGAACTATCACCAACGCCTGTATTAATTGTGGCACTCTTTTTAATTGGTACCGCAGGCACCGCGGGTCGAGTGGGGTCCTCCTTCCACGTTTCGTTAATTTCGTTATAGATATACCCCTGTGGTTTAGCCGGAATGGGCGCCTCAGTAACGTTATTCATCGTATTTACATCATTTTTTACTGCCGCAGCCTCCGCAGAATGCGTAGGGGCAGCAGTCTGTTTCACTCCAATGTAATGGGCCTTATCTATCTTTACCGTTTCTGTAACCTTCTTGTCCTTCTCTACCCCAACGGTCCCCATCACATCTACCTCTGCCAGGGCTGGCAGACTCAGGGCCAGGACAAAGGCCATGGCTATCAATACTATTAACGATTTCTTCATACTTTCCTCCTTGCGATTTTTAGGTTTTCTTTGCCATTCACTTTAAAACCGGATGTTAACTATTCCCCTACCTTTTATTTTCCCGCTTTCTACATCCCCCCTTTCTTTACGGTACTGTGAATTATGGATACAGTTGCACATCCCTGAGCGCCCATATCCCGAGGGGCAACGGTGGCGTTTGCGTTATCGCCTCTTGCCCGCCATTCATCCCAGAGGATGATCCGGGAGACCTCGCCCTGCTCTAGGGCGGGTCTAAAGCCCCGGCCGGCTATACAACGCAACTCAGCGTCCTCAAGGCGGATAATTTTTTTTTTCGCCCAAAAGGGACGCTGCATCGCCGCTTTCCTGGGCCATAACTGCAAACGCTGAAAGCGAAGCAAGGAAGATCAGACCTGCTACCACTTTCGTCACCGCGGCGCCCTCCTTACTTCCCTGTATATCGCAAAGAGGATGCCAACTTCTTAATTTATTGATTTTACGTATATTTATATCATAGCCGGTCGTTCTTCACCCCCTCCAAAGTGTTCTAATGTTTATACGTATTTCCCCATGATAAAATAAATGCAAATATATCAATTAGTTATGGTTTCTAAGTTTTGAACAGCAATTCAATTATTCCCAAACCTACCGCCCATGTTATTAGCAGCTTGGATTTTTAGCTGAAAATACGTTACATTTACTATGCAGGCTAATTTCAAATCCGAAATCCGAAGCACGAATCTCGAAACAATCTCGAATGATCAAAATCCGAATCATCAAAACGAACGACTCCGCTGCAGTTTTGAACATTGGGAATTTAATAATTCGAATTTGTTTCGTATTTCGATATTAGGATTTCGGATTTAAACATAGCTGCCTGGCAACCTGGACTTGCCACACAACGGCGGGTAGTATTTTGATGGTGAATCCAGGTTGTTGTTGATGATTGGCAGGTAATATCAAAAATTTTATGAGCTATTGGCGCACAAAGGAGGATGGAAATAAGTCAGGCGAGACGCCTGACCTACTTAAGTATTCATCCGGAAAGTCCCCAAAAACTCCCCCTCCCTCGACGGGAGGGGGTCAGGGGGAGGGTGAACTGATAAGAAAATCGCTAGGTTATCCCCCTCACCCTAACCCTCTCCCGCCAGGGGAGAGGGGAAAATCAGGGTTTTCGGATGAAAACTAGTTATAGACAGCTTTGTCCGGTTAGGTTTTTGCATGTAAGTATTCCCATTGATCTTTGATATTTTCGGATGTGAGATCATTGTCCTTGTCTGCGTGCACCGCACAGGCAGCGAAATTGCGGGCTTCATTTTG
>JBFMAZ010000124.1:0-4667 GCA_040755415.1 Thermodesulfobacteriota bacterium | reverse complement strand
AAAGCGGCGCCTCAAAAATCCCCCTTAATCCCCCTTTTTCAAAGGGGGAAACGTCTCTCCTCCCTTTGGAAAAGGGAGGTTGGGAGGGATTTTGAAATGCTTTTTCAAACAGCTAAATTGATACGAAAAAGGTAATGTGTATGAAACAGATATGGGTGAAGGTTATCCCCTGGAAGAAGAAGCTGGTAACCACCGCCCTGGAAAATGGGGCGGATGCCTTGGTACTGGCAGAGGGTGATTCAGAGAAGGCCAAAAAGCTCGGTCGTATTCCTACGGTGGCACCGGATGGGGATCTCAAATGGGGGGAAGATGTGGTAGAGGTGACCATTCGGGGATCGGAGGATGAAAAGGAGATCGTCCGATTGGCCCAGACTAAGAAGGTTGTGGCCACGACCACGGACTGGACGGTTATTCCGCTTGAAAATATCGTCGCTCAAACCAATAATGTCCTCGTGGAGACGTCAAACCTGGAAGACGCCAAGACGGCCCTGGGGGTACTGGAAAAAGGGGTAGATGGGGTGGTAATCAACGTCCCGGAACCGGCGGAGCTTAAGAAGATACTGACCTCTTTGAGAGAAACAGGCGGAGAAACCCCGCTTACCATAGGCGAGGTGGTTTCCATAAAGACCCTGGGGATGGGAGACCGGGTGTGCATCGATACGTGCACGCAGATGGGGAAGGGTGAGGGGATGCTTATCGGCAATACCAGCCAGGCCCTTTTTCTGGTGCATGCGGAGAGCGTGGAAAACCCGTATGTAGCTACCCGGCCCTTCCGCGTCAACGCCGGGCCGGTTCACGCCTACGTGCGCGTGCCCGGCGGCAAGACGCGCTACCTTTCTGAACTCAAGAGTGGCGATGAGGTGCTCATGGTCAACAGCCAGGGCAAGAGCATGCCGGTGGTGGTCGGCCGGGTTAAGATCGAGAAACGTCCCCTGGTTCTCATTGAGGCCCGGACCGAAGGCAAGGTATTTTCTACGATCTTACAAAATGCTGAGACTATACGGCTTACCAGACCAGATGGGGAGCCGGTATCCATTGTTTCCCTTAAGGAGGGAGACCAGGTCTTGATGTCTATTGAGGCCGGCGGCCGCCATTTCGGCTACCATATAGAGGAGACGATTACCGAGAAGTGATCTGCGTTGCCGTTTCTGCACCCACCATGTCCGGTATGCTGGCCGCAATCAAAAAGGGACAAAAGGTGGCTGATGCCATAGAGCTGCGGCTGGACGGACTTAAGAATCCGGAACTGGCGTCTCTTATCAAGGCAGCCCGGCCCAGGAAGGTCGTGGTAACCAACCGTTCGTCCAGGGAAGGCGGGCTGTTTACCGGAAAAGAGGCGGAAAGAATCAGATTTATTGCCGAGGCCATGGCCCTGGGGGCCGACTATGTTGACCTGGAGTGGCGGACGGCGGCACCAATAAGGGAAAGGCTGCTGGCAAATAAAGGGAAGACAAAGGTTATCTTCTCCTGGCATGACTTCACCCATACGCCCTCCCGAAGGTCTCTGCTTAATGTACTGAAATCCATGCGTACGGCCGGGGCCGATGTCGGGAAGATTGTGACCATGGCTACCTCGCCGGATGACAATATTACGCTTCTTTCTCTCCTTGGCTGGGCCCGTCAGCAGAATTTCCCTTTGATTGCCTTCTGTATGGGCGAGATGGGAAAGATCAGTCGTCTGGCTACCTTGGCCCTGGGAGGCTATATGACCTATGCCTCACTTGGACGCGGCCGGGAGACAGCGCCGGGGCAGATCAGCGCCTTTACGCTCAGGCAGATTATGGAACAGATGGACCTTTCCTGATGTACGTGGTTGATAGTGAAACACGCCTTTACTGTCTGATAGGTAATCCCGTAGCCAAGAGTCTTAGCCCGATCCTGCACAATGCGGCATTCCAGGCCTTGGGTATTAATGCGGTATATCTCGCCTTTTGCGTGAGCGATGTGGCGGCAGTGGTACCGGGTATAAGGTCTTTACCCATACACGGGGTGAGCATTACCATCCCTCACAAAACGGCCATCTTGCCGTATGTAGATGACCTGGAGCCTGTGGCGCGGGCCATGGGGGCGGTAAATACCCTTTATTGGCAGGAAGAAAGGCTTATCGGGGCAAACACCGACGGTCTGGGGGCTGTTTTGGCCCTCAAGGAGAAGACGGAACTCTATGGCAAAAGATGCCTGGTCCTTGGGGCCGGCGGCGCAGCCCGGTCTATTGCCTTTGCCCTTAAGGCAGAGGGATGTCATGTAGTTATTACCAACCGAAGTGAGGAGAAGGGGAGGAGGCTGGCCGAAGAGATCGCTGTGGATTGGGTTCCTTTCGGAGAGTTTACACGGGATAAAGCAGATATACTTATCCAGGCCACAAGCGTGGGCATGTACCCGGATGAGGAAGAAAGTCTCGTGCCCCGCCAGGCCCTCGCGTCTTTTCCGGTAGTTATGGACATTGTCTATAAACCCCTTGAGACCAGATTGCTGAGAGAGGCCAGGCAAGAGGGCTGTCTGGCCATTGACGGGCTCAATATGCTCATTTATCAGGCTGCGGCCCAATTCAGGTTGTGGACGGGGAAAGAGGCCCCGATTTCTGTGATGCGGCGTGAGGCCGATGCCTACCTCTCAGGGAAAGGAGTTTCTCGTTGATTGCTATAAGGCCGCAACGTCCCATAAAAGCAACCATTGCTGTCCCCGGGTCAAAGAGTCTGACCCAACGGGCCCTGGTGGCCTCCGCCCTGGCGGACGGCGAGAGCATTATCCGCGGGGCCTTGATCAGTGAAGATACGAACCTCCTGATAGAGGCGTTAAGGAGCCTCGGCGCTGAGATTGCGGTGGAAGCGGAAGATGTGGTGATAAACGGCACCGGCGGCCTTATAAAGGTGCCCAAAAAACCGCTTTACATGGGAAATAACGGGACCGGCATTCGCTTTTTGACTGCGGTCAGCGCACTGGGAGGGGGCCGCGTAGTGCTCACCGGCAGTCGGCGCATGGAGGAGCGCCCTATTCAGGACCTTCTGGATGTCCTGAACAAACTCGGCGCCGAGGCCATAAGTATAAACGGCACGGGTTGTCCGCCGGTAAAGGTGATGTCTCCATCCGGTACACTCCCGGGCGGTCCGGTTACTATGGCGGGCGGTACCAGCAGCCAGTTTATATCTGCCATTCTCCTGGTGGCCCCGTATGCCCGGAGAAAGGTCATCCTGGAGATTGAGGGAGAGTTGGTTTCCACCCCGTATGTCTTTATGACCTTAAAGGTGATGAATGATTTTGGTATCTCTGTGCCCTGCAAAGACTATCGTATTTTCGAGGTTCCCCAGGGGAAATACATCTCGCGGGTTTATACAGTAGAAGGAGACGCCTCCAATGCCTCCTATTTCTGGGCGGCGGCGGCGGTGACCGGCGGCCGGGTATGTGTGGAGAATGTATTTGCCGATACTATACAGGGCGATGCCGCCTTTTTGAATATTTTGGAGAAAATGGGCTGCCGGGTGGAAAAAGGCGACGACGGCATTACAGTCTTTGGTCCGGAGAGGTTGCAAGGTGTAACGGTGGATATGAATAGATGGCCGGATATTGTGCCTACCCTGGCGGTCGTAGCGGCTCAGGCCGAAACCGAGACCGTTATCAGGAACGTGGCCCATCTGCGCATAAAAGAGACAGACCGTCTCCGTGCCGTGGCTGCCGAATTAAGAAAGATCGGCGCTCAGGTGGAGGAATTGCCGGATGGCCTAGTTATCCGCAAGGGTGGGCCGCGCGGCGGAGTCATCGAGACTTATAACGATCACCGCATAGCCATGAGCTTTGCCGTGGCCGGCCTGGTAACGCCGGATATTTCCATTGCCGGAGAAGAATGCGTGGCCAAATCGTTCCCGAATTTTTGGGAGACATTTGATCAACTCTATGCCTAAAAAACCTCTGGCAAAGATCGTTCTTATTGGTTATCGTGGTTCCGGGAAGAGTACGGTAGGCCGGAGGTTGGCGGAGAGGCTGTCACTGCCGTTTATTGACACCGATACCCTGATCGAAGAGAAGACCGGGATAACCATCAAGGAGATGGTGGAGAAAAAGGGATGGCCGTATTTTCGGGCAGTGGAGAAAGAGGTCATCCGCGGTCTGGCCGGGGATAAGACCATGGTAGTAGCAGCCGGCGGGGGCGCCGTCCTTGACCCGGAAAATCAGGCGCGCCTGAAGGAAAATGGTCTGGTTTTTTATCTGGCGGCGGATGAGGCCACGCTGTCCGGGCGTATTGCCAAAGATGCCAGGACAGGTGACCAGCGGCCGTCTCTTACCGGGGAGATGGTAACCGCGGAAATCAGGACGGTTTTAAAAACGCGGGAGCCTATTTATCGTAAGGTGGCCGATTATATGATAAATACGGTAGGTCGGACGGTGAATGATATTGTTGAGGAAATAATAGGTATTGTTATGGCTAAATTCGAAAATCGAAGCACGAAATCCGAAATAATATCTAATGACCGAAATGAGAAATTCAAAACGAATTAGTTCCACTATAGTTTGGGATATTATAGAATTTGAAAATTCGTAACAGTTTAGCTGCTTGAAAAAAGCTGGTCGTCCAGAAAGCGGCGCCTCAAAAATCCCCCTTAATCCCCCTTTTTCAAAGGGGGAAACGTCTCTCCTCCCTTTGGAAAAGGGAGGTTGGGAGGGATTTTAAA
>JBFMAZ010000123.1:0-39384 GCA_040755415.1 Thermodesulfobacteriota bacterium | reverse complement strand
AGAGGGTCCGGGAATTGCGAATCAAGATTGAAAATGAAATCCGCAACGCCGGAGATGACCTCGCAGCCAATAATGTCAAAGATCAACAGGAATACCTACATGCAAAAACCTAACCGGACAATGCTGACTTTTTTTAAAAAAAAATTCTTTCTGTCGATAAAATAAGATATAGTATATGGCATGGAGAAGGCATCCAGTATGGATATGATAGTCGGCGAGAGTGAGCCGATTAAAAGAATAAAAGAACTTATTAAACAGATAGTAGATACTGACCTGACGGTGGTAATTTACGGAGAAAGCGGTGTCGGCAAGGAATTGGTTGCCCGTTCCCTGCATTTCCAGTCCTACCGCAAGGATTTTCCCTTTGTTAAGGTCAATTGTGCCGCCCTTCCCTCCGAGCTCCTGGAAAGTGAATTGTTTGGCTATGAAAAGGGTGCCTTTACCGGAGCCGACGGGCTGAAACCCGGTAAGTTTGAACAGGCAAATAACGGCACCATATTTTTAGATGAAATTGGGGATATGCCTTTAACTTTGCAATCAAAACTATTACAGGTGCTTCAGGATGGTGAATTCTCAAGAATTGGTGGTAAAAAGGACGTTAAGGTAAATACCTGGGTAGTTTCAGCAACTAACCACGACCTGGAAAATGAGGTTAAACAAGGTCTTTTTAGGGAAGATCTTTTTTATCGTTTAAATATCATAAAAATCTTAGTACCTCCTCTCCGGGACAGAAAGGAAGACATACCCCTTTTAATCAAGCATTTCCTCTCGCGCTATAGCGAGCAGTTTAATCCTGATTTCGTTCTGGATAAAGAAGTACTGGATATCTTTTCCAGTTACCACTGGCCTGGAAATGTGCGAGAAATGGAAAACTACGTAAAAAGACTCCTGGTCCTGAATGATTGGGAACAATTAAAGGAAGAAATCCATGATAAAATCCATGCGGCACCCACAAGAAGGGATATGGCCATAATGCTACCAGTTGCAAGAGAAAAAGAAAAAATATCCCAGGATGTTCTGGAAAAGTTGATAGACCTGGGTGAAGAAAAAGAGAGAATTATTTCCCTTCCTTCCCTTAAAGAAATCAAAAAACAGGCCCTTCTGAAGATTGAAAGGGAGGTGATAGAGGAAGTTTTAAAAAGAACAAACTGGAATAAGAAACTGGCCGCACGACATCTTAAGATCAGTTATAAGGCCCTTCTCTATAAAATAAAGGAGGCGGACATAAAAAAACCGCCTGATCAGGATAAGGAAAAAAAATGAGGTAGTATTTACCACAAGACCTCCAAATGGGAAAAATATTTCCACTACCAATAGAAAAAACTTCCACAATAAGTTACTACTATTTCCATTTACGACTTAGGCATTTATGTTCAGGCTTTATTTATTTAATTAAATCAGTTATGATATTAAATAGTTATTAATTACTTATGCTCTATAGAAATTATGGCACTTTTTTTGCTCAATTTGGAGACATTCAAGGCAGTTCTGTCAATGGCGATTTTCTTTTAGACCGGGCTCAAGTGTCAGTAGTCGATAGCTGAAAGCTGAAAGCCCAGAGCCGAAGGCTGAAAGCCTTAAAACCAGATAAACCAGATAAACCAGAAAAACAATGGACCACGAACAACGGACTACGAACAACGGACAATACGTGCTTAGTGGTGAAAAAGTGGTGTCAACATGCGCCTAGAAGGTGAAAGAAGAAGAAATTTTCGTATCCCAGTACGGCTTCCCGTACGTCATCGTATTGCCGGTAGAGATTTTGAAGATAGTATTGCCTTAGATATTCATCAAAACGGGACCTTTATATTATCGGAAGAACTGCCGGATGTTGGAACCGCCATAAACCTGAATTTTACCATTCCAGAGACGGACCAGTTAGTCAGAGTCAAAGGCGATGTACGCTGGGTCATTGATCGTCAACCCAACCGCGAATCCGGTATGGGTGTTAAATTTGAAAAACCTGTCTCCTTCGTAATGCCCGTAGAGCTCATCTCGCAATATATGGATAATAATCTGGCGGCATTCATTGACTATGCCCGTCATCCATTTTACCCAGAGATTCAACAACTTAAAAATCTGAATAACTACATCATTAATTCGGTTAATAATGGGCTTATTATATTAGACGAGGAATTTGTAATCAGAAATTACAATCCAAAGCAATGTGCTGCATTTATACCAGAAAAGCAAAAAGTAATCGGCCGGCCCGTCTGGGAGGTAAACAAGCTATTTAATTTACGGTATCAGGAAAAGACATTTAAGGATATACTACAAGAAGTCTTAGGTGGTAAGGGCTACAGGATTAAAAATGTTTCTTATGAGCCACCTCTAAAAGAAAATAATTTTAAAGATAAATCAGATGCTTACTATTTAGACTTAGAGTTGAGGCCCATCATAGAAGCCAGTGGCGCTATCTCAGGTATAATAATCTTAATACAAGACGTTTCAGAGGAAAGGCAATGGGCCTCACGGGAAAAAGCACTTGAATCAATCCTTCTCGAACAATCCAGACATTCTTCCGTCGGGCTAATAATAAACGGGTTAATGAATAATATGGTCAATCCCCTTTCTTCCATACAAGGCAGACTAGAGCTATTAAATCTCGAGATGCAAGCCAGTAAAAGTAATTTAGCAGGTTTTTCTTATAGTGACCCGGTAATGAACAAGCTTGATAAGTATATGGAAGATCTAAGGATGATCGGTCATAATGTGCGAATCCTCTCTGATCTGTGCCGTAATTTCATGGTCAGGATAAAGAAGGAGCAGGATACGATGCCGCGGCTTCTTAATCTGAATGATATTATTATGGACGAGATTATGTTCCTGGAAACAAACCAGAAATTCAGGTATGAAATTAACAAAAAGTTGGCCCTGGCTAAGGATCTTCCCTTTATATGGGGGACTTATAACGATTTTTCACAACTTATTTTCAATCTCTTAGACTACTGTATCAAGGCCATGGGCCTTTCTGATAAAAAGGAGCTTTTTGTTTCCACTGGATTTGAAAATAATATGATTTGCCTGGAGATAAGACATTCGGGTACAACTTCAAAGCAAGTGCCACAAAGTAATTTTCTGTTATGCCTTCTTAATCTTTTAAAGAAAAAGTATAATTTCGACTTATCCGTCCAAGAACAATTTGGTCACACCATATTCTACCTCGGTATTCCGGTTTCTGAGAATTAACTACACAGGAAAATTTTTAAATTTTAAAACCCTGTACTACTAATGTTAGATTTTGCTTAAAATTCTATTAATAACATTCGGATATTCCTGATGAAAATAGCATGTTAAGAAGTTCAAAATCCAAAGCTCAAGGTTCAAATCAATGCCAAATGTCAAAGCTCAAATAGAGTCCGCCGGAGGCGGATGACATTTGTCATTTGTCATTTGAGCTTTACTTGAACTTTGGATTTTGTCATTTGGAATTCGCGCAAAGCGCTTTTGGTTGTAGCTATGCCGCGCTGTGTGTTCTGTCGTTAATCTTTTGATAATACCTATGATCGAAATTGATGGATCCTATGGAGAGGGGGGCGGGCAGATATTACGGACGGCCCTAAGTCTATCTTGTCTCCTCCAGAAGCCCTTTCGCATCTCTAACATCCGCGCCAACAGAAAAAATCCCGGTCTGAGGCCACAACACCTGGCCAGCGTAAAGGCAGCGAAGGCGATCAGCCAGGCCGCAGTTGACGGCGCCACCATCGGTTCAACCACCCTCGCCTTTCGGCCTGTTACCTTAAAAGGCGGCAAATACTCCTTTGATGTGGCCGAAGAAAGAGGAAGCGCTGGATCCGTCTCTCTAGTCTTTCAAACTATATCACTTCCATTAGCTTTTGCGGGCGAGCCTTCCGAGGTGACCATAAAAGGCGGCACTCACGTGCCCTGGAGTCCGCCCTTTCACTACCTGGCCGGGGTATTTATACCCACCATAGAGGGGATGGGAACGGTGATAGATGCCCACCTTGAACGATGGGGTTGGTATCCTATGGGCGAAGGCATTGTCCATTTCTCCATAAAGCCCGCCTCTGGCGGGCTGAAAGGTATATCTAAGACTGATAAACTGCAACCAGAAGAGTTGACCGCGATATCAGCAGCCTCCAATCTGCCGGAGCACATTGTAACCCGGCAAAAGAGGCAATTGTTAAAGAGAATTTTCGAAGATACGCCGCGGCGTGCCGTTGTGGGGATAACAGCCTCCTGTGAAGAGATTTCGGCGCCTTCTATTGGTCAGGGGACTTTTGTGTTCTTAAGGGTTCGGGAAGGCGATTCCTATGCCGGTTTTTCAGCCTTAGGGGCCAGGGGGAAACGGGCAGAGGAGGTAGCCGACGAGGCCGCCGATCTATTCCTCTCCTTTTTGGACAGTCAGGCGGCCATAGATAGCCACCTCGCCGATCAGCTCATTCCCTATATGGCCCTGGCTGATGGAGAAAGCAAGGTCTTTACCGCAGAAATAACCTTACACCTTATGACCAATATCTGGGTTGCCGAACAGTTTACTCAGGCCAGGTTCCATGTAGAAGGCACGCCTGGCACTCCCGGCATCGTAACCTGCCTTTCGGAACCCCAAAAAAGCCCTTATTAAAGTTCAAATGTCAAAATCCAAAGTTCAAATCAAATCCAAATGACTAAAGTAGAAGTCATTAGTCAATAGTCATTTGTCACTGATAAAAGGGGTCTATCTTTCTCCCGACTTAACCAATGACTAATGACCAGTGACCAGTGACGTTTTGAGCTTTGGCATTTGGCATTCTTATTTTGTACTTAGAAGGGCCTTTTCTGCCTCTTTAGCCTCCGGGAAGGCGCGACTTATGCTTAGGGCCTTGGTCAGCTCTGCCTTAGCCTTAGCCTTATCTCCTTTCTTTAGATAGGCCATGCCTAGGTGATAATGGATGGTAGGATGATTAGGAATTTTCTTAATGGCATCTTCAAACTCTCTTATAGCGCTGTCAACTACGTTTTTCTTATAGTAGATCCATCCCAGGGTATCAGCGATGCCCGGGTCCTCAGGGCTCTGTTCCTTGGCCATTTGGGCCAGGGTAAGGGCCTCGTCTATGTTTCCGCCATGTTCCGCCAGGTTCCAGGCCAGATTATTTGCTGCCGGTACAAATCTCGGATTGGTTTTTAAGATTTCCCGGTATTCTTTCTGGGCGGCGTCGTATTTACCCTGAGACTCATACAATACCCCCAGACTCATGCGGGCGGTTATAGCCTTTGGATTCCTTTTTATGGCCTCCTGAAACTCCATTACGGCCTTATCCGTGCGTTTTGTGGCTGCATACAGCCTCCCCAGGGCCATATATGGAGAGACAAAATTAGGACTGATGCCAATTGCCTTCTTGTAGCTTCCTTCTGCAAGGTCAACCTTTTGGTCCGCCAAATGGAGATTGCCAAGTAGATTATAGATAAAAGGATTGTTGGGGGAACGTTTAAGCTGTTCTTCCGAGCGGGTTATGGCCTTTTTTAGATCTCTTCCTGCCACGTGAATAGAAACCACCTGGCTTAAGGCATCAATAAGATGAGGATTTAACTTTAAGGCGTCTTCAAACTCATTTAACGCCAGATTATTCTGGCCTGTCAGACGGTAGGCTATACCCAGACGATAATAACCTGCCGGTGAGTTAGGAGCTATTTTCTTGGCCTCCTGATATTCTTTTTGTGCCTCCTTGACCTTCTTTTGCCCTAGGTAGCTGTCTCCAAGGAGAAGTCTGGCCTGCAGATTTCCGGGCTGAATCTTGATCACTTCCTGCAGTTCCTTTTGCGCGGCGTCAACAGCCCGTTCTCCCAGATAGATCTCGGCCAGCAACAATCTTGCCTTTGTAAGGCCCGGCGCCTGCTTAGCGACCTCGACCAGGCTGTTTTTGGCCAGTTGCGTCTCACCTTTTCCTATATGAGCCATGGCCTTATAATAGCGGACATCCTGAAGACGGGGCTCCTCTTTAAGAATCCCATCAAATTCGGTCAGGGCACTGGTAAAATCTCTCTTCTTGAGATAAATCCGGCCCTTAAGTATGCGGGCCGGGATGTTCTTTTCGTTCTCATCAAGGATGTCTTCTACTTCCTTTTCGGCCTCGTTCACCTTTTCGAAGTCATAATAGAGCGTGGCTATGGCGTTCTTGATATTTAAATTGTCCGGTTTAGCCTCTGAAGCCTTTTTAAACTCGGCAAGGGCCGGTTCAAATTTATTCTGTAAGGCATAATACCGTCCCAGGACCATGAAAGGCTTCGGGTCCTTGAGATCGAGCTGCGTGGCCTTTTTAAAGGTACCCTCAGCCTCTGCCGGCCTGCGTGTTGCCATATAGAAATTGCCCAGTATAATGTAATAGTCTGGCTTACTTGGATTTAAGGAGATAATCTTTTTCAGTTCAGCCTCTGCCTGGTCAATTCGTCCGGTACGGGCATAAAAATCAGCCAGGGTGAGCCGGGGAGTAGGCGCCTTTTCATCTGCCGCTATTGCCTTTTTAAGGTATTCCTCCGCGAGATCTAATTTCTTTTGCCCTGCATAAATTCTGGCCAGTAATATGTAGGCCGGAGACTGTTTAAGATCGAGGGCAATAATTTTATTTAGGGTGGCAATAGCCTCGTCGGGGTTACCTTCGACCAATAGAATGTTGCTTGACAGATAGAGGGCGTCAATATTGTCAGGCTCCTTTTTCAGCACCAGGTTCGCCTTTTCTTTTGCCTCCGGTAGTTTTCGGCCTAACATGTATAGATTTCCAAGTTTGACTTGGGCATCGTATAGCTCAGGATTGAGTTCCACCGTCCGGCTTAGTTCTCCAAAAGCGCCCCTTAGATTTCCTTTTTTGAGATAAGCAAGGCCTAATTGATGGTGCCCATCCACATATTTGGGATCGATCTGGAGGGCGTTTTTAAACTCAATAATGGCCTCGTCCAGCTTATTTTCCTTGACCAGTTCCATGCCTTTTTTATAATGCTTGGCCTTCTTTTCCTCCGGAGTGCTGCAACCGACGCAGAATAGCACCAGTACTGCAACCAGGGAAAACCAAAACCTTTTTGTCCTCATGTAATTCTCCTTGTCATATTTCACCGCAGAGTCCGCTGAGCACATAGGGTATTAATAAGTTCAAATTTCAAAGCTCAAAGTTCAAATCAATGACAAATCCCAAAGCTCAAAACGTCACTCGTCACTGGTCATTAGTCATTGGTTAAGTCGGGAGAAAGATAGACCCCTTTTACCAGTGACAAATGACTATTGACTAATGACTTCTACTTCCCTTCGTTGCCGCACTATCTCAAAAAGAATAACCGCCCCGGCCATAGCGGCATTTAGGGAAGAGACCTTCCCTAACATGGGGATAGAAACCATCAGGTCACAATGCCTTCTGACCAATGGACGAATGCCTTTTGCCTCGCTGCCGATAACTAGGGCCACATTAGTTTTAAAATCTGTCTCATAAATCGTCTTATCGGCCTCCGCGGCTGTGCCGATAACCCAATATCCGGCCTCTTTTAATCTCTCAAGAGCCCTCACAATATTTGTAACCCTGGCTACAGGTACATAAGTGAGCGCGCCGGCAGCCACCTTTTCTACTGTCCCGGTGACCTGTGCGGATCGATCTTTGGGAATTACAACACCTTGGACCCCGGCAGCATATCCGCTTCTTATCAAAGAGCCAAGGTTTTGGGGATCAACTATCCCGTCCAATACCAATATCAGGCCGTATGTCGCAGGATAGGCATAACTTAATATATCTTCTAAGGTTTTATAACTAACTTCTTGAATATACGCGACTATGCCCTGATGATGGCTATGGCCGACAATATGTTCCAGGGCTTCTTCCTTCTCGAACTGTACGCTGACTGACCGCGCCCGGGCCAGATCTATGATGGCCTGCCGGGCCTTTCCCTGACCGCCGTACTTAACCAGGATCTTTTGGACTAATTCCGGATTATTTTTGAGCTTTTCGTGGACTGGGTGTATTCCCCATATCAGATCAGGCATCATCTACCCGCTAAACGCTAAACGGTAACACTTTAGGTTTTTGAAAAGTATACCTAAGCAAGGCGCTATAAGGGCCAAAATCCCCCTCAATCCCCCTTTTCCAAAGGGGGAAGTGTTTCTCCTCCCTTTGGAAAAGGGAGGTTGGGAGGGATTTTAAAATACTTTTTCAAACAGCTAAACTGATACGCTAAACGCTATACGCTAATGGACAACCAGTTGAGTGAAGAAATGACGCGGGAGCGGCGGCAACGTTCGGCCTGGACTATAGTTGTAAGATTACGAACTGCCTCGTCCAGGTCATCATTGATGATAATGTAATCATACTCCCGAACAGCCCTTACCTCATTGCGGGCATTGGCCATGCGCAATTTTAAGGCCTCTTCGTCATCGCTTTGTCTTTTCCTGAGCCGTTCCTCCAGGACCTCCCAGGAGGGAGGCAAGATAAATATGAGTATGGCCTCAGATAGCTGATCCCGTACCTGCCTCGCGCCCTGGACATCTATGTCCAGCAGGATATCCTTTCCTGATCCCAGACAGTCACTTATTTGTCTTTTAGCCGTGCCATAATAGTTGTTATGTACAAGGGCCCACTCCAGAAAATCTTTACGTTCCCTCATGCGAAGAAACTCATCTTCGGAGACAAAGAAATAGTCGACCCCATTCTTTTCGCCGTAACGCGGGGGACGTGTGGTATGTGAGATAGAATAGGCCAGATCCGGTATAGACTCCAGGACCCGATGGCATACCGTGGTCTTTCCAGCCCCGGAAGGCGCAGAAATTACGAACAAACTACCTTTCCCCGGCACTATTTTTCTTTCACCTCTTCTTCCTTGTAAATATCGCTCGTAAAACGCTGGGCAATAGTCTCGGCCTGGACTGCGGAGAGGATAATATGGTTGCTGTCCGTCACGATGATAGAACGCGTCCTCCTCCCTTGGGTAGCGTCGATCAGCATCTTACTTTCTTTGGCCTCTTCTTTTAACCTTTTCATCGGCGCAGAACTTGGGTTGACAATGGCAATTATCCTGTCCATCACCACGGAATTGCCAAAACCTATGTTGAGCAATCTTGAATCCGTAATTTTTCCCACTGGTTGATCACTCCCTTTCACCTGAAAATCCCCCTCTGTCCCCCTTTTCCAAAGGGGGAATTGATGATGCCCCCGTCTTTTCCCAAGGCGGGACTTCACGGGATCCCCCCCTTAGTAAAAGGGGGGGGGTGCGGGGGGATTTTAAATTTTGATTGGTTCCTGTTTTTTATTTTTCTCTGTGTCCTCTGTGTCTCTGCGGTGAATAGGTGCTTTTATTCTATATTCTGCACCTGTTCCCGCATCTTTTCCAATTCAGACTTGATATCCACAACCTTGTGCGAAATGAACGCATCTCCAGCCTTTGAACCTATGGTATTGGCCTCACGGTGCATTTCCTGGATAAGGAAATCAAGTTTTCTGCCTATAGCTCCATCGGTATCCGTTAATCCCCTGAATTGGTTGAAATGACTTTTTATGCGGACCAGTTCCTCGGTAACATCAGAGCGGTCCGCCATAATGGCTACCTCCTGGGCAAGGCGCATTGGATCAACCTCTATGTCCCCTAAAAGGGCCTTAACTCTCTCCCGCAGCTTATCCCCATAACCCCTTATCACTTCAGGGCCGTGGTTCTTTATATCATCAATCAAAGAAGAAAGGAGATCAACTCGTTTTAGAAGGTCGGCAGAAAGCGCCCTTCCCTCCTCTATCCTCATCTGTTCCATGTAACCCATAGCCTCGTTAAGGACGGATTCTATAACAGCCCAATCCTTCTCCACATCTATCTCTTCCTCTTTTATCAAAATAATATCCTTAAAGGAAGCCATAAGAGATAGTTCTATCTCCCCTTTAAGGTCGAATTGCTCCTTCAGGCGGCTCAGGATCCTGTGATAGGCAGCAGCCAACCCCGTATCTATTTCAAGGTTCTGCACCCTTATCGCATCACCATTAATCTGGAGCACAAGTTCTATTCTGCCCCGGGAAAATTGTGCGGCTATCTTTTTCTTGATCCGTTCTTCCAGTGGTGTGTATTTTTTGGGGAGTCGTAAACTGATATCCAGATACCTATGGTTTACAGACTTAATCTCGATAGTCAGCGATCCACACGGCAGTTCACCATGGGCCCGGCCAAAGGCCGTCATACTTTTAAGCACTGTTTACTCCTTGCTATCAGCTTTTAGCGATCAGCAGTCAGTAATTAGTTTTCATCCGAAAACTATCGTTTTCGGATTCAAGCTTTCAGCGATCAGATGTCAGCCCTCAGCATCAGCTTAGCTGTTTGAAAGAGTATTCTTAAATCCCTCCCAACCTCCCTTTTCCAAAGGGAGGAGAAACCACCTCCCCCTTTGAAAAAGGGGGATTGAGGGGGATTTTGGCGTTTATAGTGCCTTGCCCAGGCATACTTTTCAAAAACCTAAAGTGTTACGACTTTTGTAAAAGGCTCTCATGTTAAGCTAAGTGCTGACCGCTGACTGCTGACAGCTATTTCATCTGAAAAAGATACTTCCTCCGGATCTGTTCCATGATCGTCCTCACCTTCTGACTGGCATAATCCGGATATGTCCAGGGCAGGGTCTGGAACTCGCCCTTACTGTAGATAAGTGTCAGATCGGCGTAAATCCCCTTCCCAAGGTAAATACGGTGGGTATAGTTCTTACCCGTGGCCAGGATCAACCTTTCGGCCACTATGTACCCTGGATCAATATTCACCCGGCGACTGCCCTCTACGGCCCCTTCCATCTCCACGGCATTGGTTTCATGTTTAAGGTCCGGGAGGAGAGAAGGGTCTATCAGCGCCTCAAAGGCAGCAAACCGCCGCAGAAGAGGAGCGCCCAACTCTGTGTTATAATAATCCGTCTGATCAAAGGGCAAAACTTCGCTTATAAAGTCCACATCTCCCCAGTGGTCGGCCAAGGCCTTAATGGTCTCATTAATCAGGGCCTCGTCCTTGGCTATAATGCTTACTACAAGCTTGGCGGGAGGAGAAGGCTTTGGTTTGCTCATAAAATTTCATTTTTACCGCAGAGACCGCGGAGCACACAGCGCGGCATAGCCGCAACCAAATCCGAATATCGAAATACGAAATCCGAAACAAATCCAAAATCCAAATGTCGAATGTTCGAAACGTCCATCAGCAACGCCTTCGATTTTTCGTTTTGGTCATTGTTCTCATTTGGTCATTTGAACATGCATAGCGAGCGCATTCCCCGCTGCTTGCGGCGGGGTTAGCGAGCGAATACGATGCATTTTACCTTGCATACGGAAATTCCCTGCAGCTTGCTGCGGGGAGCTTCAATTTGTCTCGAGTTTCGTGCTTCGGATTTCGAATTTACCAACACTCTGCGTCCTTTGCGCCTTTGCGGTGAATAATCATAGGTCGGTAATGGCATTTATCAATTCCACCGCCCGTACGGTAGCCGTGCCTATTTTCCCCACAACAATGCCGGCGGCAAAATTAGCCAGGGTAGCTGCCTCGCGCATGGTAAGCCCGGCGGCCAGGCCCATGGTCATGGTGGCAATCACCGTATCCCCGGCCCCCGTGACATCATATACCTCTTTGGCTAACGTGGGGATGAAATACACCCCCTGCCCTTTCTCGATAAGCGCCATACCGGCCTCTCCACGGGTAACAAGGGCGGCCTTGCATTGGACCAGCTTCTTTAGTTTTTCCCCGGCTCGGGCCAGTGATTCATCTGAGTCAATCCTGATGCCGGTTATGCTCTCCGCCTCAAGCTGGTTTGGGGTAAAAATAGTCACCCCCTTGAAGAGGCGCACATCCCGCACCTTTGGATCTACGGCCCAGATAACTTTATTTTTGGACAGAAGGGCCCTTAAACCATCCATCAACTTTGGACAGACCACTCCCTTGGCGTAGTCTGAAATTATAACCGCGGAGGTATCGGCGAGGTTGTCGCGGACACAGTATAAGATCTT
Organism: Thermodesulfobacteriota bacterium; assembly: GCA_040755415.1. GTDB lineage: Bacteria > Desulfobacterota > QYQD01 > QYQD01 > QYQD01 > QYQD01. The sequence continues at coordinate 27,460 of JBFMAZ010000123.1, read as the reverse complement.
TCCGATACTCTCTTCTGATATTTTCTCCCTGTTTTCCCGGTCAAAACGCACTACCTGCTGCCCATGGGCTACGATACGGGTTTTGACCGTAGTCGGCCTTGACTCCTCAACCACGATGCCCTCGGTGGGACAGCCAAGTTTCCGTAGTTCTCTGACCACGCGGCGCCCCATCTCATCCCTGCCTACGACTGCACAAAGAGAGGCCTGTGCGCCGAGCGAGCAGATATTGTGTACTACGTTTCCCGCCCCTCCCAGCATCCGGGACTCATCCCTTACATCCACCACCGGTATCGGCGCCTCAGGAGAGATGCGGGATACCTTGCCCCATATAAACTCGTCCATCATAACATCGCCAATGACCATGATCTTTACGGCGTGAAAACGGTTAACGGCGCTTTTTAGTTTTTCTTTATCCATACCTGTCAACCTAACTAAATGTCATTAGTCAACAGTCATTGGTCACTGGTGAAAGAGAATAATCTTTCAGGTTTAACCAATTACCGATGACTTATGACCAGTAACGTTTTGAAATCCAGCGCTCTGTCGTTCCTTCCAGCCACCATGCCCCCGGCAACGCCTCGTTACGCTGCTTGCACTTCCCTGACGTGAAGGATCTCTTTCATGGTCATAGAACGCACATCCTTGCTTTCAAGGGTGACCACAGCAACGGTCTTACCTTCACCCGTTACAAACTCAACCTCGTATGCCTTGCCATCTTCGTAACAATGAACAACAGCGCCAATATCTCCTCGTTTGAGGCCGTACTCATCAAGATCCCGGCAAAACACTATTGTATCATGCTCATGAATCATGCTTGGAATATACCTCATTTGCTTAATTATCTCCGGTGAACATGAGAAATTCCTCCAGAAGAACCTCACCCGGGTGTACGGGATGCAACCTCTTTTTCATATCCAAATCTACCGCCTATTTTCGTACGCGTTAGCTCTTGACCGTAAACACACTATTGGTTGCTGTGCAGCATTATTTCAAATCCGAAACCCGAAGCACGTCATCCCAAAGGCAGATTCGCCGGGGCGAAAATCTCGAAACAATATCGAATCACCAAAATTCAAATCCAAGGCAATCAATGCTGGTGTTGTTTAGGACATCGGGAATTCGGACATTTGAATTTGTTTCGGATTTCGATATTCGATATTCGGATTTGAACCCCGCTGCCTGGTAATCGGAGATCACCCATTGCTCTCTGTCAACAGTTTCATCGTGGATCAAGGATGATCGGCCTGTCAAGGGTTCTCGATTTTCAGCTAACATACCATTATCCAGACACCGAAGTAAACGCAAATCTTCCCTCGATCCACCATCAAAAAAGAGGTAACACGTTAGCTGTTTTAAAAGAGCTAGTCGTCCAGAAAACGGCGACTCAAAAATCCCCCTTAATCCCCCTTTTTCATAGGGGGAAGTGTTTCCCCTCCCTTTGGAAAAGGGAGGTTGGGAGGGATTTTAAAATACTTTTTCAAACAGCTAAACTGATACAAAAGGAGAAGCCCATAAGAGCGGCATCCTGCCGCGATACCGTTCGCACCTGGCCTGTCTGCGTGCGACGCACAGGCAGGAAGGTGCTCCTACGGGTGGGGAATCGTTCTCTCCGTGGGAACTCGCTGCGGCGGCGCGACGGCGACACAACAGGTTACCCAAGCGGGGATTTGGGCTTCTAAGCATCCTTGATTAGACCAACCAATCTAAATATCCTATCGAACCTCATCTCCCAGGTATGCTCACGGCGGGCGCGCTGATACCCGCTTTTTCTTATGGCCTCGGCCTTTTCAGGATTGGAAAGAAGGTCTTGAATTTTTGAAACAAGATCTTCAAAGCCGGTGTATGTTACAATATCCGTGCCCAAATCATAGAATCGCTCTAATTCCCGGTTATACTCGGTTAAATACAGCCCACCGCTCATAGGAATCTCAAAATCCCTGCCCTTGAGGCAGTAGGTATCCTTATGGCCCACTACTCCGCCAAAACCGAGGTTTATTTTGCTTCTTGAATACATGCGCACCATGTCTTCCGTGGATAGCGGACCATTCGGCCAGCCGTAGCCGTAGGGTTCAACCTTAATACCCTGCTCTCTAAGCCTCTCAATGACTTCGGGGCGGCTTCCATAACATTGCCCAACGAAGGACACATCAATGCTTTTATCTGCGTAGTATGGCCTGTGAATTTCAGGGTTAGCGCCTTCCGGAAGATAAACAGGAAGAGCGCCTTCCACACAATACTTTTTCAGCGCATCCTCGGTGCTTGTCCAGCAAAGGTCAAAATAACGACAGATGTCTCTGGAACCCATGGCCTGGCCTTGTCTGATTTTTCCCACAAAATGTTCCTTGTCGTTCAGGGCGAGATTAAGCATGGGAACGCCAAAGGCCCTTAGTGCCTGCATGGTCTCCGGTGTCACCAGTTCGCCGGAAAGATAAGCAAAGATTACATCGATATCATCTTCCTTGATCCACCGCCCTACGCGCTTAACGAGATCCTCGTTCATCACTGCCCTTACTGAAGTATGCCAGTCCTTTTGCTGATGGTTGAATTCCTCAAACCAGTCATAGTGTCGAACGGATCCGAGTTTTGCAAGGGCAGGCCTCAGGGATTCATTCTCCCAGTTGTAATGATGATAAATGGCGAGGATGTGCAACTCACCTTTTGTTTTCGGTTTTAAATGGGGGAATTTTTGTCTTATGGTCTGCCGGATAATTCGGTCATCAGGTATGGTGAGATGGCGTGATGCAAATATCGAATTATAATGGTCGAGTTCCCGCTCCAGCCTCTTCTTATTTTTCCAAGCCCTGAATTGTCTTCTAAATTTTTTCAGCGATCCACCCTTCACAACTTTTGTTTTAAGGTTCTTAGAATCTACCAAACACATGTCCGATTAGCGAATTCACTATTTTCGTAATGATATGATCTTGACTTGCGCTCGAATAAGAATGGATCAAGTGAAGAACCGATATCCAACAGAATATTGTTAGGGTTAACTAACCACAACTCGTATATCAATATTTCGGAAAGAGGGCCGGCGGCAAACAGGAATATGGTATTTTTATAAATACTCCCCTTCAGATCAAGCAGGGCCCTGACGTAATCTCTGTTTTTTTCCCAAAAAATGACACAATTCCCTGGGATAGGGATAAAATCCTTAATCGGTATAATTTCTTCTAGTTTTTTTATTTTTGCCTTACTGTTAGTGCAAATCACGATATCTTTTTTCGATGCGATGAGAGTTTTGAAAAAATGTTCTTTAAATAACGGGAAATTTGAATTAACCCACAGATTGGAAAATGTCACGTTTTCCAAGTTTGCCTTCATGTTCTGAAGTAAAAACTCATGGTTTTCCTTGTCACAGCATGTGCAAGAAATTCCATAGATGAACCCGGGGTCTGTACATAATAAGGATTTTCTTAAATCGGCCCGGAAGACAAGATTTTTATCCTTTTTATACAACCATCCATCTTTATTCCCGATCTTGTTGTTCTTTAAGATATTGGCTTCTCCATCGGCAAATCTGGAAAAGGCCATCGAATCGGATTCCACAATCATCTTCATTAGTTCAAGAAAATCGCTTATGAAGTCCTGCTTCATAATTTTTCTCAGTTCTTTCCTTTTTATCGACAAATTCCGATAGAATTCGAACGATTTTTTGGGATGCGTCTCCATCCCCGTAAGGAGACTTTTTAATAGACTTTGGGGGCGTCTTAGCCCAGTCAATAATATTTTGAATATCTTTACCTGCCAAAAGTCCCAAACCCATTTCAATCACTTCCGGTCGTTCTGTCTTTGCCCTGACAATTAACACCTTCTTATTGAAGCAGGTAGCTTCCTCTTGGATACCGCCGCTATCCGATATGATAAAACGAGCTTGATTTATTAATCTCAACATGTCCGGGTAACCAATCGGTGGAATAACGCGGATATTATCGGCTGTGAGCCTAGATCGATGTTTGGTAACGTTAGGATTTGGGTGCATAGGAAAGATCAGTTCCAATTCCGAATTCTTGGAAGCAACCTTTTGCAATTCATCAAATAGCTGTGCCATGTACGCATGGTTCTCTCTGCGATGTATCGTGACTAAAACCTTGTTCGATTGCCCTCCGGCCAAGTGGAGACGAGTTTTAAAATAATTGACGGCATCAACGATGGTGTTTCCTACCAGATATATGTTCTGTGCACCACTATTGACGAGATTATCGTAAGCCTGTTTGGTTGGGGCGAAATTGAGACATGCTACCTGAGTAATTAGGGTTCTATTCAACTCCTCGGGATAGGGACTCTCCATATCGAAGGTGCGTAATCCAGCTTCTACATGGGCGACCTTGATATTATTATAAAAGGCCATTTGTGCAAGTGCCCAGGCTGTTGTAGTATCTCCCTGAACAATAACCATATCAAAATGATGATCAGAAAAAAGCCTTTCAGCGGCTTGACAGATCTTGATAAAACTCATTCCCAAAGAGTTATGTTTGCCACTTCCGCAGAAAACATCAGCAAAACTAAAATCAGGTGATGGCACTAATTCTTTGACGTCTTCGTATAAATCGAGCTGTTGCCCGCTAAAAAGCGTTTTAAATGGTAACGCCTGCGCTTTTAGCTCATTAATTACCGGAAAAAGTTTGATGATTTCAGGTCTAGTACCAAATGCCACGAGTATCATAATAGAATAGGCTTATATCCTCGTTTGATTTCATGTCTGACGACTTGCCAAAATTCCTTTGACTTATCGGAACTACAGCTAATAGCTACTTTGTCCACGCCACGTTCCGGTTTTACCGATCCCCATAAAGATTTATCGTTTTCTGGATGAGGGGGACAGGCAACACCAATATTATGACGCTGGAGCATGGCGCAAAAATGAATATCTTCACCGAAACTACGAAGAAGGGGTTCTTCGTCCCAGAAATATCTAGCCCATTCGCGCCGGAAGAACCAGCTATGACCAACTACGTCCACGTATTCCAGGTGAGTGTTCATAGCCTCCCAGCCCATTCTGGGTTTTTCCGTTTTCAGTTCGTCTTTTGATAAAAAACGGAGGCCTATTGTTCCGCACATTACCTTTTTGCTATCGACGTAACTTAAACAATGCTCAAACCAACGTTCTCCAGGTATCGTATCATCATCGAAAATGCAAACATAATCTCCCTCCATACATGAGGCCATGCTGAAACGTGGGATAATGCCAAAATTGTAATCACAGATGATCTTTTTTACATACTTATCATTTTTAAAACTCAACTGTTGTTTTCTTTCCAAGAAACCTAATTTTTTGGGTGGACTGTTATACCATAGTACAATCTCGTGAGGACGAATGCTTTGTTCAAGTATTCGCTCAACCTGCTCCTCCAAGTACTGTGGTCTGCACCACGCCGTTAAAATGACAGATATTTTAGTTTTCATAAAAACTGCCCAATTTTAATAAGTTACCTTTCAACTAGGGCCGGGATATCAATTCGATAATTCTTCGTAAGTACTTATAATCTTTTCTGTTGCGACTTCCCATGAATTGTTCTGTGCTGTATTATAAGCTTCTTTTGCCATACTGGTTCTTTTATCTGCATTGAACAAGCATTTGATTTTGTCGCTGATTTCGTTAGAGTCTGATGTATCCTCAATAACAAATCCATTAATCCCCTCTTTCACCAGGTCCTTTGCCCCTACTTTTTCACTAATGATAACGGGCAAGGAAGCAGCCATGGCCTCAAGTACGGACATTCCAAAGGTGTCGAATTTCGAAAGCATGGAAAAGATATCGCTGGCGAGGTATATCCTGTCAAGGTCTTCCTTTTGGACAATCCCAGTAAAAATTACATGGTCTTTGATCCCTAAATTCTGAGCGAGGCGGCCGTATTTTTTATCATCACCTTTGCCTACAACCAATAATTTAAACCCTTCTGAAGGGTGTCTCAACTTGAATTTAGCCATTCCCATCATAACCTTATCAAGGCCCTTAATATCAAAGTTCATAGAAACAAACAAAATCACCTTATCCGACAGACCTATGCCAAATTGCCTTCTTATCTCCTGGCGGCAACGCTGCCGATCAAGCCCTTGAAATCTTTGTATATCGACACCGGGATGAATGACCCGGACTTTATCAGGATTAATGTTCTGATATTCCTGTAAAAATTTTTCCTTGGCTATATCGGATACGGCAAGGAATTTCCGGCAGCTTTTGTTTGTAACCAGTTTTTTTTCGGCCCAGGCCGTTGCGTAGTCAAAGAGACTCATACGTTTTTTGCGTACTTCACGGACCCAGATTCGGTGCGGGATACCGTGCATGGTAAATATGTCGGCATTGGAGATCCTGTCATGGGCATGAATCAGATCGAATTTCATCTTGGATATCTTGCGGCCTGCAAAATACGCAAAACTAACTGTGGTCAGGAACTTTGGGAAACCAATAACCGGAACGTGGTGAAAGGTGATATGTTCTGAGTTTTTTTGCCATTTATTTGCAAAAACATGCACTTCAAATCGCCTATCCTGAGCAATCCGTTCCGTCAATTCAGCGGTAAAACCTTCCGCCCCGCCCAACAAGCCGTATTTTGGAATGACAATGGCTATTTTGTGAGGACTTTGAGTCATGCAATTTCAAGGCAAACCCAGTGAGATATAATCCTAAGTAGTCACCAATGTGAACTCCCGCGCCTGGTGACCCCGTCGTTGTAGGAGCACCTTCCAGGTGCGACAACAGAGGCCGTCGCGGCAGGATGCCGCTCCTACGGCGGCACGGGAGTTTTAGGTTTCCGGATGAAAACTAACTATATGCCGATTTGATATCCGGTTGATTATCCAGCTCCATATCAAGACGCCACAGGATGGTCATCATTCCCAATATCGTATAAAAAACTATAGCTTGCAAACCAAAGGTCGCATCTGCAAACATTGATTGGATAAAAAAGGCAATGAATGCAACTACAAGGTACAATCCGAAGTTTTTTATAAAATCATCCTTTCCGTATCTAATTATTTTCCAACTCATACGAATAAAAGAAACTACGATACAGAAAAAAAATGACAGACCAGCCAACCCAGTTCTCACTGCCACGTCGAATAATAAATTATGAGGAGCCGCTACGGGTGGTTCTCGTCTATATTTGACGGGTACCCTTGCGTTATATTTATCTAAAAAATCTTTATTGTCATAGGTTTGCATCCCAAATCCTATACCAAAAATTGGGTGGTCTTTGATAATTTCAAATGAAACATAATTTATACCCAATCTTTCGTTATTAAGTATATTGTCTAAGGTGAAACGGTCCTTGATAGGCATAAATCCTACAACTATCAAAGAAACAATAAGAATAATTAATCCTTTTTTGTTTTTAGGCAATAATATGACCAATGAAATGAAAATAGCGAGTAGAGCATTTCTTGTTTGTGTTAAAAGCGTTGCCATGGACGTTCCTGCGAGACAAATAAGCGCGATGGCTTTGCCATATGGCTTAACGTATCCGAACAAGTATCGTAAGGAAAGGATGATAGCGAATACATAAAGAAAATCGAGATAAGGTATAAATACAAACCGTTTGGTTACATTCTGCCCCAACATAAGATAAAAATAAGCCATGCCTCCAAATGAAAAAATTGTAGCTGATATAATTATTATCCATGTAAGATAAGTAAGCCGTTTCCTAGTATCAAAAAAATTGACCATTATATAGTAGAAGACTAAATATTTTAGTAAATGTGCATAAAAGTCATGGATGCTATTTGGTTTATTGAGCGCAAAAAAGAGACCCACAAAGCTCCAAAGAACAAACAGCGCAAAAGGGATGGATAACGGCGTCTTGAAGGAGAAGTCAATCTTTTTGAAGACTATCAGTAAAAATACGATAATAACCGAAAGATAAAGGGAAACTTCTTTTATAGTAGTTGTGTGGGGAAATGGATTGAAAAAGAGGAAAATTCCCATTAATATAGGAACGCTTTGTTTTAAAAATTCAAACCCTCTATCGTCTTTTATCATCTGGCCTTCCATGAATATTGATTGTAGAGACTACCTTTATTACCATATTAATCTCAAAACTTGTAGTGGCATGTTAATTTGAAGCCATGAAAACCGTCGGGACAGTCATAGCCACATATAATGGAGAGAAATTTTTAGATGAACAATTAAAGAGCATTCTAGAGCAGACTCAAAGACCGCAACGGATTGTAATCGTTGATGATTATTCACAAGACAACACAAGAAAAATAATCGATAAATATGTCAATAATTTTCCAAAACTGTTTACCGTTATCCAAAATGAAAGAAATGTAGGCTCTAAAAAGGCCTTTGAAATAGGGATCTCAAGATGTGATACGGATTACATAGCATTGTGTGACCAGGATGATATCTGGGATCCCGATAAAATTGCTAAGTTATTTCATGCCTTAGAGGATAATGAAAAAGCAAGACTATGTTTTCACAATTTAAAATTTATTAATGAGAACGGGAACCTCGTCAAGGATACAAATTACTGGGAGGTAGCCCCACCCCACGAACCACTTCCGGTAACAGGTGCTCAGGCCAGAGAACGATTAGCTAATTTTTCAAATCCTATTCCTGGATGTACTATGTTCTTTTCTTCTGATTTAAAGGAATACATCCTTCCAATGCCATCTTCAAAGTGGATTGGTCATGATTGGTGGATCAGTGTAAATGCGTTCTTTTTCGCCGATCCAATTTATGTTGAAGATACTTTGACAAGATATAGAATACACTCCAATCAAACGGCAGGAATTGGAACCATTCTGAATAACAGAAAGATCAATAAAAACAAAATGCCTGTCTATTCCCGCGTGATAAGAGAAATTAAACGAATTTTTAATAAGAACAAATCTCGTAGAACAAAATTGTTAGCTATTAAAGAAAGTCGGCATGCAATGAGTGTGGAACTTTTGAAAGTCATCAAGAAATGCGAGAGAATAAATTTGAGTCCAGTAATGGCTGCAGAATATCAATTACTTAAGGATAGAATTAGCAAAAATGCTGGAAATTAATTGGACTTATGTACTATAAATTCTTTTACATGGACAACTTGGTTACATTAACGATGGAAGGCTTAACCATATGGGGATTATCGAAAAATATATGAGCTTGTCTAGAACTCCTTGCGGAGCCCTCTTAAGAACCTCAGATGACATCAAGAAACGTTCAAATATTAAAACAGATATTTGTGACCATCTGGAGACTTTATTTGCCGAGTGTTTGAGTGCAAGTCCAAAATTAATTGTGGAACTCGGGGCGAGGGATGGCGAATCAACGTTCGTCTTAGAACGTGTAGCTAAGTTATGGAATGCAAAATTGATCAGTGTAGATATTGCAGACTGTAAAAAAGTTTCTTCTTATAGGCAAAGAATATTTGTCCAACAGGATGATATAGAATTTGCAAAGGAGTTTAAGGATTGGTGCAAAAAGAATCGTATGGAACCTCAAATCGACATTCTTTTTATTGATACGAGCCACTTGTTTGAGCACACTTGTCAGGAAATACAGTATTGGTTCCCTTTTTTATCTAACAATTCCAAAGTGTTATTCCACGATACAAATCTAAAGGATGTTTATTTCAGAAAAGACGGTACCGCAGCTCGGGGATGGGATAATGAAAGAGGTGTAGTAAGGGCTATTGAAAAATATTTCAACCGATCCTTTAATGAAGAAGAGGACTTTATTGAAATAAATAATGGCTGGTTGATCAAGCATTATGCTCATTGTAATGGATTTACGATATTGGAAAAGATACCCTCCTTTACCTATGGTTCTTCGAATGTTTCTACTCGAAGATAATCATAAGTAAGAGTAATTCCAGTTACATGGAGAGTAATATTCCTCTTTCCGTCGCCATCATAACCAAGAACGAGGCAGATAACCTGCCGGAATGTCTGAAAAGCATAAGCTTTGCCGGGCAGATTGTAGTAGTCGATTCTGGGAGCACGGATGACACGGTAAAAATTGCATCAGACTTTGGGTGCGAGGTATTCATCGAACCCTGGCGGGGATTTGGCCCCCAGAAACAATTCGCTATTGATAAGTGCAAAAACCGGTGGGTCCTTGTGCTGGATGCGGACGAGCGGATTCCACCGGAAACCGCCCTTACCATAAAAAATATCGTTTCTAACGATTCAGGGAGCGCGGCCGGGTATAGCTTTCCCAGAAAAAACTACTTTCAGGGGCGCTGGATCAGGCACTCCGGATGGTGGCCAGACCGGGTGGTCAGGCTTTTCCAGAAGGATCATGGCCAAATGTCCCCGGCAAAGGTCCACGAATCCATAGTGGTCAATGGCCCTGTACGGGAATTGGACGTGCCCATAGAGCATCATACCGAAAGTCACCTCAGCCGGATTTTACTCAAGATAGATCATTATTCCACCTTGGCCGCCCAAGAGGCATTTGACCAGGGCAGAAAAGCCTCGGTCTGGTCTGCGGCCCTGCGCGCAGTTCTTACATTTTTACAGGACTACTTTTTAAAATTTGGGGTTTTGGACGGCGCACAGGGACTTACCCTGGCCATTACTGATTCGGTGAATAAATTCTTTAAATACGCCAAGTTGGCTGAATTAAATAGACAGGGTAAGGATATTAAGAAGTTAAAAATTGATTAGCTCGTAAAAAGTCAATTTTCCCCTCTTTTGTCATTCCGGACTTGATCCGGAATCCAGCAATTTCAAGCATTTCTGGACTCCGGCTTTCGCCGGAGTGACGAAATTAAGACTTGTTACGACTTCATCAAAATTAAAAATCCAAATTTTAAATGAAGTTCAAATGACTAAGGAAACTCTGATTAATTCGGTCATGTAATACAAGCTGGCATCTAACTTGTTGATTTTATGGATTCCGGCTTTCGCCGGAATGACGACTAAGGAATAAATCAGAGGTTCCCTAAAATAAAAGTCATTAGTCAATAGTCATTTGTCATTTACAGAAGTTGCAAGTTGCAAAAGTTACAAGTTACAAATTTGTAACTTCTGTAACCTGTAACTTGTAACTATCCTAATGTGACCAGTGACCAGTGACCAGTGACGTTTTGAGCTTTGGGATTTGACATTGATTTGAACTTTGAGCTTTGTCATTTGGGATTCGCGTAGAGCGTTTATGGACATTTCAATCATCATCGTCAACTGGAACACGAAAGACCTCTTGCGAAACTGTCTGAACTCCATCTACGGGACAGTGCAAGGTATCGCCCTTGAGATCATCGTGGTGGACAACGCCTCCCATGATGGAAGTACCGCCATGCTGCGTGAGGAATTTCCCCAGGTTACGATTATCGAAAACAACACCAACCGTGGCTTCGGGGCGGCGAATAATCAGGCTATTAGCATTATGAAGGGCCGGTATGCGCTGTTGCTGAATACGGATACGATTTTGACCGAAGGCGCCGTTTATGAACTATTTTCCTTTATGGAGGCCCATCCGGATGCGGCCATGGCCTGCGGACAGCTCTTAAATGCCGATGGGAGCAAGCAGAATTCAATCGCCAACTTCCCCACCCTACCGACGCTTCTTTTCAATACCCCTCTCCTCGAATACCTTTTTCCAAAGCGCTATCCCAGCAAGCGATATGATTACAAGGAGCCGATTGAGGTTGATTCAGGGATCGGGGCCTGTCTCCTGGTGCGGAAGCAGGCCATAGACGAAGTCGGAATGTTCGATGAACGATATTTCTTCTTTTTTGAAGAGACGGATTGGGCGTTACATATGAAGAACGCCGGATGGGAAATCTACTATGTCCCTTCAGCCTTTATTTATCATCTCCAGGGACAGAGCATCGGTCGGGATGTCCGCTCCCGGATCGAGTTTTACCGTTCCCGATATCAATTCTTTCGAAAATGGAGGAGCCGTGGCTACTATCAACTTATTTTTTTCGTTATTTTTATACGTACGATCATAAACTGGTTGTTAACGTCATTTGGAAATCTGGTCACGCTTTTTACTAATAAAAATTTAAGGGATAAATGGGTCGTCAATTCAAGGCTCGTACTCTGGCACTTAAATGGGTGTCCGTGATTAGTTCCCATTCAGAAACCCTATATCCCCTCCCCCTTTGACGGGGGAGGGCTAGGGTGGGGGTTCCCCCTCCCCTTAATCCCCTCCCGCCAAGGGAGGGGAGGTTTTTGGATGAGGACCGATAAAAAAGCAGTCAAACGTTTCTACAGATACATGTCGGGCTAATGTTTATTAAAGGTCAACCTCTTCAAAAAGAAGATATAAAAAACATCTTAATTATCCAACTGGGTGATATTGGCGATGTAGTCTGGGTTACACCTACGTTGCGGGCTACAAAAGAGAAGTATCCCAAAGCAAGAGTATCGGTCCTTGTACATGAAGGCTTTGGGACACTGCTGGAGGAAGATCCATCACTCCATAAGATATTTGAGGTCAGGCGTTATAAAGGAAGCTTCTTTAAAAAAGCCATTGAGCAAATACGCTCTATAAGAGGCTTGCGTAAGGAACATTTTGACCTTGTCTTTGATCTACGGGCCGGGGATCGGGGAGCAATAATGGCCTATATTACAGGCGCCCCGGTGAGAGTGTCCATGTTTTACCGTGACGTGCCCTTCTGGCGGAATATGTTATTTACCCATGTGGTTGATCCTCCCGCACCCCCGGAAAGGATTTTAGGCGCTGCAGAGCAATCCCTCCGTATTGTGAAAGAATTCGGCATCGATACGGAAAATACCGTTCCCAAATTGTGGGTTTCTGAAAATGTTAAAGAACAGGCGTGGCAACTCCTTGATCGCCAGAACGTCTCTAAGATTAATCGCCATGGCCTCGAGAAAGGTCTTAAAAAACCCTCTCCCTTGATGGGAGAGGGTTGGGGTGAGGGTGAAAAACATCAACGATGGATTACGCTAAATCCCTTTTCCAGGTGGCAATATAAGGAATGGGGTTATGATAAATGGGTCCAGATTATGGGTTGGGTGTGGGACACATACGGGCTTTCAACAGTCATTGTCGGCTCTCCGGAGGAAAAAGACAAGGCGTCTGAATTAACTAAAAAATGTCGGGGAAGAGTTTTTAATCTCGCCGGTCAGACTACATTGGGTGAATTGGCCGGGGTATTGTCTCTGAGTTTTTTACATGTGGGTGTAGATAGCGCGGCTCCTCATATAGCCGCAGCGGTGGGCGCTCCCACCATAACCATTTATGGCCCCTCAGACTGGAGGGACTGGGCGCCTCCGGGCGACAATCACCGTGTCGTCATCCCCGATGACGCCTGCGTGCCCTGTCATCAGAAAGGTTGTAATTCTACAGGGTGGAGTAAATGCCTTCAGAACTTGGGAACGGATAAGGTACAAAGAGCTATTCAAGAAATGATGGATCGATTAACGCCGAGGTAATATCTCTGAATATAAAACACACATGCCGACAGGTCGGCACAAAGAACAATGAAAATGTCATTCCTGCCCCGTGTGTCATTCCTGCGAAAGCAGGAATCCAGAAACTAAAACCCTGGATTCCGTGTCAAGCACGGAATGACAGATAATATGATTTTATTCAATTCCTTTTGCCTCATCAATCAACATAATAGGTATATCGTCCTTGATTTCATAAAGGAGCTTGCACTTATCACAGATCAAACCGTCTTTGGTCTCATTCAATCTGACATCGCCCTTACACTTGGGACAGGCCAGGATATCTAAAAGTTCTTTACTGATCATGACGACTCCTTAATCGGACGTCCGCCTGGGCGGACTGCTACACGCAGAAAAATATTTGTCAAGCTGCGTTAGACAACAGCTACCTTAGGCAACATTACTCTCATACTCATATACGGGAACTTGAATAGTTTTATTCGGTTTTTTTTGACCCTTAAGAAGTTGATCGATAGCTTTTGCTACCTCAGGCTTTAAAACTTTTTCTCCGCACTGCATGCAAACTCCTATAGGCACATTTTCAAAAACCAGTAATTGACCTTTCCATCTAATTTCACGAGGCATAAGTTTTTCTTCTACAGCTCCACCGCAATAGAAACAATCGCCATATTTTCTTTTCATATTTCAATACCCCCTATTTATTCCTTGTATATGGGTCCTTCCATTTCGGCATAGTTGGTATATAAATTGTAATCAAAATCAAATTACCTGAACGACTCTTACCACACACAGCATGAATAGGTATACCTTCAGGAGTAAAACCAAGAACCAAACAACTTTCCCCACGAGGATCATCGAAATATTTCTCAATGATTTTACAGCCTAATAGCGCATACTCTATTTGAGAAACAGTTAATCCTTCGGCGACTCTTTCATCATCTGCATGAAGTGATATTTCATAATGTTGTGTCTCTATTTCCTTACGTATAAGATCATAAGTTATGTTCATATATGGATTTCACCCGCTTCGGATGTCCTTTTTGGCCTTGTCTTCGAGAATAACTCTAAACATTAAAGCTTGCCTTCAGCCTTTAGTTCTTCAATAAAATCATCAAGCAAGGTAAAGCTCTTAGCGTTTTTTTTTTGCCCTTTGTAATTCCAGCTTATCCCTGTAATCTTCAATCTTTTCTTTAAGTCTGTTATATTCGTGAATGCCGAGTATCACGGCCGTCTTCTTTCCTCTTTCATCCACAACATATTTCTCTTTTAAGCCAGCCATAATATCTCCTTTATTATCAGAATGGAAACTACTTGTTTAACTTATCCAAAAACTGCAAAAAATCCTGGAGGTCTTGCTTGAACCTGCCAAAAACCTCTTTACTTTTTTCGATAAGTCTCGTCAGCCTTTCAGAATCAAGTTCAAATCCATAAATATTACGTACCACGTGTCTGAAGGCAAGAAATTCATGTAACAGCTTCGCCGTTTCCTTAGAAATCACGGGTGGCCTTACATCTGTTATTTCCAAAGACATGGTCTTCAACAATCGCTTATGCCAATCATAGGATGCCGGCACGCCGCCATTAACATCTTCTGCAATTTTTTCAAATATCCTTTCGATGCCGGTATAAAAGTTGTGCAGTTTTAAGGCCAGGCTTTCTTCATAGACTGCCTTATGTTCTTCATCTGCGGGGATTACTTTACTTACATTTTCTATATCCCCGATAAGCTTGTCAAGGAGCAAAAGTTCATCGTTGATTTCTGCCAGTAGGTCAGCTATTCGTTCTTTTTTCATAAAGTACCCTGCCTTTGTCTATGCGCTGCCGCAACAACTCACTCACGTCCTCTAATGGTTTTAAATCAACCTCAAAAGGGCTGGCCTCCATCAGGAGGGCGAGGGCCTCAAAGTAATGTTGTTTGGGAAGACCTTCTACAGCTAGGTCTATATCCGAGGTCTTTTTAAAGCGGCCCGGCTCAATAACCGAACCATAAAGAACAACTTTTTTAACCGGGTAATTCTTTATCAGCATTTCGGCTAGACTTTGGGCTACTTGTACGGCCTTAGCCCTTGCCGCCTCGTTTTCGGCGCTTTCCCGCCGGGTTCTTTCTTCCCAGCCGGCCTTATATTTGGCAATATCGATTTTCGTCAACGTATAATCCTTATCGCTTCTCCTGACCGCTGGTCTGAATAACAATCGCTTGCAAGACCTCGTCAACTGCTATTTCTTTCATGCATCTCGGATCAGTACACCTTTTTTTGAAGCAGGGGCTACAGGGCAGCTCCTTGCGGATAACCACATGACCATCCCCAAATGGTCCCGTTCTCCAGGGGGCGGTAGGGCCAAAAAGGGCTACTACCGGCGTCCCTACGGCAGCCGCAATGTGCATGGGGCCGGTGTCCGTCGTCACCATCACCCGACTGAGGCTATAGAGATGAGCCAGTTCCCTTAAGTTGGTTCTGCCGCAAAGATTAACCGCCCTCTCCTGCATCTGTTCCATAATTGACTGAATATCGGCGTCATCTTCTCTGCCGCCGGTAAAAACAACCGTGAGCTTAAATTCCCTTATACAATGATCGGCCAGCAGGGCAAACCTTTTTTTATCCCAGAGCTTGCTGTCCCACTTGGCCACAGGATTTATAGCTATAAATGGACCTTCTATTCTTTCTCTTTCCAGTACTCGCTTTATAGACTCTTTATCAGCGCTCGAAACAGGAATCGGAAAGTAATAACCATTTGGCTGCGCCCCCAGGTATCTTGCCAGGTTCATATAACGCAGAATGGCATGTTCTTCGATATCATAAGGTGGAATTTTTTCGTTCAGAAAGATAGAACTACCCTCATCCCCACGAGCGTAGCCGACTTTTCGCTTGCCCCGGGCGAGGAAGATCAGAAATCCACTTTTTAAAAGGGCGTGCAGGTCGAGAACAACATCGTATTCAGTATCTCTTAGCTCATGAATGAATGATTTTATCTCGCTTATAGCCCTTTTCCTATTACCTGCGTGGCTCAGGGCCTTAAGCCAGCTTTTGCGTCTGGAAACAATCAGGCGATCCAACAAAGGGTGGCCTTCAAGTAGGCTGGAAGCCGCTTCTTCTACCAGCCAACTGATATGGGCTGATGGGAATTTCTCACGCAGGGCGTAGAGGACAGGAAGGGAATGGACCACATCACCGATAGCGCTTAGTTTGACAATAAGGATATTCATTTTTACCGCAGAGATCGCTGAGACCGCAGAGCATCAGGAAAATTATTAACAATTCTCTGGATGCCGTCTTTTAATATTCGAACATTAAAGTTGATTAATAAGCCGATGTTACAGTGAGATAGCTTCAAGTAAGAGATCAATTGTGCTTTATGGATAGGCAAAAGCCTTTCAACTGATTTAAGTTCTAAGATGATCTCATTTTCTATTACCAAGTCTAAACGATAACCACAATCGAGTCTTACTCCTCGATAAATGATAGGTAGTGGCTTCTGGTGTTCTACTTTTAGACCGGCATGTGTAAGATCGTACACCATACATGCTTCATAGGCAGATTCAAGAAGCCCTGGTCCCAATGCACGGTGGACATCGACCGCTACGCCAATAATCGTCTCTGTTATTTTGTTTAGCCTTTCTTCTTTATTCATCTCTGCGGTCTCTGCGCGCTCTGCGGTAAATACTTTCTTATGTCCTGGAGGATCCACTGAGCCGCCTCCAGCAGGTCTTCAGCCACAAAATCCGGCTTTGTAGGATTCGAGTTCCCCTGATGCATCAACTCCCCTTTTCCGTAACCGGTCAGGACCAAGATGCCTTTGGCCCCGGCATTATGGGCAAGTTCTATATCCAGGAAGCGGTCGCCTACTACATAAGATTTCGAGAGATCAATAGCCAGCTCTTGAGCCGCCTTTTTTAACAGGCCGGTTTTGGGCTTGCGACAGTCGCAGGCCACCCGGTAAGAAGGAACAACGGCCTCGCGGTGATGCGGGCAGTAATAAATCCCGTCAAGGCGCGCATCCTGTTCTTTCAGGATGTCTATCATCTTGTTATTTACTGCACCGATCAACTCCTCCGGGAAATATCCCCGGGCCGGGCCGGACTGATTGGTAGCCACAACCACTTTTAATCCGTTATTATTTAAGAGCCTTATGGCCTCGGCTGCACGCGGGAGGATATGAAACCGTGAAAGGTGATTAATATATCCCATCTCCTCGTTAATAGTCCCGTCTCTGTCCAGAAAGACACCGATATTCAATTTCTATACCTCTCTAACATCCTCAAAGTAGCCGCAAAGACCTCTTCCGGCATAATCTCCTTCATACAGCGGAAATCAGCCGGACAGACTGTTTTCAGGCAAGGGCTGCAATCTATATCCTTACGCACTATCACGGCCCGGTCTGAAAATGGCCCGGTAGTCACCGGATTGGTAGAGCCGAAGATGGCCACCAGGGGAATATTCTGGGCTGCGGCTACGTGCATCAGGCCTGAATCGTTGGTAATGAAGACCCGGCAACAGGCCATCAAGGCCATGGCCTGGCCCAGGGTGGTCTTTCCGGCCATATTGATCACGCTACCCGGGGCCGCGGCTAAGGCCCCCTCCCCTACCTTTCTATCCGCATTGGTCCCGAAAATGACTACCCTGGCATCCGCCTGTCTTGTAAGCATCCCGGCCAATTCCACAAAACGTTCCGGCAGCCACCTCTTGGCCGGGCCATAAGACGCCCCGGGATTGATGCCGATCAGTTTATTCCCATCTGAAAATCCCCCTGTATCCCCCTTTTTCAAAGGGGGAATTAGAGGAAGGAGCGTCTTCCTTGCCCAGGCCATATCATCAGGTGCGGGTTTTAAAAAAAGCTGCGGCTTTTGCTCGACCTCCAAGCCCAGGCCTTCCAGCATACGGAGGTAGTAATAGACCTGATGTATCTTCTTTGTCTCTTTTTTCAGAGGTACGCTATGTGTAAGCAAAAGACTCCGTGCATCTGTATTATAACCGGCCCGCCTTGGGATGCGCGCCAGATAAGCCAGCCAGGCCGCTTCAAAGGCATTTTGCAGTAAAATGGCTAGATCGAAACCTTCTTCAGCTAATTCCCTGGCCAACCGCACCTGCCCACGCAAGCCTTTGTGTCTGTGCATACTGTCATAGACAATGATGCGATCGATACCGGGATTAGCCGCAAAGACATCTTTGACCCAGGGCTTGGCCATAATGGTTATATTCGCAGTAGGGAAATTCTGCCTGATGGCCTGAATGGCTGGGGTGGTCATTATGGCGTCGCCAATCCAGTTGGTGGATCGGATAAGGATATTCTTAATGTTTTTATCTTGTTTTAATTGCATACATTCAATAGCCTGTTATTGCGAGCAAAGCGAAATAATCTCAAGGGATTGCTTCGTCGTCCGCCAAGGCGGACTCCTCGCGATGACGAGTTTATTCTGTCATTCGGTATTATTACTCCGGCAGGTAAATATATAAAAAATGTCATGCCGGACTTGATCCGGCATCCAGTTCCTTTGCTGGATTCCGGCTTTCGCCGGAATGACGGCTTTTGGGTATTTAATTGCCGGAGTAATAGATACCGACATGTCTATTTATAAAGGCTTCAAAATCAGATTCAAAGACAAATTCTGTTTTTAATACCCCGATAGGAACCTTTAATTCAATCGGTTTTTCATCTGAAAATCCCCCTGTATCCCCCTTTTCCAAAGGGGGAATTGATAGGGCCCTCCTTTTTCCAAAAGGGGGAATCGATGGGGCACTCCTTTTTTCCAAAGGGGGGATTAATTGGTCCCCTCTTTTTCCCAAAAGGGAAATCGATGGGTCCCCGTCTTTCCCCAAAGGGGAAACTGATGAGTTCCCATCTTTTCCCAAGGGGGGGCTTAACGTATCCCCCCCTTTAATAAAGGGGGGTGAGGGGGGATTTTCGTTGTCCTTTGTGTCGCCATGCGACATGTGTGTTTCAATTTTAACTGCGTCTTTTTCTGTAGTGATTATATACTCCGCGCCTTTTCCGGCGGCCCTTTCCTCGATCTCTTCCAGGTCACCCCTATGATAATCATAGTGGTCAGGGTAATCCATAAAATCAACCAGATCAATACCTAAACGAATCAGCATGTCCCGGAAAGACCCGGGATGGGCTATACCGCAAAAGGCCAGGGCCTTCTTTCCTTTTAGTTCTGATAGGTTATGTGATGCCTTTTCATCTGAAAATCCCCCTGTATCCCCCTTTTCCAAAGGGGGAATTGATAGGGCCCTCCTTTTTCCCAAAGGGAGAATTGATAGGGCCCTCCTTTTTCCCAAAGGGGAAATCGATGGGGCACTTCTTTTTTCCAAAGGGGAAATCGATGGGGCACTTCTTTTTTCCAAAGGGGGGATAGGTGAGTTCCCGTTTTTCCCCCAGGAGGGGCTTAACGTATTCCCCCCTTTAGTAAAGGGGGGCAAGGGGGGATTTTCATCGTCTTTCGTCCGCCCAAGTCGAATGAATGTTTCATTCAACAAATAAAAGGAAACTGGCTTACAATGGCTTATAAAAACCGGCTTGTCCGGGAATCTCCTTTGCAAAAAGAGCCGTTGTTCCTCAATAACAGATTCGGTGCCTTGCTCCGCATAGGTCAGAATAAAGGCATCCGCACGCTTAAGCGCTGAAAGGGGTTCGCGTAAAGTTCCGGCCGGAAATACACGCCCGTTTCCAAAGGGCTTGACCGTCCTGAGAAGGAGGAGATTCAGGTCTCTGGCCAACCCCAGGTGTTGGTAGCCATCGTCAAGCAAGACCACATCAGGGCTAAAATCTTTTACGGCCTTCATTCCTACCGGGAACCGTTTTTTGCCTATGAGAAGCGGGACACCGGGGAGATTTTGGGCCATCATAAACGGCTCATCTCCGGCCTCATCAGGACCAAGAAGGATGTGGCGGCCGTCAGAGACGATGGATACAGGGCCTTTATTTTTTGCCTTATAACCCCGGCTTACTATGGCAACCCTTTTACCCTTGCCTTGTAGGTATCTGGCCAGCCATGTGGTCAGGGGCGTCTTTCCCGCACCCCCCAGTGTCAGGTTGCCGATACTGATGACCCGGCAGTGCAGACTTCGGGTCTTAAAGATACCAATGTCATAAAGTTTCGATCTCAATCTCATGGCCTGGCTGTACAGATAGCCAAAAGGCAGTAATAGAGTTACGAGTTGCGAATTGCGAGTTGCGGGTTGCAAGTTCATTCACATCTGTCCAAAGTAAATTAGAAAGTCCGCCTAGGCAGACGACAAAGCAATCTCATATTCCCTCATACAAATCCAGCCATTCCCTATTCTTATTGTTAGAGGCTCTTGCAAAAATCGTCACACCGGTGAAAACCGGTGTCCAGAGGTATCTCAATCTGCTTGAAATTACTGGATTCCGGCTTTCGCCGGAATGACAAGAACGCCATCTACAAGACTTTTGCAAGAGGCTCGTTAATTAAGTCGATTTTCTTTTGTCTTGACCCAGCTTTTATCTGCTTTTCCCTCAAGATGGCATTTTCAGGATCATCAAATACCTCATAGTAAACCAGTTTTGTGACGTTGTATTTCTTCGTAAATCCGTCGACCAATTTTTCTTTGTGTTCGAAGACCCTTCTTTTCAGATCGTTGGTCATACCTGTGTAGAGAACAGTATTACGTTTATTTGTCAAAATATAGACATAGTGTATCAGTTTAGCTGTTTGAAAAAGTATTTTAAAATCCCTCCCAACCTCCCTTTTCCAAAGGGAGGAGAGACATTTCCCCCTTTGAAAAAGGGGGATTAAGGGGGATTTTCGAGGCGCCGTTTTCTGGACGACTAGCTCTTTTCAAACAGCTAAAGTGTTACGACATAGTATTGTCTGTCCATGCCACGGTGCGATCTAACCATTTCAGCCAAGAAACGTCATTGCGAGCGTGTGAGCCGGAGCCCAGAGCGCAGCGAAGGGGAAGCAATCTCAAGAACAGATTGCCACGTCGCTTCGCTCCTCGCAATGACGAGACTGTGTCGCAACCGTTATTTGTGATTGCGAGCGACCGAAGGGAGCGTGGCAATCCGACCAAAGGTCGTTGCGAGGGCGTAGCCCATGGCAATCTCAAGAGTTCCCTCGCTTCGCTCGGGACAAGGCTTTGGTCGTTTTACTCCCTCGCAATGACAGTGAAGGGCCGACTTATTTATGGCGTTTATTACAATTACCGCCCGTGATAGTCTGTTCACCTATGGTCTTAGAAATAAGGTCAATGGCCTTTCCCACCGCTCCCCTATTTTCTTCAATCACCTGAAAGGCCCTCTCCCCTGCCTTTTGGGCCAAAACATCGTTAGACAGGATAATTTCTAAAATATTTACAAGTTCGTTTGCACTATTCACCATGTAGCCACCACCCTTCCTTATAAGAGCCGTGGCTGCCTCTTTAAAATCCTCTGTGTGAGGCCCGAATACTACCGGCTTGGCATGGGCAGCGACCTCCAGGACGTTATGTCCCCGTTTCGGCGCCAGACTGCCGCCGATAAAGGCTACCGTGGCCAGGGTATATAATTTTGAAAGTTCTCCAAGCGTATCAAGAACAACTATCCGCACCGTCTTACTTTCCGGTAGTCCCGGGAGTTCAGTCTTTTTATAGGCATCAAGACCGGCGGACTGGGCCAGCCTCTTAACCTCGTCCGCCCGCCCCGGGTCTCGTGGGGCCAGTATGAGAAAGAGATCAGGGTAAGTAAAAATTAACTTACCATAGGCCGAAAGTATTATCTCCTCTTCTCCTTTATGGGTGCTGCCAGCCAGAAAGACCCTGCCTCCAGCCGGTATGCGGAGGACAGACCTTAACGTCTCAATATCTTTTTCAGAGATATGTGTCCGTTCCTGATCAAATTTCAGGTTACCGATCCTGTATATCTTCCGGGGGGTTATTCCAAGCTCTGTCATCCTTTCTTCGTCAACGCGTGACTGCATGGCAAATTTGTCTATTAAAGAAAAAATGGGGCGAAAGAACAGGCTGAATCTTTTATAATTATTAAATGAGGCGTCCGACATACGTCCGTTAAGCAAAATAATCGGCGTCCCACGACGTGAAAGCACGCTCAGCATATTGGGCCACAGATCAGTCTCGATCAGGATAAAAAGGTCAGGTCTGACCTTTTTTACTGCCTGCCGCACCGACCAGAACAGGTCAAGGGGATAGGTAATCAGGTAATCGGCCGTGTTACTGAGTTTTTGCCGTGCGATGCCCGCTCCTGTGGCTGTGGAGGTAGAGTAAATTATCACCCAATCTGGAAATCGCCGTCGCATCTCCCTGACCAGGGCGGTTGAAGACATCACCTCGCCCACGGACAGGGCGTGGATCCATATCCTGGGGCCGGAGTCATTCACCGCATCCATAGAAGGAAGGTGCAACCCCAGCCGACTTAAGATCCTTTGTCTGTACTTTGGTGTAAGGGCTATTTTAAGCAGGATGAATGGCAGACATATG
The DNA here is from genome assembly GCA_040755415.1 of Thermodesulfobacteriota bacterium. Lineage (GTDB taxonomy): Bacteria > Desulfobacterota > QYQD01 > QYQD01 > QYQD01 > QYQD01. Next base: position 4,718 of record JBFMAZ010000123.1, on the reverse strand, counting down.
GTAAGAAACGTTAATTGTAAGATGTTGTACAGTATAAACATGTCACAAGCTATCAGCTATCAGCTATTAGCTCTCTGTATCCTTTGCGCCCTCTGCGGGGAGATCTGATTCATCCCGGAACTGCATATCGTGCAATTTACGATATTCGCCGCCCAAAGCCAAAAGCTCATCATGTTTGCCTTCTTCCACGATGGCGCCATCCTTGATGACGATAATCCGGTCGGCATTACGAATAGTGGAGAGCCGATGGGCAATGACCAAGGTGGTCCTCCCCTGCATCAAGTTATCCAGGGCCTTCTGCACCTCAAGTTCGGATTCGGTATCCAGAGAAGATGTGGCCTCATCCAGGATTAAAATAGGCGCATTTTTAAGGAGCGCTCTGGCGATGGAAATCCGCTGCCTTTCACCACCCGAGAGCCTGACCCCCTGTTCACCGATTGCGGTATCCCATCTCTGAGGTAGCCTCTCAATAAAATCATAGGCATAGGCGGCACGGGCGGCCTCTATTATCTCCTCTTCCGATTTCCTGACATCGCCATAGGCTATGTTGTTCCGTACCGTGTCATTGAAGAGGATCGTCTGCTGAGTCACCATGCCTATTTGGGAACGGAGGGAAGAGATGGTAACGTCTCTGGTGTCTGTGCCGTCAATATAAATTGCGCCATCGGCTACGTCATAGAAGCGGGGAATAAGGTTGACTAGTGTGGTCTTGCCCCCGCCGCTCATGCCCACGATGGCCAGGATTTCCCCGGCCCGCACCTTAAGATTTATATCCCTGAGTACAACTGCCTCGTCATATTTAAAGGATACATTTTTAAACTCAATATGCTGCCGGATAGGCGGAAGTGCTACAGCGTTATTTTTGTCTTTTATCTCAGCAGGCGTATCTAAAAGGTCAAAGACCCGGATAGCGCCCGCTACCCCTTGCTGTATCGCGCTGTTGGCGCCGCTGAGATTTTTCACCGGTTCATACAGCATTATCAAGGCAGTTAGAAAAGAAAAAAATGTACCCGGCGTTGAGGCGCCTTTTATGACCTGTAAGCCCCCGTACCACACTATAAAGGCGATTCCAATACCACCCAATAATTCCATAAGGGGATGGGCGACAGCCTTTACCTTAACGTCGCTCATAATGATGTCGTAAAGTCTTTTAATCTGCTTTCGGAATCTTTTGATTTCATACTCTTCCATAGTAAAGGCCTTTACGATACGACTGCCGGTAATACCCTCATGCAATAATACAGTTACATCTCCCACAATCTGCTGGTTTTTGGTGCTGATTTCCCGCAGTTTTCTACCGAACTTAACGATAGGAATTACCGCGACAGGAAATATCGTCATGGCTATGAGCGCCAATCTCCAGTCCTGATAAAAAATAACAAAGGTCAAACCGATCACAGTAAAGGCATCTTTTAAGATACCAACAACGACATTTGAAACTGCACCCTGAATCATGCCTACGTCGTTTAGAACTCGTGAGATAAGGACGCCGGTCGGCGTACGATGGAAATAGGATAGGGACAGGCAATTTAAGTGCCGGTATACCGCTTCCCTGAGATCCGCCACAATCTTTTGTCCCACGGAGTTTATAAGATAAAAATAACCATAGTAAAAAATACCCTTGCTCAGGAAAAGAAAAACTATGGCCATAGGGATCAAATGGATCATGGTCATGTCTTTCTTAAAGAAGACCTCATCCAGCATGGGTTTTACTACATAGGCCGTGGCTGAAGTAAGAAGGGCCACCCCTACCATGCAGACCATGGATACAACCATTCTCTTCCAGTAAGGAATGATTAAGTTGAATAGTCGTTTATAAATTGACATTGAACTGTGGTTTCCGTGTTATACACAACATCATTAATCACCAATGAGAAAGTCATTCCCGCGAAACCTGTCCCCGACACCGATCGGGGAGCGGGAATCCAGAGAAGACGGACTGGATTCCGGATCAAGTCCGGAATGACAGTCTGTTTGGCATTATTTGCCTTGAGCTTTCAGTTTTGAACTTTGAACTTCCGACTTCATCACCATCCGGCACACAATTTCCGCCGCACGAGCAGATGCGCCCGGTCCGCCCAGCCTATTTTTTACTCCTTCAAGCTCACTTTTCATAGTCCGGTAATACTCATCATCCGTTATAATTTTATAGACCTCTTCCGCTATCCTCTGACCGTTGGCCTCTTCCTGGACCAGTTCAGGGACGATCCTTCGACCGGCCACCAGGTTTACCAGACCAATATGGGATACCCTGACCATTATTTTTCCCACAAGATAACTCAGTCTTGAAACCTTATAGACGATTACCATAGGCACACCTATAATAGCCGCCTCCAGGGTTACCGTACCCGAAGCGGCGATAACGGCACGGGCCGCCTTCATAGTATCATAGGCCCCATCTTCAATAACCCTGATTTTAAACCCGGTCGAATGAATAAAATCCTCAACGCATCTTCTATCGATAGTTGGAGCGAGGGGCAGGATAAACTGGATGCCCGGGATCTTTTCTTCTAATCTTCCGGCTGCATCTATGATAGAAGGCATAAGTCTATTTACCTCCTGCAACCGGCTGCCGGGAAAGAGACCAACCACAGGCCGGTTGCGGTCAATCCCGAAACGTTTATAGAAAACACTTTCGTTTGAAAATCCCCCTGTGTCCCCCTTTTCCAAAGGGGGAATATGATGTGTCCCTTCTTTACTAAAAGGGGGGTGAGGTTTGACTATATCTAAAAGTGGATGCCCGACAAAATCTACCTCCATCTGATGCCTGCGGTAAAACTCTATCTCGAAAGGGAGGATGACCACCATTCTATTTACAAGCCGTTTTATCTTTTTGACCCGCCCACTGCGCCAGGCCCACACCTGCGGGCTTATATAGTACAAAACCGGAATCCCCAGGCCCCTGGCCTTGAGCGCTAAAAGGAGGTTAAAATCAGGATAGTCAATGAGTATAACCAGATCCGGCTGCTGATCACGCATGGCCTTCCGTAACATACGCTGGGCTTGGACAATCTGCCATAGATGTGTGAAGACCTCTGAGATACCTACTACGGCCAATTGGGTAGAATCAAGGAGTGTTTTAACCCCGGCCTCGCGCATCCTTTCACCGCCCAGCCCCCAAAAGTCTATTTCTGGATTAATATCATGCACGGCCTGGACCAGACTGGCCCCGTGCATGTCACCGGAGGCCTCTCCGGCTACTATGAGGATGTTTTTAGCGCGCCTGAAAGACATCTTTCCGGAGAGGCCAGGTTGAGGATATGCCTAAATTCTGTGATATTGTTATTAATCTGCCGCACGATCTTCAAGGCTATGCTGAGCGCCTTCCGGCCCTCTTCCCCTGAGACCAGCGGGGCCTTTCTTGTGCGGACAGAGGATATAAAGGCTCGCAGCTCCGCAAGCAGGGAATCACCGTCCGGGAAAGAAAAGACCTTGACCTCGATCCCGGGGAAACCGAGTATTCCTTTCTCCGGGCTCTTCTTGATGACCGTGAGCTCCCTTGCGGCATAATCGGCAGAGAGGTATGCCTTGGGCTGGAATATCCTGATCTTACGCATACTTTTGGCAGAGATACGGCTTACGGTTAGGTTGGCCGTACAGCCGTTTTTAAATTGCAGGCGTACATTGGCTATATCGGTATTGGGCGTAATAACCGGCACTCCGGCTGCATGGATACTTTTCGGATCTGACTTGACAATACCCAAAACGATATCAATATCATGGATCATAAGGTCGAGCACCACATCCACGTCGATGCCCCGGCCACGGAAGGTGGTAAGCCGGTGTGACTCAATAAAAAGCGGATTTTCCACGTAGTCATTCAGGGCCATTATCGCCGGATTAAAGCGTTCCAGATGTCCCACCTGCAGGATAAGGCCCTTTGCCTTCGCCAGTCTGATCAACTTATCCGCCTCTGTTGTGGTGCATGTTATAGGCTTCTCTATTAAGACATCGATACCCTGTTTAAGGAAATCACTGGCTACGGAACAGTGCAGAGTGGTAGGGACGACCACACTTACCGCTTCAACCTTTCCTATGAGATCCTTGTAGTCAGTATAGGCTTTTGTGCCATATTTTTCTGCGATTTCATGTGCCCGTCTTTTGTCGATATCCACTACCCCGACCAGATCGGCCTCTTCCATGGATGCATATTTTTCGGTATGGTATTGGCCTAAATAGCCTACACCTACAACCCCGACTCTAACCTTCTGCATAAACTCTCCACACAAAGTAGACATTAAACCTTTCACCGCAGAGAACGCGCAGGACGCCTAGAAGATTCTAAATTCGAAGCGCTATAGTGGACGACTTAAATAAGTTGACATCTGCCAGTTGTCATTGCGAACGAAGTGAAGCAATCTCATGGGATTGCCACGTCCCCCGCATCAAGTGCGGGGTCCTCGCAATGACTACTTTTCGAGGTCGTTCACTATAAATACGAAACAAATTCAAATGACCAAAATCCAAAATTCTAAACAATTATGTTTCGGTCATTTGAACATTTTGATTTCGGATTTGTTTCGGATTTCGATATTCGAATTTCGGATTTTCCATAATTGCGGCCTCTGTGATCTGGTGAATAATTTACAATGTAATACTTTAGCTGTTTGAAAAAGTATTTTAAAATCCCTCCCAACCTCCCTTTTCCAAAGAGAGGAGAAACACTTCCCCCTTTGAAAAAGGGGGATTAAGGGGGATTTTTGAGTCGCCGTTTTCCG
>JBFMAZ010000122.1:0-8035 GCA_040755415.1 Thermodesulfobacteriota bacterium | reverse complement strand
GCAGGAAATTCCTAAAGCTACTATCAAACACCTCATGGCGGTTATGGAGCAGCGTGGATTGGTATCACCAGGAACAAAACTCAACCCATCTACAGTATACCGGTGCTTGCTTCAGAATGGATTAATGAAACTGACTCAGGCCATACCTGTTGACCGGCGCAAATTTGAGGCCGAACTACCCAATGACCTCTGGCAGTGTGATTGTATGCACGGCCCTATGGTGGAGCATCTTGGGAAAAGAAGAAAGGCTTATCTAATAGCCTTCATCGATGACTATTCCCGTCTGGTTCCGCATGGCAGTTTTTATCTCTCGGAATCAGTCGAAACCTTCTTAAAAGCTCTGGAGCAGGCCCTTTTAACCAGGGGCCTGCCGAGAAAGATCTATACGGATAACGGCCCAGCTTTTCGCTCCCATCACCTGGAACAGGTCACCGCTTCTTTGGGCGTGGCCCTCATCCACTCCCGGCCCTATAAACCACAGGGACGCGGGAAGATAGAACGATTCTTTTTGACCGTGCGAAAAGACTTTCTAGCAGGATTTCAGGGCCAGACCTTATATGAGCTCAACGAATCCTTTGATATTTGGTTGAATTGTATCTACCACCATAGAATACATAGCGCTACCGGTGAGAACCCTTATGCCCGCTTTACCTCGCATATGGAATGCCTGAGGCCTGCCCCCAAAGACCTCCGGGACCACTTCCGTAAGGCCGCCAGGCGCAAAGTGGCTAAAGACAGGACTATCAGTCTGAATGGAAGGCTATTTGAGGCACCGGTACCTTTGATAAGTAAGCAGGTGATCCTTTTGTACCATGAAGATGAACCGGAACGGGTCGAGGTTCTCCTGAATCAAAAGTCCTATGGATTTCTGACCCCGGTCGACCTCCGTGTCAACTGCCGGGTCAAAAGGGACAATAACCACGCCCTGGAACTTTCTTCCTCTCAGGCCGGACAAAACTACAGGAGCGGCGGTTTATGGAGAAAGGGAGGTGATACCGAATGAATTTAAACTATCGGGCCTTTTTTGGTCTAAGCAAAGAGCCTTTCCCGTTTGAGCTGAGCATAAAAGACATCCTGGAAACCCCAGAACTTGTCTCCGTAAGTCAACGGTTTGATTATGCCGTGAGGCTGGGCGCTATAGCCCTGGTTACCGGGGAGATAGGCAGTGGTAAATCTACAGCTCTAAGATATGCCGCAGCCAAACTCCATCCGTCCGAATACCGGACTATTTGTATAATTGCCTCCTCCGGTTCCATACTGGAATTCTACAGGTTTTTATTGGCCGAGTTAAATATAGAAAAACCCAGCTCCTCTAGGGCCTTCATGATCCGTCTCATTAAGAACGCCATAAGAGAAATGGTCGGGAAAAAACTGAAACCCGTTCTGATTATAGACGAGGCATCTTTGATGCGGCTGGAAGTCCTTGCCGAACTGCATACCATCACCCAGTTCGAACAGGATTCCAAACCCTGGTTGCCTATGATATTGGCCGGACAAGGAAATCTTATCGACAAGCTCATGTATCGCACCTCCATGCCGCTCGCATCCAGAATTGTAGCCAGAAGTCACCTGACCGGGGTAAATAGGCAGGATATGGAACAATACCTGGAACACCACCTCTCTATTGCTGGAGTAAAGACTAACCTCTTTGATGAGGCTGCCGTCACCGCCATCCACCAGGGGTCAGGAGGCCTATTCAGAAAGGCTAACCACCTCGCCCGAGGTGCCCTCATCGCCGCAGCTTCCCATCAATCCACCCGGATTAGCGCGGAACACGTGCGTCTGGCCTCTACCGAGATCTTCCAGTGAGTAACCCTTTGGGAGCTAAAACGAAACCTCCTTCTACTCGAACACCGGGGTTGGATCGTAAGGTCCAGCCCCGGTCAAAACAATTTGATACATCCAATTTAATCAGGAAAAATCAGTCAATTTATTGTGAAATCCGACACCGGGGGCTGGGAGGTCACAACCAAGGATGGAACAAAATATTACTATGGCACCACAGCGGCTTCCAGGCAGGATAGCACTTTAGGAGTTTTCAAATGGTGTCTCGACAAAGTTAAAGATACCAATGGAAATTACATGATAATAACATACTTTAAACACCTGGGAGAAATATATATTGATAAAATAGAGTACACAGGCAACAGCGATACGGGCCTCAGCCCCAAATACTGGATACTGTTCTGGCGGGAACCATTATTATATGTGCCAACCATGTACACTTCTAATGCTCCGGTACAAACAGCGTGTAGGTTGAAAAGTATATTGATCCACGAAGGAGCTTATCTATTAAGAGAATATATCTTGAACTATGCTACCAGCACGACCACAAACCGCACTTTGTTGATATCGGTCACAAAAGAGGGAACATGGAACGGACTTGAAGATGTGTTGCCAGACATGACCTTTGAATATCAGACGGCGAATAATGCATTTGGCCCTTCAACGCAGTGGAGTAGTGGGCACAACGCCGCTGACAGGTTAGGTGACTTTAACGGTGACGGAAAGACAGATGTCATCCAATTTTTAAATGGAAACTCCTACGTGTGGTTATCGACCGGTAGCGGGTTTACGACTCCGGCCCAGTGGGGCAGTGGACATACCGACTCAGACAAGCTGGGTGACTTTAACGGTGATGGAAAGACAGATGTCATCCAATTTTTAAATGGAAACTCCTATGTGTGGTTATCGACCGGTAGCGGGTTTGCTGTACCGACACAGTGGGGCACAGGAAACACTTTATTGGATCAATTGGGCGATTTTAATGGAGACGGAAAAACAGATCTCATCCGCTTCCTGAACGGGTATTCCTATGTCTGGCTGTCAACGGGCAGTGGATTTTCTTCTTCGGCCCAGTGGGGCAGCGGACATACTGACACCGATAAGTTGGGTGATTTTAACGGCGACGGACGGACTGATGTCATAAAATTTTCGAATGGGTATTCCTATGTCTGGTTGTCAACCGGCAGTAACTTTACTGCTCCCACGCAGTGGGGCAGGTTCCACCCTGCGGACAATCAACTAGGTGACTTTAATGGTGATGGAAAGACAGATGTAATCGGTCTCTCACCTTGGCTGGACTTTTATGATGCTTACGTGTGGTTATCCACTGGCAGCGGGTTTACAACGAAGACTCTCTGGGGCGAAGGACATCTGCTAACTGATCAATTAGCGGATTTTAACGGGGATGGGCGAGCAGATGTGATCCAGTTGGTTAACGGGGCCTCGTACGTACGGCTTTCGATCGGAAATGGGTTTACCGATTGGGCACAATGGAGTACCGGGAACACCTTGTTGGATCAGCTTGGTGATTTTAACGGCGATGGTAAGAGAGACGTAATCCAGTTCTCAAACGGAAACTCCTATGTATGGTTATCCGATGGCCCCTATCCTGACCTTCTCGCGAAAATAGATAACGGCATAGGCTCCACCACTACCATTACCTATAAGCCTTCTTCAGATTACAGCAATACTGTACTGCCCTTTGTGATTCACACAATCTCATCAAGCACGGTAGATGACGGCAATGGAAATGTAGCTCCTACAAATTACACCTATTCCGGCGGGCTTTACGATCCTGAGGACAGGGAATTCAGGGGCTTTGGCTATATCAAGGCTACAGACCCGGCAGGTACGACCACCGAAACATGGTTCCATCAGGACGACATATTTAACGGGCTTGCCTATGACCAAAAAATAAAAGATTCTTCCGGCAATCCTTACACAAGAACCGCCAATACCTACGCATCAACCTCACCCTACGGGGGAGTAAACTTTCCCTATCTTGAACAGAAGGACGACTACGTATATGACGGGACACCGACATACAAACAGGCGACAACTTCATTTACCTATGATGCCTATGGAAACACCACACGAACATATTACCACGGGGACGTTGCAGTCACAGGCGATGAGCGGGATGAACATACAGAATATACCTGGGACACCGTAAACTGGCTCTTCCTTCCTTCGCATCTCTACACGGCAGATAACGCGGGAATTATAAAGGCACAGACCTGGCTTACATATGATTCAAGGGGTAATCTGCTCACAAAGACAGCCTGGTTTGATGGAGGCACGGATCCGGTAATCACATACAGCTATGACTCCTACGGCAACCAGACCTCGGTAACGGATGCCCGAGGCTACACTACTACCATTACCTACGACTCAATCTACACCTACCCGGCCACAATAACCAATCCCCTGGGTCATGTAACTGCGACAACCTACGTCACGAGGTTCGGGAAACCCCTCACAGAGACGGATGCAAACGGCAATACCACTATATACGAATATGACCTTTTCGGAAGACTGGTCAGGGTTATCCGTCCTTATGACGAGACATCGACTTATGGCACAGAGTCCTATGAGTACATAGATGGGCCTATTGGGGTCCAGAAAGTGATTACTTACTCAACAGAGCAAAGCGGGACGGCAAACTACCTGTGGAAAGAATCCTACTTTGACGGGCTGGGAAGGACCATAAAGACGAGGGCAGAAGGCCCTGATGGAAAAGTCGCTGTTGCTGAAACCATATACGATGAGAGAGGCCTTGTGGCAAGCACATCCCTTCCCTACTTCGAAGGTCTGGAAACACCGAGGTGGACATCCTATACATATGATCCCATTGGCAGGGTAACGGAAATAGCAAGGCCTGATGGAACGTTTATCGCAAAAAGCTATCTACGCGGGAGAACCGCTATTATAGACGCCAACGGACACGGCAAGGTCGAAGAAAAGGACGTATATGGCAGGCTAATAAAGGTTGAGGAATATACAGGCACATCGCCATCCTTGAATCTTTATGCGACAACCGCATACGAGTACAACGTCTTAAGTAATCTCCTTAAGGTTACGGATGCAGCCAATAACCAGACGACGACGACCTATGATACGCTGTCCAGAAAGACTTCCATGAACGACCCGGATATGGGCTCCTGGACCTATCAGTACGACGCCAATGGCAACCTCACCGCTCAGACCGACGCCAAGGGCCAGACCATACTGCTTACGTATGACGTACTAAACCGGATCACGAAAAAGGACTACCCAGCGGGTGCGGATGTAGTTTATACTTATGATGAAACGTTTTCCACAAACCCCAAGGGGAGGCTGACCACGGTCAGTGACGCCTCAGGCACAGAAAATTACTATTATGACAAGCTCGGAAGGACAGTAAAGACGGTAAAGACCGTTGATGGAATAGCTTATCCAATTGAGACCACCTACGACTCTTTGGGAAGGATGCCGAGTATCAAATACCCGGACGGGGAGATAGTAAATTATAGTTATGATACTGGCGGTAATCTTTCCGGGGTGTCTGGTTTTGCAGCCTATGGCGACTACAATGCACTGGGTCAGGCAGCAAATATAACCTATGCGAACGGGGTAAATACGACGCTCCAGTATTACCCACTAAACAACAGGCTGTATTCAATCACTACAAACAGCCCGGCTCAGGGGCTTCAGAATATCTCTTATACTTACGATAATACCGGCAATGTGACCTCGATAGCAGATTATATCAGCAGCAGCCGAACCCAGGATTTTGCCTATGACGCCCTTGACAGGCTTACAGAGGCCCAGTGTGCTGCATATGGGACAATTACCTACGAATATAATCAGATAGGCAATATAACCTATAACTCCCAGGTTGGCACCTACGCCTATGGAACAAGGCCCCATGCGGTACTCCAGGCCGGATCAAGCGCCTACACCTATGATGCCAATGGCAATATGACCGGTAGAGAGGGAAAGACCATTACCTATGATTATGAAAACAGGCCGGTAAGTATGGCATACGATGGGAGTACGGCAGGCTTTGTCTATGACCATTCCGGGCAGAGGATAAAGAAAATCACACCATCATCGGCCACGGTTTATATCGACCAGCTTTTTGAAGGGACGAACGGTGCTTACACCAAGTACATCTTTGCCGGGGGCAGGCGTATTGCCTCAAAGACATCGACTGACATCTATTACTACCACACCGACCATTTAGGAAGTTCAAACGTCATCACGGATGCCGCAGCAAACAAAGTACAGGAGATCTACTACTATCCCTTCGGCGGAACGCGGTCAAACATTGGCTCTATAGATGTGAAACACAAATACACCGGACAGGAGGAAGACATAGAGACGGGGCTTTACTACTATGGCGCCCGCTATTATGATCCGAATATAGGGAGGTTTATAAGTGCGGATACGATAGTGCCGGATTATTCCAATCCCCAGGCCTTGAACCGATATAGTTATGTACTGAATAATCCGCTGCTTTATATAGACCCGACTGGGCACTATTCATGGACCTTTAATGACTTTTGTAAGTACAGTACCCCATTGACCAATTCTGCGTTGTCTGGTGTGTCTACTAATTGGGGTGTGTCTAATATTGATTATTATTTATCTGGGCCGTCGAATTCCTTTGCCTCCGGAACAAAAGGCTACACAGCTATATGGGCAGATTCTAAAACGGTAAAGGTTACTATGAACGACATCGTTGTTACCGCCGTGCGTGAACCAGTCATTACTTCCGATAAACCCACGCCCGAGTCACCTGTAGTCTCGACGATTAATAAACTGGCTGATCCCGTGGGCTTATTGGAAGCCGCAGGTACGAGTTTGATTGTAACTGGCACTGAAGTAATTCATTACTCGAGCACGGCTTTGAAATACCCTGAAACAACTGTTAAGGTTGGTGCTGTTACGGCTATGGCAGTTGGCGGAATGATCCATACCTCTGGGTGGGGTTGTCTCTGGTTGGCAAATGAAATTAAAAAGAGTGAAACGAAGTCTGTTTCCACAACGAGCACTCAGAAATCTTCCAGTTGGGGGAATACAGGAAAGAAATCCATTAGTTCAGGAAAGAATACCCAAAAATCTTCCGGCTGGACCAGTCGGTGGTAATTGCGAGAGTTGTCAGGCTCGCAATTACCTGAGGTTGAAAATGGGATTGTTGAACAAAATACCTGAGCATCGCAGGATGCAATTTATAAGGCATATATTTATAATTATACCTTTAGCATGCGCTGTTGGTTGCTTTGCGGCAATAATGCTTTTCGAGGAGATATTAAAAGTGCCTCTTGGCCAAGGAGGCCGGAGGTTTATGGCTCTTGGAGGAGTAGTGTTTTATTTGCAGGCCGTCGTGATGCACTATCTTAACATGAGAAAAAAAGACGAATGAATCCAAACGAGGTACACTGTACCGACGGATCAACCACGGCAACATTAAGAAATCATTGCGAAGGATGCAGCTATGGATATGGCAAGGTTTTATGGTATGTTTTTTGTCAGCCTTTCACTTTACCACGTTATCTTGCTGTGGTTCACAATAGTAGGCATCAAAAAAAGAACTACATTAGTACAAAAACTGGCTTTTGTTTTTTCATTCTGTATTCTTGGTATCATGTTGATCGATAGCACTATATCCTATAGCGCCAAGATTATCGACGGCCTTATAGCTGGTATATCTATAGTCCTTGGAATTTATTGTTTTTACCTAACGGCAAAGAAATACGGTCGCAATTATCGATCTGGTTGATAAGGTTTGTACAACTTAGCTTCGACAGCCCTGTAGGGTGGGCACAGCCCACCCTACAGGGCTGTCTGCTACAGAGACGGGTTTCTATTCCTCACAGGCGGGTGTTAGTGTTCACCCATCGGCGGGGGTTTTCTCAGGAAGGATCAAGACCGGATGGGGTTGGTAAGCAAAAGCAAGTGGTAGATATGGGGACGCTGGTAGAAAAGTAAGTTGACAAAGGAAAGCGTAAATACGAGATAGAATCTATGCCAAGATTAGCCCGACTGGGCGCACCTGGTGTTTTACATCACATTATTTGTCAGTGGCCCCTTGAAAATGTAGAAAAACAGGCAAATTGAAAATGCATGCTGTGCTGCCCTTTTTTGGATGGGGCTGGCAACAAGCGTGAGCCTGCTGCCGGCGAAAGTCAATAGGCAGGGGTCAGTGTTCAATCTGATCTTTCATGCGATAGCTCTTACCTTCGATGACCACGGTTTCAGCATGATG
>JBFMAZ010000121.1:0-20180 GCA_040755415.1 Thermodesulfobacteriota bacterium | reverse complement strand
AGAAAACGGCGCCTCGAAAATCCCCCTTAATCCCCCTTTTTCAAAGGGGGAAATGTTTCTCCTCCCTTTGGAAAAGGGAGGTTGGGAGGGATTTTAAAATACTTTTTCAAACAGCTAAACTGATACGTTTACTCTTTTTCGCCTGTAACATGCTGCCTAAAAGTATGAGACTTGTGGGGGACTTCCTTTATTTCTCTGATGTTGTCTGGTGTAGCAGGCTTCGTTTTGTCTTTTAGAATTTGGATCTTATCCATGCCCTCCTGGGCCATGTGGCAGGACCAGCACTTCTCATCTGTATTTTTTATCCCTGTGGCCGCATGACATCTCAAACAGACCTCATTACCTCTGACTTCGACCCAATTTCCGTCTTTCTCGTGATACCCAAGACGGGAGAAGCTGCAATCCTTGCTTTCGTATTTTGTCCTTTGCACGGCTCCCGGCAAGTGGCAATCAAGACATTTCAGACCGCTGTGCGCCGATTTGGAGAGCTCGCTATAGATTTGTGGAATCTTATGGCAAGCCGTGCATTTTTCCGGTGCAGCTAGTTTTTCCGGTAAAGGACCTTTGATTACCTCGCCTGCGAAGACGGGGCCAAACGTGACACAGATAAATAATGCCGTAAACACCATGGTCTTTTTCATAGCTTACCTCCTTTGTTCAGGCAATGTCACTGGTCATTAGTCATTGGTCAATGGTTAAGTTCAGAAAATTGGCCGCTTTTTGCCAATGACAAATGACTACTGACTAATGACATTCGCCGTAGTTCATCATGATGTGTTATCCACCCCTGATTTACAGAAGGCCTCCGCGAGCGCGAGAGGATCTCAGACGAGGCATATCAATATCTCATCACAAATGCATGTCCCTGTAAAGCGAAAGTTTTTTCCATGATTTTTTACTTTAACCGGACAATTACCCCATAGCCTGACCGTATAGCCTCCCTCCTCCTTGCCCGCCTCCGGCGGGCAGGGAAGGATGGTGTTACGTTAGAGGCAGATTACACTTGACGCCCAAACTCTCTTTACCCTATACTCTTCTTATCAAAAAACCCGATGTCGGTGACCTATGAATGAAAATGCCACCAAAAGTTCTGAATCCCTCGGCATAGAGAAACAAAAAACGATCCGTCTGGTCATAATCGTTTTTGCCACCCTGTTGTTGGGTTCCGCCGGGATATACGTTGTCTATCAAGGGACCAGCGGCGGAGGGAAGGGGACGGTTACGGTGGAACCGGGTAAAGGGAAGATCAGCCTGAGCCTGGAAAAGCCCATAGTAGATCAGATTAATATTGGTACCTCAACAGCCTCCGCCCAGGGTAATGATATTCAGTTTACGGAAGGTAAGATTGCAGATCCGGCTGTCATTAATCAGCTTCGGGGCCTGAGCCCATCTCAGCCGACCCAGTTTTCCGGGAAAAATTTTATAAATCAGAATCTCGGCTTTTTTCTGACCGTACTGCATCCGGAGAACTGGCAGGTAATGCATAACCCGGCTGGCCTACAAAACCCCACTATCCCGGTAAATACCATCTATAATCAAGAAGGATCACACCTTAATATCGGTGTCGGGCCTATCCCGCCAGGAGTTGATATCCAGATATTTGTGACGCAAAACATCCGGCAGATGATTCAGGCTGGCGCTATTCAGCAGATGCCCACGGTAAGCTATGATTTTCCTTCACAGACTGCCTTTGCTATCTTTACGAACCCCATGACTATGGGACAGTCTTATCAAAAGGTCATTATTGACCGGGCCAGAAACCGGGTATTTGTGGCCTCGGCCAATTATAATCAGACCCTGTCCAGTCCGGAGGCCATTCAGGATTTAATAAACATGATTGCTACCTTTACGCTGTTCTAAGCGGCTCCGAATATCATTTCAATTGTTTGACGACATCACCATCCTCCACCACCCGCTAATTGTGAATTAGACGCCCCTTTATTGACAACCGTAATTTTTTTGCCTATGTTTCTCATCTATGTTTTTATGAAACACACATGCCGACAGGTCGGCACAAAGGACGATGGAAATAATCCCCCCTCACCCCCCCTTTTAGTAAAGGGGGGAATCCGTGAAGTCCCCCTTTGGGAAAAGACGGGGGGGCAAACATCATATTCCCCCTTTGGAAAAGGGGGATACAGGGGGATTTTCAGATAAAAACAACCGGATAACTGGATGAAACTAAGGGATATTACGAAAAAGATTGAAGAGAACATCCCCCTAACCCCTGACGACGGCCTCCGGCTCGCAGATTTGGCGGTCAGCGGCGAGGGCGCAAGTCTGCTTCCCCTGGCCCAGGAAATACAAGGGCGATATCATGGCCGGGTAATCGAACTCTGTGCTATAACCAATGCCAAATCCGGCGCCTGTTCGCACGATTGTTCCTTTTGTGCCCAGTCGGGTCATCACCGCAGCCCGATTAAGGCCTATCCCTTGCGCGAACCCCAGTCCCTGTTAGAGGCGGCCAAGGCAGCAGAAAGGGCTGGGGCGCATCGCTTTTCCATAGTTACGAGCGGGGCCAAGGTATCCAAGGGAGAACTCCTCAAAATATGTGAGGCCATTCGCATGATTAGAGAGGAGACAACGCTTTTGTCTTGCGCTTCGCTGGGAAAACTCACTCTCAATGAAGCCCTTTTACTAAAGGAGGCCGGGCTGGTGCGTTACCACCATAATCTGGAGACGAACCGCGATTTTTATCCCAGGGTTTGTACCACTCAGACCTATGAAGATCGCTTATCTACGATTCATACAGGCAAAGAGGCCGGTCTGGAAGTATGTGTTGGGGGGATACTGGGGCTAGGGGAATCCTTGCAGGATCGGGTCACATTTGCGCTGGAGATAAAAGACTTAGGCCCGGATTCCATCCCGCTCAATTTTCTGGATCCCCGTCCCGGGACCCCATTGGAGGCACAACCTCTCCTAACACCGGATGAGGTCATAATGACCATCGCCCTTTTCCGTATTATAATCCCTGATGTTCCTATAAGACTGGCGGGGGGAAGGGCCAAAGTCCTTGGCGATCAACAGGCGGCAGCCATAAAAGCAGGGATAAACGGACTCATGATCGGCGACTACCTCACGACAAAGGGGGCTGAAATACAGGCTGACCATGGGATGATCGCCTCGTTAAATCTGGAGCCATCTACAATTAGTGTTCATTCAAAAACCACTATATCCCCCCCCTTTGACGGGGGAGGGTCCGGGTGGGGGTGAAAGATGAATAGTTTCATGCTGTTCACCCTCCCCCACGCCCCCTCCCGTCAAGGGAGGGGGAAATTTTGGAGGACTTTTCGGATGAAAACCAATTATATGGGGTGTCCGTGCCTGTAACTAACCTCAAACAAGAACTGACCGACCTGAAGAACATCTCGCTTTATCGGGAGCTTGTCTCCATTACCCCGGCCGGCCCCACGCGCGGCTATCTTAAGGGCAGAGAAGTAACGCTATTTTGCACAAATAACTACCTTGGACTTACACATCATCCACAGGTAATCGAGGCGTCTATTAAGGCCACGGAGCGTTATGGGACGGGCGCCGGGGCCTCCAGACTGATAAGCGGCCACTTCCATCTCTATGAAGAACTGGAGGAAGCATTGGCCCGGCACAAGGGCACAGAAAAGGCCCTGGTCTTTTCCTCCGGTTATGCCGCTAATATGGGCGTCATAAGCGCGCTTATGGGTAGAGATGACCTTGTCTTCTGCGATCGTCTGGCCCATGCCAGTCTCATCGATGCCTGCATCCTGAGCCGGGCAAGGCTCTGCCGCTTTCGTCACAATGATCTGAACTCACTGGGAGATTTGCTTAATACCTATAAGCCAAAGGGCCGAAGATTAATCGTAACCGAAGGAGTCTTTTCCATGGATGGCGACATGGCGCCGCTCAGACTGCTCGCAGACATCTCTTCTCAACATGGATGCCTCCTTTTGGTCGATGACGCCCACGGCACAGGCGTCCTGGGAGAAAAAGGGCAGGGCGCCGCCGCTTATCTTGGAGTGAACAAGGGCATCGACATCCATGTGGGCACCCTCAGCAAGGCCATCGGGTCCATAGGGGGATTTGTGGCCGGGTCCGGCGACTTGATAGCCTACCTTGTAAACAAGGCGCGTTCCTTTATCTGCACGACGGCCTTGCCGCCGGGAAGCATAGCCGCGGCCACGGCAGCTCTAAAGCTCATAGAGGCAGAACCTTCCCTTGGCGAACGCCTGTGGTCCAATGTACGTTACATGCGCGATACGCTTATATCCGCCGGTTTCAATCTCATGGGCAGTCAGACAGCCATTATGCCTATCTTTATCGGCGCCCCGGAAAAGGCCGTGGCCATTAGTCGCGGTCTGCTGGAACAAGGCGGCATATTCATACCCGCCATCCGGCCGCCCACAGTTCCGGCCGGGCAGGCCAGGCTCAGGCTTACGGTCAGTGCAGCCCATCAGCAGGCCGAGTTGGAAAAAGCGGCCGAGTCATTAATTGAACTGGGTAGAAAGGAAGGGATTATTGATTAGATTGCCTTCGTTATTCATTACCGGCACGGACACCGGCGTGGGAAAGACGGTTATCACCGCCCTTCTGTCCTTGCTCTACCAGGAGGCGGGCGTGAGGGTCGGCCTGGAGAAACCGGTCATAACCGGGGTTAAGGCAGGTAGGGATGCGACTTTGACCGGTGACCTAGCCCTCCTACGGCGGGTGCTTTCTACCGGAGAGGAGCCGAGCTATTCCTATGCCTTTACTCCGGCTGTTTCCCCGCACCTGGCCGCGGCCAGGGCGGGTGTCACGATAGATTTGGCAAGGATCGAGTCCGATCATGCCGCGATGCGTTCAAGGTACGATGCGGTCCTGGTGGAGGGTGCGGGTGGGCTGCTTGTGCCTCTGAATGACGACTCCTTTATGGCCGACCTGGCGGCCAGGCTCAAGCTTCCTCTCGCCATCGTCAGCCGGCCTTCTCTGGGTACGATTAATCATACCCTATTGACGGTGTCTGTGGCAAGGCAGAGGGGTCTTGCAGTAGCCGGTATAATAATAAATAATTACCCGGCCAGGCTGGGTCCGGCTGAAGCGGATAATCCCGGCACCATTGAAAAGTTTGCCGGAGTTTCGGTTCTGGCTATTGTACCGCATATCACCGGCCTTTCCGTGGAAGAGGCAGAAGAAGGGGATATTCAAAAGGTAGCCCAGGCCGTGGATAAAAAGTTTAACCTGCTGGAACGGCTTTCACGCTGGAGGGAAGGGCATGTCCAATAAAGATTCGTTGCGCGACGATGACCTGCGTTATGTCTGGCACCCCTTTACCCAGGCCAAAGAGTATGAAGCAGAAGAAGCGCCGATTATCGCCGCCGGAGAGGGCAGTTATCTCATTGACACCGAGGGGCGGCGTTATCTGGATGGTGTCTCTTCTCTGTGGGTGAATGTACACGGACATAGCTGTCCGGAGATCGACCGGGCCATTATGGCCCAGCTTGGCCATATAGCCCACTCTACGCTCCTGGGATTGGGTAACGTACCTTCGATTGAACTGGCCCGCGAGCTTATAGCCCATGCTCCGTCCGGTCTTAAGCGGGTATTTTATTCGGACAACGGCTCCACAGCAGTAGAAGTGGCCTTAAAGATCGCCTTTCAATACGCACAGCAGACCGGACATAAACAGAAGACCCGTTTCCTCTCCTTTATAAATGCCTATCACGGCGACACCCTGGGCGCGGTTGGGGTAGGGGGAATCGACCTCTTTCACCGTATCTACGGACCGCTGACGGTAAAATCCATACGCGTCCCGGCTACCTACTGTTACCGGTGTCATCTGGAGCTTAATTATCCGGACTGTGATCTGGCCTGTTTCAAGGAACTGGAAAATATGGTGACTGAGCATGCGCACGAACTGGCCGCCGTTATCATCGAACCCTGCGTCCAGGGTGCGGCCGGGATGCTGATCTGGCCGGATGGGTATCTCAGACGTCTGCGCCGGCTTACAGAGCGATACGGAATACTGCTTATTGCCGATGAGGTAGCCACGGGATTCGGCCGCACCGGGACCCTCTTTGCCTGCGAACAGGAGGGGGTCAGTCCGGATTTGATGGCCCTGGCCAAAGGTATCACCGGAGGTTATCTGCCCTTGGCCGCGACCTTGACTACGGAAGAGATATTTGCCGCCTTTTATGGCGATTATGAGGAAGAGAAGGCCTTCTTCCATGGACATACCTATACCGGGAATCCCCTGGCCTGCGCGGCAGCCCTGGCCAATTTGCGCCTATTCGAGACCAACCAAACGCTTTTGACATTAGAACCAAAAATCAAATATTTAAAAGGAAAACTGCAAGAATTTAATGAACTATCTCATGTCGGCGAGGTCCGTCAGCGGGGATTCATGGTGGGCATTGAACTGGTCGAAGACAAGGCGACCAAGAGGTCCTATCCTGTGTCGATGCGGATGGGGAGGCGGGTAATCCTGGAGGCACGCAGGCATGGACTCATAATCCGGCCGCTGGGGGATGTGGTGGTCCTTATGCCGCCTCTTTCGGTGAGCCTGGAAGAATTGGAGGAGATGGTCTCCATCACCTATAGGTCTATAAGAAAGGTTACGGAAGAGGGCTGATATGATTCACCGCAAAGGCGCAAAGGGCGCAAAGAAAACCTAATTTTTTTTCTCTGCGGACTCTGCGTGCTCAGCGGTGAAAAGGATATGATGAGCGATCAGATGAAGGGCGTTGAAATTCATATCCGGCCGGTTGGAGGGGGAGAGTTTACCGGTTTAGAGGTTGAGCCGGAGAATACGTCACCGGCATGGTTATTTGTCTTGCACGGCTATGGCGGCTGTAAGGAAGAGATGCTTCCGCTGTCTATCTTTCTGGCCGGGAAAGGGATTCCAGTCTTAGCCGCTGACTTGCCCGGCCATGGGGAGAGCGGCGGTCTGTTTGACTATGAGGGCGCGAAGAGATGCCTGGCTTACTGGCAGGGACTAAAGAGAAATAGTTTTGTGGCGGCCATAGGCCACAGCATTGGCGGCCGTCTGATCTTGTCGCTTGATCTTTCCTGGAATGTGCTCATCTCGCCGCCCCTTTCCACCGATTTCGCAGGCGGGAAAAAAGAGATGATACGCATTTTGAGACCCCGGCGGGTCAGAGAAGCCACCCCTTTTGCCGGCCTGGTAGAGACATTAAATAGATTGGGCGAAGATCTGCTGGCTGATCCTGATAAAAAGGGCCTGCTGTTGTTCGGGCAATATGACCTTTCGGCGGTAAAGAAGGCGGCTGAGGCGGCACCGCCGGATAATTACACCGTCAAAGAGATAAAAGACAGCGACCATCACGACATACTTACCGCACGCGAGACGTGGAGTGTGATCCGGTCGTGGCTGGCTGGAGAGGTGTTTCATGGCTGAGGCATTTCTCCATTATGACCGGGTGGCCTCTTCCTACGATCAGCCCCGGCACCACTTTTTTTACAGCCACCTGGCGGAAAAACTATGTGCCCTGGCCAAAGAATATGTTCAGCCGGAAGCAATCCTAGACATAGGCTGCGGCACGGGTATCTCTACAGTAGAGATCGTTAAATATTTCCCCCGGGCCGAGGTCACGGCGCTGGACCGATCTCCTTCCATGCTGGAGCTGGCCAGAAAAAAAGAGGACATAAGGACCGTTACATTCTGTTATGGACAGACCAAAGACCTTTCGGTCTCCGAAAGAAAATTCGATCTCATTATAGCCAATATGTCTTACCACTGGTTGTCCCCCGGAGACCGGCGGGCATTGAGGGCCGCGCTGAAGGAAAACTGCATCCTGGTCATATCCTTCCCCTTGATCATGCCTTTTTCCAAAAAAGAGGGAAACAGCCTGCTTTTGACCACTTTTCGGAGATTAAAAGAGATGCAGCCGGCCTGGCATCCGTTTCGGGGTACACGCGGGCTAAGCTGGAACGAGGTGGTAAGGAGTCTGCCTGGCCTGGTACCCATCCGCTTTGAACGATATTGTATGGAGGAGAGATTCCGCAGGACAAGCGACTTTCTGGAAGTCCTCCGGGTGCGGGGCGTATTTTTTGGTTTCTTTGGGAATAAGGCCGCTGCGGCTGAAAATATTGCCAGGGCCTTGCTCCGGGAAGGTGAAGCGATTTCTTATGCCTGGCCTATAGGCATTGCCGCTTTTCGCTGCAAAGGTCCGGAGAAGAAGCAAAAAGCGGAATAGAAACAGGGGGGGTTAAAGTAAGTCCTTCCTTAATTGCGCAGAGACCTCTCTCGTCAGATGCAGGACACGTTCAGAAAGGGCCGGGGAAAGGGAACCGGTGCCGCAACTAGGGGTAATAAGTGACTGCCTCAGTAGGGCCGCCAGTGTAATTCCGTCTCCCACCAGTTCTTGCGCCGCCTCTTTCCAGCGTGCTGCCAGGGATGACACACTTTCCTTTTCTATGTCAGCAGGGTTGGCGGTAGGCACTATACCCCAGGCGATAACCTTTCCCCGGGCCAGGAATGAGAGGATGGCCGGCCGGTAGAGTATAAACCGGTCAAAATAGTTGTAGGCATCAAAGCTGATAATATCTATATCGTTTTCTATGAGCAGGGACCAATCCGTATTGGCGCAGACATGCACTGCGGCCAGTCCACCGGCCCTGTGTATAGCCTCTACCATTTCTTTGAGCATACTTGTTACATCCTGACGATTTATACTGACAAAGGCAGAAGATCCGTAACCGGCCAGGCCAGGCTCGTCAATAGAGACAAAAACCGGCACCTTGAATTGCCGCAGTATTTCCACCTGCCAGGCGGCCTTCAGCGCAAGGGCCTTAACTGCAACATCACGCAGGCGTTCGTCATAGAAGGCACATCTTTTTCCCTGATCAGTAATTCCGGTCAGGAAGGTAAAAGGTCCGGTGATCTGACCCTTAATGGCGTAAGGAGGTTTTGCCAATTTGCCCATGCGTTTAATAAACGCCGCCAGACCTTTTCCAGTACGGGACCCCAGGGCAAAACGGGATTCTAAAAGGGAAGAACTCCCTTCAGATAACGCTATGTAATCCTCATAAAAAGCAAGCAGTTCATCCTCAAAACCCGGTGAGGCCGTGTCAAAATGTACCCGGTCGCCTTCGATGACTATTCCCGGCAGACCCTCGGCAAATTGGGTGAGGAGCCGTTCTTCCGGATAGACCGGCAGTTGTATCCACAGGGGGATCTCCGGGACATAAGTTAACATCATGTCCAGGGCCTGCTCATGGTCTTTAAGGGGCAGGCTGCCGATCAGGGACGCCAGTCCATTGGGCGTGAATGGTGGGATAGGGTCTAAACTCATGAGAGTAAATTACACCGCATATTCATAGCACGGGGCAGTCTTTCTGTCAATTTGTATTTGCCTTATTTAATAAATAGTGTTAAATTCAATAACATCAGAATTTTTCTTTCAAATCGGAGGGTTGGGACTGATGTTTAAGACAGGGGAATTAGCTGTGTACCCGGCCCACGGCGTCGGCGTGATCGAGTCTATCGAGCGCCGAGAGATCAATGGCGAAAAGCAGATCTTTTACATCATGAGGATCATCGATACCGACATGGTAATTATGATTCCTACCCACAATGTAAAATCGGTAGGCGTCCGAAGCATCATAAACAAAAAAGATATTCCCAGGGTGTTGGATATCTTGAAAGATCGAAATGTTGAGATTGTGACCCAGACATGGAATAAGCGGTACCGGGAGTACATGGATAAGATAAAGACGGGCTCAGTATTTGAGGTGGCCGCAGTTTTGCGGGATTTGTACATATTGAAAGATGAAAAGCCGCTATCATTTGGTGAAAAAAAGATGCTGGACACGGCCATGAATCTGCTCGTAAAGGAGCTTTCCATAGCCCGTAATGTAAAAGAAGGCAAGGTCAGGCAGGATATTGAAGCGCTTTTTAATGCCTCGTGACGGCCGGGCCACGTCTCAATTTCGAAATTCGAAATTGTAAATTTCACAATATCATGCCGGAGTTATTGTGTGCGGAACCTGCGGACAAAGATCAACGGATTGACGTCTATTTGACGAAAAAGTTTGCTTCTCTCAGCCGTTCGCAGATCAGCCGTCTTATCCGGGAGGGCCGGGTCAAGGTTAATGGAAAGACGGTTAAAGCCAGCCACAAGATTAACCCCTATGATTCGATAAGTATAGAAATCCCACCGCCACGTCCATTAGGTATTCAACCGGAGAAAGTCCCCTTTACCATCCTCTATGAAGATAAAGACATCCTGGTCTTGTCCAAACCGCCGGGTATTGTAGTCCATCCTGCGGCCGGGCACAATACCGGGACACTGGTGCACGGTCTCCTCCATCATTGTTCGGATCTTTCCGGGATCGGCGGTATACTGCGGCCGGGTATTGTTCACCGTCTGGACAAAGACACCTCCGGTGTGATGGTGGTCGCCAAAAATGATCGGGCGCATCAGGAACTGGCCAGACAGTTTAAGGCCGGAGAGGTTTATAAGAAGTATATAGCGCTCGTATACGGCGATTTTCGCGAAAAGAGCGGGATTATTCAGGCGCCTGTCGGCAGACACCCCACCCAGCGAAAGAAGATGTCGGTAAGGAGCGCAAGTGGTAGGGAAGCGATTACTATATGGCAGGTCGTTCAGTCTTTTGACGGATTGACCCTCTTGGAACTGACCCTTAAGACAGGCCGCACGCACCAGATTCGTGTCCACCTCTCTTCAATGCAGCATCCGGTAGTAGGGGACCCGGTTTATGGAGGTAAACGGAAGTGGGCGGATATCCGTAACATAGCCATGAGAAACATTATAAAAAGTGTCTCCCGTCAGTTACTACATGCCAGGGAGCTAGGGTTTGTACATCCCCGGACCGGCCGGTTTATGGAATTTCATGCCCCTATGCCCCCTGATATGCAAGAGATAATCGAGGCCCTTTCATGATAAAAATCGGCCTTACAGGCGGCCTGGCTACCGGGAAGAGCGCTGTTCTCAAGATACTTCGGGCCTCGGGGGTGACCGTCATCGACGCCGACCGGCTCTGTAACGAGATAGCCCAGCCCTATCAGGAGGCGTGGTGGGAGGTATATGACCAATTTGGCCCCAAATACTTCGCCCCGGATATGGCTATAAGACGTAATCAATTGAAAAAACATGTTTTTTCTAATCAGAAGGCCCGAATTGTCCTAAATAAAATTATGCATCCGCGGGTAAGAAACATTATATTAAAGGACCTAGGTAAGATTGAGGAAAGTGGGACGGCAGACCTGGTGGTGGCTGAGGTTCCGCTGCTCTTCGAGGTCGGCTGGAAAGGCTGTTTTGATAAGACCGTCCTGGTTTATGCCCGGCCCGAGGTACAGATAGATCGCCTGGTAAGAAGAGACGGTATATCCCTTGCCGAGGCCAAAAAATGGCTCGTTGTCCAGATGCCTATTGACGAAAAGAAAAAACTGGCTGATTATGCGGTGGACAACAGCGGCCCGCTTGAAGAAACCCGGAAACAGGTATTGTCTCTAATAACTATCTTACGCGGCTATTCTGCATAAGGAGCATCCCTTGCTGAAGATATTAGATAATAAGGTATTGGTATTAAATAAATATTATCAGGCGGTTCATGTGACCACCGTACAAAGGGCTATCTGTCACCTCTACAAGGGAACGGCCAGGGTGATTACATTGGACTGGACTACTCATTCCTTTGCCGAATGGGTGAAAGTGTCACACTTCCATAACAACGGATGCTTGATTCATAGCCCCAGCTTTTCTATTGTGGCCCCGGATGCCGTCATTCTCTCCCGCTTTGACCAGCTGCCCAAGACAGATATTATCTTCACCAGGGCCAACTTGTTTGTGAGGGACGCCTACACCTGTCAATATTGCGGAAAAAGTGTTCGGGCCTCCAAGGACAGAAGTGTTGACCATGTTATGCCCCGCTCCCGGGGCGGAAAGACGATCTGGTCAAACGTGGTCCTCTGCTGCAAGAAGTGCAACCTGAAAAAGGGGAACAAGACCCTCCAGGAAGCCGGCATGACCTTATTAAGGAAGCCCCGTGCTCCACGCTGGGAACAGTTGCTGATGGAGGAATTCCCCTCCAGCAAGAAAAAGGAATGGAAAAAGTTCCTGGAGTTTGCCGGGCTGTTTTAAGACTTGTTGCTCCCTTTCTTTTTTGTTCCCCCAGTTCAATGAGGAAGTGTAACACTTGGAGAAATGGCCTTGAGATCCCTATAGTAGCCCTTCATAACGTGGTAGCCACGGAAGCAGATCTCGCCGGTTTGCCCGCTGGGCACAGTTAGGCCGACCAGGGGAACTGCTCCGCCGGAATGGAAGTAACTTTTCCGAATGATTCCCATGCCGCTGTGTTTATTTTTAATCTCGGATTTGATATTTAGATTTTCTATATAACGCCTTCCCAATAGGCATCCACGCTGGCTTGAATATCTTCTAAAGTCTCTTCATCCCGCATCGGGCTAAATAGATGGGTAAATCGCCCTTGTCGCTTCAGGTACTCCTCGACCGGGGGACGCTTGCCTTTGGGAAGCGGCATCCTGGTATGCAGCACTTTTCCATCAAGGTATTCTTTTAGAGGCCAAATGCCCGTCTTGACAGCCAGGTTACCGATCTCAACGGTCTTCGCCGGATCGAATTGCCAGCCCGTGGGACAGGGAGAGAGGGCGATAAACAATCTCGGGCCCTGGAGGCCCTTCGCCTTTTCAATCTTACGGGCCAGATCTGCGGGTTCCGTCCCTATGACAGTGGCCACATAAGCGGGTCTATGGGCCGCCCAGATGGCAAACAGGTCCTTTTTGTAGCCCCCGTAACCCTTGGGGCCTTTACTGGTGGCTGTTCGGGCGGCATGAGGAGTAGCCGCTGAAAATTGGTAGCCAGTATTCCCATAACCCTCGTTGTCGTAACAGATATAAATGAAGTCTAACTTCCGATAGATAGCAGCGGAAGTGGCAGAAAGCCCCATCCCATAGGCAGTACCGTCTCCGGTCAGCACCACGACCTCGAGATCCTCCCCTGGTGCTAAGCGCTTATCGCGTATCAGCAGATCCAAGGCATCTCGAACTCCCTGGGCGCCGGCCGGAGCTGAGGCCATGGCGGTGTAGAGCCAGGAGCCTCTAAAAGGAGTAAAGGGGTAAACGGTAAGCAAGGTCATACACCCGGCCGCATTTACAAAAACGGTTTTTTCTCCCAGGATATCACAGAATATCTTGATATTCTCTAACGCCCCGCAGCCAGCGCAGGTTGGTGTTCCAGGACCTAGCACATGACTGGATGGCAAGTCCCTCAGACCTTTGTAACTTTTCTTTTCCAGCTTTTTCCGCCTCCTTTCTGCCGCGCAACCCTTGCGATTGACTGTAACCCTTTCATCCGCATCAGTTCTTCTGCGGTATAGAGAAGTCTGGGAGGCGGCACCTCGCCTGTTTCGCTGGCCTTTCTGGTAACCGCTACCATCTCGTAAAACTCTTCCCGGGTAATATCACGGCCTCCCAATCCTCCGATGAAGCTGACTAATAAAGGTGTACTATCCGTTGCCCCGTAAAGGGCTGAAGAAAGTTCGGCATGAAGAACACCCCCCTTTCCCAAAGAAAGGTTTTGATCAACGACTGCGACCCCCTTTTTACCGGCAAGTGCGCGGATAATAGGCTCTACCGGAAATGGCCGGAATAAAAGCGGGCGTAAGAGTCCTACTTTGCACCCTACCTTTCGCAGGCGATCCACAGCATCTTTGGCCTTTGTAGCAAAAGACCCGATCATAAAAAAGACGATTTCCGCATCTTCCACCCGGTATGCTTCAACCGGCTGATAGGACCTTCCAGAAATTTCCCCATATTCTTTAGAAAGCTCCTCGAACACCTCCAGGGCATTCAGAGAGGCATAATGGGTCTCGTAACGGAAGTAGGAGTACTGAGAGCCCCCGAGGACGACCACACCTTGGGAAATGGGATCGCCTGCCCGGAAATACGTCTCTCCCGGGTCATAGGGAGGCAGGAATGCCCTGACGTTTTTTTCGTCGGGTATTTTTACTGGTTCACGGGTAAAAGAGAGGTAAAATCCATCTAAGTTGACGATAACCGGGAGCCGTACCCGTTTGTTTTCTCCCAGACGATAGGCCAGGAGGACTGAG
Organism: Thermodesulfobacteriota bacterium; assembly: GCA_040755415.1. Classification (GTDB taxonomy): domain Bacteria; phylum Desulfobacterota; class QYQD01; order QYQD01; family QYQD01; genus QYQD01. The sequence continues at coordinate 6,119 of JBFMAZ010000121.1, read as the reverse complement.
TCCAGCACCTCCTGGCAGGTGGCACAATGGATCTGGAGAAAACCGCTGTCACGCGCGGCCAAGACGTCATTATGGTCCGGCTCGAGGGTGATAGGCGCCGACAATGCCCTGGAAACGTTGACTAAGACGAATGGAGTCCGCCAACCGGCCACGGTATAAATCATCTCCATCCCATATAGAAATCCTTGACTAGAGGTTGCGGTAAAAACACGCACTCCGGTGGCGGCTGCAGCTCCAGCTGCCGTTATCATGGAATGCTCAGACTCCATAGTAACCATCCGGCAATCCATCTGACCTATATCGATCCAATGGGCGATGGTTTCGATGATTTCTGTCTGCGGGGTAATGGGAAAAGCTGGTACGTAGTCTACCTCAGCTAGACGGGCACCCCAGGCTGCAGCAGCGTTTCCGGTCAGAAGCTCACGTATCACCGGCTCCTCCCTTGATGTCTCCTGACTCTAAGTCCAGGCTCGGGTATGGCCTTGATAGCGTGGGTAGGGCATTGAATCAAGCAAATCAAACAACCTTTGCAGTGCTGGTAGTCTATGTGCGGATATCCTTCGGCATCCAGGCTGATAACCCCATCCGGGCAATAAATATTACACAAGCTGCACCGATGGCATCGGCGGTGATCAATAACTGGCCGAAGGCTACGCCAGGCGCCGGTTTCTACCTTTAGACTGGTGGCTGCGGCATGGATATATGGAGCTGAGAGGCCGGCTTCCTCAAATGGAAGATCTATCCAATGGGGGGTCTCATAAGAATCCGCTGAAGGCTCCTCTCTTTCCGTCACATACCCGGCAGAGGCTTCCATTTGATCATAGGCCATCTTGGCGTTAGTCAGGTTCCACTCGATAACAGACTCCCCTAAGGGCCGGAGCTGCTCCCGGATAGCTTTCTCAAGAGCTTTTCTGGAAATTACCCCTACCAGACGCGCTGCCGCGCCTATACAGGCTGCACCCAGCAAGGGACAACCGGAGCGCTCTTCGACTACGACCCTCCTGCTAAGGGAAAACAATCGTCCCTTCAGATTGAGCCGTTTTTTCCACACTCCTGGGGCCTCATCGGTCACAACAAGAAGGACCGAGTGCTCGGTCACCCCTCCCAGCACATCGGCTACCGGTAACAGCAAGAGGCTTTCATCAGCCACGATAACCAGGTCTGGTCTATTGATGATCCCGCGCTCGTTAATAACCTCTTTAGAGGCCCGGACATAAGCAAATATCGGGGCACCGCGGCGCTCCGCACCATACCGGGGAGCATCCTGAATCTCATAGCCTTCCCGGAAAAAGGCCGTCCCCAGAATCCGGCTGGCCGTCTTTATGCCCTGCCCGCCACGTCCATGAAGGCGGATACGAAACATTTTCTAACCTTCTTCCTCTAAGCCCAGTTTTTAAAACAAAGACCAACGCCTACAACACATGGCCTTTTGCACCCTTTGGGTGGCAAGCTTCATGGCTGCCTCTCTGGGCAGTATCCCCTTGCTAGTGGCCTCCTTTAGTACTTGCGAAGTATTCTCCCGAATTTTTTCCTCAATAGTTTGAAACGCGGCCGCCTGGCTTCCACCGTGATATTCCACCGCCGCGCAGATCACACCACCCGCATTAGCAATAAAATCCGGAACCACAAGGACACCACGCTTATGCAGAATTTCTTCCGATCCCGGAGTAAAAGGAATATTGGCGCCCTGGGCGACGAGTTTCGCTTTTAAGCGATCTACATTACCCTCGTGGACTACATCGGGTCTGGCAGCCGGGATCCAGATATCGCACTCGAGATCGATTACGGCCTCGCGATCCAGCTTCTCGCCTTCCGCATAGTCAACCACGCTTCTCCCGGCATCTTTCAGCTCCATTAAGCGAGTGATGTCGAGTCCCTGGGGGTTATAAACGGTTCCTCTTGAATCTGCCGCCCCTACCAGTACAGCACCCTTTGAACCCAGAAATCGAGCGGCATGTTTCCCTACCGAGCCAAACCCCTGAACGACAATGCGAGCCCCCTCGAGCTTGAAATTACAGAATCCCAGGGCCACATCCACGCAGTGGCTAAGCCCAAAACCCGTAGCCCCTATCTCATCCAGAGGGATGCCGCCAATCTCCTGGGGCAGGCCCACTGCCCGGCCAATCTCGTTCTTCATCCAGGCCATACAAGTCTCGTCAGTCCCCATGTCCGGACCAGGGATGTATTCAACGATGTCCTTGATGGCACCGGCGAAGGCCCGTATCAAGCACTCCTTCTCTTCTTTGCCCATTTTGGGGTCAGCATAGATTACAGCTTTCCCACCCCCATGCGGCAGGCCGGCAGCGGCATTTTTTAAAGTCATCGCCCTGGCCAGCCGAAAGGCTTCCTCCGTGCTGACATCCGGGGCCATACGTACCCCACCAATGGAAGGCCCACAGGCCACATTATCTACCACCAGGACAGACCTTAACCCGACGGAAGGTTCATAAATGTGTACGATTTTGGCTGGTCCTAAATTATCCGCGAACCTAAAGACATCCTCCACCTCTATAATCCCTTTTCACCCTCTAGTCATCTAGGCAAAATAAAACAGCTATCATGCTTTTTATTAGGCTTCTATTTATTATGTCAAATTATCTTTGTGGAGACAAGAAATTCATTTACAGGGGGGGCGTAACTTCCCTGAGGATCCGGACGGCCCGTATTGCCTGGTAAGAGTGGATGAGTAGAAGGAAGATGACCAAGTGAAAATGGTCTGGTGAGGACGGGGGGAGAGAAGCCCCCAGTTACCCGATTGGGCTCTTTCTATTTGATCTTAGACAGAACCCAATTGACCAACCCTAGATCAACTGCCATTTCAGCAAGGCGGTTTGGCAGCAAAAGCTCGGTTTCCGAATTGTTCGGATCGTATCGGACGAGATCTTTTCCGGCAGTATGAACCGCAAAGTACAGTTTACGATATCCCGCGTTACCAAACTCCTTTGCATATTGAATGAAGTCCGACAAGTTCGCCTGAGATTTCACTTGAACCTGATATCTGTCATACGTGACGGGGTCCTCCAACTCAATATCCACGTATTTCATTGTTTCTCCGACCATTGTAATACGACGCCACCCGGATTGTCGAAAAAGGAGGTCAACAAATGTCTCGAAATCTTTCCAGTGCAGTTTCTTGAGACCCTTTTCAATACTGCCGACCAATTTAGCCTTACTATCTTTTATGAGGGCGTATTCTGGACTCGGTTCATCATTTATAAGACGGCGGAGGTCTTCTTTTTCTCTGACTTGGCATACTGTGCCGCGGAATCCCTGGATTTTGGCTAGCCTTCCAGAGATGCGGCTGATTGTCAGGGGGGTTCCGTGGACATCGCAATCAGACCAGGCTTTGGATACCTTTAAATACTTTGAAATCTTATCCTTGCAGACTTTGTTGTTACCAATTCGGCACCACCAAAGCCTTGAGGAATAGAACGTGATCCAGATATCTTCCTTTTTCGATTCGCATATCAGGCGCAAGGCATTAATGTCTCTAGTGACTATTCCCTTATGGGTTAACTCCGCTGCCAACTGTTCTCTTATGATGTCCCGTCTGCCTTGGTTAATATCTGACGTAGATTGATGACTCCAGCCGATGCGAAGTTTACCTTCAGAGTGATACTGGATTTTTCCCATTTTCCATTCCTACCAAGCTTAATATAGTATGCGTTCCTGAATTCGACTCGCTTCATGTTCAACCTCCGAAAGCCGAATACTGAGATTTTTTCCGTAGAGCATAACGGAACGGTAAATATTCTCTGCGTGTTGTTGCGCTATTTCGTCTGTGACAGTTTGGGATTAATCACAGTGATTCCGTTGTGCCCGCCATCGAGCGCGAAAAGAAGTTTTCTGATGATATCTCTATTTAGGCCAGTATCGATTGAAATCTGCGAATAAGTAAAAATGTGTGATGCCAGATTTTCCATCTGTGAGTTGATATGATCTGCAATTTTCTTGGCGGCTTCGATTTCTTGATGAAATTCGCTTATGCGCTTCCGGTTTTTACCATTATATGGTTTCACATGTACCGATATCGGATATGTCACCATTCTGAATTACCTTTCCTACCCAAACGTCTGCGAATCAGTCGCGAGTTTACGAGTCGGCTGCATTTGCATTGTGTACGCCCGGCATGGGCGTGAACTTAAGGGGTGCAAGTTCCCTGTACGTGAACCCTGCTCACGTAGTGATACGTTAGCAGAAGTACTAGCCGAAGGCAAGGGCGGAATCGTGAGAGACTGTCTGAAGGGTTCGAAGCGCAGCGGAGACCATGAGCCAACGGCGAGAGCGACGGTAGGGAGCGGTAACCCGGAGTGCAAAGCTATGAGCTAAGCCTGCCCCGGAGTTGATCCGGGGAACAGACAAAACCGTCAGGATGAACGATTTTGAACAGCTTTGCCGGCCCGAAGGGCGAGCCACAGGACGTGGCGAGTAAACGGCATACAAAGCCAAGTATCCGGGGCAAGTCAGCACAACATGACGAAGCCCCGGGTTCAGGAAATCGGGTAAATGCTAAATGCCCCCCCAGGCGGATGTCCCGCTTATTCCCAATTCTTCAAGCACGTTCTGCACGAACGTCCCGTCAGTCGCACCCGAATTGACCAGCCACTTCCATCTCTGACAACTTCTTCTTACCGAAAAGACCCATACTCGCTCCATTTAGTCTTGTCCCCTAACGCCAGCGCTCAGCCGTCGCTGGAAGCGGGAGCGACGCAGGAGCGGACGCTGTAAGCGGTCGGCTGCAGCGCCTTGTTATGCGTTTCCAATCGTTGTGGTGTGACACTTACAGTAACCTTTCTTCTTTAAAATAAATCGTGTCAGATGGTAGACTATAAGCCCAACCAAGAAACCGTAAGCCATATTGGTAGCCAATGAGACACTGACGGTTATGGCCATAGGAAACAAATCCTTGTTTAACCGAATATCTTTGGCGAACTTGGTAAGTTCTATTCCGACCAGAAACATCATAGCACCAATGATAGCTGTGGGAAAGACGACAAATAGTCCGGCAATAGAACTGGCCAGAAACAACCCCATAGAGATTTCTATCAATCCCTCTATAATATTTGTGCCACCTGTCCGTGCGCCGAAGTAGTACTGACCAGCCAAGCCGCCAGCTCCATGACACATTGGCATCCCACCGAAAAAAGGTAGAATCAGGTTCATAATACCTTGATTCCAAGAGAGCCGCCTCTCACTTACAGGTTTCTCCGGCCAGTATGTTTTAATCAAGGAAGAAGTGGCAATGGTTGCGTTAGTAACCGTCAATGGAACCTGAGCAAAACCAGCGAGGAGCAGTGTCTGCCAAACCTCCTCAAAATGAAAGCCCGTAAGGGGTGGAAAACTGAGTGCTGGGGGTCTGACTTGCTGGAACTGTCCCTTGATAAACATGATAGCCACACCGAGAACCATCAGCACGATGGCAGCAGGAGCATAGCGATTCTCACGTAGTAACAGTACTACGAGGATAGATGCAATGCCGATCGGCCACCAGGTAGAGATCATTTTGAAAGCCTCGATAGCCAGAAGCACACCCAGTGTGACTTGGATTCCGCGGATGACAGAATTGGGTGTTACTCTTGCAATCCAACCTATGACGCCAGTTACAGCGAAGACTAACCAGATAACGCCCATTGCGAATCCAGAGGCATAGACCATCGAGGGTGACCAGTGTTGAGCAATGGCAACTACAGCAAGTACCTTCATCGGCTCAATAGGCATAGGAAGCTGGTACACAAGGCCCGTTACAATGTTTGCCAGACCCATCATCACGAGAAATCCTGCTGGATTAAGACCACAGACAACGATATAGCCGATCGCTAACGGAAAAAGCGTACCGAAGTCGCCCATGGATCCGGCCAACTCTCTTAGATTGAACTCAAAGGACTTGATCTTCATTGTTCCCCTTGAAAATTTACCAGTCGATTACGCATAACGACCAAGCTCACCTGCCGCTATGAAGCGCAGCGGAATAGCGGTCAGGTGCAGCGTCTTGTTAGCCGCCATAAACCACAATCTAAAAAATGCATTACGTAATATATCCACCAGCAAAGAAAACCAAATAGAGAGCTATGAGCACCGCCCCTGCCCAGCGAGGAACCTTCTTACGCATCATAAATAGT
>JBFMAZ010000120.1:0-36652 GCA_040755415.1 Thermodesulfobacteriota bacterium | reverse complement strand
AGAAAACGGCGCCTCGAAAATCCCCCTTAATCCCCCTTTTTCAAAGGGGGAAATGTTTCTCCTCCCTTTGGAAAAGGGAGGTTGGGAGGGATTTTAAAATACTTTTTCAAACAGCTAAACTGATACCCAGAATCCAATATTCCAATCCCCCAGCAACCTTACGAATCCCCTCGTGAGCAGGCAGGCTGCCTTATTGTTTCATAAAGCTAAAGCGATACGGATAGTACCCTGAAAAAGAGATGTTGATACCACCGGTTGTAATCTTGCTAATCTTATTGGGTTATGCCCTTGGCTCTGTTCCCTTTGGCCTGATTATCGGTAAGATGGCAGGACAGATGGATATCCGGAAGGCCGGCAGTGGCAACATCGGCGCCACCAACGTTGGCCGGCTGTTAGGCAAAAAATGGGGGATATTAACCCTCTTCTGTGACATGAATAAGGCCGTTATCCCCTTAGGTATTGCCCTCTACGGCCTTCGCGGGATGGCAAATATGGAGCTATGGGTCAGCCTTATTGCCCTGGCTACCCTTCTTGGCCATCTCTATCCTGTCTATCTAAAATTTAAAGGCGGCAAAGGAGTAGCCACGGCCCTGGGTGTTTTTATTGTCCTCATACCGTGGGCTGCGCTTTTGGCCTTCCCGGTATTTATAGTTGCTACCTGGGTCTCCGGATATGTATCGGTGGGTTCGCTTACTGCGGCTGTCGCTATGCCTTTCCTGGCCTGGCTGTTCAGCCATTCAAAAATATATACACTGCTGGCTGCGGTCATGGCCTCACTTATCTGGGTAAAACACAAAGATAACATCCGGCGGCTGTTAAACGGAAGTGAGAAGTCCTGGCGCAAGGGCTAGAGCTTTTTCAGCCTGCCCTGGCATCTTCTTTGAGCGCGGGAAGGGCGTCGGGCCGCCCCCCTCCTTTTCGTTACATTATTATAATCATCTTCGCTTTCTAATCCCTTAGCAGCGCAGGACAGGGCCTCCGCTATCTTCTGCTCGAATTCATGGGGGGATATTACAGTAGCGTTTTCCCTCAACGTAAAGGAGGCGATATCTGAATCTGCAGTAATAACAACGGCCCTCTCCCCCTCTTCACGCACCATTCTCTTTATAACCTCATCGGCGGTTTCCCCTAACCGTGAGTAGATGACACGCACTCCGTTCACCCGGTCGTGGGTTTCTTTGCAATCTCCGCCTTTCCACCCATCAAAGATTACGGTAATACGATGGCCCTTTACGGACTTGTAGCGGGCAAGACTCCCGAGCAGGGCCTCACGCCCCTTCTGGAAATCCCGGAGCTCTATAGAACTGAGGTGTGGAGATTGTCTTATAAAGTTATAGCCGTCTATAATTAAGTGCAGGGCCAATGGTCAGACACCCCGTTCCAGGCCAGTGATATAATCGACGATACGCGCCAGATCCTCTTCTGAGTAGAAATCGATCTCAATTTTGCCCCGGTTACCCCGCCTCGAAATACGAACCTTGGTTCCCAGGTGGCGCATTATCTCCTCGGCCAGCGAAAGGGTATGGCTGTCTGGTTGTCTTTGGCCTGCTGGCCGGCGCGGTTTTTTTAATCTTCGCACCAGGGCCTCGGTTTCCCGAACGGAAAGGCCCTTTTTTATGATCGTATCTCTAACCATCCGCTGGCTTTCCGAATCCTCTATACCAGCCAACACCCGGGCATGTCCCATGCTGAGTTCCTCGGCCCATATATTTTCCTTTATGTAGTCTGGCAGTTTGAGTAAACGGAGAAAATTGGCCACGGTAGAACGCTCTTTTCCTACACGAGAGGCCAGCTCTTCCTGGGTCAGCCCAAACTCCTGCGTGAGGCGGTTATAGGCCTCGGCCTCCTCCAGGGGATTCAGGTCCTCGCGCTGGATATTTTCAATCAAGGCCAGCTCTAAGACCTCCGCAGGGGAGACATCCTTGACGATGATTGGTATGCTCTTCAGCCCTGCTTTCTGGGCGGCGTGCCATCTTCGTTCCCCAGCGATAAGTTCGTAGCCTGAATCGACACGCCGCACGATTATAGGCTGAATAATCCCCTTTTCTTTTATCGAAGCGGCGAGTTCTTCTATACGGTCATTCTTTATTACCCTACGCGGCTGGTATGGATTGGGTTTTATCTCTTCGATGGCACAAGAAAAGATCGCTGGCTCTTTTTCGGCTTGTGCCCCCCCGGGCAGCAATGCCTCTAACCCTTTTCCCAGGCCGGTTTTTTTGATCATATAACCTTCCTTTCCTCTCTAGCCAGAAACTCTCGGGCCAAGGCCAGATAGGACTGTGTTCCCTTTGAATATTTATCATACAGTAGCACAGGCTTGCCGTGGCTGGGGGCCTCGCTGAGGCGGACATTTCGAGGAATAATGGTAGCGAAAACCTTCTCCTGGAAATGCTTATGTACTTCGCTAACCACCTGGTGGGAAAGATTATTCCGGGCATCAAACATGGTAAGAACCAGCCCGGCCACTACGAGCCTGGAGTTTAGAGACTGCTTAATAAGGCGTAGGGTCTGAACGAGTTGGCTTAACCCCTCCAGGGCATAATATTCACACTGTAGCGGTATAATAACGGCATCCGCAGCCGTCAAGGCATTGACCGTAAGCAGGCCCAGGGATGGCGGACAATCTAAAAAAATATAATCAAAGCCAGGTCCGGCCGGTGCTAAGGCCCTTGATAAGACTGTTTCACGTGAAACCATCTGTACAAGCTCAATTTCTGCACCAACCAGGTCTATGCTGGCTGGCAAAACAGACAGGTGAGGCACCTCTGTAGGCCGCACCACCTCATCAAAGGAGACCTCATTAATAAGCAAATTATAGAGACTTTTTCCGATATTTTTCTTTTCAAGGCCCAATCCGCCCGTGGCATTGCCCTGTGGATCGCAGTCCACCAGAAGAACCTCACAGCCTGAGAAGGCCAGAGATGCGGCCAGGTTTACGGCCGTTGTGGTTTTACCAACACCGCCTTTTTGATTGGCCAGGCAGATGATCTTACCCATGATGAACTGAAGTTACCACAAAACGTTTTCCTTGCAAAGGACATTTATGTTCCTGGAGTTTCCTGAGTTTTTAAAAGTGGTTCTTATAATGCTTTGATTTTAATGATAATTTTGCATTTATTAAGTGAACCCCTAGTCTATTCGCTTCACAGCTCGCGCAGCGACCCCTTCGAGGCTCGCAGGTGGGGAATGATCACCCCTTCCCGCCTAAGGCGGACTTTCCCCTTCCTGCTCGTCCTCGATAGGTACCCCGCTGCTCCAGCAAGTTTCGCTCAGAAACATAGGGGTTCCCTAATACTCGGGAAACTCCAGGATTTGTGTTCCAGGATATTGGGTTGTTTCACGTGGAACAACTCAACCTGTGGTAGTTAATTATTTGATGTTATTTTCTAAAACATAATCATTTGTAACAATTTAGCCTATTGAAAATTGTCCCAAATATAGTGGATTTCTTGTCCGGTGCGATTTCAAATTCGAAATCCGAAGCACGAAACCCGAAACAATATCGAATGACCAAAGCCCAAAATATCAAAACAGATTCTTTCCGCTGCAGTTTGGAACATTTTGAGATTTGAAAATTTGAATTTGTTTCGGATTTCGATATTCGAATTTCGGAGTTAGCCTTCGTTCCTTTCAAAGCCAAGGGTTCGTTTTGAAAAAAACCTAAAATGTTACTAATCATTCTAAGACAGGCTGCATGCTCGATATACTGCATGCCCTATGGTGAACATCTACAAATTTTTTATCAAAGGGTATTAACAATTTTTGTGGTCGCGCTGTCTCCAACCCGCTATTTTTTATAACAAGTTGAATATATTAGAAAAAATTATCGACCCGGTAGGGGCACTGTTCTTGCAAATACCTGACGTTAAAGAATTATGCATTAATTCCGATAAGATAAAACAGGGGCTTCTTGAGACCCTGATCGTGCCTATACAGTGTGCGGAGAACTTCTGTCTATTGAGGTAAGTTAGATATGGAGAAGATCTGTCTGGCCCGGAGGAGATGGGAAGGTAATAAGGTTGAGGAAAGGGATTCGCAGGCGCCGGTAGCTTTGCCAACACCATCTGAACCGGGCTTTACCATCGAACCTAATGAGGCAGTTAGCTCTTTGGTTAACTCTTTGATCGCTATAGGCAACAAAGACCATAGCGAGTCTAGGGCCATGGTGAAGAGGTTTGACCTGGAGGTTAGATATGAATCGTTTTCTCCTGTCAAGGTTACGGTTTATGTCACACCTGCCCAGCCGCAGGCCGACAAACAATGGCTTACTGTGGAAGAGACGGCCCGGTTTCTCAAGGTAAGCACAGCTACGGTTTACAAGGAGCTTTTGGCCGGAAAATTGGTCGGGCTTAGGATAGGGCGGCAGTGGCGTGTGTTTAGGCCCGGATTGTACGGGGAAGCCTGGGAGGGATTAATATGAGCTATTACAGATATTGGGGATTGAATCAGGCGCCGTTTGATAATGTACCTGACCCGAGGATGTATTGGCCGCAGAATCCCAGTTTGGAAGATGCCATATCAGAGATTTTATTTGCCATTCAAGAGGGGAATGAGTGCTTGGCGGTAATAGTAGGGGATATTGGAACGGGAAAGACATTGGCCTTACGTATTCTCTTGAGCGAGTTAGGCCCGGATAAATACAGGATAGCCTTTCTTACTAATCCCACGCTGTCTTTCACACAGATAATGCGCGAGATCATCGGCCAGTTGGAAAATAAAAAGGTCCTTACGAAGTGGAAAGACCATTTACAGGAAGAATTTAATCAAGTTCTTTATCGAACAGCCGACGAAGGTAAGCGTGTAGTCATATTCATCGATGAAGCCAATGTCCTGAACACGGCCAGCCTACAAGGGCTGCGGCTTCTCACCAATATGCAGGATGACCGCCGGAATCTGGTGACTTTTGTACTTGCTGGCCAGAAAGAGTTGGCGCAGAAGCTGGAAAGACCGTCGATGGAAAACCTCTACCAGCGCATTGGGGTTTATTGTAAGGTAAGGGGGTTAGACTCTCCAGAACTGGTTGCTGAGTATATAGCTCATCGGCTGAACCAGGCTGGATGTTCCAGAGAGATATTCACTGAACAGGCGGTCAGGGCTATATGGAGCCATTCCCGTGGCGTGCCGCGCATGGTCAACAAGATATGCAAACTATGTCTTAAGGCCGGTGAGACCAACCAGCTTCAGGTCCTAGATGAAGCAGTGGTAGAAAACCTTGCCTATATGTTTAAAAAAGGCTTTTTTAAGAAAGATAGGCCCGCAGCGTTGAAGGTTCCGGAGAGTGCTGAACACAAAAGGTCAGGAGGAGCTCCACCTGAAACACATGAGGAAGAAAACATACCTTATTTGGAGTCGGGCGCTGGATATAAGGCCACGACCATAAAAGACGATCCCTCATCATCAGAACTTTTAGCGGTTAAGTCTCCCCAGGTGAGTAGCGAGGAAAAGGAGCCTGTCGCTGCAGAATACACCGCTACTGTAGAAACCGATGCAGAGAAGCCTGTCCAAACCGGGGAGCACGCCTCGGCGCAGCTACAACCGGATGCTGCGGACGAAGGACAGACATGGCCAGAGATAGAAGAGTTGGTTAAACATATCCCTCCCGAAATTTTAAACCGGCTTTATGCTATGGAGGAGCGGCAACTCTACCGCCTGGCCGGACAACTAGCCGCCAATCAACTGCGTGAAAATGAGGCATTGAAAAATGCCCCGGATCCCCTCGTGCAGTGGGAAAGGATACGGAGTACTATAGTGATATTACTTAAAAAATTTTCCAGGCTTCATCAGGTTGGACAGGCCGCGGAATATCGTTAGTTAGTTTCCATCCGGAAACTTAGGTTTTCCGGATGGAGCAGTTAGCAGTATGCACTCTTGGGCCCTGGACAAGAATCGATAGGATTTTATTTCTTTACCCAGGAGGCTGTGTACGAAATTTTCCAGGATAGGCAGGCTTTCAGCCAATGGTTGAGCACTAAAATGTAGCCGGGAGAGCTTAGCTAGAGGCGTTTTTTGGGCTAATGAAAGGAGTTTGGCAGTGCCTGGCGAAAGGCGATGTTTTAAAGGAAGATCAAAGGCGCATTCAGAACAGACAATACCCCCTTTTTCATAATTAAAACTATAAGATACCTGTCCCCCCTTCCATAGATTACAATTAACACAAGCCACAAAATTAGGGGCGTAACCAACTATGGTGAGGAGGCGTAGCTGAAAGATTACAGATAGAGGGGCTAAAGAGGCGCCTTGATCGACCATGCGAAGGGCCCATAGTAAAAGATGAAAAAGTTCGGCATGGGGATCACGATCTTTTACCCAGGCATCTACCAGTTCACAGAAATAAGCGGCATAAGCGAATCTTTCGGGCACCTTTCGTATGGAAGCAAACGGTTGTAGCAAATCACATTGGTCGATTCTGGTTAGAGACGAATGTTGTTTTTCCCAGAGAATAGGTCGGACGAGCGAAAATAGATCCAACTGGTTGGCAAAGCGCTTCCGGCTCCTTTTAGCGCCCTTGGCAATACTTGTTATTTTACCTAAAGAATATGTAAAGAAGGTGATAACCTTGTCAGATTCACCGAAGTCCTTATGATTAAGTATGATGGCAGGTGTTTTGTGGAAAGGCATAGGCTTTAATCCACAGATTACGCAGATTACACAGATTTTCGCGAGTTATTGGGTTAAATTCCCCGATTCGGGATAGATCACATTACCTTTGGGATTGGGCAGTGGCAGAGTAATACTCACTACCTGCCCGCTATTCCCAAGGGGCTTCAGTTGCTCACCATTTAGATAAAGATCCACGCCGCCAGCATTGCCTATAAGAAGTCTTATTTTGTTATCCATCGTCCAGGTGATGGCTTCACCCGCCTTAAAGGAGTACTCCTGCAGGTTGTGTTCGTCAATCACCGCCTGTACCCAGGTGTTTTCTTTAAAAACGGCCCGTAACGTATGCTGCTTTTCGTAGATGCGCTGAGGCGTATTATTTTGGAGTTGAGGTACTTCTTGTGCTTTCACTTGAGGTGCAGGAACGCTTGTTTGACCGGGCATATATGTTTTGGCCTGGTCAACAATACGATTGGCCTCGACTGGGCCTATAGGCACGGGTTTTGGCTGTTCTTTTTTGGGGGCTTTCCTTTTGCCGATATTAACCACGAGACTCAAGAGAAAGATAGCGATAATGATTGATATAGATACCCCGAGGAGCTTTCTATGCCTGGAAAAGAACGGCTGTACCTTTTTTTCGGGTTTTTCGGGAGGAGGGGTAATTTGTTCTTGATGTCCGGGTGACTTGGTCTGAGGATGATAACGGAGGAGGGCGTCGTTAGGATCTAACCCGATATATTGAGCATAGCAACGGATAAAGCCCCGAACAAATACCTCTGCCGGAAGCCTTTCCGTTTGCCCTTCTTCTATGTTTCTTAGAATGCCGATATTAATTCTGGTAGCATTGGCAACTTCTTCCAGAGTTATGTTTCTGAGTTCCCTCTCGCGTTTTAGATAATCGCCGATAGACTCCATGCGCCCCCCGGTTTTTGGTTTTTGTATACCGTCGGTAAATACTCTGATTAGAGAATAAGGGGCAGGAACTTTTACCTTTGGTTCCCATACCGTTGGTACTCAAAGTAAGACTTCTATATATGACCTATCGCGAAGCTCTTTTATCCAGACCGTAAAACGCTTATTTACATCTTGCTCAAACAGAACTTGATATATTCCTTCCTTTACCTCTTCAAATGTTTTTTCTTTTGATTCTTTAATATCTGTAACTTTAAAGACCTGATAACCAATAGGAGTTTCAACTACGGGACTGACCTCCCCGGTCTTAAGAGAGGTAATAACATCCCTCATATATGGCGCCAGCTCATTTTTATCCAGATAGCCCAGATTGCCGCCCTCAGATGCGGTGGGATATCTGGATAACTGCCTGGCCAGTCCTTCAAAATCAGCCCCATCCCTGGCCTGTTGGCGGATGCCTTCGGCCTTTTTAAGGATGTCCTGTTTTTCTTCCTCGCTGCAACCCTTGGGTATGCTGAGGACAATATGCTGAACCCTGTATTCTTGTTGGCCGGCATAACCGCGTCGATTGTTCTTATAGTACTCTCTAAGTTTATCTTCAGTTATAACGATCTTGGCATTGACTGCCTGGCTGATCAATTTGAAGCGTTCTATCTGCTCCTTGAGCTTCTGGCGGTACTCTTCCATGGAGACGCCTTCCTGTTCCAGACGGGCCGCCAGCTGTTCCTTAGTTATCTCATGGTCTCGAATAATTTTTTCTATGGCCGCATCGACCTCTGCCTCAGACACAGACAAGCCGAGCCTTTTTGCCTCCTGCTCAGCCAGCTTTCGCTCAATAAGGTGATTAAGTACCTCAGTTCTTATTCTTTCCTTGTCTCTTTCTATAGTAGCGGCTGAAGCCTCCTGCTGGAGCTGGCCGATAAGGCGCTGTTCTTCTTTCCCCAATTCCGCCAGGGTTATGACATCTTCGTTGACGATGGCTACAATACGATCGACAATTTCAGCAGAGCCTGTCGCAGGCATAAGAAAGATAAACGCAAGGATAAGAAGAAAAAAGAAATTGAGTAGTTTCATGGTCAAAAGTTGATGAACTCGTAAAAAGTAAAATTTACCGCAGATCGCCGAGAACGCTGAGATAACATATTTAAGAAGTTACAGTTTTTCTCTGCGGACTCTGCGCCCTCCTGCAACGGACCTATGATTCTCAGCGGTGAAAAAGTTTTTAGGAATTGATCAAAGTTCACTTGAGAACATAAAATGTAATCTTTACTGGTAGTTGGACATTAGCATCTTACAAAAGGGCTTGCAAGACTTTTTTGACTTCCTCAAGTATCAGTACCTCTTCATCGCCGGGTAGAGCCGCATAGAGTCTATTCTCAGGAGTAAAGCGGTACTTACCTTGGTTACGGCGGATTAACGATAGGATTGTTTCCGGAGAAAGGCTGGTCCTATCGCTGAAGCTCAAGATAAAATGACCATTGGTGGTGTCCAAACGATGCACCTTGAGTTTCTTGAGATCCTGTTTGATTTCCATAATAGACATGAGATTTTTGACCTCAGGGGGTATGGGGCCGTAGCGGTCTGTTAGTTCATCCTTTATGTCAGAGAGTGCTGTAACCGTATCTGCCGTGGTTAAGCGGCGGTAGGTAATGAGACGCTGATCCGGCTCCGGCAGATAGTCCTCTGGTATATAGGCAGAGACCTTAAGATTAATTTCCGGCTCAAATTCTTCTTCGGCCGGAGTACCCTTAAGTTCGTTTACGGTCTTTTCAAGGAGATCCAGATACAGATCGTAGCCCACTACCGCAATGTGTCCGGTCTGGCTGGTTCCAAGGATATTGCCAGCGCCTCTGATCTGGAGATCGCTCATGGCCAGTTTAAAACTGGATCCCAATTCGCTGAGATCCAATAAGGCCTCCAGTCTTTTTTGGGCATCTCTGGTAAGATGGGCAGGTGATGGGACCAACAGGTAGGCATAGGCCTGCTCTTTAGAGCGCCCTACGCGGCCACGGAGCTGGTAGATCTCGGCCAGACCGAGACGGTCAGCCCGGCTGATGATTATGGTATTAGCTGAGGGTATGTCCAGGCCGGATTCGATAATAGTAGTGCAGACTAATACATCTATCTCCCGGCGTACAAATCTCACCATGATCTCTTCCAGGGCCCTGCTGGAAAGCTGTCCGTGGGCTACGGCTATGCGCACCTCCGGGACCAGCCTCCGCAAACGCTCGGCCACCGCCTCAATGCCAGCCACCCGGTTATGCACAAAGAAGACCTGCCCGCCGCGTTGATATTCCCGGATGATGGCCTCTCGTATCACATTATCATCGAACCTGGTTACGTAGGTCTTAACCGGGATACGATCCTGGGGAGGTGTACTTATTACGCTAAGATCGCGCACACTGAGGAGGGACATCTGAAGGGTACGGGGAATAGGTGTTGCCGTCAGGGTGAGTACATCTACGGTCTTCTTCATTTTTTTCAGTTGTTCTTTATGCCTGACGCCAAAACGATGTTCCTCGTCTATGATAAGTAGTCCCGGGTCGTGAAAATTAATATCTTTTTGCAACAGGCGGTGCGTACCGATGACGATGTCTACTTTACCCTCAGCCAGCTTGGAGAGGATCTGTTTTTGTTCTCTGGCGGTGCGGAAGCGGCTGAGACAGGCTACAACCACCGGGAAGGGAGAAAGGCGGCGGCTGAAGGTCTGGAAGTGTTGTTCGGCAAGGACCGTTGTGGGTACCAGCACGGCTACCTGCTTGCCGTCCATTACGGCCTTGAATGCTGCGCGTAAGGCCACTTCGGTCTTTCCGTAGCCTACGTCCCCGCATATCAATCGATCCATAGGCCGGGATGAGGCCATGTCTCCTATGGTATCTTCTATGGCGGCTATCTGGTCCGGCGTCTCTTCATGTTCAAAGGACAGCTCGAACTCCTTATAAAGACTATGGGGTGGTGAAAAGGCAAAGCCCTTTTCCACCTTCCGCCGGGCGTAGATATCCAGCAGCTCCAGGGCCACCTTCCAGATGGCTTCCTTGACCCGTTTCCGGGCGAGTTGCCAGGACTTGCCGCCTAATTTGTTGAGTTGCGGGGTATAACCTTCTACACCGATATATTTTTGTAGTACATTCAGTCTATATACCGGCAGATAGAGTTTGTCTCCATCCCGGTATTCCAGTAATAAGTAGTCGTTAACGGTGCTATTTACCTCTAACCGGACCAGGTTACGATAGAGGCCGATGCCGTGGTCGCGATGAACGATCAGGTCATCAGGTTTAAGCTCGCTGAAGTTGAGAAGGGGGGGGAACTTTTTCTTTATGGCCGCAGCCGGTTTCTTTATCTTTTCACCGAATAATTCGCTTTCGGTCAACAGAATAAGCCTATAGGCGGGAAAGCGGAAGCCGCGCGAGATATCTCCGGTATGGATGCGCACCCTTTGATTCGATGATTCCAGGGCAAAAAGGAAAGGTGTATTCAAGACCTCGGCCTGGATATGGTAATCGGTCAGGAGCCTCTTAACTTGTTCTGCGGTATGAATCGTGCGGCATACAAGGTAAATAGATTCTCCTTCGTCCAGCCAGGCGATTATCCGGTGTGGAAGGGCCGTGAAAAAGTCTTCTCCCTCATGACCAACCAGGAATTCAGACCGTATATTTTCATTGCCCAGTGTGGCCAGATGCAGATGCTTGCCGGCCACCAGTTCTTCTTCTATAGGTAAGGATATGATGCGTACATGGGAGGCGGCCGGGATTAAACCTGCCCAGTTGTGGTCTATTTGATACAGATCCTGCGGCTCCGGGCAAAAACGGGAGTCAGCACGGGCACTTGTGTTAATTTCTTTGACCTTGTTCCGGAAATGGGCCTGTTCTTCTTCTATTCTCATAGGATCTATACTTACCAGGAGAACGGCGGCTGGGAGGTAATCTCGCCAGGTGGAAAGCTCGGGATAAAATAAAGGCAGGAGGAATTCAGAGCCGGCGAAATGAATATGCTGTTCTATCTGGGCCTCGATTTCCTTTATTCCGTCGAGGGCAATATCCCGCTCCATAGCGTATTGGCGGATATGTTTCAAGGCATAGGCGGTTTCTTGTTCCCTGAGGATAACCTCGTGTACTGGAAGGAGTGTGATCTCAGAGATCTCCCGTATAGATCTCTGGGTCAGGCGATCAAACTCACGGATGGACTCCACCCAGTCTCCAAGACAGTCTATACGGATGGGATCGGTGTGCATGGGGGGGAAAAGGTCTATAATGCCACCCCGGATGCTGAAGTCCCCCACTTCCTGCACGAGCGAGGTGGCGGTATAGCCACCGGCTATCAGCTTTTCTCTTAGGGTCTGCCGGTCGAGATCTTCATGGGTGACGATATAATCGACAAAGTCGGTCAGCACCTTTTTGGGCAGCAATTTTTGTAATAAGGCCTCGACCGGAACCACGACGATAAAGTTAGGATCACTAGAGACCATACGGTAAAGGGTTTCGATACGGCGGCTTACCGTGGTCTTATGGGGGGAGAGTTCGCGGAAAGGGAAGACTTCGTACGACGGGAAGACAAAGACCGGGCGTTTACAGAAAAAAGCAAACTCCGTGGCATAGAGCTCTGCTTCCTTTAAGCCAGGGGTTACGCATATAATAGGGCCGGAGAGGGTGTTTTCCGTTTCGGCCAGGGCAAAGGCCAAGGACGAGCCTTTCAGCCCGGTAACATCTACAAGGCCTCCTTGCGCGATGGATTTTTTCAGGTCGGTTAAGTAATGGGTATCAGTAATCACTTAAACGTTGACGGCTTCGTAAAAAGTCCATTTGCGGCGTTGCGCCGCATCCTTCGTCACTGCGGCGTAGCTACAAGTACGCCTCATTCCTCAGGATTTGCGCGCCTTGCAACTGGAGCTTTTTACTGTGCCGTCCCACCCTTGGTTTGTACGAGTTCATTAAACGTTACTTTAATCAGCGGCATCGAAAAACGCAATACCCGGTCATCTTCCCTCGGTAGCGTCGAAGTAGATTGTATCCGATTGATTTGGCTCGATATATGTTCCGTTTTGAAATAGGCCGAAAAGTTCAAAGTTCAAAGCCCAAAGTTCAAACAAATGGCAAAATGCCAAAATCCCAAGTGCTGAGATTTTATCATTGAAACATTTGAACTTTCAATTGCGTTTCGCCTGCTGCTGCGAACGAGAATGGTGCTCACTCTGACTTTGACGGGACTACGGTCTTTTTCTGCCCATCTGCTTATGATGTTGCTTATGATTGACAAAATATGTCCAACTGTCTTAAAGTCCATTCGACGTGACCTATAGAAAAAGGGGGGCTGAATCTATTAGAAAAATATCCGGAAACGTAATCGGCCTTAAGGTTAACCAGGTAAAAAGACTGGAAAATATCTATCGCCGCAAGATCCCACCCAAAGACATAATCACCCCTGAACTAGCCAGATATATTACCGAATTGTCTCGGGAAATCAATCGTCAGATAGGAATATTGGTAAAGCGGTCCGGCGAGATAGAATATGTCATAGTCGGCGACCACCGGAGTATTACCATCCCAAGCCTGTCAGATTATCGTGCAGGGAGCAGCCGTTTACGGGGCTTGAGGTGCATTCACACCCATTTGGAGGATGAGCCCCTTACCCAGGATGATTTGACGGATTTGGCCATCCTTCGTCTGGATATCATGGCCGGCATAATTGTCCGGCCGGATGGCCTTCCGGGATTGGTGCATGCCGCCCACCTCCTGCCCAGGCCGGTAAAGGGAGAAAACATTTCTTTTTTAGCGCCCAGGATACCGGCGCATCTGGATATTGATTTTCAGGCCCTGATCCAATCTCTTGAGGATGAGATTGCCCGTGAGCAGGCCGTACAAACAGTGGGCGGGAAGAATGACCGCGCCTTCCTTATTGACGTTACTACCGCCTCCCGTGAAGCGGCGGAGGAGTCTCTGGAGGAACTGAGAGAGCTGGCGCGAACCGCCGGGGTCGAGGTGCTTGATTCCATCATTCAGCGGCGGGATAAGATACACCCCAAGTACATAATGGGTAAGGGAAAGCTCGGCGATTTACTGATAAAGACACTGCAGAGGGGCGCCAATCTGCTGATATTTGACCATGAGTTAAATCCTTCCCAGATACGTTCCATTACCGACTTTACAGATATGCGGATTATTGACCGCACCCAGCTTATACTGGATATTTTTGCCCGGCGCGCCCGGAGCCGGGAAGGCAAGATACAGGTAGAAATGGCCCAGTTGAACTATCTCTTGCCGCGGCTGGTTACCAGAGACGATGCGCTTTCCAGGCTTACCGGAGGCATCGGCGGACGCGGCCCCGGTGAGACCAGGCTGGAGATAGATCGCCGCCGGGTGCGCGAGCGCATCGCGCGTCTTACCAAAGAACTTAAATCTATCAGTAAACAGAGGGAGCTAAGACGCAAAACGCGCAAGCGGAAGGATATACCGATGATATCCATTGTTGGTTATACCAATGCCGGAAAATCCACGCTGCTGAATGCCCTTACCAAAAGTCAATTTCTGGCCGAGGACCGCCTGTTTGCCACCCTTGACCCGGCCAGTCGAAGGATTCGCTTTCCACGGGAGGCCGAGGCGATAATAACCGACACGGTAGGCTTTATTCGTGATCTGCCCCAGGATTTATTCAGGGCCTTCCGGGCCACACTGGAAGAGCTGCAGGATGCCGATGTTATTATTCATCTCATAGACATAAGTAATAAAAATTTTCGAGAACATATAGAGGCAGTAGAATATGTTCTGGAGACCCTGGAGCTATATCACGTCCCCGCTATTAAAGTCTTCAATAAAATAGACCGGGTATCACCGGAGTATGTCGCTACCCAATGCCGGGCCTATAATGCCCTGGCCATTTCGGCTATAAATCCTGATACCCTGTTGCCATTTATTGAAACCATTCAGGGCATGGTGGAGAGAATTCATAGCCGGGCAAAAGAGATATGATCGGTTATTTTGGATTGCTATTAACTTATGATTTGCTAAAATGAAAAAAAAGACAACCACAGAGCGCTTTGCCGAAATCCCAAATGACAAGGTTCAAAGTTCAGGGTTAGAGAACCGTGAACTTGGAACTCGGAACCGTGAACTTCTTTGGTTGCGGCTATGGCGTGCTGTGTCCTCTGTGGTTAATTTTTGATAATACTTTGGACACTGATGAGCGAGAATTATGCCTTCGGTTGAGAAAATACTTATTGTAGATGACGATACAGTAGTCAGGAGTTTTATAAATGATACTTTGACCGGTAGAGGTTATGAGTGTCTTGAGGCCTCGATGGGCCAGGAAGTTTTTGCTTTAATGGCTGACCACCGGATTTCGCTTATATTGCTAGACATCAAGCTCCCTGATCAGGACGGATTGAGCCTCTTGCCACAGATAATGGAACGAGATGAAGATATCTGCGCGGTTATGATGACCGGTGTAGTGGATGTTAGAACCGCGCTCTCTGCCATCCGGAGCGGGGCTTTTGATTATATTATCAAGCCATTCACGGTAGATGAGCTGTATGTTGTGGTGTCGAGGGCCCTTAATAAGAGACGTTTAGAGATTGAAAATAAAAGGTACCAGCGGAGCATAGAAGAAAAGAACCTTAGACTGGAGATATTGCATGACCTCTCCGTAAAGGTGGCTTATTACCTCTTAAGTACAGTCGAACTGGAAGACATCTTTAGGACCATACTGGTTGGTATTACGGCAGGAGAGGGATTGGGCTTTAACCGCGCCTTTTTGGCATTATTTGATAGTGATAATGATGTGTTGCGGGGGAAAATGGCCGTTGGGCCTGACAATCCTGAAGAGGCCGGAAGGATATGGTCGGCATTGCAGGAGACGAAATATACACTGGCCGAGGCCCTTGAGAAATGCGGCCGGGCCTGTCAGTCTCAAGACGCAAGGGTTAACCAGCTTGTCCGTGGGATAGAGGTGCCCGGCACGGACACGGATCATATTTTTATACGGGCAGCACAGGAACGGCGTGCATTTCACGTGGTGGGGAGACGTGTTGATGGCCGGCCGGTGGGGGACGATATCGTAAATCTCTTTGGTGTTGATGAGCTTGCGGTGGTTCCACTCTGCTCTCCGTACCGGGTACAGGGCATTATTGTTGCTGATAACTTCATCACCGGCAAGCCGATCAAGGAAGAGGACATCGCCGCCATCGAACTCTTTGCCAACCAGGCCAGTATGGCCATAGAAAAGAGCAGACTTTACTCAGAATTGGCTGCCAAACTGGCTATGCTGGAGACCGCTAACAAGGACTTGCAGGAAAGCCGGGACATGTTGATCCGGGCCGAGCGGCTTTCGGCCATAGGCGAGATGGCTGCCCAGATAGCCCATGAGATGAGGAATCCGCTGGCTTCGATCGGGGGCCTGGCCCGGTTTATACAGAGGCATACGAAGGAGGATAAGCACCGAAAACATCTGGATAGTATCGTAAAAGAGACGGAGAAAATGGAAGAGATCCTGGCCCAGGTATTTAAATTTATTCAATCTCCGCAATTGACGCTAGGCCGGCTAAATTTGAACGATGTCGTGTCTTCCTCCCTTAGCGCCCTCAGCCCTTCTTTTGAGAAATTTCACATTGAGGTGGAAACAGATTTTGCCCCGGATATGCCTGATTCAGAGCTTGATGATAACCAGATGAGACAGGCTATTATTAACATCTGCAAAAATTCTATCGAGGCTATGCCTTCAGGTGGCAGGCTCAGGGTCTGCACCCGGCTTACCCCTCAGAATATAGAAGTTGAGATTAGCGATACCGGAATGGGCATACACAGAGAGATGCTAGATAAGGCCCGGCAGCCTTTTTTTACCACTAAAACTTACGGTGTTGGTCTGGGGTTGAATATAGCGGAACAGATTGTCAGGGCGCATAAAGGCAAAATGGATATTTCCAGTGACCTGGGCGCCGGGGTACGTGTTAATATTACCCTGCCACGCAGCGCCCAGGACGGGTCTTAACAGAAATGCTTGTCGATAGTTATAACCGGCCTATTACCTACCTTCGCCTGTCGGTTACGGATCATTGCAACCTGCGTTGTCAATACTGCATGCCCCCTGGCGGTGTCCAGAAGATCGCCCGTGAAGAGATATTGCGCTATGAGGAATTCTTACGCCTGGTGCGGGTTTTAATCCCATTGGGCATAAAGAAGGTTCGGCTGACGGGAGGAGAACCCCTGGTTCGTCGCGGCATTACCGAATTTATCCGGTCACTCAGCTGCATCGATGGGCTCCGGGCTGTCTGTCTCACTACGAACGGTACCCTTCTGGGGGAAAAGATTGATGAACTGTATGCAGCCGGTGTTAATAGGATGAACATAAGTCTGGACACCTTGGACGCACAGAAATATCATGTGATAACCACCCGCCCTTTCTGGCATAAGGTCTGGGAAGCTATTGAAACGGCCCTGTCATTCGGTGATGTCGGGGTTAAGCTTAATGTGGTAGTTATGAAGGGCATAAACGATGACGAAATAGAGTCCTTTGCCCGTCTGGCCTATAAGTATCCCTTGCAGGTACGGTTTATAGAGTTCATGCCGGTTGGCTGTGGAAGCCGATGGAGTGGTGATGTCTATATGCCCGGGGCTGAGTGCATGGAGAGGGTAAGGAAAGTGGGGGACCTGTTGCCCCTCCGGCATAAAGAGGGTGCAGGGCCGGCCGTAGTTTATAAGTTTGCCGGGGCGGCAGGCGAGGTCGGCTTTATAAACCCTATTAGTCAGAGTTTTTGCGCTTTCTGTAACAGGATGCGTATTACACCGGATGGTCAACTGAGGATGTGCCTTTTTTCAGATGACGAACTAGATGTAAAAAAATATCTACGATCTGGTATGCAGGATGCAGAATTGGCAGGATTAATACAAAAAGCGGTCAAACAAAAACCCCTTGAGCATGCGGGATATGGCCGGTTAATACATCAGTGCCACCGTCAAATGTCGCAAATTGGGGGCTGAGGCCCTCAGGCAATATCCTCAATCTTACGAATTCCCTCTCCCCAGTTTTCTACTTTAAATTCTTTGTACGGGATAACGATCTTATCTTTTTCTTCAATGAATATCATTTGCTTCTTATAGTCAAGCAGGAGGGATATCTTAAATATCAAGTTGTCGCCTTCTATGCCCTCCAGAGAGACCTTTTCCTCAAGATATGAGTATTCCTTATTTATAATAATTTCCTTAACCCGATCCCGGGTAAGTTTTTCTTTTTCTCCCAAAAATCCAGGCATAGCTTCCTCCTGCTAATGGAGTATGTGCCCATTTATTAATTGTTACCACAGTTGCGCAAGCAAAGTCAATCAGTTATACTGCCGACTAGATTAGGTATAAGCGTGCTTTTCTGATTCACCTTGACAAGTCGGCCCCGCTCGGTAATATAAGAATTCTAACTTTAATAGAATCAAAATTGCTGTTTGAAATGTTAAAGAGAGACGAAAGTCCGGGGTATTACGAAAGCTTTATGCGTAAGGCCCTCGAGGCCGCCGGTCAGGCCAAAAAGGCAGGAGAGGTTCCGGTGGGGGCGGTTCTCGTGGGAGAAGATGACCAGATTTTAGGAGTGGGCTATAATCAGGTTATAGCACTGAGTGATCCCACGGCCCATGCGGAGATACTGGCTCTCCGTCAGGCGGCTAAAACCAGTGGTAACTACAGATTACCGGGGGCGATTCTTTACGTCACTATCGAGCCCTGTTTGATGTGTGCCGGCGCTATCTTGCAGGCCCGGGTCAAGAAATTGATCTTTGGTGCGCATGATCCTAAGGGAGGGGTATTTGGTTCGCTGTATAATCTGGCTCAAGATCACAGGTTAAACCATCGCATCGAGGTCATTTCAGGTATTCTGGCCAGTGAAGCCCAGTCCATGTTGCAGGCTTTTTTCCGGCATAAGCGATCAGAGGAGAGGTACCGAAGTGGCCGTAACGGGGTCGACTCGAAATCGACTTAGGGGCTAATCACTCCTACGTGGGTTCGAATCCCACCCTCTCCGCCAAAAGACATTGGGCCGCAGACACACGCAGATTAACCGGGTCTAAAGACTAGGTTACAGCAAACTTTGTCCCTATCTCTTGGCGTATTGGAATGATTTCAGACCCGGAAAACTATTTTTTTATAGCTTTTTCTGTGTATATCTGCGAAAATCTGCGGCCTATAAAATTGGCCTTGACTGCGGAGAGATGTCCGAGCGGCCGAAGGAGCACGACTGGAAATCGTGTGTTCCGCCAAAAGCGGGACCGTGGGTTCAAATCCCACTCTCTCCGCCATTTTTATAATTTGTAACAGTTTAGGTTTTGAAACGCTATGGGCCATGAGATACGCTGGATTCCCGAATACAGCGTGGTTTCAAATCCGAAATCCGAAGCATGAATCTCGAAACAATATCGAATGAACAAAATCCGAATGATCAAAAAGAATTGATTACGCTGCGGTTTTGAACATTGAGATATTAGGGATTTGAATTTGTATCGAATTTCGATATTCGAATTTCGTATCAGTTTAGCTGTTTGAAAAAGTATTCTTAAATCCCTCCCAACCTCCCTTTTCCAAAGGGAGGAGAAACACTTCCCCCTTTGGAAAAGGGGGATTGAGGGGGATTTTGGCCCTTATAGCGCCTTGCTTAGGTATATTTTTCAAAAACCTAAAATGTTACCGAATTTCGGATTTAGATCCGATCCCGAAGCAATCGGAACTTTCGGACTTAATAACCGTTTCAAAGGGCTAAAGTGATACTATGATTTAATTTGATAGCCGGGTCCTGCGCAACGGAAACTTGCGAACCCCGCCAGGTCCGGAAGGAAGCAACGGCAGCAAGAACTTTCGTGTGCCGCAGGGGTGCCTGGCTATCATTAATTTTAGCTATCGGCTATCAGTGTTCAGCAATCGGTCTGCCTACAGAGGGGTCTGAATGCTGATACCGAAGCGCTTCTGAAACAAGGACCAAAAAATGGCCTATCTTGTCCTGGCCAGAAAGTGGCGGCCGCAAAATTTTTCTGAAGTTATGGGTCAGGGTCATGTGGTCCAGACTCTGCAAAATGCCGTCCGGCAGGGACGGGTGGCCCATGCCTACCTCTTCGCGGGGGCCCGTGGTGTAGGTAAGACCTCGGTAGCACGTATCCTGGCCAAGGCTTTGGAATGCGAAAGCGGCCCCACGGAGACACCTTGTAATCAATGTTCCATCTGCCGGGAGATTACCAATGGTTCATCTGTAGATATCTATGAGATAGACGGGGCTTCTAACCGCGGTATTGACGAGATCCGCGAATTAAGAGAAAACGCCAGGTACCTCCCGGCCAAATGCCGGTATAAGATATACATTATCGATGAAGTGCACATGCTCACCGAACCGGCCTTTAATGCCCTTCTCAAGACCTTAGAGGAGCCGCCGGCCCATGTCATCTTTATCTTTGCTACTACAGAGCCACACAAAATTCCTATTACCATCCTTTCACGGTGCCAGCGCTATGATTTTAAACGTCTTCCCGCATCGGTGATTACCGGCCACCTTAAGGCTATTACCGACCAGGAAGGTATAAAGCTAAGCCCGGGGTGTCTGCGCTTTATTGCCCGGGAAGCTGAAGGTAGTATGAGGGATGCCCTAAGCCTCCTGGATCGGATTATCTCCTACGGCGGGGATGAAGTTCGGGAGGAAGAAATAGCTTCTATCTTCGGTCTCGTTGACCAGAGGCAGGTTATCGAGATGGTAGAGGCCGTATTTGAACATAACCTTGAACGAGGTATAGACCTGATAGATCGGGTCTACACCCAGGGTCAGGACTTAAAACGGTTTTATGCTGGTCTGGTAGAGGCCCTTCGTAACCTGGTCATTATTAAAACCTGCCGGAAATCAGGCCTTTTAATAGATGTTGCAGACGATGAAAAGGAAGAACTGGATAGACTGGGGCAGGCAAGAAGTATCGAGACCATCTACCTGTATCTCCAGTTGCTGCTACAGGGGTGGGAGGAATTAAGAAGGTCTTCGCAGCCCAGATTGACCCTTGAGATGATACTGATGCGCGCGAGCCTGTTAAAGGATGTTGTTCCGGTAGAAAAGATATTAGAACAGATCTCCATTCTGGCGTCTGGTATTAATGAGGGTCCGTTACCCGTCCAGGGTAAGACCATGGCCTGCCCGCCACGGTCAGACCCTGGCCCAGACCTGGTCTATAGTGGTATACCAAGCAAGGTATCGCATAGTGCCAGGACGGGCCTGGATAGCCGCAGGCAGGAAGAGAGAGAACCAGGAGCCTCATTTGCATCTGGTAGCCCGGAAGATATGGAGGACTTTTTAGGTTTCATTAAAGGCAAGAGCGTTCCCCTGGCCTCGATTCTACAACAATGTCAGGGGCTGACAATAAAAAATGATACGCTGGCCATTGTGTTTGCCGATCATTCCCTTTCTGATCTCTTAAGAGATCCTTTTTATAACGCACGACTGCGCGAGATTTGTCGGGAATATTACCAGCGAGACATAAGAATAGATATACTTTCAGAATCAGTGGCAGCTCCTGGTCGTGAAACAGCAGAGGAAACAGGCTGGGAACGTACCGCCCGGGAGGAGATAGTAAAGCACCCCTTGGTTCAAGAGGCGCTAAGCATCTTCGGCGGACATATCGAGGAGATCAAGATCGAAAAGGAAGCTGATTGCTGACTGCCCAAATAACGTAAAATTATTTTTGATGAATTCGTAAAAAGCCTTTTCACCGCTGAGCACCTATTGTCCGTTGTTTGTAGTCCGTTGTCCGTTGCAACTGACTACTGACCACTGACTATTGACTACTGCATGTTATCTCAGCGTTCTCAGCGATCTCTGCGGTGAAATTTTACTTTTTGCAAAGCTATCTTTTAAGGAGAAGAATGTGAAAGATCTGGGAGGATTAGTTAAGCAGGCGCAAAAAATACAGGCTAAAATGACCAAGGTACAGGAGGAGCTGGCCAACAAGACCGTGGAAAGCTCTGCGGGTGGCGGGATGGTAACGGTCGTAGCCAATGGCCGGCAGGAAATAGTATCCATAAAGATAGAACGAGAAGTCGTAGACCCTAATGATCTTGATATGTTACAGGACCTGATCCTGGCTGCGGTAAATGATGCCCTGAAGAAATCTCAGCAGATGATGCAGGAAGAGATGGCCCAGGTCGCCGGTGGCTTTAAGATTCCGGGGCTCTTGTAATCATAGCCATGTCCGTTTTCCCACCGGCTCTTTTACGACTTATCCGAAATCTGGGTAATTTACCCGGTATTGGAGAAAAGACGGCGACACGTCTTGCCCTGGCAATACTCCGTTGGCCCGAGGTGAGGGCCAAAGAACTGGCCCAAAGTATTGACGAAGTCAAGGAAAAGATACGGTTTTGCTCTACCTGTTTCAGTTTTGCGGAAACCGATCCCTGTACCATCTGTGCAGACCCCAAACGAACTTCTGACGTGATTTGCGTACTCGAAGATCCGGGGGATATGATGGCTATAGAAAAATCCGGCGGATTTAAAGGGCATTATCACGTCCTGCACGGCGTAATCTCGCCTATGGATGGGGTTGGTCCGGATGAGCTCAAGATAAAAGAACTTCTTTTACGTATAAAAAGCGGTCAGGTGAAAGAGGTAATCCTGGCAACCAGCCCAACCGTGGCTGGAGAAGCCACGGCTGCCTACTTGGCCGGATTGCTTAAAAATGAATATGTAACTGTGACCCGCATTGCCTGCGGAGTTCCTATGGGTACAGACCTTAAATACAATGATGAGATGACCCTAAAACGGGCGTTAGAAGCCAGGACCAGGGCGTAAGGCCCCTGGCAAAAGCCTTTGTTAAATTAATAACAAGCCAAAAGACTTGACAAAAGAAGTGCTGCGTGCTACGCAAAAGCCTCGCTGTGAGCAATAAGTCGGTTACCAATTTACAGAAGAAGCAAACCGGGTGGAGGAGAATCAAATCATGATCGAGATCAGAATCCATGGTAGGGGCGGCCAGGGGGCGGTTACTTCAGCCGAACTGGTGGCCATTGCAGCCATTGACGACGGGAAATATGCGCAGGCCTTTCCGAGTTTCGGACCGGAACGGCGGGGGGCACCTGTAGCGGCCTTTATAAGGGTTAGCGATAAGCCCATCAGGACGCGGGAAAAGGTTTATGGACCAAATGTGGTCATGGTCCTCGACCCGAGCATTCTTAAGATCGTCAATGTGGCCGCCGGCCTGAAAGACGGAGGGACGGTAATTATAAATACCTCCAAGACACCGGAAGAGATGGCCGGGTTATTAAATGTCAGGGCAAAGATTGCTACGGTGGATGCCACCAAGATCGCCCTGGAGAGCATGGGGGTCCCCATAACCAATACGACCATGCTTGGGGCCTTACTTAAATCTACCGGTATAGTAAGTAGCGATGCGTTAGGAAAGGCCATTGATAAACGCTTCGGTCGCATTGCGGAGAAGAACAAGACAGCCTTCAACCGGGCTATGACTGAAACTATCATAAGGGAGTCGTAATATGGCAAAAATAGACGCCGTAATGGGTTGGAAAGAACTCGATTTGGGCTGTGTCATACGGCAGCCGGGCAGTTCCCGCGCCTTCAAAACAGGTGATTGGCGGTCGCAACGTCCGGTTGTGGATAGGGACAAATGTATTAAGTGTGGGTTATGTTGGGTTTATTGCCCTGATCTGGCTATGGTCCCGGCAGAGGAGGGGTATTACAAGGTCAATCTGGATTACTGTAAGGGCTGCGGTATCTGTGCCAAAGAATGTCCTAAAGTCGCCATTACCATGGTTTTAGAGGAGGATTAGTTAATATGGCAAAACGCGTTGGGATGGAGGTTTCCATAGCCGCCAGTGAGGCCGTCAAATTGGCGGATGTTGATCTTATTGCGGCTTATCCGATCACTCCCCAGACACATATTGTTGAACACCTCTCGGAGGTAGTGGCTGATGGGGAGCTGGACGCCGCTTTTGTTCCGGTAGAATCCGAGCATTCCGCTATGAGCTGTTGTATCGGCTCCTCAGCCGCGGGCGCCCGGACCTTTACGGCCACCAGTTCACAGGGTCTGGCCCTGATGCATGAGATTCTTTTCATTGCACCAGCGATGAGGCTGCCTATCGTGATGGTAGTAGCGAACCGGTCTCTTTCCGGTCCGATCAGCATCTGGAACGACCATAGTGACATCATGGCCGAGCAGGATATCGCCTGGATCCAGACCTTTGCAGAGAACGGGCAGGAGGTCTTTGACTTGGTCCTGCACGCCTTCCGGGTGGCCGAAGATTCTAAGGTCTTGTTACCGGTCATTGTCAATATGGATGGATTTACCCTGAGCCATGTTATTGAACCCATTGAGATACTGGACAAGACCGAAGTGGATAAGTATCTCCCCCCGTACAAGCCGAAGGTGCGCCTGGATCCGAGAAGGCCGGTGTCTATGGGTCTGGTAGGGATACCAGAGATATATACGGAGGCCAAAAAGGCCACGAATGAAGTCCTGATCAATTCTAAAAAGGTCGTTCTTAAGGCCTGGAAGGAATTCGGCGACCTCTTCGGGCGTTATTATAACCCGGTAGAGTCATATAAGACCGAAGGAGCTGAAGTTATTCTTATTACGATGGGAAGCATTTCCGAGACAGCCATGACCGCCATTGATAAGATGCGCGAAAAAGGGCTGCCGGTAGGCCTGGTACGTTTCCGCCTCTGGAAGCCTTTCCCGGCCCCGGAATTCAAAAAGGCTATCGCCGGCGCCCAGACACTGGCCGTAGTGGATCGGGCCTTGTCTCCGGGTGGGGCCTGCGGCCCGGTGGCCGAAGAAATCAAGGCCGCCCTCTATGCAGAGCGCGGCCGGCCAAGGGTCTTTAACTTTATTGCCGGTCTGGGCGGACGGGATGTTACGGTAGAAAATTTTGAAGAGATAGTTTCCAAGGCATTTACTTATACCAAAAAGAGACCGAAACAACTTTATGAAATGATCGGAGTGAGGGAGATATGATCAAAGAGTTTGAAAAGTTCAAAGGATTTTCGGCAAAGAAGCTGCCTTTAGCGGATCCTATAGCCTCCGGGCACCGGGCCTGTCAGGGCTGTGGCGAGGTCCTGGCACTTAAACTGGCCATGAAGGCCATTGGTATGAACAGTATTGCCATCAGTGCCACGGGCTGTATGGAGATTATTACTTCGACCTTCCCGCAAACGGCCTGGAATGTGCCCTGGTTGCATGTGGCCTTTGAAAATGCGGCCGCCGTGGCCTCGGGCACGGAAGCGGCCCTGAAGGTACTTATGCGTAAGGGGAGAATTCCCCAAAAACATATCGATATCGTAGCCATAGGCGGAGACGGGGCCACTGCGGACATCGGCCTGCAGGCCTTATCCGGTGCCATGGAGAGGGGCCACGACTTTGTCTATATCTGCCTGGATAACGAGGCCTACATGAATACCGGCGTGCAGCGTTCAAGCTCCACGCCCTATGGCGCCATGACCACCACTTCCCCGCCAGGGAAAAAGAGTTTTGGGCAGGCGACGAAGAAAAAGAACGTTCCGGCCATTGCCGTAGCCCATAATATCCCTTACGTAGCAACGGCCTCGCCGGCCTATTTCCTGGATTTAATGAACAAGGCCAAAAAGGCCGCTCTGGTCAAGGGGCCCGCTTACCTGCATATTTACTCATCCTGCCCCACCGGCTGGAGGCACGGCGGCGACCTGGCTATCGAGATAAGTAAATTAGCTGTAGAGACTAAAGTCTTTCCACTTTATGAGGTCATCGAAGGTAAATACATAATTAACCGTAAGATTACAAAACCAAAACCCGTAGCCGAGTATCTGAAGAAGCAGGGCCGGTTCCGTCATTTGACCGATGACATTATTGCCCAAATCCAGAGACAGGTGGACGAAGAATATGACAAGCTGTTAAAGCTGGCCGGTGAGACCGCATAACTGTCCTGGAATTAGTAATATTTCGAAAGGCGCAGGCTCAACCTGCGCCTTTCTTTTTTTGGATACAGATGCTATTATAAAAATGTAACAGCTTAGTTTTTTGAAACGCTATGGGTCGTGCGATGTGCTGGATTCCCGAATACAGCGTGGTTTCAAATCCGAAATCCGAAGCACGAATCTCGAAACAATATCGAATGAACAAAATCCGAATGATCAAAAAGAATTGATTACGATGCGGTTTTGAACATTGAGACATTAGGAATTTGAATTTGTTTCGAATTTCGATATTAAGATTTCGGATTTAGCGCCGATCCCGAAGTAATCGAAGCTTGCGGTATCAATAGCCGTTTCGAAGAGCTAAAGGGTTACTGCACAATATAACAAGAGTAGGGATAGAGAAGTGGCCATCTCAGCGGATATGGACCTGGTTAGAAGACGCGTCCAGGAAAAAAGGGGAGATTACGCGCGGTATAATTTTTCAGAGATACAAAGCAATGCCTTAAAGACCTTCTTTGACCTGGCTCAGGAATACGAGACCTTGCAGAATCTCTATCGGGTCTGCGTTATGGTCCCGAAGGAATATTTTAACCTGGAAAGTAGGCTTTACCTGGTCAGTCCTGTAAATAACTTAAGGCTGGTTTGCTCCAGCACCAAAGACCTCTATCTTGAAGAATCAGATACCAATGCGGCCGCACGTATAGAGAATCAGGCCTATCAGGTCAACGACTCTTATTTTTTCCCCATCCGGGGCAACCGTCTGCTGGTAGAGAGGTTACCGTTCTATGCCAAAGACCAGCTCATCGGCATGCTTGAAGTTTATCCGGCAAGAGGCCTCACCGATCAGGATAAATTTTTCTTCCAAAAATATGCAAACCGTATTGGATATAACATAAATGCCAAGATCATCTGGCAGCAGAATATCGACCATATCAAGTTTATAAACAGCCTGGTAGCGGATATTGAGCACAACGTCATTACGCCCAATATTTACTATCAGTTATTTTTCAAAAACCTCCTAAAAAAGATAATCCGCTGTCAGAGCCTGGAGAAAGAACTTAGCGCAGCTCTCTCGCAGCTTCCCGGTGAAGACCGGCATAATCTGGAAAGAGTCTTAGATGAATTTAATAAACTGATAAAAAAAATGCTTAAAGACTATGAGCAGGTCTATCAGCATTACAGAAACACCAGTCTATTTTTGGAGACCTTATTCCGTCGTGGGCATTTCGAGCGCGGGCAATGGATCCTGCGAAAAAGTCATATCAACTTTAATCGAGATATTATTACTCCCCAATTAGAACGTTACCAAAAACAACTAGAGGATAGGGGCATTGAGATTGATAATCGTATGGGCGGGATACCGGAAGAGGATATCGAACTCACCGTCGATGTCGGTTTGATAGCACAGGTTTATGCCAATTTGTTCTCTAATGCCGTCAAGTACACGCAGGGCGTAGTAGCCGCTGACGGCCGGCGTGTGAAGCGCCTGGCCTTTGGCCGGGAGCGGATCAGTGATTGTTTCGGCCAGGGTAAGTGCGGGATTAAATTCAACGTATTTACAACCGGCCCTCACCTTGCACCGGAAGATGCGGACCGCATTTTCGATGAAGGCTACCGTGGTGCCAATGCCATAAGTCAATCAGGCACCGGGCACGGCCTGCACTTTATAAAGAGCGTCATCGAGGTACACGGCGGTGCGGTAGGCTATGAACCGGTCACTGAAGGAAACAATTTTTATTTCATTCTCCCCTGCTCCAATAATAATTAATGATTCCCTTAAGAGATAACATCCCCTCCCGTATCTGGCCTCTGGCCAATGTCTGCATAATCATCCTCAACGTCCTGGTCTTCATTTATGAGCTTTCCTTGGGGCCATATATAGAAAAATTCATTTTGTATTATGGGTTTACGCCGGCGGTATATCAATACCTCTCCGAGGTTGCTCCGGCAAACATTCCCCTGCGGGCCTATCCCATCTTTACTTCCATGTTCATGCACGGCGGGTGGGTGCATCTTATCTCCAATATGTGGATCCTGTGGATATTTGGAGACAATGTCGAAGACCGCATGGGACATCTGCGCTATATTCTTTTTTATCTGTTCTGTGGAATAGCGGCCGCCTTGACGCAATTCTGGGTTAATCCATACGCCAGAGTACCTATGGTGGGAGCCAGCGGGGCCATCGCTGGTGTCATGGGTGCTTACTTTTTTTTATATCCTCATGCCCGTATCCTGACATTGATTCCTATCTTTTTCTTTTTTCAGATAATAGAGATCCCCGCCTTCTTTTTTCTCGCCTTTTGGTTTATTATGCAATTTTTCAGTGGCAGTTTGGCTATAACCACCCACGCGCTGGCGGGAGGCGTAGCCTGGTTCGCACACATAGGAGGCTTTATCACCGGTGCAGGCCTGATCTGGATTTTTAAGAAACGCCACCGGTAACAGGAAGAAAGTCATCGGTCAATAGTCACTAGTCAATGAACTTAATACCTAGTTTCCATCCGAAAATCCCCCTGTATCCCCCTTTTCC
Source organism: Thermodesulfobacteriota bacterium (assembly GCA_040755415.1). Lineage (GTDB taxonomy): Bacteria > Desulfobacterota > QYQD01 > QYQD01 > QYQD01 > QYQD01. Next base: position 8,721 of record JBFMAZ010000120.1, on the reverse strand, counting down.
AAAGGGGGATTTCAATATTTTCCCCTCCTTTAGCAAAGGGGGGATGGGGGGATTTGGTAGTTTCCGGATGAAGACTACCTAGTGACCGATGACTATTGACTGTCGGCCACTCAAATGACATTCACTATAGCGAGAGACTTATGCTTTATGAGTTTCAAAAGAATGTAGAAGCAGATTCACCCTTGGGTAAAGAGGGCCTAGGGAGAATTGACTATGAAAAGGCCCTGAATCCTCAACAGTTGGAAGCGGTAAGCATACTTACCGGGCCTGCTCTGGTTATAGCCGGTGCGGGCAGCGGCAAGACGCGCACTCTGGTCTATCGGGTGGCCAGGTTGGTTGAAAGGGGTATTCCGCCTCAGTCTATCTTGTTGCTGACCTTTACCTGTAAGGCAGCGCGGGAGATGCTGCAGCGGGCCAGCCTCATACTTTCAGATACCTGTCAGCAGGTGAGGGGAGGTACGTTTCATTCCCTGGCCAACCACATGCTCCGAAAATTCAGCCAACATATCGGCTTTTCCCCCTCTTTCACCATCCTGGATCGCTCCGACAGCGCAGACGCTATCAATTTGCTCCGCTTAAGCCTTGGCCTGGATGAAAAGGCCAGACGTTTTCCCAAAAAGGATACCATCGCCGAGATATTCAGCAAGGCCGCCAATAAGTCTATGACTATAGAACAAGTCCTGGAGGAAGAATTTCTCCATTTCATGGAACATAGCGAGGTCCTGGGGAAAATTCTTCTTCTTTATACAGAATATAAAAACAGCCATCAACTCATGGACTATGACGACCTTCTGGTCAAATGGAAAAATCTCCTGGAAGAGCGACCCGATGTCCGTGATCTGGTTTCCCGGCGTTTCCAGTACATCATGGTGGACGAATATCAGGATACCAACAGGCTCCAGGCCGAAATTGTCCGGCTTATGGCGGCCACCCACGACAATGTCATGGTGGTAGGCGATGACTCTCAGTCTATCTATTCCTTCCGCGGGGCCAATTTTAAGAATATCATGGAGTTTCCAAACCACTTCCCCGGGACGCGCATCATAAAATTAGAAGAAAACTATCGTAGTACCCAACAGATATTGTCTCTGGCCAACTCCCTTATTGCACAGGCCAGGGAAAAATATACTAAATGCCTTTTCACACGCCGGCCAGGCGGAGTCAGGGCCCGTCTGGTGCCGGTCCCGGATGAAAATACCCAGTCATGTTTTATATGCGAAAGAATACTATCCTTAAGAAGAAGCGGCATTCCCCTATCCGGGATAGCGGTTCTTTTCAGGGCTGGCTTTCATTCTTTTAATTTAGAGCTTGAACTTACTAAGTCGGGGATTTCCTTTGTTAAATATGGCGGCCTTAAGCTTATGGAGGCCGCTCATATCAAAGACGTGCTGGCGCACCTCCGCGTGGTGGTGAATCCCTGTGATCTTTTAAGCTGGCATCGTATTCTGCTTTTAATAAATAACATCGGTCATAAAACATGCCAGCGCATCATGGATTGGTTAAAGGAGACAAGGTTTTCGCTTTCCCGCCTTGGAGAATATCCCGTCGGCCCCCGGGTTGAAGAAGGCCTAGCCGAACTTTGTAAAATGCTGGAGGCTATCAGTAGACCGGGACTGAAACCTCATGCGTGCCTGGAGCGGTTAACGGCTTATTACGAACCGATTTTAAGGCGCGTATATTATGACGACTGCCCCAAAAGGTTAAAGGAGTTAGAACAACTAGCCGTTATTACAAATAATTATGAATCGCTGGAGGCCTTACTGGCTGATATGGTCCTGGAACCTCCGGAGGACGGTGCAGCCGATACCGCTATGAGTGATAAAGATACAGAGAGGTTGACCCTGTCCACTATACATTCGGCCAAGGGACTGGAATGGCATACTGTCTTTATAATATCCCTCGCCGAGGGGCGATTCCCTTCCAGTCGTGCTTGTGAGTCTGACGAGGCCATAGAAGAAGAAAGAAGATTAATGTATGTAGCCGTGACCAGGGCTAAGGAAAACCTCTTCCTTTCCTATCCGATTTCTATTTATACCCCGAAAGACGGCCATATTATGGCCCGGCCTTCCCGCTTTATAAATGATATTCCACGATCTATGTTTGAGACTAAAGACGACAGACCAGAGACCAGAGACTTCAGGCCTCAGACTATTGACAACGGACAACAGACAACAGACAAAATAAGGGATGCAGACGACGAGGCCGGATTAGAGACAAAAGACGGGATGTTACAGGTAGGGGCGCGCGTATGCCACACTATATTTGGGACGGGCCGGGTAAGACAGGTCCTGGGCGGACAAAAGGTGGTTGTACACTTTGACGGGACCGGGCTTAAAACCCTCCATCTTGGCCATACGACCTTGTCTGTAGTAAGGTAGGTATAATTAATTCGCAAAAAAGCCTTTTCACCGCAGAGCGCGTATCGTCCGTTGTTCGTAGTCCGTTGTTTTTCTGGTTTGTTTGGTTTGTCTGGTTTAAGGCTTTGAGCTTTCAGCTTTCAGCTATTGACTACTGACAATTGGCTAATGAATGTTATCTCAGCGTTCTCAGCGATCTCCGCGGTGAATTTTTACTTTTTACGAGACCATCATAATTGCTTTCGTAACCTCCAGTTATAGCACGGTGAGCGATGGAAATAAGAGTCCTGGGATGCTATGGCTCTGAAATGCCCGGTTTTCGGCCCTCTTCTTTTTTGATTAACAAGAGTTTACTGCTGGATGCCGGGGCTATAACCTCCGTACTTAGTCTCGAAGAGCAATTGCAGATAACCCATATCCTCATCACCCATTCTCATCTCGATCATATTAAAGACATCCTCTTCCTGGCTGACAACATTATCGAACAAAATCACCACCCTATATGTATCGCCAGCTTACCTGCGATTATTGAACAGATTAAGGTACATATGCTTAATAATTCGATCTGGCCTGACTTTACAGTTATACCGGAGAGGGGCCCGGTTTTAAATTATCTCCACATGGATGAGGAAAAGGACATTCAGATAAACGACATTACCTGTAAGGCAGTCAAGGTGGACCACACGGTAGAAGCGGTAGGCTACATAGTCAGAGACTGCAATGGTGCTATAATTTATACCGGGGATACCGGCGCCACGCAGCGCATCTGGGATCTGGCGCGAACCCTTAAGGACCTCCGTGCGGTTATTGTGGAAGTATCATTCCCTGACGATTTGCGTGAGTTGGCAGTGCTCAGCGCTCACCTTACCCCGGCCCTGTTACACAAGGAACTATATAAAATGAATCGGCCGGACGTACCTGTCTATGTCTTTCATATGAAACCCATGCACCTAGTGTGTATTCAAGAGGAGCTGAAATATCTTTCTCCCTTTCTAGTAAAGCCCTTGACACAGGGTGACCTTATCATTATATAACCTGTACTACCGATGGAATTCGCGCAAAGCGCTTTTGGTTGCGGCTATGCCGCGCCGTGGTTCTATTATGAAGAATTATCAAGAAGCCGTTGATTACGTCACCAGCCTGGAATTCTTCGGCATCAAGCTTGGGCTGAAGAACATCACTACCCTGCTTGCCGCCCTGGGGAACCCCGAGCGTCAGTTTAAATCTGTACATATTGCCGGAACCAATGGTAAGGGTTCGGTAAGCGCTATGCTTTCGGCCATCTTTGCCGAAGCAGGATATAAAGTCGGCCTTTATACCTCACCGCACCTAGTCAGTATTCGGGAAAGATTTCGTATTAATGAGCGTATCATCGCGGAAGAGCGTTTTTACCGGCTGACTACGGAGGTCAAGGCCGCTCTGACCGCGGACATCCCGGTAACCTATTTTGAGTTTACCACGGCCACGGCCTTTTTGCTCTTTGCCCAGGAAAAGGTGGATTTGGCCATTGTAGAGACGGGTATGGGGGGACGATTAGATGCCACCAATGTTCTCACTCCAGAGTTAGCGGTCATCACCAATATCGGCCGTGACCATGAGGCCCATTTGGGCAGATCTCTGTTCTCTATAACCAAAGAGAAGGCCGGGATCATCAAACCAGGACTTAGCCTGGTTACCGGCATTCACCAGCCTAAATTGCTTGGCATTATTCAACAAGACTGCCTGGCCTTTGATAACCCTATTTATGTCTTCGGGCAGCATTTTCGCATCCGCCGGGTTGGGATGAACGGATTTTCCTATCAAGGAATGTGGCGCAAACTGACCGGTCTTGAAGTCAGATTACAGGGGCAGCACCAGATGGGCAATGCTGCCTTGGCCCTGGCCGCCATAGAAATCATGGGAAGCAAAGGATTACCTGTGGATGAAAAAGTGATAGGTGAAGGCTTAAAGAAGGTTAACTGGCCCGGACGGCAGGAGGTATTTGAGGGGAGCCCTACCATATTGATTGATGGGGCCCATAATCCGTCCGGAGTAAAGACCCTGTGCCGGGCCCTATCCAGGGACTTTATCTATAATCAGTTAATTCTGATCTGGGGAGGAATGGCGGATAAAGATCACCGGGCCATGTTAAAGCAACTTGCACCTATGGCCCAGGCCATCATCCTTACCAGACCCCGGAATAGCCGGGCGGCGGATCTCAGCATACTTGCAGCCCGGCTGAGACCCTTTGATGGAGCTGTTTATCTGACTGGTCAGGTCTCTGAGGCTATTGAGAAGGCCAAAATGCTGGCCAAAGAAACCGACCTCATCTGCATTGCGGGTTCTCTATATCTGGTCGGCGAGGCCCGCGAGATAATACAACCCTCATTTCTTCATTGAAAGAAAGCCCCTGATATGATAGTAACCTCTCACCCCTAATAAACGAAGTCAGCAGTCATTGGTTAGCTGCGGAATGTTGATCCGTTTTACTAGTGACAAATGACTATTGACTAATGACATCCACTAGGTGCAGAGGTTTGTCACAATTGCCCATCAGGTTTTTCTTAACCCCGATCATTTTATCCGTATACCTGCTTTATTTTACCGTCCTGCCAACATATGCCATAGCTTATGGCAGTTTTCCAGGGTCCAATACTGACAAGGTGGGAAATTATTCGACTGTCATACGCGAAAGTGACATAACAACGGGCGAGGGCAAAAAGTCTTATAGCCAGCCGTGGCTTATGCACGCCGACAAGGTGACCACGTTAGAAGACGGAAAGATAATTATAGCTGAGGGTAACGTTATCCTCAGCCGTGGCGATATGGAGGTAAGGGCCGATTACATACGCTATCGCCGGGTGGATAATCTGGCCTGGGCCAAGGGGCATCTGAATATCACCATGGGAGAAGATACCCTCTCCGGGGAAGAGGGCGAGATAAATCTGGAGAGACAAACCGGTACGGTTAAGCCCGGAGGATTGTTCCTGAAGAAAAACAACGTACACCTGAAGGCGGCAGAGATAGTGCGCGTAGCTGAGGATCAATATAGTCTTAAGGAGGCCATCATTACTACCTGTGACGGGGAACATCCCGCCTGGAGGTTTTCCTGTGGTCACCTGGACGTAACCGTGGAGGGTTATGCAAAGGCTCAACATTCAGCCTTCTGGGTCAGGTCTCTCCCTGTCATATACAGCCCGTATCTTATATTACCGGCAAAAACGAAGAGACAGTCCGGGTTATTATTTCCAGAGTTTTCTTATGGTGAAAGGGATGGGGTAAGTCTCAACCTACCCTTTTATTGGGCCATCGACCCCTGTTCTGATGCCACGTTTTACCAGCATTACCTGTCTAAACGGGGGTGGATGGAAGGGGTGGAATATCGCTATGCCGGCGATCAAAATTCCAAGGGCATCCTGCTAGCCAACTATCTCCATGACCGCCTGGAAGACGACGACTACGACAAGGACGGGGTCTTTCGCAGCAGCAGAAATCGCTGGTGGATACGGGGCAAGATAGATCAATACCTCCCGCTGGATATCATGACCATGCTGGATTTAGACGTGGTAAGCGATCGTGACTATCTCCATGAGTTTGACGACGGACTCACTGGTTTTACCAAGACCAACCAGATATTTCTCAACAATTTCGGCCGGAGCCTAGTGGATAAGACCTCTCTGATCCGGGAATCGACCGCCCAGGCAAACAGGCGGTGGACGAATTTTTACTTATCCGGGCAGTGTAAGTACTATGATAACCTTAACCGTAGTGAGCGAGAAAGCACCCTGCAAGTCCTGCCTTCGGTCAATTTCCAGGCCGCCAGACAGACCTTACCGGCTACACCGCTCTATTATGAAGGAAATATCGACTATATCCACTACTGGCGCAAACAGGGTATCGGTATGCATCGTCTGGATATCTATCCCAAGATATCCTGGCCACTGAGGATCGGTCCCTATCTCGATCTTCAGGGTCTTTTGGGCGTCAGGGAGACGGTCTATGATGTGGAAAACTATGGTGATGACTCTTATGCCGCACAGATAAAAAAAGACCGGCCCGCACGTACCCTCCATAACTTCCAGGCCGACCTTTCCACTGAAGTAGGCCGGGTCTTTAAGCTGGCCGGGAAATCGATAACCAAGATCAAACATACCATTAAACCATCGGTGGTTTATGATTACCTGCCGGCCAAGGATCAGGAAGAATTACCAAACCTGGATAGTGTTGACCGTATAAGTTCCAGAAATATCGTTACCTATTCTTTGACAAACTACCTGACCACCAAGCAGCTCAGGGACGATGGCGGGTCGGTCTATAGAGATATTTTCCGTCTTAAGCTGAGCCAGAGCTACGATATAAGAGAGGAACGCCGGCTGCTGGCTGCCGGGGAAAGGCGGCGGCCGTTTTCCAACGTGTCTTTGGAGGCCGAGCTTGCCCCCACAGATAGGATATATGCCCGGTATGATACGTCTTATGATACATATGATAGCACCTGTGAGAGTTATAACGGACTATTGAGGCTTTCAGATAAGCGCGGGGACAGCCTTTCTGTTGATTATCGTTACACAAAAGGCAGCCTGCATGAACTCAATACAGGCCTCTCGGTGGTTGTGACCCCGGCCGTTACCGTGAGTTATGAAAACAGGCGGTCTTTGGATTTGGACAAGAATTTGGAATCAAAGGCCGGCCTCAATTACCAGGCCCAGTGCTGGGGGGTCAGTGTCCAGTTTAGTAAGACACAAGAAGATCGCCGCTTTTTTGTCCTCTTTTCCCTTTATGGAGTGGGTGAGTTTGGCCCGTTGGCATTCTCAGGAGCCCGCTAGAAGCCTGGGTTAGTTTGTGCAACGAGATCAGCGGGGGTCTGATCCTTAAAGCATGAATATTGTTCGAGGAAGGTCAGCTTGACCAGGCCGGTAGGCCCATTGCGCTGCTTACCGATAATAACTTCGGCAGTCATATCATCGCTATTCTTGTTATAGACCTTGTCCCGGTAAATGAACATGATGACATCAGCGTCCTGCTCGATGGCCCCGGACTCCCTCAGGTCTGACAGTTGGGGCCGCTTGTTCGGCCTTTCCTCCACCCGCCGGTTGAGCTGGGAAAGGGCTACCACGGGCACATGGAGTTCTTTGGCCATGGCCTTTAGTGAGCGGGAGATCTCGGATATTTCCTGTTCCCGCCGTTCAGCAGACCCTTTGCTTCGCATCAGTTGCAGGTAGTCGATTATAACCAATCCCAGGCCATGCTCCGATTTCAGCCTCCGGGCCTTGGCGCGCATCTCCAGTATGGAAATGGCCGGGGTATCATCGATAAAAATAGGCGCAGTCGAAAGGTGACTGGCCGCCTGAGTCAGCTTTCGCCAATCTTTTTCGGTCAAAAATCCGGTGCGTACACTCCTGGCATCAACCGTGGCCTCGGCACAGAGCATGCGCATTACCAACTGTTCATTAGACATCTCCAGGGAAAATATGGCCACCGGGATGTTTGCCTTGATGGCGGCATGTTGCGCAATATTCAGGGCCAGGGAGGTCTTGCCCATACTGGGCCGGCCGGCGATAATTATAAGATCCGAAGGTTGAAACCCGGCTGTGAGCTTATTTATATCATCAAATCCAGTGGGCACGCCGGTTATGAGCTCCTTGCGCTCATAAAGTTGTTCGATTTTTTTAAAGCTGTCCTTTATAATATGTTTTATTGGATAAAAAGATTGCTTGACCTTGGCCTGCGAGATTTCAAAGACGGCCTGCTCGGCCTCATCGAGGATATTATCTACATCGTCGTGCATTTCATAGCAGCGGTGGCTGATCTCTGAGGATTTCTGGATCAGGGCGCGCAAGATGGATTTTTCCCTTATGATCTTTGCATAATGGACGATGTTTGCGGCGGTGGGTACGGCATCCGCTAACGTGGCCAAATAGGACATACCCCCTACGTCTTCCAGCTCATTTCTATTGCGAAGGAAATCAGACACCGTGACGATGTCCTGGGGCTCATTTTTTTCATAGAGACCCAGCATGGCGGCAAAGATCTTGCGGTGCGCCTCCCGGTAAAACTCTTCTCCCGAAATTACCTCCAAGACCCGGAACAGCGCCCCGTTTTCGATTAAGATGCCGCCCAGTACCCACTGCTCAGCCTCGATGTTCTGCGGCGGGACCCTGGCCGGAGGGGTTATGGTTTCTCTTGTCTTTCTTGCCATAGACTACCTGGTCCGGCCAAACAGCCGGAAATCTAAAGGCCAAAATCCAAAGTTCAAATAAATGTAACATTTTAGGTTTTTGAAAAATATACCTAAGCAAGGCGCTATAAGGGCCAAAATCCCCCTCAATCCCCCTTTTCCAAAGGGGGAAGTGTTTCTCCTCCCTTTGGAAAAGGGAGGTTGGGAGGG
>JBFMAZ010000119.1:0-12162 GCA_040755415.1 Thermodesulfobacteriota bacterium | reverse complement strand
TTAATCCCCCTTTTTCAAAGGGGGAAACGTCTCTCCTCCCTTTGGAAAAGGGAGGTTGGGAGGGATTTTAAAATGCTTTTTCAAACAGCTAAATTGATACGATATTTGAAGATTCGGATTTGTTTCGTATTTCGATATTCGAATTTCGGATTTAAGGATTAATTGTGTCCAAACAGATTGTAATCAGAAATGTAAAAATAGACGGGGCCCGGCCGGGATCGGTAGTAGGCAAGGACATGTTGAATCCCCAGGGGCAGATGATCCTGGCGAAGGGGGCCAGACTGACACCGGACCTCATAGATAGACTCAAGCGGTTAGGTATCGGCAGCATTCCCATTGAGACGGAAGAGGAGGTTGCCCGTGTTGACCCAAAGGCCCTGAAAGAAAAAATGCAACGGGTTGACACCTTAATTGAAAGGAAATTTCGCCGGGCCTCTCCCGATAACCGCACCATGATGGGCCTAAAAGAGATATTCAGGGAGTTTATGAAGGGAAAGATCAGCAATGGATCGTGAAGAGATCAGGGCGAAGATAAAGGAGACTGCCGAGCTTGCCACGATCTCGGCCGTGGCCTTACAGACCGCACAACTCCTTAAAAATCCCAACGTGCCCGTTAGTAAGATTACGGAGACCGTCAGCCTCGATCAGTCATTAACTGCAAAGATACTCCGCCTTGTCAACTCATCGTTTTATGGCTTTCAGGGACGGATCAGTTCTCTCTCCCAGGCCGTGATGTTACTGGGTTTCAGTACAGTGCGGAATGTCATCCTTTCGGTTTCCGTACTCAAGGCGTTTTCTGGTAATAAGGGATGTAAGGTCTTTGACGTAGCCAGGTTCTGGGAACATTCGGTAGGCACGGCCTTTGTCGCCAAAAGTCTGGCCGAACATATCAAGTTTAAAGAGCCTGAAGATGCCTTTATTGGCGGCCTGCTGCATGACATAGGCCGGGTGTTTATAGTCCAGTTTCTGCGGCCGGAGATGGAGGAAATCTTCGATCTTATGATTAAAGAAGATATACCCATGCGGGAGGCCGAGGAAAGAGTATTAGATGTGGATCATGCCTGGATAGGCTATGTGATGGCCAAAAACTGGCATTTCCCGCCTGTACTCTGTTCTGCCATAGGCCTTCATCATACCCCGAACGGCAAGGATGAAGAATTTCTTCTGGCCTCGATCATTCATCTGGCGGATATAATCTGCCGGGGGATGGATCTCGGTTGCGGCGGCGATGACTTTGTCCCTGATGTCAGCCCGGCCGCCTGGCGGGAACTCTCCATGTCCCTGGAAGATGTGCGGGTCTTAATACAAAAGACAGGTGAAAACCTCTACCAGATCGAGGAATTCCTGGCTATTCTGCGCTCGTAAGAACCTGCCCGGCCCAAAAATTCCAGATGACCAAAGTTGACATTTTCATAAAAATTCAGATTTACCGCAGAGATCGCCGAGGACGCTGAGATAACATGCAGTAGTCAATAGTCAGTGGTCAGTAGTCAGTAGTCAGTTGCAACGGACAACGGACTACAAACAACGGACAATAGGTGCTCAGCGGTGAAAAGGCTTTTTTAAAAGGAGAAATGGTCGGGGCGAGAGGATTTGAACCTCCGACACCCTGCTCCCAAAGCAGGTGCGCTACCGGGCTGCGCCACGCCCCGAGTCAGAAAGGATCGGTTCAATTTTTAACATGGGATATGTTACAATGCAAGGGGTAATTCTTACCAGGATTCGCCATCAAAATACTATTTAGTGTTCATCCGAAAACTACCAAATCCCCCCCTTTGCTAAAGGGGGGAAATATTGAAATCCCCCTTTTTCAAAGGGGGAAGTGTTTTCCCCCTCACTTGTTACGACACGGTCTTTTGGAAAAGGGGAAAAGCATTTCCCCTCCCTTTGGAAAAGGGAGGTTGGGAGGGATTTTAAAATACTTTTTCAAACAGCTAAACTGATATCAATGACCAGTCATGTAGGGTGGGCTTTGCCCACCATCATTGGCAGCGTAGTAGTTTTGGTGGGCTTAGCCCACCCTACGGCACTACCAAATCCCCCCACACCCCCCCTTTGCTAAAGGGGGGAAATATTGAAATCCCCCTTTGGAAAAGGGGGATACAGGGGGATTTTCGGATGAAAACTAAATAGGTTCCATCCGGCCTCTAAATCTTGTTAAGCTCTGCTCTGATCTCCGCTCCTTCGGTTAATATCTCTACGTACCCACCATTCTTCAGCATCCCTGGATTTATAATCATAGTCTGGCCTATGGTGTCCCGGCCGGCGGCCTCGTGAATGTGGCCCGTGATACACACTTGCGGCTGGTGTTCCTCAATAAAGGAGCGCACGGCCTTACTTCCTACATGGCGGCCACCGGTGACCACGTCAACAGTTGTCTTAAATGGAGGAGCGTGGGTAACGAAGATTTTCAGGGCTGCGTCTTTTACTTTTTCATGTCCCTGATAAATAAAGTTTTTAATCTCTTCTTCGCTATATTCGATGGGTGTGTTAAACGGCGTATAATTGGAACCGCCCACACCGAAAATGCCTATATTCTCTAGCAAAAACCCATTGGCATGAAGATTTATCTCAAGTTCAGTCAAGTAATTCTGGACCGTTCTCTGATCAAAATTACCGGCCTGAGCATAAACCTTAGAGTTATATCTTCGGATGTTTTCCAAGACCACTCTGGCCTTATCTATTCCACCCACGTTTGTCAGGTCACCGGTAATGATGACACAGTCAGCCAGAGAAAGGTCTCTTATTTTTTCTATATTTTCCGTGCGTTCGTGGATATCGCCGAAGGCTATAATGCGCATGACTTTACTTGATGAAGTTCGTAATGTACGGATTCGTCTCTCTTTCCTCTCCCAGGGTCGAGACAGGAGAATCTCCGTAATCGTGTCCCGGCCAGATGATGGTTTCGTCCGGCAACAGCAAAATCCGCTCTTTTATGGATTGGAGCAAAGTTTCAAACGAGCCGCCAGGCAGATCGGTTCGTCCTACTGCCCCAACAAATAACGTGTCTCCCGTAAAAAGATTGCCTTCACCATACAGACAGATAGCACCCGGGGTATGGCCAGGCGTATGGATGGCCTGAAGTGAGATATTGCCCGCGGTTATTATACTTCCATCTTTGATGCGGATGTCCGCGGGCGGGACGGAGTCAAACCCCATCTGGCGGTAAAACATCTGGATCTTCGGGTCGGAAAAGAGCTCGTCATCCAGCTCGTGCATGACTATCTGTGCCCCGGTTAACTCCTTTATCCGCCTGTTGCCGCAGGTATGATCAGGATGGCCGTGTGTATTGACCACATATTGGATTTCAAGCCCAAGGCTATTTGCAGCCTGTACAACTTCATCCTCATTTCCGGCCGGATCGATGAGGAGCGCCTTTTTTGTATGAGGGCAGCCAACTATATAACAGCAGACCGCCATGTGACCGACTATCATCTGTTTAATAATCATGCCCGGATTCCTCACCTTCAGCGCCTTCCCTGCCCTGTCTCTTTACATAGGTTGCGGCGCTTATGCCGGCCACACAACCTTCGCCCACCGCCTTGGCCATCTGGAAGGGCGGACCGCAGATATCCCCGGCCGCAAATATGCCCGGCACATTGGTTGCCTGCTTTCTATCCGTTACTATGAATTGGAAGGACTCGGGATCGAGCGCTATATCCAGGTTGAGTGTCAGTTCCATTATCCCTTTGGCCCCCAATTCGACAAAAAGGCCATTTAAAGGGAGGGTGCGGGTGTCTGTCAACACAACCTCTTTAAGCTCATCTTCTCCCTGAAGCTCCTTAATCCAGGTCCCTTCCAGGAGTTCCACTGCACTCTCTCTGATCTGGCGTTCCAGAGACGGGACGACAGAGAGTTTTTTACAGATCAGATAGACCTTTGAGGCATACTTAAGGAGGGTAAGGGCGCCGGTGGCGGCAGCCGAACCGTTTCCAATAACGGCCACCACCTGATGGCGGAAGAAATTGGCATCGCAATCAACGCAGTAGCTTATCCCCCGCCCCAATAATTCTTTCTCCCTCTTGAGCCCTAACTTCTTGCGCGCCGCGCCCGTGGCCAGGATAAGGGCCCGGGCCTGTATCTCTCTGCCGCTTTCACTGTGAACAATAAAAGACCGGTCGGTTTTTTCCAACTTCAGGGCGTCCTCTCCCAGGAGATGGGCGCCGAAGGCCTCTGCCTGCCTTCTTCCTGTCTCGAGTAATTCAGCGCCGCTGGTATTAAGAACTGAACAATAGTTTTCAATATGGGCAGCGGCAAAAAGACTACTCTTGTCCAGCCTTCCCATGACCAAAACAGAGACCTTGCGCCTCGCCGCATGGATAGCGGCCTGCAGTCCGGCCGGGCCTGTTCCCAGGATAACAATATCGTAATCGACTGGTGTCACACACAGCCTCCTCACATTTTTTTCACCGCAAAGGCGCAAAGTACGCAAAGGAAAAGTATTTTTTGTAACAATTTAGATCTTTGAAAGCCTGTCGTGAATGCGATGCGTTGTAAAAACTAAAGTGTTACCACTTATATGAATGAATCTGGAACTCAGGAAATCAGGAAAAGAACAGCATTTTTCTTCATGAGTTCCTGAGTCCCAAATTTAAGAATCTGCAGCATTTCAGGCTCTTGAAAGCTGAGGTAATCCAATGTCTTCAACTAGCTAAAATGTCACCATTTTTTATTTTTTAAAACCTATTTTTCTCTGCGTACTCTGCGGCTTTGCGGTGAATAGCTACTTTCTATCTTCCTTCTCCTTGTCAGCCGTTGCAGTCTCCGGTTCACCCGGGATACGATAATCTTCGTCAATCCATTTCCCAAGATCGATCAGTTTGCAGCGCTCGGAACAAAAGGGACGGAAGGGATTGCCTTCCCACAAAGTTGATTTATGACAGACCGGGCATTTAATCTTCACGAGACTATCCAGACGGCCAGGTTCTCAGCCGAGGCCAGAATCTTACTGGAAACGCTACCCATAAAAAATTCCCGGGTTTTAGATATCCCTCTCCTGGCCATAACAATCGTACCAAAATCCCGCCGCTGTGCCTCACGAAGAATATCTCTGGCTATATTGGTTGACCCCTTTTTAATTTTACATTTGACTTGTTTTTCCGGGAGGCCCGCATCCTGCAGCATCTTTTTCGCCCGGCCGAAGACTGCATATATTTCCTCGGCCTCCTTTTCCATCCACAGGTCTTCTACGTCGGTCAGATCAACCTCTTCTTCAGCGGTGAAAAAACCAAGCCTGGGCAGGACATGATAGAGCGTGATTTCTACGCCGGGCAGGCCATCGATCATGAAACCCAGGTGATCGACGGCCTTCAGAGAGGCATCTGAGGCGTCCATCGGCATCAGGATCTTATTGGAGGTTATCTTACCGTCTATCACCCAGACAGGTCGTGTCTGCAGCGCCTGCACAATCTTTGTGGATATACTCCCCATGATGGCCGATTCCAGCTTAGATAAACCGCGGCGTCCAATGACCACAGCGTCATAATTTCCTTTTTCGGCTTCAAAGATAATATCCCTGGCCAATCCTATCTTTTTCTCCGCGATTTGGGTATTAACGACTTCTTCGCCAAGACCTGCCTTCATAAGGATGGCCTTCCCTTTATCCATGATGGCCTGGGCCTTATGTTTATGGATGTTTTGCAACTTTTCAGCCTTGGCGCTTAACACCTGCCAGTCGCCGTACCCTTCTCCTTTCTCAGTAAGAACAGGCGGCAGCGGGGGGAGAACATGAAAAATGGTTACCCGGATTTGGGAATCCTTACCAAAGAGATGCCCGATATAGGCTATAGATCTTTCCGAATGTATGGAACCATCAGTGGCCACGAGTACCTTTTTATCCATGAAGTGGGTCTCCCTTCATCCCGGATAGTATTAGAGACCTTTGAAAAACTCGCTTCCGGTCATTGCGAGGCGCATATGCGCCGTGGCAATCTCTCCGATTATCACTGGCTTATGAGATTGCTTCGCTTTGCTCGCAATGACAAATAAGGTACTTTTCAAAGGTCTCAGGGCGCAGATTTTTTTAAAAATTTAAGATCATTTTTTCGTGTTCTTTGCGGTTTTTTGCCCGCTCTTTAGCTTTACCCGCCGGCTTCATTCCTTTGCCGCCGGTTCTCTGCCAAGGACGCTCTCGATATAGGGCAGGGCATCCTCGAAAGTGATGTCCTTATTAAAACCGGGACAATTTTGTTGAATTATTAGAAAGCTGGCCTGATCAAGGAGGCTGGGGACAAAGGGCCATTCCCGGCAACGCCCAGGCTTAAACGCGTGTATGGAACATTTTCTATCCCAGAATATGCAGTGGTTGTTCACTACCTTCATCTGGACGTATGGGCCCTTGGAGATGCAATATCTTTCCAGAAATTCGCTTTCAGGAAGACCCAGGCCGGAAGCCATACGGGATACATCGGCCGGAGTCAGGCATATGGTGTTCTCGCCATGACAGCAGTCATCACACATCTGACAAGTGAATAATATTTCTTCGGAATCCATATACATCGCCTTCTGGCCTGTTTCCATCCGAAAACGTCCCTTCGTAGGACAGGCGTCCCGCCTGTCGACAGTCCCGCACGGTGGGTTTTACCCGCCATCATTCTTTTGGTGGGCAAAGCCCACCCTACGGGACTTCAAGCAAAGGTAGCGTAGTTGTTATCAATTGGCAAGAATTTTGTTGTTCGGGGATGCAGGTTAGCTTCCATCCAAAAAGTCCTCCAAAACTTCCCCCTCCCCTGGCGGGAGGGGATTAAGGGGAGGGGGAACAACTTGAAATTGCCCACTTTTTCACCCCCACCCTAACCCTCCCCCGTCAAAGGGGGAGGGAATATAGGGGTTTTCGGATGAGCACTAGTGTAGTATCTCTGGGAAGGGTTTTATGCGGGGGCCTTGAAATAGCCTTTTCCGGCCTTTCGGAATATGGAAAATTCCAGATGGTGTTCTGCCAGCCTCTCCCTGGCGACATCGCCGGCGCTTTCATCTATAGCCAGGGCCATACCGCAGTCTGAACTGATTTCGCGCGGGACGGGTATGAGTTCACAAGGGATATTCTCTTTTTTGAGTGCCTTCTCCGCCTTGAGGACATAGTGAATGGAGTCAAAGATAAGGATAATTTTTGCGTCACTGTAACTACTCAGGTTGTTAGGTTCACGGTTCACGGTTGGTTGCCTTGATCTCTTCATATTTCTTGAGATAGTTGATAAATCCACGAACGGCAACACGTGTTCGTCTGGCCTGTTCGTAGACATCTTTTTAAGGTTCACCGTTCACCGTTCCGGGTTTCGTTAACCCTGAACCTCGAACCGTGAACCTGAGTACTTACTTTCCGTGGCTTATCTCATCTATCGCCCTTATGACCTGGTCAACTTCCTCCATGATATTGAAATAACTAAGGGAAAGACGGACGGTGCCGTCCGGGAACGTGCCGATGGTCTTGTGGGCTATAGGGGCGCAGTGCAGCCCGCCACGGGTCATTATACCATATTTCCTGTCGAGGATCAGACATACCTCAGAGGGGCTTTTACCCTCAATATTCAAAGAGACAATACCCGTCTTTTCATCGGCAGCCCGGGGACCATAAATTTTTACGCACTTGATACCGCTTAGCCCCTCCATCATCTGCCGGATAAGTTGCAATTCGTGGCCCCGTATGCGTTCAAGCCCTTGTTCCTGGATGAATCTTATTCCGGCATCCAATCCGACGATACCTACGGTATTGGGCGTGCCGCTTTCATAACGGTCCGGAAGGAAATCAGGATGCGCCCACGACTCAGAACGACTTCCGGTTCCACCCCTCTTAAGGGGGTTTAGGCGAATGTCCTTAGACAAGCAGAGTCCGCCGATTCCCGCAGGGCCCAAGAGTGATTTATGGCCGGTAAAGGCCAGAAAATCGACCCCGGCCCCCTGCATATCAATAGGTATCACGCCGGCGCTCTGCGCCGTATCTATAAGAAAAAAGGCATCCCCCTTGATTTCGCCCACGGCTTCAATCGGAAGTATGGTCCCCGTCACGTTAGAGGCGTGGTTGACTACAACGAGTCTTGTCTCCGGCCGCAGGGCCTTTTGGATATCCTCCGGGTCAAGCCGCCCCCGATCGTCACAGGAAACTACAGTAAAATCCACATTGCGGGACTCCTTGAGATATTGCAGGGGCCGCATAACCGAATTATGCTCCATAGAGGTGGTAACCACGTGGTCGCCGGGTTGGAGAAGTCCCAAAAGGACGAGGTTCAGGGATTCCGTGACATTGGCCGTAAAGATGACCTGTTCGGAAGAAGGACAATTGAAGAAATCCGCTACCCCCTCGCGGGCCTCGAAGACCGCCCTACCCGCCTCTATAGCGTATCTGTGTGCCGAACGTCCCGGACTTCCTGAGGTATTGGTAAGGAATGAAGAAATGGCCTCGATTACTGCCTTGGGTTTGGGAAAAGACGTGGCGGCCTGATCACAGTAAATGGGCGTCATGGCTTACGGAAAAATGACCTTATCGGCCTTGAGCATGGTTTCCAGGATGGAAAACATATTGGAAATAGCGCCGACCGCCAGTTTTTCTTTCAGGTGATAATAATCCAGGCAGGTGCCGCAGACCAAGATTTCCATGCCGTTTGCCGCCAGATTCTTTAATATCGGAAGAACCTCTGAATCTTCTATAGTTAAGTACACGCCACGATTATAAAAGATCAGCTTGGCCGGTTTTTCATCCAGGCTGGGCAGGGTCTTAAGCAGGGCCTGAACGAGTATCTTGCCCAGGGCTGCCTCTCCAATACCCATCTGATCCGATTTAAAGACAAGGATGGCCTCCTTTTTCGAAGGCATGTTCTGTTGGCCCGGCTGGCCAGCCGCGTCCGACCCTGTCGGGCAGGTGATAACTTCAAGGGGCGTTACACCGGGTGCCTTACTCTCTTCTTTTTTTTCGATGGCAAGATAGAAATTCCCTCCCTTTTCTTCAACAGAGACCTTACAGCCCTGGCTTTCCGCAAAGCGGGTGACATTTCCTTTGGAGGCTTCATTGTCAACTATAACTATGATTGAGCCTGTGGATATTTCTTCCAGGGCCTGTTTGGTACGAAGAACCGGCTGCGGACAGGCCAGTCCGCGACAGTCAACGGGTTGTTGCACAAATACTCTCCCTTACTACTGACTCCTAAAAATCCGCCTATTTTCGTACGAGTTAGCTACTGACCGTAAACACACCATGGTTGCTGTGCAGCGTTATTTCAAATCCGAAATTCGAAGCACGAATCTCGAAACAATATCGAATCACCAAAATTCAAATCCAAAACCATCAGCGCTGCCGTCGTTTGGAACATTGGGAATTTGGACATTTGAATTTGTTTCGGATTTCGTATCAATTTAGCTGTTTGAAAAAGCATTTTAAAATCCCTCCCAACCTCCCTTTTCCAAAGGGAGGAGAGACGTTTCCCCCTTTGAAAAAGGGGGATTAAGGGGGATTTTTGAGGCGCCGCTTTCTGGACGACCAGCTTTTTTCAAGCAGCTAAAGTGTTACCGGATTTCGATATTCGATATTCGGATTTGAACCCGGCTGCCTGGTAATCGGAGATCACCCATTGCTCTCTGTCAATAGTTTGATGGTGGATCAAGGACCCCTTGTCTTCTTGACATTTTTTAAATATCTACAAAAACAGTCGCGTAGTCAAATAGGAAATGTCAATCTATCATCTACTTTTGATGGGTTTTAGTTATAATAGCTGATGTTACGAATACAGCGTAGTGAAAAACATTTCCACCTCAGGATGTGTGGAAATATTTTCTCTATTTTAAATAATGATGGAAACTTTTTTCACACATGCCTGCCTCAGTCACATGATACATGTTTATGTATAAATTAATCCGCAGTAATTTCCATTAGTTATCAGAGATAGGACCTTAAATCAAAATGGTGGCACAACTGTTGCAATAATTAAGAATTGCCATTCACTCACAGGCGCACGGATGCGCTGATTATGATCCCGGTTGTCCGGCAGCCGAATACCGTTTGCTTACATGCGCAGCGGTGCGCTTTCACCCGGTATTCTTACTCCTAATTTTAAGTTCCCGCTGAGGTCGCAATATTTCCTGGAGCTATAGATGAGGGTCAAGCTTACGAGACCATCATGATTGGGATAATAAAATTATAATTGACATGTTAGCACCCGGCCCGCAGAATTAATGTATATCTACGGCTCAACAATAGGGGTAATGTCAAAAGTTTTATGAAAAACAGCCACAGAGATGGGAAATTCGAAATCCGAAGCACGAAACTCGAAACAAATTCAAATGAAAGCAATGACCAAAACGAAAAATCGAAGGCATTGCTGATGGACGTTTCTAACATTCGATATTTGGATTTCGGATTTGTTTCGGATTTCGATATTCGGATTTGGTTGCGGCTTGGCCGCGCTGTGTCCTGTGGTTAATTTTGACGATATTACAATAGGCAACCAGGGAAGGGAGGGATAAACGTGCGAACAGAGCCACGGATACCATTTGATAGTAAGGTCGTCTTCAGTTATCAAAATCAAGCCGTATCCGGGTCCATTACCAACCTCAGTTTGAAAGGTATCTTTATTAACGCCCATAGTTGTCCCCCAAAACACTCTTTTATTGAACTTGCCCTGACGGTGCCGTTTCTACCTGAGCCGCCTAATGTCATAGCTAAGGTAAAGAGAACGGATAATGGTGGATTTGCTGCCGAATTCTTCGGCGTGAATCACGAGGTTGTTTCCTCTATATGGTCCTTTGTTCGTACCCGGCTTACACCATTAAGTAACTGTCCTTACTGTGGTATGCCTGTCGGGGATAACCAGCCTTCCCATTGTCCTCACTGCACCTATTTATTATCCTTTGATGACCCGGACTATTTTGAAAAACGTGATACGGTTATCACCAGGAAGAGTCTCATGGATTTGATCGGGAAGCTTTCCGATCCTGAAGTCCACGCCATTGCCAGAACCATAAGAAGATACCTTTTGGGTCGTAATACCGAGATATATGACAGCAACGATGAGGAGATGGTCGGGACCTGCGATAAGATGAAGACCGTATTTCATTTGATTCGTAAGGTAGCCACGGCAGACGTGCCTGTCCTGATTATTGGCGAAACAGGCACGGGCAAAGAGATGGCGGCCAGGGCCATTCATGAAAGGAGCCTGAGGCAAAATGGCCCGTTTATTCCCATAAATTGTGGGGCTATCCCTAAGGAACTCCTGGAGTCGGAATTATTTGGCTATGAAAAAGGGGCGTTTACCGGGGCTGAGAGGCAGGTGCGGGGCCGCATTGAGTATGCTGCGGGGGGTACCCTTTTCCTGGATGAAGTAGGAGAGCTGCCCCCGTCCCTCCAGGTAAAACTTTTACGGTTTCTGGAGGATTACCGGATCGAGAGAGTGGGCGGCCGGGAGAGTATCCAGGTCGATTTACGTATCATCGCCGCTACCAATCGCGACCTCGAAAAGGATATCGCCGAAGGTCGCTTCCGGGAAGATCTCTTTTATAGATTAAACGTCGTCACGATTCACATGCCGGCCTTGCGTGAACGGGGAGAGGACATCGTTATTATGGCGGAGATGTTCCTGCGTGAGTATGCCCAAAAGGTAGGCAAAAATATAGGTGGGTTTACCCGGGAGGCATTGACTGCCCTTAAGAATCACCACTGGCCGGGTAATGTCCGGGAGCTTGTTAACCGTATAAGACGGGCTGCCGTAATGGCGGAACAGCGTTGGATAACCCCGGATAATCTGGAACTCAAGATGGGCCAAAATCAAGGGGAAGGGCTGAAGGAAGCTAGTTGGCGCTTTGAGCGTAACTTAATAAAAGAGACCCTGGGAAGGCATGAAGGTAAAATCAGCCAGACAGCCAAAGCCCTTAAAATCAGCCGTTCCGAAATGTACTACCTGCTGAAAAAACACGGTATTCAGCGGGCCTAACAGACTATATTCACCGCAGAGACGCAAAGAACGCAGAGAAAAATTTATATTTTTCACCTGAACATCCCCCTTTTGTCAGGCGAGACACCTGTCCTACGGGTAAATAATTGCCCTCTATAACTCAGCTTTGTCCGGTTAGGTTTTTGCATATGTTGAATACTGAGAAAACGGAGAAAAATTTTGCATCCATGTCGTTTTTTGCTTGACTTTTGAAAAAGTGTTAGGGCGGCGAATTTTTCGTAATTAC
>JBFMAZ010000118.1:0-37420 GCA_040755415.1 Thermodesulfobacteriota bacterium | reverse complement strand
GTAATTACGAAAAATTCGCCGCCCTAACACTTTTTCAAAAGTCAAGCAAAAAACGACATGGATGCAAAATTTTTCTCCGTTTTCTCAGTATTCAACATATGCAAAAACCTAACCGGACAAAGCTGAGAAATAATATCTTATTTTTCTTATTTTTCAGGGCGCATCCGTGAAAAAGCATATTTCCATGTTCCTTTCCTATCTCAAGATAGAAAAAAACTATTCTCCGCATACCCTGCGCAATTATGAGAGCGATCTCTTACAGTTTGCCTCTTTTTTAGGCGATAAGGCAACTATTGAGGCCATCGACCATCTGTCCATCCGCAGTTTTCTGGCCCACTTATACGCCAAAAATAAGCGTTCTTCCATAGGCCGCAAGCTTGCCTCCATCCGCAGTTTTTTTCGTTACCTGGTCAAGCGCGGGTTTTTGCCGCATAATCCTGCGGAACTGGTCTCCAGCCCCAAACAGGAAAAATTTCTGCCTACGTTCCTGCCTGTAGATGAGATTTTTGCCCTGGTGGAATCGCCGAAAGGAAACGAGTTTTTGACCTTGCGTGACCGGGCTATCCTGGAAGTCCTTTATTCTTGCGGTCTGCGCGTTGGCGAACTGGTGGCCATGGATACGGATAGTATAGATTTTCCCTTGGCTATAGCGCGCGTACTGGGCAAGGGTGGTAAAGAGCGCATTGTGCCCATCGGCAGCCGGGCGCTGGAGGCCCTTAAGGAGTACATGGAGAAAGGCCGGAAAGTCACGCGCAAAGCCGGCGTACCGGATGCGAATCCGCTTTTTATCAATAGCCGCGGCGGCCGGCTCAGCGCCAGGAGTGTAGAGCGACTGGTCGGGAAATATGGCGAGATGGCCGGGTTGTTCAAGCACGTATATCCGCATGCCTTACGGCATACCTTCGCCACCCATCTCCTGGACATGGGCGCAGACCTGCGCTCCGTACAGGAGATGCTCGGCCATGTCAGCCTTTCTACCACACAGAAATACACCCATGTCGGACTGGACAAACTGATGGCCGTTTATGATAGCGCCCACCCCAAGGCCAAAGGCGATAAGTAAGGGAGGAGTCTGCACAAATGGAAAATGCCCTGGAGAAGATAAAAGGGACGACGATACTGGCCGTGCGCCACAGGGGAGAGGTGGTAGTGGCCGGAGACGGTCAGGTAACCCTGGGCAACACCATCATGAAGCACCAGGCCCGTAAAGTGCGCCGCCTGTACCAGGATAAGGTCGTTACCGGTTTTGCCGGGGCTACCGCCGATGCCTTTACCTTGTTTGAGCGGCTGGAACAAAAGCTGGAAAAACACTCCGGCAACCTGGTCCGTTCCGTAGTGGAACTGGCCAAAGACTGGCGGACGGACCGCATCCTCAGGCGACTGGAGGCCTTCTTAATAGCCGTAGACGGTGAACATTCCTTTCTTATTTCCGGGGCAGGCGACGTTATCGAACCGGATGACGGGGTTCTGGCCATAGGCTCCGGCGGCCCCTATGCCCTGGCCGCGGCCCGGGCCCTGGTCTCGGCTTCAGACCTGGATGCCGAGAGTATTGCCAGAGAGGCCATGCGCATCGCCGCTTCAGTTTGCATCTATACTAACGAAATAATAGTGGTAGAAAAATTATGATCGACATAGAGACCTTAACCCCGCGCCAGATTGTAGCCGAGCTGGACAAGTACGTGGTCGGACAGGCCGAGGCTAAACGCGCGGTAGCCATAGCGCTCCGAAACCGCTGGCGACGGCAACAGGTTCCTGAGGAACTGCGCGATGAAATCGCCCCCAAGAACATAATCATGATCGGGCCTACCGGTGTAGGCAAGACCGAGATCGCCAGACGCCTGGCCAAACTCACCCAGTCGCCGTTCTTAAAAATAGAGGCCAGTAAGTTTACCGAGGTAGGCTATGTGGGCCGGGATGTGGAATCCATGATTCGCGACCTGACCGAGCTGGCGGTAAACATGGTCAAGGCCGAGGAACGGGAAAAGGTAAAGGTCAAGGCCGCGGAGATAGCCGAGGAGAAACTGCTGGATATCCTTCTGCCGCCGGTGCGGGGAACCGCTCCGGCGCCGCTTTCCGGGACTTTACCGCCGGAGCAGCCGCCCCAGCCGTCAGCGGAAAGGACTGAGACCCGCGAAAAATTACGTAAGCTCCTGCGCGAGGGGAAGCTAAACGATCGTTATGTGGACCTTGAGGTCTCACAGAGGGCGGTGCCCGTAGTCGAGGTATTTTCCGCCGCAGGTCTGGAAGATATGGATATCAATCTAAAAGAGATGTTCGGTAATCTCTTTCCTGCAAAGACAAAGAGACGGAAGGTAAAGGTGCCGGAGGCCCTGGAGATCCTGGCCCAGGAAGAAAGCCAGCGCCTGATTGATATGGACGCGGTTACAGAGCAGGCCAGAAAACGTGTTGAGCAAACCGGCATTATCTTTCTGGATGAGATCGATAAGATCGCCAGCCGTGAGCACGGACATGGTCCCGATGTATCGCGCCTCGGCGTACAGAGAGATCTCTTACCCGTCGTGGAGGGGACAACAGTCAATACCAAGTATGGCCTGGTCAAGACCGATCATATCCTTTTTATCGCCAGCGGGGCCTTTCATATGGCCAAACCCTCGGACCTGATCCCTGAGCTGCAGGGCCGTTTCCCTATAAGGGTAGAACTAAAGGCCCTGGGTAAGGATGATTTTATACGTATTTTGACCGAGCCGCAAAATGCGCTGGTTACCCAGTATCAGTCCCTCATGGCCACGGAAAAAATAGAACTTGTATTTGAGCCCGAGGCCATTGAGGAAATAGCCTCCATAGCCACGGTGGTCAACGAGCGTACGGAGAATATCGGGGCGCGGCGGCTGCACACGGTCATGGAAAAGCTCCTTGACGATGTATCATTTAATGCCCCGGAGATGACCAATATGTCTTTTACGATAACGGCCGGTTACGTCCGGGATAGATTAAGCGAAATCGTCAAGGATGAGGACCTCAGCCGGTTTATTTTATAAGCTGAAAGGCTGGGAGGTACTGACAAAAAGTCAAATTTACCGCAGAGGGCGCCGAGAACGCAGAGATAACATGCAGTAGTTAATAGTCAGTGGTCAGTGGTCAGTAGTCAGTTGTCCGCCAGAGGCGGACCAAAGGCGAATCTTCGACGGACAACGGACTACGAACAACGGACAATACGTTTTCAGCGGTGAAAAGGCTTTTTTACGAATTGCTCTTATTTGCATGGTGACGGGAAAATGAAAAAATGGGTGGAAAAGGCCAGGGTATTGATCGAGGCCCTGCCCTATATTCAGACATTTTACGGAAAGACGGTGGTCATAAAATATGGCGGACACGCCATGGTCAACGACCACCTCAAGCAAAGCTTTGCCCAGGACGTGG
The DNA here is from genome assembly GCA_040755415.1 of Thermodesulfobacteriota bacterium. Lineage (GTDB taxonomy): Bacteria > Desulfobacterota > QYQD01 > QYQD01 > QYQD01 > QYQD01. The sequence goes on along the minus strand of JBFMAZ010000118.1, from coordinate 34,039 downwards.
TCCTCATGCGCTATATCGGCCTGCGTCCCATAGTTGTTCATGGCGGCGGCCCGCAGATAAGTGAGGTGCTGAAACGCATGGGCATCCGGTCCACCTTTGTCCAGGGTCTGCGCGTCACGGACAGTAAGACCATGAGCGTTGTGGAAATGGTACTGGGAGGCAAGGTCAACAAAGAGATCGTCACCCTTATCAATCAGAGCGGTGGACGGGCCGTGGGTCTGGGCGGTAAGGATGGACGATTGTTACAGGCCAAAAAGATGCGCGTTTACCAGTCACGAGGGGAAGACCTGCCCCCCGAGATTATAGACGCGGGCATGATCGGCGAGATCACGGCTGTAGATGCCGCAGTCCTTAAGGCCCTTGAAGACAGCCAGTTTATACCGGTCATTGCCCCTATAGGGGTGGGAGCAGAGGGAGAATCATACAATATTAATGCCGACCTCGTAGCCGGAGCAGTGGCTGGCGCTTTAAAGGCGGCCAAGCTCATTCTGCTTACGGACGTTCCAGGGGTGTTGGATAAAGACGGGAACCTGGTTCAATCGCTGACTACCGAGCAGGCTGGGAAAATGCTGGCTGATGGTTTTATTACCGGCGGGATGATCCCCAAGGTCAACTGCTGCCTTAAGGCGTTAACCGAAGGCGTAGAAAAGGCCCATATTATCGATGGCCGGATTGAGCATGCCGTCCTCCTGGAGATATTTACCCAGAGCGGGGTAGGCACCCAGGTCATACCATAGGGAAATACCTATATCTCAAAGAGGTGGAAAGGACAAAAAAATCCCCCCTCCCCTTTTTAATAAAGGGGGATCTGTTGAGTCCCCTTTTGGGGAAAGATGGGGGGCCCCTTAATTCCCCCTTTGGAAAAGGGGGATACAGGGGGATTTTCAGATGAAAGTATGAATACAGCCGAAAAAGACTGGATGAGTTTATCAGACCATTATATTATGCATACCTATGGCCGTAGCCCGGTTACCCTAGTAGAAGGAAAGGGCTGCCAGGTATTCGACTCCGACGGGAAGATGTATCTTGATTTTGTGGCCGGGATTGCGGTCTGTAGCCTGGGACATGCCCACCCGGAGGTCGCGGAGGCCATATGCCGCCAGGCACAAAAACTCGTGCATGTCTCAAACCTTTACTATACCGTGCCCCAGATAGAACTGGCCGAACTGCTGATCGAACACTCCTTTGCCGACCAGGTGTTCTTCTGTAACAGCGGGGCAGAGGCCAATGAGGCGGCTATCAAACTGGCGCGAAAATATTCACGAGACCGTTTTGGCGAAGGCCGTTATGAGATTATCTGCCTCCAGGGATCATTTCATGGCCGCACCCTGGCTACCCTCTCCGCCACCGGGCAGGAGAAATTCCACAAGGGTTTTGAGCCTCTTATGGACGGCTTCAGGCATGTGCCGGCCGGCGACCTAGAGGCCATGAAACAGGCCATAACCGGGAAGACCTGCGCCATCCTTATGGAACCAATCCAGGGGGAAGGCGGAGTCGTATTGTTTTCTCCCGACTATTTGCCTGCGGTTAGAAAATTGTGCGATGAGCATAAATTGCTCCTTATTCTGGATGAGGTTCAGGTCGGTATAGGCCGTACCGGAACCCTGTTCGCCCATGAGCATTACGGAATAAAACCGGACATGATGACTCTGGCCAAGGCCCTGGCCAACGGACTTCCTCTGGGCGCGCTTTTGGCCCGGAAAGAGGTTGCCAGGTCCTTTACGCCGGGCACGCATGCTTCGACCTTTGGCGGCAACCCGGTAGCCTGTGCAGCCGCTACCGTGGTTTTAAAGACCCTGCTGGAGGGTAAACTCCTTTCACACTGCCAGGAAATGGGCAGATATTTCAGACAGGGCCTGGAAGGGCTGGTTGTCCGCTATCCTTCTCTCATTAAGGAAATGCGCGGCCTGGGACTTATCCTGGGACTGGAGTTAAAGGTGGAAGGCGCTGATTTTGTAACAAACCTTCTCCATAAGGGTTTCCTTATAAACTGTACCCAGGGTAATATATTGCGGTTTACGCCGCCCCTTATAGTAAGTAAGGTGGAAATCGATTTGCTCCTGAGCACCCTGGACGAAGAATGCAGGAAAAGGCTATGAAAAAAGACCTCTTGGGTATCAACGACCTGACGAAGGAAGATATGAGGGCTATTATAGCCCAGGCTATAGCCTTTAAGAAGGACAAAGGGAATACTTCTTACCGGCCGCTGATCGGTAAGACCATCGGCCTCATCTTTGAAAAGGCCTCCACCCGCACCCGCGTGTCTTTTGAGGCCGCCATGTTCCAACTTGGAGGCAACGTCACCTTCCTGTCCAGCCGGGATACACAGTTGGCCCGTCAGGAGCCGCTGGCCGATACGGCCCGCGTTCTATCCCGGTATCTGGAGGGGCTTGTGGTACGGACTTTTGCCCAGGAGACAGTCGAGGAATTGGCGGCCCACGCCACCATCCCGGTAATAAACGGTCTTACCGACCTCTACCACCCGTGCCAGATCCTAAGCGATGTCATGACTGTTATTGAAAAAAAAGACGCCTTAGAAGACTTAAGGATAGCCTGGGTGGGGGATGGGAATAACGTGGCCCATTCCTGGATCGAGGCCGCGGCCACGCTGGGGTTCTCCCTTTCCCTGGCCTGCCCCAGGGATTACGGACCACGGCCGGAGGTCCTGGAACCAGCCCTGAAAAAGGCGCAAAAGCCTATCCTGCTCTTCGAGGATCCGATAAAGGCGGTAGAAGACGCCGATGTTATCAACACGGATGTCTGGGCCAGCATGGGGCAGGAAGATGAGGCGGCTGAACGCCGGAAGGCCTTTCAGCCCTACCAGGTCAACAGCGAACTCCTGCGCCGGGCCAAGGGCGATGCCTTAGTCCTCCACTGCCTGCCGGCGCACAGGGGTGAGGAGATAACTGCCGAAGTCCTGGAAGGGCCGCAATCGGTAGTCTTTGACCAGGCCGAAAACAAACTGCACGTCCATAAGGCCATACTGGCCATGATGATAAAGTAATTCGAGATTTCAATTTTGAGATTTGAGATTAAGATTGGGTGAGATTGAAATGGCAGAAAAAGTCAAAAAGATTGTGCTGGCCTACTCCGGCGGGCTGGATACATCGGTCATATTGAGATGGCTCAAGGAGGCCTACCAGTGCCCGGTAGCAGCCTTCGTGGCCAACATCGGCCAGACGGAAGACTGGGAAGCCATCAGGAAAAAAGCCATAGATACGGGCGCGGACAATGTCTATATAGACGACCTGCGGGATAGCTTTGTGCGTGACTATGTCTTCCCGGCCTTCCGGGCCAATGTGGTCTATGAGAGCGGTTATCTCCTCGGCACATCACTGGCCCGGCCGCTTATCGCCCGCCGCCAAGTGGAAATCGCCGGGAAAGAAAAGGCCAATGCCGTCAGCCATGGGGCCACAGGCAAGGGCAACGACCAAGTGCGTTTTGAACTGAGTTATATGGCAATCGACCCCGGCCTGATTATCATCGCCCCCTGGCGGGAATGGGATTTCAAGGGACGTCAGGACCTCATCAAGTTTGCCCGTAAGCACGGCATCCCCGTCCCCACTACCAGGAGAAAACCGTATAGCTGTGACTGCAATCTCCTGCACATAAGTTATGAAGGGGGCATCCTGGAGGACCCCTGGCAAGAACCGCCACAGGATATGTTCGCCCTTACCCGCTCACCGGAAAAGGCACCGTCAAAACCGACTTATATAGAAATTAACTTTGACCAGGGAGACCCCGTGGCCATAGACGGGTTAGCTATGCAGCCTGTTGACCTCCTGACCAGATTAAACGAGCTCGGGGGGTTAAACGGTATTGGACGGGTGGACATTGTCGAGAATCGCTTTGTGGGCATGAAGTCCCGCGGGGTATATGAAACCCCGGGCGGGACAATCCTGCGCATAGCCCATCAGGCCCTGGAATCAATCACTATGGACCGGGAGGTCATGCATATCCGCGACAGCCTCATACCGCGCTATGCCGAGATGATCTATTACGGTTTCTGGTTTTCGCCGGAGATGCGCCTCCTGCAGAAGACTATGGACGAGACCCAGACCACAGTGACGGGAACGGTGCGGCTCAAACTCTACAAAGGCAACTGCACGGTCGTAGGCCGCAAATCTGATCAGTCGCTTTATATGCAGGAACTGGCCACCTTTGAAGAAGATGATATCTATCGGCAAAAGGACGCTGAAGGTTTTATACGCCTGAACGGGTTGCGGCTGAAAGTGCAGGCATTACAAAGGAAGAGGCGCTCGTAATTATGACACAGAAAAAACCTTGGGGCGGCCGGTTTCGCCGGAAGACATCCAAGTTAGTAGAGGAATTTACAGCCTCCATCCATTTTGACCGCAGGCTTTATCCCTATGATATCGAGGGTAGCATTGCCCACTGCCGGATGCTGGCCAGACAGAAGCTCATCACTAAAGATGAGGCCAGGTTTATCATCGATGGCCTCCGGACCATAAAGAAAGAGATCGACCAGGGCCAATTTCTTTTTACCCCTTCCCTGGAAGACATCCACATGCATATTGAAAAGGCCCTCGTTGACAAAATCGGGCCAGCTGGAGAAAAACTGCATACCGCCCGGAGCCGCAATGACCAGGTGGCCACTGATGTGCGGCTTTACCTGCGGGATAAGGTGCAGGAGATTATCGGCCTGATTAAAAGACTGCAACAAAGCCTGGTGGGCCTGGCCCGCCGGTACAGCGACGTCATTATGCCGGGATACACGCACCTGCAAAGGGCCCAGCCGGTTCTCCTGACCCATCACCTCCTGGCCTATTACGAGATGTTAAAGAGGGACCGGGAGCGTTTTTCCGAATGTCTCAAGCGGGTTAACGTCCTTCCCCTGGGGAGTGCGGCCCTGGCCGGCACGGGGCTTCCCATTGACCGGCACTATGTGGCTAAACTGCTGGATTTCCCCTCTATCTCCGCCAACAGCATTGACGCAGTAAGCGATAGGGACTTTGCTATGGAGTTTCTGGCGGACTGCTCTATCCTCATGGTTCATTTGAGCCGGCTTTCGGAAGAGCTTATCCTCTGGTCGAGCAGCGAGTTCTCCTTTATCGAAATAGGTGATGCCTTTTGTACAGGCAGCAGCATAATGCCGCAGAAGAAAAACCCTGACGTCCCGGAACTGGTGCGGGGAAAGGCCGGACGGATCTTCGGCCATCTTCTTTCCCTGCTCACCGTGATGAAGGGTTTGCCTCTGGCCTATAACCGGGACATGCAGGAAGACAAGGAGGCCCTCTTTGATGCGGTGGATACGATTATCCAGGTATCGACTGTCTATAGCGCCATGCTGGGGCAGATCGAGATCCGGCGGGACAAGGTAAATGAGGCCGTGCAGAAAGGATTTCTGACGGCTACCGACCTGGCGGACTACCTGGTTTTACGGGGAGTGCCTTTCCGGGAGGCCCATGCCATCGTCGGCCGGATAGTGCGTTATTGCCTAGATAAGGGTTGCGAACTTACCGACTTATCCTTAGAGGAACTTAAAAAATTTTCGGATAGGATTAAGGCCGACATCTTTGAATATATCCGGCCGGAAAGGTCGGTAGAAAGCCGGGCCTCAACCGGGGGGACTGCGCCCGGGCTGGTACTGGCGGCCCTTAAGGCCGCGGAGAAGGAGCTTAAGTGACAAGGTCTTTAGCCTGGAAAATGGTTATTATTACCGGCCTTGCGCTTAGCCTCCTGGCCTGCGGCAAGAAGATGCCGCCCCGCCCGCCCGCGGAGGTAATCCCCCAGGCCGTGACCGAGTTTTCCGCCCGGTTGACGGAGAAGACCATTGTGCTGACCTGGAAGCCGCCCATAAAACGCAAAGATGGTTCTCCCTTGACGCGACTTTCTGGCTTCCGGGTGCTGAGAGCAAGTTATACATTTGCCGAAGATTGTCCGGGATGCCCCGTCCACTATACAGACATCTTCAATGTTAAGTGGTCTGGCGCAAACAAGGAAACGGCCGGTGATAATCTGGTGCAATTTGTCGATACCGATCTGGCCTACGGGCATAAATATGTCTATACGGTACAGGCCGTAGATGACGACGGCCGTATAGGAGAGGAGGCCAGGCCCGTAATCATCTATTGGGATGTGCCACCCGAGTCGCCGGCAGCCCTTAGCGCCCAGGCTGGAGATGCTCAGGTTGTACTTAGCTGGAAGGCTCCGGAAAGATTATCAGACGGGTCAGCCGTGGGTGAACCGCTTTCTTACTATATTTACCGCCGCAAAGGAGACGGACCGTATGAGCGTCTGGTGATGGCCGGACTCCTTTTCAATACTGCATTTACAGATACCTCGCTAGCCAATGACGCGTCTTACACCTATAGGGTACGCGCCGTACGATCAGTAAAGACTAGCCTCATTGAAGGCCCGGAGAGCAATGAAGTTACAGCCTTCCCTAAGGATATGACGCCACCGGCCTCGCCTATCGGGCTATCGGCCATGGTTTCACCGGAAGGCATTGTCCTCAGATGGGTGGACAATACAGAAGCTGATCTGGCTGGTTATCGCGTCTACAGGCGGACGAAAGAAGAGGACAGGTGGCAGTGCCTTTCCCGGGAGCTGGAGAAATCAGGACGCTATACGGACAAAGAGGTGCGCAAGGGAGAAGTGTATTATTATGCGGTAACTGCCGTGGACTCTTCGCCCCGGCAGAACGAAAGTACGATGTCCTTTGAAGTCAGGGTATGGGCTGAGTAGTATCTTTATTGAGAGGAAGAAGGGCTTGCATCACTTTAACTACGTAGCTGATGAATTATATTGTGAAAACGTGCCGGTTGCTACTATTGCCGGGGCGGTGGGGACTCCTTTTTACCTTTACAGCCACGCCACATTAAGCCACCATTTCAAGACGTTTGATCAGGCCTTCAACAAGGTCCCTCATCTGGTCTGTTTCGCCCTCAAGGCCAATCCAAACCTGGCTGTCGTCAGGCTCCTGGCCAACCTGGGGGGCGGTGCGGATATTGTCTCCGGCGGGGAACTGTACCGGGCCCTCAAGGCCGGTATTTCGCCGGACAAGATCGTCTATTCCGGCGTGGGGAAGCGTACCGATGAGATTCGGAAGGCCTTGCAGGCTGGCATCCTGATGTTCAATATTGAGTCTTCACAGGAGCTTTTAGCCATAAATAAAATAGCGTCTCAGGTAAAAAAGAAGGCCCGCATCGCCCTGAGGGTCAACCCTGATGTTGACCCCAGGACACATCCGTATATCTCTACAGGATTAAAGAAAAATAAATTTGGCATAGACATCAGGCGTTCTCTTAAAGAATATAGAGAGGCGCGCCACCTTTCCCACGTAGAAATCACAGGCGTGAGCTGTCATATCGGCTCCCAGATCACGGAGGTAGCGCCGTTTGTGGACGCCTTAATGAAACTGAAAGACCTCATCGTCCGACTGCAAACAGACGGCATTAATATCCGTTATCTGGATCTGGGCGGGGGGTTAGGTATCCGTTACGACCAGGAAGAACCCCCGCATCCCTTTGCCTATGCCAAGGCCATTATAAAAAACATGCGCGATATGGACGTTACACTGATCCTTGAACCGGGAAGGGTGATCGTGGGAAATGCCGGGGTGCTGGTGACCAAGGTCCTGTACACTAAAAATAATGGGAGTAAGCATTTTCTGATCGTAGATGCCGGTATGAATGATCTGGCCCGGCCCAGCCTTTACGGCTCTTATCATGCCATCTGGCCGGTCAGGGATAAGTATGCCGGAGAAAAAATAAAGGCAGACGTGGTGGGGCCTATCTGCGAATCTGGCGACTTTTTGGCCAGAGACCGGGAGCTTCCAGACTTCGCCCCCGGCGATCTTATGGCGGTTATGAGTGCGGGGGCCTACGGTTTCTCCATGTCTTCCAACTATAACAGCCGTCCGCGGGTGGCCGAGGTTATGGTCAAAGGCCGTGAGTTTTCTGTCATCCGTCGCCGCGAGACCTGCCAATCCCTGGTTCGAGGGGAAAAAATACCGGATTTTTTACTGGGTAAGTAAGATGAACTCGTAAAAAGTAAAATTTCACCGCAGAGATCGCTGAGAACGCTGAGATAACATATTGAACATGCATAGCGAGCGCATTCCCCGCTACTTGCAGCGGGGTTAGCGAGCGAATACGATGCATTTTACCTTGCATACGGAGATTCCCCGCAGCTTGCTGCGGGGAGCTTCAATTGTTTAAGATTTTTCTCTGCGCCCTCTGTGTGCTCGGCGGTGAATCATCTTTTTTACGAATTGGTCAAGTAAGGTAGTCCATGAAAAAAAAACTGTCTTTTTATAAAATGAGCGGCAGCGGTAATGATTTTATTATCATTGACAACCGTTCCGGGCTCATTGGTGATAATGAGGGCTCCGGGTGGGCCCGCCGGCTGTGCCGCCGTAAGGTATCGGTAGGAGCCGATGGTTTGATTCTAATCGAACCGCCCACTATGCCCGATGCCGATTTCAAGTGGCGGTTTTATAATGCCGATGGTAGCGAGGCCGAGATGTGCGGTAACGGCGGGCGCTGTGCCGCCCGTTTTGCCTACGTAAACCGGATAGCCGGTCCCAGAATGACCTTTGAGACCATAGCCGGCTTGATCCGGGCCGAAGTGACCGATCATCGGGTAAAACTGGAGATGATACCCCCCGGGGATCTGCGCCCGGATATAAAAGTCTTGACAAATCAGGGCGAATACGTAGTACATTTCATAAACACGGGCGTCCCGCATGTCGTCCATTTTGTCTCTGATCTGTATAAAGTAAACATCCCTGAAGTGGGCCGGAGCATCCGTTTTCATGCCGAGTTTCAGTCGGCCGGCACCAACGTTAATTTTGTCCGGGTCTTAGACAAACAGAATATTGCCATACGCACCTACGAGCGGGGCGTGGAGGATGAGACCCTGGCCTGCGGCACCGGATCGGTGGCTGCAGCAATCATCGCCTCTCTGAAACACGGGATTGTATCGCCAGTTCACGTACAGACGCGCGGTGGAGAAGTGCTGGACGTCTATTTTAAATCCGGCCCAGAGGGCATAAGCAACGTCTTTTTGGAAGGCGAGGCTAAGATTGTCTATGAAGGTCTATTAAAGGAGGAGGAACTATGAAACGGAAAGCAGCAACAGCAGAGGTAGTCAGAGGGGCTATGGTGGCTATTGTCACTCCTTTCAAAAAGGGCAAGGTAGATGAGAAGGGCCTAAAAAAGCTCATAGAATTTCAGATCAAAAACGGCACGCACGCTATTGTTCCCTGCGGGACAACCGGAGAAGCGGCTACCCTTTCCCACGAGGAACATATGCACGTGGTTGAGCTCACGGTACAGACGGTGGCTGGCCGGGTGCCGGTAGTGGCCGGTACAGGCTCCAACAGCACGTCTGAATCTATACTGTTGACCAAACATGCCCAGAAAGCCGGTGCTGATGCGGCCCTGTTAATCACCCCTTACTATAATAAACCAACACAGGAGGGGCTCTATCAGCATTTCAAGGCCGTGGCCGAGGAAGTAAATATCCCTATCGTTCTCTATAATGTCCCCGGCCGGACCAGTGTCAACATGCTGCCCGAAACAGTGGCCCGCCTGTCCGAGATAAAGAATATCGTGGGAATTAAGGAGGCTACCGGTTCCCTGCAGCAGATCAGCGAGGTCATACGCCTCTCCGATAAGAAATTCAGCCTGGTATCTGGAGATGACTTTACGGTCTTACCTACGCTGGCCGTGGGTGGTAAGGGAGTTATCTCCGTGGTATCCAATGTGGCGCCCAAGGACATGGCCGATCTTTGTAATGCCTTTGAGGCCCAGGACAGACAAAAGGCCCAGGAACTGCATTATAAACTTCTCCCGCTTTGCCAGGCTATGTTCTATGAGACCAATCCCATACCGGCAAAGACAGCGCTTGGACTGATGGGCATGATTTCGCCGGAACTCAGGCTGCCGCTGTCGTCCATGTCGCCGAAAAATGTGGAACGTTTAAAGACTGTGCTTCAAGACTACGGACTTATTAAATAAAAATTTGGTCAGTTGTCCGTTGTCAGTAGTCTGTAGTCAGGCTCCTACTTAAGGACTACCGACTTCTTAAATAAAAAACTAACAGTAGTTAGCTATGAGCTATCACCTATGAGCCATGAGCTATCAGCTAATGAAGGGGAGAAAGAATATGATAAAGGCTATCGTGGCTGGTGCCGCCGGCAAAATGGGCGGACGCAATATCCATATGGTACATCAGACCGAAGGAATTGAACTGGTAGCGGCCTTTGAAAGGCCGGGACATCCGGCCCTCGGCCAGGACGTAGGAGAGGTGGTCGGCCTGGGGAAGATAGGTATCCCGGTTTCTGAGGGACTGGAATCGGTCATTAAAAAGGGGGATGTAATCATTGACTTCACGTTTCATGCCTCGTCTTTAGAACACGTGGCCCTGGCCGCCAAACACAAAAAGGCTATTGTGGTAGGGACAACCGGGTTTACGCCTGAGGAGATGAAAGAGATCAAAAAGCTGGCTAAAAAGGTGCGCTGTGTGCTGGCCCCTAATATGAGTGTGGGGGTAAACGTCCTCTATAAAGTCGTACAGGATGTAGCTGGTATCCTGGGTGAAGGTTATGATGTGGAGATTATCGAGGCCCATCACCGCCTTAAAAAGGATGCCCCCAGCGGCACCGCCGTAAAGCTGGCTCAAGTACTGGCCGGGGCCTTAGGCCGCGATTTGGATAAGGTTGGGGTCTATGCCCGGCATGGGATGATCGGTCAGCGGACGGATGAGGAAATCGGCATCCAGACTGTGCGCGGCGGCGATATTGTGGGCGAACACACCGTCCTTTTCGCCGGTATCGGGGAGCGCATTGAGGTTATCCACCGCGCCCACAGCCGGGATAATTTTGCCCGCGGGGCCGTACGGGCCGCCAAGTGGATCGTAAATCAGAAGAACGGCATCTATGACATGCAGGATGTACTGGGACTGAGGAAGTGATAGAGCGCTTTGTTCGTTTTGAAGCAGATGGTACTGCCAGGTACGGGCAGCTAAGAGAAAACGCCATCCGCAGCATAGAAGGCGATATATTCGCAGAATTTAAAACAGATAATAAAGAGTATGATCCGGCCAATGTCCGGCTCCTCCCTCCCTGCCAGCCAGGCAAGATCATTGCCCTGGGCCTGAATTATCGCGATCATGCCAGGGAGTTGGGTTTTCCTATCCCGGATGAGCCCTTGATTTTTCTTAAACCGGGGACGGCGGTCATCGGGCCGGATTCTTCCATTATGTATCCCCGGATGAGCAAGAGGGTTGACTATGAGGCTGAGTTGGGAGTGGTCATTGGCAAGCGGGCCCGCTTTGTCCCGCGGGATAAGGCATTTGATTACATCCTTGGCTATACCTGTGTAAACGATGTTACGGCCAGAGACTTACAGAGAAAAGATGTACAGTTCACGCGTTCTAAGAGTTTCGATACCTTTGCCCCTATCGGCCCCTGCATCGCCTGCGGGCTGGATCCCTCGCACCTCAAGGTAGAATCCTACCTCAACGGGGAACTCCGCCAGTCATCCCACACCGGGAATCTCATCTACGGAGTTGCTGAACTGGTTAGCTTTATCTCTAATGTGATGACCTTGCTCCCGGGTGACGTCATAGCTACCGGCACGCCTTCTGGAATCGGCCCTATGCTTCCCGGCGATGTCATAGAGATTGTTGTGGAAGGTATTGGTACGCTGCGCAACACGGTGGAGGCGGAAAAAGCTGAAAGCTGAAGGCTAGAAGCTAAAAGCTTTGTACTGAATTCTGTCTCCTGATCCGCAATGTATTGTGGACAGATATGATGTTGGATAAGAATAATTGGTGTTCATCCGAAAATTGCCAACCCCCCTTTTGCTAAAGAGGCTGTGTCGCAATGTCATTGCGAGGGAGTGAAACGACCGAAGCCTTGTCCCGAGCGAAGCGAGGGAACTCTTGAGATTGCCACGGGCTACGCCCTCGCAACGACCTTTGGTCGGATTGCCACGCTCCCTTCGGTCGCTCGCAATGACAAACAATAATTATGACACAGTCTCAAAAGGAAGGGGAAATATTGAAATCCCCCTTTGGAAAAGGGGGATACAGGGGGATTTTCGGATGGAAATTATTCAGAAAGGTATTGAGTGCAGATGATAAAAATAGAAAAATCAGAACGACTAAAGAAGCTGCCGCCTTATCTCTTTGCGGAGATAGACCGTATGAAAGAGGAGGTAAAGGCCCGGGGGCTGGATGTCATTGACCTTGGCGTAGGAGATCCGGACATCCCTACGCCGCCGCATATAATCACCCGGCTTAATGAAGCGGCGACCGATCCCCAAAACCACCGTTATCCCTCTTATTCGGGCATGAACGGTTTTAAATTTTCCGTGGCCGGATGGTATGAAAGACGTTTCGGCGTCTCTCTGGACCCCCAGACAGAGGTCGTCAGCCTGATCGGTTCCAAGGAAGGGATCGCCCACATCCCCCTGGCCTTCATTAATCCCGGCGATGCGGCCCTGGTGCCGTCACCGGCCTATCCGGTTTATCATATCGGGACTATATTTGCCGGCGGCGAGCCATACTATATGCCTCTTACCAAAGAAAATCATTTCTTGCCGGACCTGACCGCCATTCCTCCGGCGATAGCCGAAAAGGCCCGTCTCCTGTTCATCAATTATCCCAACAATCCTACAGCAGCCGTGGCTACGCTGGACTTCTTTAAAGAAATCGTGGCTTTTGCTGAAAAATATAACATCATAGTCTGTCATGACGCGGCCTATAGCGAGATGGCCTTTGACGGCTACCGGCCGCCCAGTTTCCTGGAGGTCGATGGGGCCAAAGAGGTTGGTATTGAATTCCATTCCCTTTCTAAGACTTATAACATGACTGGTTGGCGAATAGGCTTTGCTGTGGGGAACAAAGAGGTCATCGCCGGATTGGGACAGGTAAAGAGTAATATTGATTCCGGCGTCTTCCAGGCTATCCAGATAGCCGGTATGGCGGCCCTGGATAGTGACCAGACTTGTGTGCAACAGATGCAGGCTATATACGCCGGGCGCCGGGACATTCTGGTTGGCGGCCTGAAAGAAGCCGGGTTGAATGTAGAAAAACCAAAGGCTACCTTCTACCTGTGGGTTGAAGCCCCCGGAAGATATACCTCCGCCGAATTTACTGCCCACCTTTTGAGCAAGGCGGGTATCGTTACTACCCCGGGCAACGGTTTTGGCGCACCCGGAGAAGGTTATATTCGCATGGCCCTGACCGTGGGAAAAGAACGCCTCCAGGAGGCCGTCCAGCGTATTAAGAGCGTAGGGTTTTAACCTTTGGAAGATGCCCTGGCCTATATCGGTATTGGATCTAACCTGGGTGATGCCAGGGCCAATTGTCTCCAGGCCGCAAGGCGCCTGGCTGAGACGGATAGCAGGTTAAAGGTTCGCCTCTCTTCTCTGTATCTAACAGAGCCCCAGGAACTAAAGGCGCAGAACTGGTATGTCAATGCCGCGGCCGAGGTAAAAACCCTTCTATCGGCCCAGGACCTCTTTTGTCTTCTTCGCCATATTGAGGATGAAATGGGGAGAAAAAGGGCAGCCCGATACGGGCCACGGATTATTGATCTCGACCTTTTATTTTATGACGACATGGTCCTGGACACCGGGGAGCTAATCATTCCCCATCCCAGATTGCATGAGCGCCGCTTTGTCTTGGTGCCCCTCTGCGAACTGTCTCCTGACTTCGAGCATCCGGTGTTCAAAAAAAGGCTTTGTGATTTGCTCAGGGAAGTGCCGGAAAACAGCCAACGGGTTATACGCATAGATGGTGAATACTGAGATGAGACTGCTCATTTACATTATTTTAATATTTATCGCTTATCAGCTTTTTAAGGCCGTGCGAAGGGAGTTGGGCAGACCCGAGCAGGTAAATCGAAAGAAAGATGACAGCGCAATAACCGCAGAGCTGGTGGAAGACCCGGTATGTCATACCTACTGCCCCAAAAACGAGGCCCTTATGACCCGTATGGACGGGAAAAGTTACTATTTTTGCAGTGAAGAATGTAAACGAAAATTTATAGATAGTATACAGAAGTCAGGAGACAGGAGTCAGGATAAGATCTACTGAATTTGTATCAGTTTAGCTGTTTGAAAAAGTGTTTTAAAATCCCTCCCAACCTCCCTTTTCAAAGGGAGGGGAAACACTCCCCCCTTTGAAAAAGGGGGATTAAGGGGGATTTTTGAGACGCCGTTTTCTAGACGACTAGCTCTTTAAAACAGCTAACGTGTTACTTAAATTCTGACTCCTGACTTCTGTATTCTATATTCTGAAAGGAGAGTGTGTATGAAGTTTTTTATCGATACTGCCAACTTGGATGAAATCCGCCAGGCCAATGATATGGGCCTGATCGATGGGGTAACCACAAATCCATCACTCATTTCCAGGGAGAATAAGCCCTTCAGGAAGCTCCTGACCGAGATATGCAAGATAGTAAAAGGGCCGGTCAGCGCTGAGGTGGTCGGCCTGGAGACTAAAGAAATGGTAAGGGAGGCTAAAGATCTGGCCAAAATTGCCGATAATATAGTTATCAAGGTGCCCATGACCACGGAAGGGATCAAGGCCAGCCGGATGCTTAGCGAGGGGGGCATCAAGACTAATGTCACGCTTATTTTTTCACCGGTGCAGGCCCTGCTGGCGGCTAAAGCGGGGGCAACCTATGTCAGCCCCTTTGTCGGCCGGCTGGACGATATTTCCCAGGTGGGTATGGATCTGGTCAGGGACATTATTGCTATCTATGACAACTATGCCTTTGATACAGAGGTCATTGTGGCCAGTATCCGTCACCCCGGTCATGTCCTGGAGGCGGCCTTGATGGGTGCGGATGTGGCCACCATACCGTTCAAGGTTATTGCCCAGTTGGCTAAACATCCGCTTACGGATATCGGAATAGAGAAATTTCTGGCGGACTGGAAGAAAGTAGGCAGCCCCAAGAAGTAATTTTCGACTGGAGGTCACAGAGGGATGCAGGCGAATGCTTGGCGAACTGTGTTGTTCCTCCTGCTTTTAATGATCCTGACGATAGCCAGGCCCATTTCTGCACGGGCTGACATCTACTGTTTTACTGATAGCGAGGGTATAGTTCATTTTACTGATGTGCCTAACGACGAGCGATATAGAGTCTTCCTCCGTACCAGAAAGGCCATAGAACAGCCTTCCTATGCCGCTTTTTCGGGTGATATTAAAAGATACGATCCTGTCATCCATGCGGCCTGCCAGCGGTTTGGTGTAGATACGAACTTGGTCCGGGCTATAATTAAGGCCGAATCCAACTTCAATTGCCTGGCGCTTTCACCGAAGGGAGCGCGGGGTCTGATGCAACTGATGCCTCAGACGGCACAGGAGATGTCCGTGTTTGATGTCTTTGATCCGGCTGAAAACATATACGGCGGGGTTAAGTACCTGAAACGGCTCTTAGGCATGTTCGACGGCAATATACCTTTGGCCTTGGCGGCTTATAATGCCGGCCCGGATAGGGTTGGGGACAGAAAACAAATCCCCATGATTAAGGAGACACAGGATTACGTACAGAGGGTCCTGCTGTACTTCCGGAATTACAAAAATAGATATGGTTATCAGGAAAATAAGATGCTATGATTACCGCATGAATGAAACAGGGCGTGTAAACACCTGGAACTTACCCAACAGTCTTACCATCTTTCGCATCTTTTGTATACCCCTCGTTATGTTTTTTATCAGCCGTTCCGATCAGCCGCTTCCGGCTTTCTGGGCGGCCTTTTTCTTTTCTATGGCCTCTATAACCGACCTCCTGGACGGCTTCCTGGCCCGCAGGCAAAAGTGTGTTACCGCCCTGGGTAAACTCCTGGACCCTCTGGCCGATAAACTTCTCATCTCAGCAGTCTTGATCATGCTCATCCCCAAAGGCCGGGTGGAGGCCTGGATGGCATTTCTCATCATCGGACGGGAGATAGCGGTAACCGGCCTGCGCGGCATCGGGGTTACCGGCGGAGTGGTTATAGACGCCAGCGGCCTGGGCAAGGCCAAAACTATCTTCCAAATCAGCGCCCTTATCGCCCTCCTGCTTCATTTTAGTTATCTGGGCATCAACTTTCAGCAGGTGGGCAATATCTTATTATGGGTCGCCCTTATCTTGACCATATGGTCAGGGTTGGACTACTTCGTTCGTTTCTATCGGTTATTTGGCGAGGAACAAAAGTGACTAGGAGAAGCCCCATGTACTTTCCCCGTCTCTTTACGCCGGGAACTATCGGAACCTGTAATCTGCGCAATCGTATTATCATGCCGCTCTACCCCACCAAGTATGCTACTGAAAGCAAGGTAAACGACCGGATAAAGGCCTTTTACCAGGTTCGAGCCAGGGGCGGGGTGGCCCTGATCGTGTTGGACTGCCCCTGTCTGGATTATCCCCGTGCCTATAAGGGACCACAGGAACTGCGCCTTGACACAGAAGAGTATGCGTCCGGCATCGCCGGGCTGCTGGATATAATACATGCCGAAGGCGCCAGGGCCTTTATGCAGCTCAATTATCCCAAAGAAAGAATCTCTGACAAAGAGGTTCACGGAGCCAAGAAAAAGGGGGGGAGCTGGGTCGTTTCCCTAGCCAATGCCATGTCGCGGGAGGAGGCCACGGAGATAATAGAGATCATGGCTGCCGGAGCCAGGAGGGCCAGGGAAGTCGGCTACGATGGAGTGGAGATACAGGCTAGTTACGGTGATTTGATCGCCCAGCTCCTTTCGCCACTTCTCAACAAGCGCACGGATGATCTGGGCGGTTTGCCGGAAAATCGCTGCCGCTTTTTAACCGGGCTAATTGGCAGGGTGAAACAATCTGCCGGCCAGGACTTCCCGATAATGGTGAAGCTCGTTTGTGATGAATTTATCTCCGGTGGCCTGACCGTAAATGAGGCCATATCCATGGCCGGATGGATAGAAAAGGCCGGCGCCGATGCCATCGTGGCCAATGCCGGTAATAAGGCTACCAAGTTTGTCACCATACCCGGGCACGACCGTCCACCAGGTCCGCTGACAGAGATCGCCGCCCAGATCAAAGCCGCTGTTAACCTGCCAGTCATAGCCATCGGTAAGATAAATACACCGGTCCTGGCTGACGAAATTATCGCCCGGGGAAAGGCTGACTTTGTAGCTATGGCCAGGGCCTTAATAGCCGATCCGGATCTTCCCAATAAGGCTAGGTCTGGAAATATTGCCGGTATAAGGGCTTGTACCTATTGCCTCGAAGACTGTGCCGACAAAGGAGTACCGGACTTAGGCCGCGCCTGCACCGTTAATCCCTTTGCCGGTCTTGAGTATCGCCGGGATGTGCTTCCAGTTGCAGTAAAGAAAAAAATCCTGATTGTGGGGGGCGGCCCGGCTGGCATACAGGCCGCGGTCATAGCCAGCCAGAGGGGGCATAGGGCAGAACTCTGGGAGAAAGAGGCCGAACCCGGCGGCCAACTTCGGCTGGCCGACAAGGCCCCCTTCAAAGAAGAGATGTCCGAGGCCTTACGCTACTTAATACATTCCTTAAAACAAAGCACCGTCCAAGTGCGCCTCAACTGCCCGGGCACGGTAGAAGATATAGTCCATGCGGCCCCGGATGCGATTATCTTGGCTACCGGCTCGCATCCCATTCGTCCGCCGATTCCTGGTATGGATTCCGGTATTGTGGTTGATGCCCGTGAACTCTATGCCAAAAAGGTTCTCCCCGGTCAAAAAATAGTGATTATCGGCGGGGGTGATATCGGCTGTGAAACCGCGGATTGGCTGGCCAAGCCAGGCAGGGAAGTAACCGTGGTCGAGATGCTGCCGGAGGTGCTGGGCAGAATGAAAGACATCCCCCGGGCGCGCCTGCTGGCCAGACTGACCGATAAAAGGGTGAACATACTTACGGATACCCGGGTTACAGAGATTAGCGAAACTAGGGTCTCCCTGGAGAAAAAGGACGGCCAGAGACTCCGGATCGAGGCGGATCAGGTGATACTGGCCGTTGGTGCGCGATCGCAAAACAGCCTGGCGGATGAACTTAAGGGGAAAATTAAAGAAGTAATAGTTATTGGTGATGCCTCTCAGCCGGGCAATCTTGGGGCGGCGCTGAGAAGCGCCACCGAGGTGGCTCTTAAGATTTGAATTCAGAATACAGGAAAATGACAAATGTCAAGGCCTAAAGTTCAAATGAAGGCCAAATGACTAAATATCAAATTTTGTATCAATTTAGCTGTTTGAAAAAGCATTTTAAAATCCCTCCCAACCTCCCTTTTCCAAAGGGAGGAGAGACGTTTCCCCCTTTGAAAAAGGGGGATTAAGGGGGATTTTTGAGGCGCCGCTTTCTGGACGACCAGCTTTTTTCAAGCAGCTAAAGTGTTACCAAATTTTCAGAATTTGGATTTTGTCATTTGAACTTAACTCATCACTTCCTATTCAATACCTCCCTTATCTTGGCAGATAACCTTTGCATATTGAACGGCTTCTGAATAAATCCACTGCATCCCCGTTCTAAAATCTTGGAGGCTTCGCCGTTAATGCTGTATCCACTGGAAAGGAGAACTTTTATACCTGGGTCGATCTCCTTCAACCGGTCGTAGGTCTCACCGCCCCCTATCCCCGGCATGATCATATCCAGAATGACCAGATCAATCCCACCCTTATTTGCCCTGTAAATATCGACCGCTTCTTCTCCGTTCCGGGCTATGAGTACCTTATAATCCAGTTCCTCCAACAACTCCCGGCCCACATTCCGGACCATCTCTTCATCGTCCACAAACAGGATGGTCTCTGTTCCCTTTACCATCTTTACGGACATCTCTTTTTCCCTTATGACCTCCTTCGCTGATGCCGGCAAGTAGATAGTAAACGTCGTGCCATGGCCTTTTTCGCTATAGACATTGATAATGCCGCCGTGATTCTTGATAATCCCATAGGCCGAAGCCAATCCCAGACCACTGCCCCGGCCCATCTCTCTGGTAGTAAAAAAGGGCTCAAATACCCGTCTCCGCGTGGCCTCATCCATACCAATACCCGTATCGGTAACAGATATCTTGGCATATCTCCCCCCCTGGACTTTATAAGGTTTGCTGTAGCTTTCATCCAGCATAACATTACTTGTCTCTAAATAGATATCCCCGCCCGTCGGCATAGCCTGCCAGGCGTTCACATAAAGGTTCAAAAGCACCTGTTCGATTTGGCCTTGGTCGGCCTCTACGGTACAGAGATCAGGATCATATTTTTCCCTGATGGTGATCTCCTTCTTGGTACGGGCAAACATACTGGATGTCTTTTTAATTATTTCATTGAGGTTAACTGGTCTGGGCTTATATTTTCCGCGGCGGGCAAACCCTAAAAGCTGAGCGGTTAGCTCAGACCCGCTTCTAACCTGTTCTTCGATGTGTTTTAGCTTGTTATAATGAGGATGGCTTGAATCAAGATCACTTAGCATCAAGGATGCGTATCCCTCGATCACCATGAGCAGGTTGTTAAAATCATGGGCAATACCACCAGCCAGGGTACCGATGGCCTCCATCTTCTGGGCCTGGAGCAATTGGGCTTCGAGGCGTTTTTTCTCGGTAACATCAATCATGGCGCCCTCTATGTAACCATCTTCCGGATAGGCCCTGGCCGTTATCATCAGATCTATTTTTTCTCCATCCTTGCGGGTGACCTGTATCTCAAAATCAGAGACCGTGCCGCATTCCTCCAACTTCCGCAACAGCTCCGTCCTTCTCTCCGGCGAATAACGTTTGCCAAATACAAATTCACTGGTTAACCCCTCAATCGAGCTATAACCCAAAATGTTGGCGGCCCGTTGGTTCGCCATGATAATCTTGCCGTCACTGATCCGGCTGCGGTATAGGCCCACCAGGGCCGTCTCGTACAGGCCGCGGTAACGCCTCTCTGATTCCTGGAGGTCCCGTTCCGCCTTCCTGCGTTCCCGGATGTCGCGGAAGACCAGAACTACTCCGATGATGTCACCTTTGGCATCTCTTATAGGCGCACCGCTGTCATCAATGGGTATCTCCGTTCCTTCACGGGCTATCAGTATGGTATGATTGGCCAAACCAACAACGACACCTTCGCGAAGCACTCTGCTTGCAGGATTCTCGACCAATTTACGCGTCTCTTCGTTTACAATATTAAAAATATCGGCCAGAGGCCTTCCGGCTGCATCTCTCTCCTTCCACCCGGTCAGGGACTCGGCAACCGGGTTCATGAACCTGACGTGCCCCCAGGCATCCGTAGCAATCACGGCATCGCCGATACTCCCGAGAGTGGTAGAAAGCCACTCTTCGCGCTCTCTTAAGTTATTCTCCATCTTGTGTCTGTACAAGGCCATCTCAATAGTCGTGCGTAATTCTCTATCCTCAAACGGCTTGACAATATATCCAAATGGCTCGGTTACCTTCGCCCGGTCCATGGTCCTTTCGTCGGCATAAGCAGTAAGATATACGACCGGAATGTTGAAGCACAAACGTATCTGGTTGGCCGCCTCAATCCCGTCTATTTCACCCTTCAGCACAATATCCATCAGCACCAGATCCGGCTTATACTCTTCGGCCTTTCTAATAGCCTCCTGTCCGGACGATACCACTGCTGAAACTGTATATCCCAAACTCTCCAAGCTGCTGCGTATGTCTTCGGCAACAATTCCCTCGTCTTCGACCACCAAGATATTTGTCTCTGCCATGCCTTAGATCCTCTTTTTATAGCCTATTTCTTTAAATTTTATCCGGAACCTCGTGCCCTTACTCCTGTCCATCTCTAATTCGCCGTCGATCTGATCGGTCAGAATAGTGACCAGCTTAAGGCCCAGTGATTCGCTATTCCTAAGATTTATATCGGCCGGAAGGCCGATACCATTATCAGCAACCGTTAGCTCCATCGCACCTTCATCTGATGTGCGGAGCGTAATCTTTATCTCACCTTCTTTATCGTCCGGGAAGGCATATTTTAGGGAATTGGAAACCAGTTCATTTATGATCAATCCACATGGAATAGCAACATCAACTCCGAGCATAATGTCATCGACATTCATCTTTAATGCTATTCTGTCTGCATTCACGCCGTAAGACCGGAACAAACCATTTATCAGGAGGCTGGCGTATTCATGAAAATTAATGCTTGCCAGGTCTTTGGATTGATAAAGCTTTTCATGGACAAGGGCCATCGACTTTATCCGGTTCTGGCTCTCTTTAAAAATCTCCACATCCCCTTTGTCCTGCACATATTGGGACTGAAGTCTAAGCAGGCTGGAAATTACCTGCAGGTTGTTTTTGACCCTGTGGTGGATTTCCTTCAGGAGCACCTCCTTCTCTCTAAGCGAGGTCTTGATCTGCTCCTCCGCCCGCTTGCGGTCCGTTATGTCGCGCAAGAATTCCACCACCATCCTGGGACGGCCGTCTTCATAGCGTGCGGCCACACTGGCCGTACCCCAGAAGACTCGCGGGATAGCGTCAGTCCCTGTAATCTCCGTCTCAAATTCATGCACCCGGCCATCCTCGAAACACCCTTTTACTATGCATTTGTCGCAAATGCATTCCCGGCCGTGATAGGCAAAATAGCACTTTTTACCGACCAGGTCCGCCCCGAACCAGGCCCTGGTCACATCGTTGACCCATACGATATTAAATTGCCCGTCCACCATAATCATCTGATCCGTCACCGATGCGACGATACCGGCGAGTTTTTCCTCGCTTTCCCGCAGCGCCTCCTCCGCCCGTTTACGTTCAATGACCTTCTGCTTTAATTCTTCGTTCCTCCGCCTAAGCTCGGCTGCATTTTTCTTTTCAATTTTATAAAAAATAAATCCCCCGGCCGCAAACAGCAACATAACCAGTCCGGCAATCGTTATCTGCCCTGCGGCATGTCTATAGAGGGGGCCAGTGATCTCCGAATAATCCATGGAAACGCCGATCGACCATAACTGATTGCCCATATGAACCGGGGCATAGGCTATAAGTCTCTTGCCACATGTCGCACAGATATAGGTACCGGCGCCTTCTTCTCCCCGTCTCGCCTTCTCTACGATATGTTCTAAGGCTGACCAGTCATGTCCGGGAAACTTATTTTTTCTTACAGTTATGATATGCTTACTTAACTGTTTTGAGTCGGGATGGCTCAAAATCGTTCCTTTTTCATCTAACAGCCAGACGTAACCCGCCTTGCCTACCTTGATGGGTTGAACGAAATTTTTAGAAAGGGTGTCCAGGCTGAGCATCCAGCGCGCCATCCCTATAACTTTATCCCTGTAAAATACCGGTTCCAGGATAGAGATAGCCGGCCGGCCCAGATTGTTGTAAAACCAGCCGCTGATATGCGGTTTATGTTCCCGCATGACATGCGCTACACCCGCTTTATCCGTAAGATCCATTCCCGCCATCTGCTCCATGAAAGGATACCTGTGCAACATAGTTCCCCTGGCATCAAGTATAGTAAGCGCATCAACATCGTTTTTATGAGGCTCATAAAGAAATTTAATCTGATGCAGACCGTGCGATTCAGTTTGCCGGCTTTTATTTTTGATCGCCTCTTTGACTGCCGGTTCCTTCGCAAGAATCTTTAATTCCCTCGAAAGATGGCCGGCGAATTCCTCCAGTCTGTTTGCAGTGGTCTTGGCAACCGTCAACAGTTGCTGCTGTGTCTGGGAAACCAGGGTCTCCTCAAACTCCCGGTGGGACAGATAGGCTATGTACAGAAGGATGGCGATGCCAGCCAAACCGGCGATAGTGCCTATCACCACCCTGTTGGGTAATCCTTTTGTCTCCATATAATTTACTGCCTAGTTTCCATCCGAAAAGTCCCCTAAAAATTTCCCCCTCCCTCGACGGGAGGGGGCGAGGGGGAGGGTGAACAGTCTGAAATTACACAATCTTTTCACCCCCACCCTAGCCCTCCCCCGTCAAAGGGGGAGGGGATATAGGGTTTCCGGATGAAAACTGCCTCATGACCGCCCAAGGAATAAAAAGCTACAAAAAATCAAGCAACTTGTATTTATACATAAAGAGCCACGGGCTGTCAAAACCAATTTATCCAAAAATCATTTTCCCTTGACACGGCCTCCGCTACTCAATATGTTAAGCGCCATGTTTTCTGTAGTAGAAAGTGACAAAGAGAATTATTTGGCGCTTTTCAAAAGCTACCGTGGGATATTTCCCTTCCGCCTGGCTACGACCTCGTTTATCTATCCTGACCGTATCCTTCCCAATGCTATGCGCCTTGCTCCCTACCTGGACGAGATGGAGCTAATCCTCTTTGAGAGTAAAAGCCTGCCGGATAGGGAGGAAATATCAGAGCTCTCCGCCTTGCAGGATAAACAAGGATTATCTTACAATGTGCACCTTCCGCTGGATATTTTCCTCGGACATCCTTCGGACAAGGCAAGGGAAGAGGGAATCACGGCGGTCCAGGAGGTTATATCCCTTACTAAAAGGCTTACGCCTTCTACCTATACCCTGCATTTTAATTATGATGAAACACCCATCCGCCTGCGGCGGACAAAGAATAATGAAAATAATCCCCCCTCACCCCCCTTTAGTAAAGGGGGGGGTATGTTAGATTCCCCTCTGGAAAAGGGGGAAAGCCAAAGTCCCCCTTTGGGGAAAGACGTGGCCCCATCAATTCCCCCTTTGGAAAAGGGGGATACAGGGGGATTTTCAGGTAAGAAAAATCTCTCTTTATGGCAGAAACATGTCGCTGAAAGCACCGAGGACATCCTGAAGACGGGCGTTAAACCGAGTCTGATTTCCGTCGAAACCCTCAACTACCCCCTGACCTGGGTAGAGGGTATCATAAACGACCTTGGCCTTTCCGTTTGTCTTGATCTCGGCCATCTATTGCTCCACGGAGAAGATCTGTCGTATTATCTGAATAAGTATCTGGAGAAGACGCCTATCATCCACCTGCACGGTGTCTATCAAGGCCGTGACCATCTGGGCCTGGATATCCTGGATGAGGACGCTCTTTTAGACTGGATGCATCTTTTGAAAGGATATACGGGTACGGTCTCTATTGAGGTCTTTTCCTTTCAACATCTTCAGTCGTCATTGGAAGTCCTGGAAAGGCTATGGGAAAAAGTATGAAGAAAACCATCCTGGTAACCGGAGGCTGCCGGAGCGGCAAGAGCCGTTTTGCCTTGGATTATGCCAGCCGCCACTTTACAAACCGGCTGTACCTGGCTACGGGACAGGCCCTGGATGAGGAGATGAAAGAACGAATAAAAGAGCACCAGAGAGAACGGGGCCAGGACTGGCGCACCGTGGAGGAACCCCTGGATATTGCCGGGGCCATAGACCGGGAGGCAGCAAAGGCCGGTGTTATCCTCATTGACTGCATCACCATGTGGATCTCTAATATGCTGCTCCAGGATATGCCCGAAGAGGAAATAGTGAACTCAACAGCGGCTCTTGCCGGGAGGCTGCAAAAATTCCCCTGTTCCTTTATCCTGGTAACCAATGAGGTCGGGGCTGGCATCGTCCCGGAAAACAGGTTGGCCCGGACGTTTCGTGACCTTGCCGGCATGGTCAACCAGAAGCTGGCCGCCTGCGCCGATGAGGTTTACTGGCTGGTGGCCGGAATACCGGTGAAGGTTAAATAGGAGGTAACAGGTTTGGTTTTTGAAACGCTATGGGCTTCGAAGTACGCTGGATCCTTCGATATAGCGTAGCTTCAAATTCGAAATCCGAAGCACGAATCTCGAAACAATATCGAATGATCAAAATCCGAATTATCAAAACGAAGTATCACTTTAGCTGTTTGAAAAAGTATTTTAAAATCCCTCCCAACCTCCCTTTTCCAAAGGGAGGCGAAACACTCTCCCCCCTTTGAAAAAGGGGGATTAAGGGGGATTTTTGAGGTGCCGTTTTCTGGATGACCAGCTCCTTTCAAACAGCTAACGTGTTACAAAACGAATTGTTCGTGTTGCGGTTTTGAACATTGAGACATTAGAAATTTGAATTTGTTTCGAGTTTCGATATTCGAGTTTCGGATTTGGCTCCAATCCCGAAGCAATCGGAACTTTCGGACTTAATAATCGTTTCAAAACACTAATAGTGATATAATAAAAATTTTGAGGTAAAAAATGACGCAACTTAACGACATTATCTCCAAAATAGAACCGATTGATCTGAAAATAATGGAGGAGGCCAAAAATCACACCGCCGAACTGTGCATGCCGCCCCGTGCCCTGGGGAGATTGCACGAAATAGGCGAGCGGCTGTGCGGCATAATGCACAGCCTCAATCCTTCCGTCAAAAAGAAAGGTTTTTTGGTCATGGCCGGTGACCATGGAGTAGTTAAACACGGTGTAAGCGCCTTCCCCCAGGAGGTTACCGGGGAGATGGTCAAAAACTTTGTCCGGGGCGGCGCCGGTATAAACGCCTTAGCCCGCCAGTTCCCCGCCGAGGTGGTAGTGGTCGATATGGGTATTGTCCCGGATTTGCCGGACGCTATCCAGGGAGAAAATCGTTTTATAAAGAAAAGGATTGCGCCGGGAACGGATGATTTTACAAGCGGTCCGGCCATGAGCCGGGAGCAGGCGGAAGAGGCGATCCTGGCTGGTTTTGATCTGGCTGCGGTCATGTTTGCCAGGGGAATAACGCTCCTGGGAACCGGCGATATGGGAATCGGAAACACCACTCCATCCAGCGCCATTGGCGCTGTTATTACCGGACGGCCGGTAGAGGATATGACCGGCCGCGGCACGGGCATATCTGATGCATCTTTTCAAAAAAAGTGTGAGATTATCAAGGCGGCTATCTCTGTAAACCATCCTGACCCGGCGGATGGGATAGACGTCCTTTCCAAGGTCGGCGGGTTCGAGATAGGCGGCATTGCGGGGATAGTACTGGCGGCGGCCTATCACAGGAAACCGGTGGTTATCGACGGCCTTATTTCCACGGCCGGTGCGCTAATTGCCCATACCCTCTGCCCCCTTGTCTCTCAATACGCCTTTGCCGGACACTGTTCAGTAGAGCAGGGACATAAGCACATGCTGGCCCGCCTCGGGCTTGCGCCTATCGTGAATCTTGACCTGCGTCTCGGGGAAGGGACGGGGGCGGCCCTGGCCATGCACATTATCGAGGCCGCCTGCCGGGTCTTTAATGAGGTGCACACCTTTAGCCAGGCCGAGGTCAGTAAGGGAAATAATGGTTAATTTCTTTGCGGCCCTTACATTTTTAACCATCCTGCCTGCACCCCGGACCAAAGGACGAATAGGAGCCGGGACACTGCCGTGGTTCCCGGTCGTTGGTCTTGTGATCGGCGGCCTTATTTTTCTCTTCGATTATATCCTGCTCCGCCTCTTCCCGGTTCAGATAACGGCTCTTTTTTTTGTCCTCTTACTGGCGGTTATTACCGGAGGCATTCATCTGGACGGCCTGGCCGATACGGCAGATGGGCTCTTTTCCCATCGCTCGCGGGAAGATGCCCTGCGCATTATGAAGGCCAGCGACATCGGGGCCATGGGGGCTATGGCCCTGTTCTTTATTCTAGGCCTGAAATGGGCGGCCCTGGCCAACCTTCCCCGCGGCGGATGGGCCTCCTGGGTCTACTTAGTCTTGCCTGCGGCATACGGCCGGTCGGCTATGCTTTTCGGGACATATTTCCTCCCTTATGCCCGAAGGGAAGGAGGAACCGGACGGGACTTTGTCAGTAAGGAGGGGGTTGGTAGATTTCTGCTGGTAGCGCCGCTTATGGGATTTCCCCTGCTGGCCGGGTTAAAAGCCTTCCTGTGGATGAACACCATATTTCTGCTAATGACCGCTGCGATCCTGGCTTTTTATAAGAAGAAGATCGGCGGCATAACCGGAGACATGCTGGGCGCGCTCAACGAACTGGTAGAGACCGCACTTTTTTTAACCGGAGTATTTTTGATAAATTCATAAGGGGTAAGATTTTACCGCAGAGACCGCGGAGAACGCTGAGATAACATTCGATAGTCAATAGTCAGTAGTCGATAGCTGAAAGCTGAAAGCTCAAAGCCGAAGGCTGAAAGCCTTAAAACCAGATAAACCAGACAAACCAAATAAACCAGAAAAACAACGGACTACGAACAACGGACAATACGTGCTCAGCGGTGAAAAGCTTTTTTAGGGGGCCATCATTGTAAAAATGAAAAAAGACCGGGCCAAGGCATTGATGATCCAGGGGACAGGCTCCGGCGTGGGAAAGAGCGTGCTCGTCGCCGCCTTTGGCCGGATACTAAAGGAAATGGGCATTAGTGTTGCCCCTTTCAAGGCCCAGAATATGGCCCTTAATTCCTATGTCACGGCCGATGGCCTGGAGATGGGCCGGGCCCAGGTCTATCAGGCCGAGGCCTGCGGCCTTCAGCCGGACGTACGCATGAACCCCATCCTCCTTAAACCCTCCGCCGATAACTGCTCACAGGTAATCCTCCGGGGCCGGCCGGACGGCAATCGTAATGCCCGGGATTATTACCGCCGCTACAAGAGACACCGTGAAATAGTAAAAAAGACTTATGACGAACTGGCCCGGGAGTATGAGGTGATAGTGATCGAAGGGGCGGGAAGCCCGGCAGAAATTAACCTGCAGGACCGCGATCTGGTCAATATGCAGATGGCGCAATATGCCGGGGCCAGGGTGCTTATTGTCGGCGATATCGACCGGGGCGGGGTCTTTGCCTGGATGAAGGGCACCTATGACCTTATCCAGGAGGAGTATAAACCCTTAGTCAAGGGTTTTCTCATAAATAAATTTCGCGGTGACCGGGCTCTCCTGGAGCCGGGGATAGAGATGTTTAAAAAAGGCATCAACTTACCGGTTCTGGGCGTTTTGCCTTACTTTCGCGATATCTGGGTGGATGAAGAAGACGCCATACCGCCGCAGGCCAGAAAACTCGAGGTCGATACGGAAAAAATAGTGATCGGTGTAGTTGTGCCCCCGCGCATCTCCAATTTCACGGATTTTACCCCCTTGACGCTGGAACCGGATGTCTCCCTGCGCTTCCTGCGCAGCCCGGCCGAGATTGATCTCTGTGACTGCCTGATCCTGCCTGGCAGCAAGGCCACCCTGGCCGACGCCGTACATCTTCGGCAGCAGGGCTGGGATGTGCGCATAAAGGAGGTCTGCGCCAGAGGCACGGCCATCGTCGGCATCTGCGGCGGCTATCAGATGTTGGGAGAAAAGCTGTTTGATCCCTATGGGGCGGAAAGTGGTGTCCAGGAGACAGATGGACTGGGGCTTCTACCGGTAGAGACCACCATAGAGCGCGGGAAGGTCTTGCGGCAGATCTGTCACCGGACGGTTTTTTCACCTGTCTTCCCCGCCGGTGAAAGCATCTTCGGCTATGAGATACACATGGGCCTGACAAGAGTAAAAGGCCACATCCTGCCGCTGGTTGACACTCCGGAGACCGCAGTGGCGGTCATGTCAGGCCACAGCCCGGTCCTGGGCACTTATATACACGGCATCTTCGACAGCGACCAGGCGCGACGCAGTTTTATCAACTGGCTGCGCCGGCAAAAGGGACTTCCCCCTTATACGTCCGGTTTTTCCTACCAACTCTTCCGCCAGGAACAACTGGACAAACTGGCCAAGGTAGTG
Organism: Thermodesulfobacteriota bacterium; assembly: GCA_040755415.1. Classification (GTDB taxonomy): domain Bacteria; phylum Desulfobacterota; class QYQD01; order QYQD01; family QYQD01; genus QYQD01. The sequence goes on along the minus strand of JBFMAZ010000118.1, from coordinate 5,506 downwards.
CGCGAAAATTGTGACCTGGAACGGATACTGAGGTTGTTATGACCTCGGTTAGAGAGGCAGATTTAGCCGACCTTGCCTTTATACTTCCCTTATCCAGAGATTCATTTTCCCAGTATGGCCACTACGAACTATCTATAGCCAAGTGGTTCTTTACTCCAGGTACTTATACCTTTGTCTGCGAAAGGGAAGTCAACGGTAAGGTCTGCTGCGGGTTCATTATGCTTGCCCTCATGTCAGAGATGCGCCGGGGTGTGCAGGATAAGCAGGACGAAGAGACTGTGCTGGAGATCATGGCTATTGCCGTCTCCAAGGAGTATCAGCGGCAGGGAATCGGAACGGAATTGATAAGGTTTGCCAGGCAGTTTAACCAAGACTCAACCGCAGGCGGCAAGCCTATGAAGATCAGACTGTCCGTGGCGGAAACTAACCGGGCCGGCCGCGCCTTCTTTGAAAAATGCGGGTTTCGGGTTATTGCTGAGGCCCCCTGGCGCTACCCGGCCGGACAGAAGGCCCTGCGCATGGAACTCTAGGAAGAAAAAATCCCGCCATCTTTTAGCAAAATCAGCCAATCGGCGAGTCTGTTTGCCTGCGCTAGATCATGGGTGGTTATAACCACGATGGATTTGCCCCTTTCTTTCATCTTCAAAATTATATTCTCTATGATATCTGTATTTTTTTGATCAACGGATGCCGTCGGTTCATCGAGGAAAAATATCTCAGGCTCAATAACCATGGCCCTGGCGATACCAAGCCTTTGTGTCTCTCCACTGGAAAGAAGCCGTGCATTGTGGTTTCTTTTATGGATCAGGCCGACAAATTCCAATGCCTCATCCACCTTCTCCTTTATTTCCGGTCTTTTTATCCCCCTTATCCGCAGCCCATAAGCCACGTTCTTAAACACCGTGGCGTTAAATACCCCGACCCTTGGTAACAAAAGGGTGGTCCTACGCCTTAGTTCAATGTCTTTCTTTAAGGCATCCGCTCCTGAGAAATACATTATCTCGCCCGCATCCGGTTCTTCAAGAAGGACGCATATCCTTAAAAATGTTGACTTGCCGCTGCCGTTAGGGCCCATCAGCACATAAGCGCCGCTCTTATCAAAGGAAAAGGAGCAGTCTTTAAGAACCGTCTCCCCGTTATAGCTCTTGCAGATATTGAAGGCCGTTAATCTCAAAATCATTTACCGGGCCGCCATTCCCTTTTTTTGAATTAAATAAAGGGCCATGTTTATAATTAATGAGATGGTCAGAAGTATTATCCCCAGGGCCAGGGCCAGCTCAAAATTTCCCTTGTCCGTTTCAAGCGCTATGGTCGTGGTCATGACCCTGGTATAACCGGCAATATTTCCGCCCACAATAAGTATCGCGCCTACCTCTGCCATTACCCTTCCGAATGCGGCCATTATCCCGGACATTATCCCATAGCGCGCCTCATTGATTACGGTGAGTGTCGTCTGAAAAGGCGTGGCCCCGAGCGTACGGGAGGCCTGTCCGATAATAAGATCTACACTTACAATAGCCGAGTGGCAAAGAGAGGCCACAATGGGAAAGGCGAGGATGCTTTGGGCTGTCACCATTGCCGACGGAGTATAAAGCAAACCCATGAATCCAAGCGGTCCGCTTCTTGATAGCAGAAGATACAGGAAAAGGCCAACCACCACCGGAGGAAGTCCCATGAAGGTATTCAAAAGGCCAAGGATAAGATCCTTTCCGGGAAAGCGTTTGAATCCCACTATGGCGCCGGTGAGAAGACCTGCAGCGGTTGCTATCAATAGGGCCGTGCCGGAGACCTTCAGTGACAAATAGATGATATTCAGAAGCTCTGTATCGAGGTTAATTATAAGCGTAAATGCCTTAAAAAATCCCTCTGCTATTGAATCCATACCTTAGGTTCTAAGTTTAAAGTTCAAAGTTTAAAGTTTAAATGAATGACAAAGCCCCGAAGTTCAAAACGTCACTCGTCACTGGTCATTAGTCATTGGTTAAGTTGGGGAAATGGAATCACTTTTACCAGTGACAAATGACTATTGACTAATGACGTTTACTATAGTCATTTGGATTTTGGCATTTGAAATTATACCACTACGTTTTGGTTATCCCCTTGGCCGATGCGTGTCTATTTCGCATTGGGATGGAATAATTGATTGCCGAATTTATCCGTGTAAGAGCCTATGGTCTGCTGCCCTTCCTTTGATATGAGCCAGTCTATAAACGCCGTCGCCTCTTTGTATTTCACATGCTTATGCCTTTGTGGATTTACCGCCATAACTCCGTATTGATTAAAGAGGGCGGGATCGCCTTCCAGGGCAATTATCATCTCCAGCTTATCTTTGTCTTTTGTCGCCAGCCAGGTACCCCGGTCTGTAAGTGTGTAGGCACGTTTTTCATTGGCTATCCTCTGCGTCTTTTCCATGCCCTGCCCCACTTCAAGATACCATTTCTGCCCCTTTGGGTCTGTACCGGTTTTTTCCCATATGGACAACTCCTTCGTGTACGTGCCTGATTTGTCACCCCGTGATACGAACGAACAGGCGCTTTCTGCAATTTTACGAAACGCCTCTGCCGCGGATTTGAGGCCCTTTACCCGGGCCGGGTCATTTGCAGGACCGATAATGACGAAATCATTGTACATAACATCATGGCGATTTACAAAATATCCCTCCTCGACCGCCTTTAATTCCTGCTCTTTGGCATGGACAAAAACTACGTCGGCATCCCCCCTTTTGCCTATTTCAATGGCGGCGCCTGTGCCGACAGCCACAACGTCAATTTTTATGCCTGTTTTTTTCTCAAACATAGGCAGGATGTAATCAAATAATCCCGAATTCTGTGTGCTTGTTGTCGATGCGCAGCGAATTCTTGTTTCGGCAGAGACGCTCGCAACAAAAAAAACCGTTAAAATCAGGGCCAGCAATAAAAAAGTCTTGTAACACTTTAGCTGTTTGAAAAGAGCTAGTCGTCCAGAAAACGGCGCCTCGAAAATCCCCCTTAATCCCCCTTTTTCAAAGGGGGAATGTAGGGGGATCCCCTTTTTCAAAGGGGGAAATGTTTCTCCTCCCTTTGGAAAAGGGAGGTTGGGAGGGATTTTAAAATACTTTTTCAAACAGCTAAACTGATACAAAGTCTTTAAGAATCTCATCTTTTCCCCTCCTGGTCCTTACCACTCTACACGATGGGCCTGGTACTGGTCAAACTCAATATTTGGATGGGCCCTCATAGTTTTCTCTATTTCCGCACAAGGATAAACAATAAGGCAGAGAGGGCGGCTGTCCCCGCTCCATAATAAAAAGTAGCCTCCGGACCGATGGCATCCCAAAGAAGGCCGCCGATCATACTGGCTGGTAAGACCGCCAGACCTATGACCATGTGATAAAGCCCAAAGCCGGTGGCCTTGAAGTCAGGCGGGACAATCGAGGCCAGATAGGCCCGTTGCACGCCCTCGCTTATCCCCATAAACAGGCCATAAATGGGAAAAAGCAGCCAGGCCTGGCCTGGGTGAGTAGCCAGAGCAAATCCGAGATATACGACGGCAAAAAGGACAAACCCCAATGTAACCAGCCGCCTTTTGCCAAAACGGTCGGCTAATACGCCGGCCGGCCAGGCAGACAAGGCATAGACCAGGTTGAAGGTCAAATAGGCCAGGGGAACAAGCGCTGTCTTGACCCCTAGGTTTTGTGCTCTCAGGACGAGGAAGACATCGCTCGAATTGCCCAGGGCAAAAACAGTTATAACGGCCAAAAAACGCTTATAAGGACCATCAAATCTTTTTAAATCGAATTTAAGGCGTTCGCTCGCGGCAGGTTTTGCCCTCTTTTTTTCTGTAACAAGGGTAGCGGCGATAAAAACCGCGGCCAGGCCTGGAATTATGGACAGCCAGAATACAAGCCGGTAATTACCGTGGTAGATGGACAAAAGGGCAAAGGCTAAAAGCGGTCCAGCCACGGCCCCAAGCGTATCCATGGCGCGATGAAAGCCAAAGGAGCGGCCCAGATGGGTCGGAGGTGTGGATTCGGTTATAATGACATCTCTGGGAGCAGTGCGAACGCCCTTGCCCAAGCGATCTATGAAACGCGCCGATAGCACGTGCCCCCAATGCGTGGCCAGGGCTATAAAAGGACGGCTGGTGGTGGAAATGCCGTAGCCAAAGACCATTAGAATCTTGCGCCGGCCAATTCGGTCAGAAAACCAGCCGGAAAACAGTTTGACCAAACTCGCCGTGCTTTCAGCGATGCCCTCGATGACACCTATGATAGCCTTATTCACGCCGAGAACCGAGGCCAGAAAAATAGGCACCAGAGGGTAAATCATCTCGGAGCCGACGTCCGTAAAGAAGCTTACCAATCCGGTAAAAAATACGTTCCTTTCAAAACCCAGTATCTTCCCCGGTTGCCCTTTAAAGTGCTGCATAGCTGCTTCCGCCTTTAGCCATACCATAGCACAATATCTGTTTATTCGTAACCCTCCACCTCACCGCAAGCCGTAAAGGAAAGTCTAATACTAATTTTACGTCAAAGATAGAGCATTAATCCAATCGAAATAGGTTAAAAACTTCACGAGATGCAGGAGTTGGCTCAAAGATTTTAACCCATAGCAAAGCAAATCAATTAAGACGGCCTTTCTAGAGAAAAAAACCTGTCTTGCTTGCTCTGGCTATTTATCAAACTAAAAGCCTTGCGCGATATATTTCCCTTGCCTTCCCCGAATAAATCATGCCAGAATTTTATTAAGTTAGTGCAGATGTCACAGATAATTAATGGTAATATCAAAAGTTGTATGAAAAAACACAGGACTTAACCAAAGAGGAACACAGAGGGGAAGAAAACGAGTTTTGTCTTAATTTATTGATATTCTTATTTTCTCTGTGTACTCTGTGGTTAATTTTTGACAATACGTTAAAGGAAAGGAGGTAGTGGTATATGAAAAAGATAGCCCTGTTTGCCTTTAGCGAGGATTTAGGCGTATTTGCCCATATCATGATGAATGCCATAGACATGAAAAAGCGGGGAAATGAAGCAAAAATAATAATCGAAACCAAGGCTACCCGGTTTGTAAAAGACCTGATGGATGAGCAGAAACCCTTTGCCGGCCTATTTAAGAAGGTAAAAGAGGAAGGGCTGATTGACGGGGTGTGCAAGGCCTGTTCGGCCATGACTGGCGCACAGGAGGCGGCCAAACAGCAGGGCCTTAGACTTCTCGACGAAATGAACGGCCATCCCAGTATAGCCCGGTATCTGGAAGAAGGCTTTACAGTCCTAACGTTCTAACGACAACGGGAGCAGGCTCCGCCCCTGTGAAAACAGGGGAATGACAATATGTGTATCAATTTAGCTGTTTGAAAAAGCATTTTAAAATCCCTCCCAACCTCCCTTTTCCAAAGGGAGGAGAGACGTTTCCCCCTTTGAAAAAGGGGATCCCCCTACATTCCCCCTTTGAAAAAGGGGGATTAAGGGGGATTTTTGAGGCGCCGCTTTCTGGACGACCAGCTTTTTTCAAGCAGCTAAAGTGTT
>JBFMAZ010000117.1:0-17916 GCA_040755415.1 Thermodesulfobacteriota bacterium | reverse complement strand
CCCTCCCAACCTCCCTTTTCCAAAGGGAGGAGAGACGTTTCCCCCTTTGAAAAAGGGGGATTAAGGGGGATTTTTGAGGCGCCGCTTTCTGGACGACCAGCTTTTTTCAAGCAGCTAAAGTGTTACCCTTTTTCTAACTTTAATCCGCCGCAGGCGGGTTTGATTTTTGCCATTTGGCATTTATTTGGACTTTGAGCTTTGTAATTTGAACTTTGGCCCTCTTTACCGGCACCTATTCCTTGCCCAGATATTCTAGGGCCTCTTCTACTGAATACCGGCGATGCACCATACGGCTCAACGTAGCCGTCATGTGCTGCGGATTCTTATGCTGGAAGATATTGCGGCCAATGGACAGACCGGACGCCCCGGCGTCTATCGCATCCCTGACCATCGCCAGTAAATCCCGATCCGAGGACATCTTTGGCCCTCCGGCAATAACCACAGGAACCGGACACCCCTCTACCACCCGCCGGAAAGACTCTGGATCACCCGTATAAGAACATTTGACGATATCCGCTCCCAGCTCTGCCCCCAGCCTGGCCACATGTCTGATTATCTCTGGATCATATTCATTTTTAATCTTCTCGCCCCGCGGGTACATCATGGCCAGAAGCGGTATCCCCCACTCGCTGGCGATCCGGGCCGTCTGCCCGAGGTCCCTCAGCATCTCGTTATCATTGCCGTTCCCCACATTGACCTGGATGGAGACCGCATCCGCACCCATCTTTATGGCCTCTTCCACAGTACAGATCAGGGTCTTGGCGTTGGGATACGGCGACAGGGTAGTACTGCCCGAAAGGTGGATAATCAAACCCACATCCTTTCCTCCCCCACGGTGGCCAGCCCTTACAATGCCTTTATGCACGACGATGGCATTGGCACCGCCTGAAGCTACCGCGTTAACGGTCTTCTTCATGTCGATGAGCCCTTCAATAGGACCCACCGTCACTCCATGATCCATGGGGACAATGACCGTCTTTTTAGTATTACGGTTGAAGATGCGCTCCATACGGATCTGTTTTCCAGTCATCTCTTATCCTCCTTCAATAGAAAAGGCCGTGAAGAATTCCTCTGTCACGGCCTTTTCCTTCAAATAAAAAGGCCGTGAGCTTTTTGGCCTGCCCACGACCTCAAGATTTTATAAGAATTATCCCAAAAACGATGGGCAGACCATGGTATAATAGTAGCAAAAGTAATAATATCTCCCACCACAGCAGCCCTTGTCTCCCATCGTCCGGTTCCCCTTTATATACAAATTTGACCATAGCTAAGGGGCCGTTCTTTGTCAAGAAAAAAATAGCCTCAGCCGGAGACAAAACGATTAATGACTATCCCATGTCTTCGCCCAAAATCCACTATCTTTCGGGGATCAGATTTACCGTGCAGATACCGCCTTCTGAAGTCTTCTTTATCCAGTAAATAGAGGATGTAACTGATATGCCCGGAATACCCGCCAAAGTCAAGCCGCTGCATTTTATCTACAGTCTGCCTGGCCAGATTCACGGCCTGACGGTGAATGGTGGGCGGTGCGCCGTTGCATCTTTTGACCGAATAAAGCTGGCGGCAACTGAAAGGGCGAATATCATAGATCATGCACCTCTTGTCCGCCCTAAGAAAGGCGCAGCGGGAAAGTCTTCCCTGTTCCCTTTCCGCCTTGTTCTGCGCCAGCCCGGCCTTTATCTCGGTCTGAAGCGTCTTGTCAAACGTATCCATCCGCTCCCGGATAATGACCCCCTCCAGGGTAGTAATGTCAACATCGCCCACACCTATGCAGCAGTCCGCACACCCCGGCTCACACGCCGCTGCCTTCTTAAACTCAGCCACACCTTCCTCATACTCGTCGTATAGCGCCCGAAGTTGCTTTTTCTTTTCCTCTAAGTCCATCATTTCACCAAGAAGAAGTAAACGCCCAGAAAAAGCTTGTCAAGGATATTTTAAATGGAATATAAATATGTTGCGCTAAGCGAGGAAGTGAAAAAACCGAATGCTTCTTGCCGTGAAGAAACCCCAGAGGGGTTCCTTCCAACTCGCGGAGATATACAGAAACTGGAAAATACCTTGTCAGGTACCAAAACACATGTTGGAGTTTATGACTAGTTCGGAGCTAATAAGAGAACTCGAGAATCGCATAGCTTATCAAATCGCGACCGTAATCGGAATCGACGGAGTCGACGGTTCGGGAAAAACAGATCTGGCAAAGAAAATCGGTGATGTTCTAAGAATCCCCGTTTTTAGCATTGATGATTTTTTGAACAAGCAACGGGGATCTTATCTCGATCATCTCCGATACTCGGACCTCGCGAGTGAAATACGGAAAGTATCAGGAGCGATTATAATCGAGGGAGTCTTCCTGCTTCGCATCGCGAAGCAAATCAATCTTGAAATCAGTAAGTTGGTATATGTCAAACGCAAAAGCAAATCAGGCTTTTATTACGATGAAGACATATTTAACGCTGAGGAACCTGTCGATAATTATATTAAAAGGCTCAATCAGGAGTTAAATCAGATTCCTGATGTTTCGTTCGACATAAATGATTCTAGTAATTCCGAAGATACAGGCACAAAGGGTCTCGACCTTTTCACAGAACAAATGATCCGATACCACGCCGAATTTAAGCCTGCAAGGATAGCTGACTATGTGTATTATAGGCTTGATACCTAACCTATAACTTAAAGCCATGTGGCAATGTAGGGTGGGCTTTGCCCACCAAGACCGCTAACAACATGTTGTGAATCAAAAAAACAGGAGCCATCGGACTGGTCTCTAAGCCGGAACGTTGCGGACGATATGATTACCAGTGAGCCGCTGATACCGAAGCATGGTGGCTACCGAAAACTCAGGAGTTTTCAGGTGGCGCAACTGATTTATGACATAACGGTCCGTTTTTGCGACCGCTATGTCGAAAAGCGCAGCCGCACCCACGACCAGATGGTACAGGCGGCGCGGTCGGGAGTACAGAACATTGCTGAAGGAAGTCAAGCCTCAGGGACCTCGAAAAAGACCGAAATTAAACTGACTAATGTAGCGAGGGCCAGCCTGGAAGAGCTGCGGCTCGACTACGAGGATTTCCTGCGCCAGCGCGGCCTGCCGATTTGGGATCGTGACGACCACCGCAGGCAAAAACTGATCGACCTCCGCTGCGCCACCGCCGATGAAGTAGCACAGTGGGTGCAGGCAGAGCATGATTGTGGACTACGTGGACGAGACAGACTAAGTGGACAAAAGCATCAGTCCACTAAATCCACAGTGCCCACTTACCCCGAGCTTGCCGCCAACGCCGCACTGGTGCTGCTGGCGGTCGCCTGCAGCCTGCTCGACCGCCAGCTCGCCGCACAGGCTAAGGCGTTTGAAACAGAGGGCGGCTTCACCGAGCGCCTCTACCGCGTACGTTCCGAAAAACGGTCATCACGCCCTCCGTCCACTCGGTCCACCAAGTCCACCCCGTCCACCAATATTGAGGAATAACTATGCTCGACACCAACACCAAACGCCGCATTGACACCGCCCGCGATATTCTGGTCGGCATGATGCCCAATCCCACGAGCCAAGACGGGAACAATGGGGGCAGCCCACCCTACCAGAGAGATATTAGCTAATGGAAAAACGTGGTTCTTGAATCTGTTCGCTGCGGCAGACCGGACACTTGCCGGGTTTGGTCAGCCGCTCTCTTTTTCTGAACTCGAAGCCGCATTTCTTGCATGCAGGAGGAGTTATCAGGAGGGCCTCCTTACCTTTGCGGATCGCCATCCGAATATGTTCCAGATGGTAGAGTACCTCTTTTTCTGAAATCCTCAGCTCTGCGGATATTTCCCGGGCCGAGAAGGGTTGCCCCACAAGGAGAGACATTATTTCGTGACGGACGGTGTCATGCCTCTCTACGGGAACGGGCGGTTTTTTAATTTTCACTTTCATCTTCGATAGTTAAAATCATCTCACGTCAGGCCGGTGAAATTAAGGCTACCGGAACATCTCGAAGCGATCAAGGCCTATTTCTTTGACCGAAAACTCGGGAATATCCCCAAAGCCACCGCCTATTTTCGTATGAGTTAGCTCCTGACCGTAAACACATCATGGTTGCTGTGCAGCGTTATTTCAAATCCGAAATCCGAAGCACGAATCTCGAAACAATATCGAATCACCAAAATTCAAATCCAAAATAATCAGCGCTGGTGTTGTTTGGAACATTGGGAATTTGGACATTTGAATTTGTTTCGGATTTCGATATTCGATATTCGGATTTGAACCCGGCTGCCTGGTAATCGGAGATCACCCATTGCTCTCTGTCAACAGTTTGATGGTGGATCAAGGTATCCCTAACTCCTGCCCCTATTTTTGCATATTTCTCCATTATTGTCTCTCAAGATTCTATCCAGATTATAGGATTCATCTTTAACGTCCGATAATAACGTAACACAGCAGGCATCGTTTGGACATATTGTTTGCCGCTTAACCTGGCATCAATTATGACAATTGCCGTAATCATGGACAGGCGTCATGGTCATGTCACATCCAGAAAACGAACCCTTTACCGCAATGCAGGCCCAAAATGTATTCCGGGCCCCGCTGACCCCCGCTAGCCCGGGAGGGGATACACTAGGGTATGAACTCGATAGTCTCATTAAATCAGCGATTCAACTGTTTGCCAATGACTATCCGGGTATCCCCTTTATCCCGGAAAAGGGCATCATCAGACAACTGACAGATCTCCTGGAAATCGAAAAGGATGTCTTTAGACACCGGCACATCGCCAACATAATAAATAGCATGCGTAATTACTTTTATTCTGCCGATCCAGACCAGCCTGAAACAAACACCGGACAGGTTCGACTTAGCATATCTAAGGATAAGCTCACCGCCTTCCTCACGCTTACATCACCGCGTGGCGAGGGAAGGCTTCCTACCATAAACGCCGTGCGTGAGGCCATTAGCCAGGCGGGGATCGTATATGGAATCAATACGGAGGCCATAGAGAAGTCTGTCGATACTATCCGGCAAGCGAAGGATGTAGTGTGGCGTGCGGTCGTGGCATATGGGGAAGTGCCTACCCCACAACTATCCGGAAGGCTTAAGTATCATACTAATGTCATAGATAAAGGCCTCTTTCGCCGGGATCTCCAGGCAGCCGAATCTTCTCTGGGCTACCTGTGGAAGCCGATAGCCGAGGATGAGATCATCGGTGTCATCACAGATCCCAGTCCCGGCATGCCGGGGAAAGATGTTTTCGGAAAACATATTCCTCCTCCGAAAGCGCCCTTGAATCTTGATCTGGGCAACGATATAGCCCTCTCCTCCCGTAAGATTCTCAGCGCTCAAACATCCGGCTATGTCATAGTTGATGAAAACCGGATTGATATTGTGCCGCTTTATGTCATGGAGCATCCTGCTCCCGGATCGGTTGTCGATTTTTACTTCCCCGGCGCCGTACTGGTCTTGGGCGGCCTACGCGGCCCGGGCACCATCGAGTGCGAAGATCTTTTTATTCTCGGCAACTGTGAACAGATGGAGGTTGTCTCGCACCATGACGTATTTATCACCGGCGGCATTGTGGGTCATCACCAGACCTCGATTGATGCGGATGGCGGCATCTATTCCTCCTTTGTAAGCGAAGCCAGACTCTCGGCCCTCGGCGAGATAATCGTGTCCAACGCTATTCTCTATAGCCATATTATCAGTAACGGTATCACCCGCATAACTTCTGAAAAGGGTATCATTGCCGGCGGCGCTGTCTATTCCTTGAAGGGAATCGTGGCCGCAACAATAGGATCTGAGTTCGGCATGCTTACGGAAACAACCGTAGGCAAGGATTTCTTAACCGCTGCGCGTCTAAAGGACATTGCGGATAAGATCGCACTCCACGAAGATAACCTCCGCCGCATACAGGCGTTGAAAGAGCGACTGGCAAAATCGCGCGTACCCATTGAGCAAATGCCACCGGATAAGCAGGACATTTATGTAGGTGTGCTGCAGAAGGAACAGAATTCGCACGTCCAGCTAAGAAGTCTTATGAGACGCAGAAAGACACTGAGCCAAGGGTTAAGGGAGTTCTTGTCCGCAAGTGTACAAGTTCTTGACACCCTCTACCCTCCGGTTCGCATTCAAATCGCCGATGCAATAAGAGAAGTGACGGAAAAACTGAGAAATGTCACTCTCACTTACAGCAAGCATCAAGGAATCATAGACTATTTTACCGGGCAAAAGGAAGAGGACGGCCAGAAATGAAACCTTCAAAAAGAAAACAAAAGAAGTTGCTATGGCGCTTAGCCTTAGGATTCGGCTTTGTTGCCGAGATTATCTTGATCGCTCTATCTATTGGTTCCCTGCTTGAGGGAAACAATCAGATCCCGCTCTGGCAGGCCATGCTTTTTATGACGATTGCCGTATGGATCTATATCGCCTATCTAAAACAGCGTGCCCTTGATATCTCACGATTCGTAGTCGACGAAAAGATTAAGACGCATTCTCTGGTGCAAAACCTCAGAGAGGGGATCATAGTGGTTGATCCAGACAATCATATTCTTCTCCTCAACGTAAAGGCATCGGAAATCATGGGCCTGCCGGAGATAGAATCCCTGGGGCAGGATTTCTCTACAAAAGTCGACGAGGCAATCGGTGGTATTCTCAGGTCCGGTCAGGCCGGGGAGAGGGAAGGAAAAATAATAGAGACTGGCCGCACAGTCCGGATGAGTGTCATCCATCTGCCCGCCGATACACGTGAGTCCGGCCATAAGCTCATCTACGTGCGCAGGTTGGACGCGTCCCGTAAGGCCCCGGATAAAACAGATGCAGAGGGCGGCGAACAGTGCAAAATTAGGGCTGCCAAAATCCTTAGACTCATGGCAGACGAACTCGGCAGATCGCTGGATCATGCGCCGAATCCAGAGGCTTGCGTCTCGCGGGCCCGTCTTGTCCTGCAGGGATTAATCGCCGGGGTGGATCTTTTGGGTGGTTCGGCCATAACCAAAATTAAGAATAGAACTCTTGCCGGGTCTCTTGAGAAAGTGGATTTGTCTTTGAGTATGCTATTACAAGAAATATTGGCCGAGGTCGCTCCTGTAACTTCAGCCGCCGGTATTAAATTTGACTTTCCCGCTGATAACGGGAGATTCCTTCTGTCCGGCGATCCCGAGTTGACAGGACTAGCCCTGCGCCAGGTTGTTTATAACGCCGCGCTGGCATCTGATCCGGAGAGAGGCCCGGTCATTATCCGTAGCGGGTCAATGGGCGCAAATATAGGAATCGCTATCACAGACCAGGGCTCCAGTGTTTCTTATGACGGCTTACAGCAGATCTTCGCTGATCCGTATGCAGGTGTTTGCGGCCCGCAAGGTGGTATGGTGAGGACTGAGGGGAGCGGGCTGTTTATGGCACGTGGAATAATTGAGGCCCACGGAGGCACACTAATCGCAGAAAGCCCACCAGAAGGCGGACTGCGTGTCACGATTATGACCCCGGGAAAATCCTAGAACTTTCTTCTCTACACCTAACCAAGAGTTGTTCCCGGGACGGGATGCCGGCTCTTCCCCCCAGTTTGAGGCTGACCATGGCCGCGGCCCATGCCGCAAGATCAAGACTTTTGTAGGCATCCCATCCCTGCATCAGGCCGTAAATAAAGCCCGCATGAAAGACATCGCCGCAGCCCGTGGTATCCACGGCCTCCACCGGATAGGCAGGCCGCTCAATGACCGCGCCCTCTGCCAGGGCCACATAGCCCTTCGGCCCCAGGGTCACGCCGGCAACGCGGGGGCCAAGCCCGGCCAGCCTGTAACAGGCCTCCAGCGGTTTGTCGGCGCCCACCAAGGCCTTTGCAAAGGTCTCCGAGGCCAGGAAATAATCGCTCAACCGGGCGAGGTCCAGCATGCCCTCGCGGAGGGAACCGGCGTCCACAACGACCCGGACTCCCGCCTCCCTGGCGGCCCTACAAGCGGCAAGGGAGGCCTCGATAAAAAGGCCGTCGGTGTGAAGCACTCCGGCCTTGCGGATAAGGCCGTAGTCGATCTCTTCAGGGGTTGGAGGAGGGCCGGTGGGCCTTCGCCAGAAGATCGTGCGCCTCCCCACTCCGGGTTCAGCTACAATAAAGGCGAACTGAGAGGCAAACCCCTCCCTGACCAGAATACCACCGGTATCTATGCCTTCGACATCCAGTGAGGCCTTGATGCTGCTGCCGAACAGATCATCCCCCACCACACCGGCAAAGGCACACGAAACGCCCCAGCGGGCCAGGGCGACCAGGGCCGTAGCCACCGGCCCGCCGCCCTGCACGACCAGATCCGAAAACTCGCACTTTACATCCGGCGGAGGATAGGTGTCCACTTTCCCGATATAATCCAGGCAGCACTGTCCCAGACCAAAAACCTGAAAGAGGCGTTCACTCATATTCCGATGTGACTATTTCTCTTCACCTGGTTTTTTAAATATTAACAGCGGGCAGGAGATGCATACCGCGAGACCGGGATAAGAGTCTCCTCTGTGCGGGAAAGAAGCCCCCCTGTCCCGGACGGTTCTCTGGAGCATCCTTTTGGCTACGGCCTCTATCTGGGTTCCGGGGATAGCCACGTTTAGCTCGCCCCTTTCCGTCTTTCCCGAGGTATGACTCCCGCTGCACATGGTGCTCATGTTAGGTCTTTGGGTTTGATAGACCAGGACGTCGCTGCCGCATACTGCGGAACTTATCGTTTGTGTGAAGGTTAAGGGATGTGCATCCATGGCTGCCATATAATCATTTAGAATATGATAGGCCTGGAGAGGGGTACAGATGAAATGGACAACATCCGGGGCAACCGGGGTCTTTTCCAGGGGAGCGGTCAAGAAACCTTTTAGTTTTCCTTCGGGAAGCCTGGGTTTGGTCTTTATAAACTTTTCGGCCTGTTGGCGGCCGGTTGCATATTTAATATGGCTAATGGCCTGTTTGTCATCATAGGGCCTCCAGCCAAAGACATACTTTGCGCTGGCACACTGGAGTTTTTCTTCTCCGCTCACCAGTATGTACCCTGAAGACCTAGATGCGGCGATGAAGGCGCAGAAGGTTATGGGGTGCACCGGAATCCTGTCCGGCTGATATTTACCCATTTCTTCTTGATCAAAAAAAAACTTCACCGCCACCGGCGGAAAATCAAGTTTAATCAGCCGTTCTATTATATCGGATATTTCGCTGTATGAGAATTTATCCTTGGAAGCAAGTGCCAAAAGGTCATCTATCCTGGCCACGGTTTGACCCCCAATCCTGTATTTTCCTATACGTCCTCCCAACTTACCATCTCTCCCAGCGGCACGCGGCTGCTGCGGTACTTGTTGTATGGTGAGTCAGGGTCTGGATAGCCGGTGGCTATGCCGATGACGAACTTCTTGCCGGGAGGCACAGACACGTGGGCCCGTATGACATCCGGATGGCGGACGGCCGCCGCCATGATACAGGTACCAAGCCCTTCTGCCCCGGCCAGAAGACAGATAGTCTGGGTCACGCTGCCGCAGTCAAAAAGGGCATACTGGCCGAGAGTTTCTCCCGTAAGGACATAAATTACCGCCGGTGCCTCAAAAAAGCTGTACATTCTTTGATAGTGAGCCGCCCGCGTCGCCTTATCGTCACGGGCTACACCCAGCGTATCAAAAAGCCCCTTACCAACCGCCATATAACGGCTCCTATACGGCTCAGGCCATTCCTGAGGAATGGGAGGCATAGGGATATCCGGGTTGTCCTTAACATGTTCAGCTACCCGGCGGGAAAACTCCTTGCCGATTCTCTTTAAGGTCTCCCCGCCTACTACCAGAAATTCCCAGGGCTGGGTATTGCCCCAGGAGGGGGCCCAGCGGGCCGCGTCTAAAATTTTTTCAATAACAACCTTTGGAACCGGTTTGGGCAGGAAGGCCCGGATGCTCCTGCGATTACGAACGGCTTCCATTATATCCATGTTCCCCTCCTTTTTTTCACCGCAAAGGTACAAAGATGTAAAAAACTCGAAGCACGAAATTCGAAATACGAAACAAATCCAAATAACCAAAATTCAAAATTCTAAACCATTATGTTTCGGGCTCGGACATTTGAACATTTGGGTTTTGAAATTGTCTCGGATTTCGATATTAGAATTTCGGATTTTCCATAATTACGTCTTAGCGGTGAATCAATCCTGTCCTACTTCTTCCGCCAGATGGGGCCGCGCGGCGTGTCGATAACCATTATACCATGGGCGGAGAGTTGCTCGCGCATCTGATCGGCCAGGGCCCAATCTTTTCTCTCGCGAGCCTCTTCCCTTTTCTCAATCAAGGCCGCAATCTCCGGAGCAAGCGTCTCTTCCTTAAAATCCATGATTCCGAGCACAGTATCTAGCTTTTTCAGGACGGCCAGGGTATAGGCGATCTGGTCGCGATCCAGCTTACGGGCGTTAATGACGGGGGTTATCTTTTTGATAAAGTTGAAAAGGGCGGCCAGGGCCCCGGCCATATTCAGGTCGTCATCCATGGCTACGGTGAATTCCTGTTCCATGGTCGATACATACGTGGCTGCCTCTGGATGTGGTTCTCCAGGAACAAGAACGTTCAAGTGGTGCACAAGATCGTCCAGCCGCCGGAGTGAACTCTGCACTGCATCGAGGCTCCGGTAGGAAAAACGCAGGGGTTTCCGGTAGTGTGTAAAAAGGAGGAGAAAACGGACTTCCCGTCCGGTATATCCTTTTTCCAGCAGGTCCCGTAAGGTAATAAAATTACCAGCCGAACGGGACATTTTCTTGCCGTTTACCAGGACCAGGGCACTGTGTAGCCAGTATCTGGCCATGGCCTTGCCGGTAAAGGCCTCGGCAATGGCGATCTCATTCTCATGATGCGGGAAGATCAGATCGCTCCCGCTGGTATGGACATCAAAGGTCGGCCCGAGATACTTGAGGGACATGGCGGCGCATTCAATATGCCAGCCCGGCCTGAGATTCCCCCACTCGGTCTTGTAAAAAATACCCTTTTTCAGTTCAGACAGGCTGGAACGTTTCAGGAGGGTAAAATCCATGGGGTTATCTTTCTCATATTCATCGAGGTCAACCGTAGTCCCGACCTTTATCTTATCCAGCTTGATGCGTGACAGGCGTCCATAGTCCGAAAACTTGGAAAGGTCATAATAGATGGAGTGGTGTTTCTCGTAGGCATAGCCTTTTTCGAGAAGGGTCCTGGTCATGGCCAGCATGTCTTCCACGTGCTCGGTAGCCCGCGGATAAACCGTGGCCCGCAAGACGCCGAGCGTATCTATATCCTGCATGAACTCCCGGATATACCTTTCCGTAAACTCCTTCAGGGGCAGTCCGGCCTGCTCGGAACCCTGGATGGTCTTGTCATCTATATCCGTGATGTTCATGATATGGGTAACTGCGTAACCCTTGAACTCCAGGTAGCGTCTGATCAAATCTGTGGCTATAAAGCGCCGACAATTCCCCAGGTGTGCGAGTTCATGCGCGGTCGGACCGCATGAATACATGCCTACCTTGCCCGGCACAATCGATGCAAAGACCTCTTTTTTCCGGGTCAGGGTATTATAGAACTTCAGTTGTGATGTAGTCTCCTTGGAGGGTATCTTGATCTCCCTGGCAAAGAGATCGGTGCTCAGATACCGGTCACCGCCATCAGGGAAGATCGTGACAATAATCCCATTTTCCATGCGCCGGGCGATTTCCAGGGCCCCGGCCATAGCCGCTCCGGAACTCATCCCGACAAAAAGCCCCTCTTCCTTGGCCAGGCGGCGGGCCATGACAAAGGCCTCTTCGTCATGGACGTTCATGATCTCATCCAGTCTGTTTTTATCGAAGATGCCGGGCTTGTAGGATTCCTTCATGTTCTTCAGGCCCTGAATCCTGTGCTTCAAGTACGGCTCGACGCCTATAATCTTCACGGCCGGATTTTGCTCTTTGATATAACGGGAAACACCCATGGCCGTCCCGGTCGTCCCGAGACCCATGACAATGGCATTGACCTGCCCCCCGGTCTGTTCCCAGATCTCCGGCCCGGTGCCTGTATAATGGGCCTTCCAGTTATTTTCATTATTAAACTGGTCGGTCATAAAATAACGCTCCGGATATTCACGGGCCAGGGCATAGGCCTCCTCAATGGCCCCATCCGTGCCCAGGTTGGCCGGGGTAAGGATTATCTCCGCCCCAAAGGCCTCCAGGATCCTGCGTCTTTCTATGCTGGCGGATTCGGACATGACCAGCATACAACGGTAGCCCTTGACCGCGCTTACCAGGGCCAGGCCGATGCCGGTATTGCCGCTTGTAGCCTCGAGCACGGTCATCCCCTTTTTCAGACCTCCGGTCTCTTCCGCAGCCTCGATCATGGCCAGGGCCACACGGTCCTTGATCGACCCGCCCGGGTTAAACATCTCCAGTTTAGCCAGGATGGTAACGTTTTGGTAAGGATTTATGCGTATGATGGGTGCAAGAGGGGTGCGCCCGATATGGTCAAGGACATTATCATATTTTTTGACCTGCAACCTGCTAGATGGTATCATGAGCGCTGCCTTTCGTCAGCAGGAAGATTAACCCATTCCGTTCGTCAGAGATACCTTTTGAAAACAGACCTGCTGTGGAGGTACCGGGAAAGATATAAAGAGAAAGGTGATATGGGGGTAAGTTGCTCAAGCGGGAACTCTCTTCGCCCAGTGTCTGGAGCGCGGCCTTTAAACGGGCATCCTCTTCGCCCAGGCGAATCTGCCTATGGCACGACAGCTCTTTAATGTCCTCCCCTGTCCAGGAAGACGTAGCAAGGCGTTTAACTGCCTGCCGTATATAAGCCTTAATCAAAATTCCGGCCTCTGCCGCCCTGCCCTGCTTACGAACTTCCAGGACTTCAGAAAAGTCCCGGCCACTCAGATCAGGGAGTGGAATCGTCAAAATGAGTTCATTGGGCGGTAACAATTCCAGCACCGCAGACCTGTCTGTGAACGGAATCCCGGCCCTGTGAAAGCCTTTTTCAAACAGGCGCGACCAGGCCTTAAGCCGGGCGGCAATGGAGATGGTATCCTCCTTATCTGGTATGGAGCCGGGTGTGGCCTGAAAAGGCCTTTCCTCGTCTATCAAAAGCTCCGACCAAAGCTTACTCTCCTGCATGCTGACCCTGGAGTCCAGGCGCGCCGTCTCGTCTTCCCCCTGGTCGTGTTCCTGCGCCAGGTGCAGGAAGAGCTGGGTTGCGGAAAGTTCGTCAAAGGCCGGCGGTATAAGCTCTTCACCCCTGAGTGCGGCCATTATCTCTCCATATCCCTCCACACCAGTCCCTGACTCCTTGATATGCTTCAAATAGCCAAGCTGGCCGGAACTGAAGACAAAATCTCCCCAGGACAGGATCTCCCGCACTCTTCGCTTAAGGTTCGACAGCTCAGAACCGGCCGGAAGGGGGGCCTCCAGACGAAGAAGGCCGGACCTTACCATCTCCGGATAAAGCGGCGCCGACTGCCATTCGGAGGGCTGATAAAGGATGAGGCTGTCAAAAAAGAAGAGGACGCTCTTAAGCAGCCCTTCCCGGATATACGTAAACGGGAAGTAGAGTGCGGGAAGAGGCTCTCCGTTAACTTTTTGCTTCTCCATGCTTCTGGAAACCACCTGCTGTAAAAAATTGTCTTATAGTTCTTAGCAAGAAAGATAACCATTGACAAGATTCTTTTTCAACACCTATTATTTAGCCAGGTTCGAAGCTGAAAGCTCAAGCTTGATATTTAGTAACAATTTAGCGTTTTGAAAATGCATGATAAAAAGTGCAAAGAAACATACCAAATCAGAAAATCATGAAGGAGAGGGCTTGAAAGAATTCAGGAAGACGTTTGAATCAGGAACTCAGGAAATCAGGAAAAAATGCTGTTCCATTCCTGATTTTTTGATTTCCAGATTCATTCATATAACTTGTTACCAGGAAAGTATTTTTGAGAAATTGATTTTCAGCAGTTCGTCCTCTGGCTGCTCTGTTCTTTCATGAATTCGTGAGTCCCTGATTAAGGTGAGATTTTCGTATTTTCTTTTTATGAGTTCCTGAGTTCCAGATTAATATCCTTTTCTAAGTGCAGGACGGTTTCAAACACCTAAGGTGTTACGATATTTAGTCATTTGGCATTAATTTGAACTTTGGATTTTGGCCTTTGAAATTATACAGATCTCCCGGAGGATATTACTTTGCACATTCTTTTGACCAATGATGACGGGATACACGCCAAAGGACTCCATGCCCTTTATGACGCCCTGGCTCCTCACCACAGGGTCTCCGTGGTCGCCCCGGAAAGTGAGCAAAGCGCGGTCGGACACGCCATCACTCTCTTAAATCCCCTCCGCGTCCGTGAAGTGCGTCTTAATAAAAATTTCCTGGGCCTGGCCGTTTCCGGAACACCGGCCGATTGCGTAAAGATCGCCATCAATGAAATCCTGGACGCGCCTCCGGATATCGTGCTTTCCGGCATTAACCTTGGAGCCAACGTCGGGATAAACGTCCTTTATTCCGGCACGGTCTCTGCGGCCACCGAAGGGGCCATATTAGGCATTCCTTCTATAGCCGTTTCTTTAAATACCTTTAAAGATCCCGACTTTTCCTTTGCCGCCCATTTTATCCGCAAGCTTATCAGGCGCGTAACTGAACTGGAGCTGAACCCGGCTACCTTGCTTAACGTCAACATACCGGCCGTCCCGCCGGAGGATATCCGCGGCATAGCCTTGACCCGGCAGGGAATTTCCCGCTTCGTGGAACGGTTTGACAAACGTATGGATCCCAGAGACAATGTTTATTACTGGCAGGCCGGAGAAACCCATTTCATCCGGGAGGGAAAAGACATAGATACCTGGGCCCTCTCCCGCAACCTGATATCCATTACGCCCCTGCACTTCGACCTCACCAACCATGCTGAACTGAATCGCATGCGCCAGGCAAAGATCCTAAAGGATATATTGAAGTCCTGACCGTAGCTTGACAAGCCCTGCCCGGATGCTTAACTTGGTGGCATAGAAAATTCCTTTTAGGGCGTATAATAATTTACCGCAAAGTGCGCAGAGAACGCAGGGATAGTATAAGTTTTAAGAATATTTTGTTTTATACTCTGCGATCTCCGCGTTCTCTGCGGTGAATAGAATGTGGTGAAGACTACGATGAACGCAGATTTGGTGGAGAGATTATGCGATTCGACAAATTAACCATAAAATCCCAGGAAGCCATACAAAGCGCCCAGCAACTTGCGGAAAGTAAGGGGCATCAGCAGATAGAGCCGGAACATCTGATGGCCGCGCTTCTGGAACAACCGGAAGGTCTTACCTCTGCCATCTTGAAAAAAACAGGCGTCGATCCGAAAGCGGTCATGGCCGAGGTGGAACAACAGTTGGAAAGACTCCCCAAGGTATCCGGCGCCGGCTTTCAAGGGGCCTATATCTCGCCCCTCTTAAAAAGTATGCTGGACCGTTCCTTTAAGATAGCCGAAGAGATGCGGGACGAATACGTCAGCCAGGAACATCTCCTCATGGCCATGCTGGAGACAAAAGGCTCAGCGGTAGCGGATGTCCTCAAGCAAAAAGGCATCAGCCGCGAAACGATAATGCAGGCCCTTCTCAGTATCCGGGGCAGTCAGAGGGTGACCGATCCGAATCCGGAGGAAAAATATCAGGCCCTGGAGCGCTACAGCCGGGACCTTACGGCCCTGGCCCGGTCCGGCAAGCTGGACCCGGTTATAGGCCGCGACGAAGAGATCCGCCGCGTTATCCAGGTGCTTTCCAGACGGACCAAAAACAATCCGGTCCTTATCGGTGAACCCGGGGTCGGCAAGACCGCTATCGTAGAAGGCCTGGCCCAGCGCATTGTCAGCGGGGATATACCGGAGACCCTGAAGGATAAACAGGTGGTGGCCCTGGACATGGGCGCCCTGGTCGCCGGCGCTAAATACCGGGGTGAGTTTGAAGATCGTTTGAAGGCCGTATTAAAAGAGATTCAGGAGAAACACGGCCAGATAATCCTGTTTATCGACGAGATGCATACCCTGGTCGGTGCGGGGGCGGCCGAGGGGGCCATTGACGCCTCAAACATGCTCAAACCGGCCCTGGCCCGGGGTGAACTGCATTGTATCGGGGCTACTACACTCGATGAATACAGAAAACACATCGAGAAGGATGCGGCCCTGGAACGCAGGTTCCAGCCGGTTCTGGTCACCGAACCAAACGAGGAAGACACTATATCTATCTTACGCGGGCTTAAAGAAAAATATGAGGTTCATCATGGCGTACGTATCAAGGACTCGGCCATAGTAGCGGCCGCTACCTTATCAAACCGGTATATAAGCGACCGCTTTTTACCGGACAAGGCCATTGATCTCATTGATGAGGCGGCCTCTAAACTGCGCATCGAGATAGACAGCCTGCCCGGTGAGATTGATGAGGTACAAAGAAAGGCCGTACAACTTGAGATCGAGCGTGAGGCCCTGCGCAAGGAGACAGATGCGGCCTCCAGAGAGAGATTGGAGAAGATCGAGAAGGAACTGGCTGAACTGCGGGAAAAAAGCAATGCCATGAAGGCCCATTGGCAGAGGGAAAAAGAGGTTATCCAGAATATACGCTCCATTAAGGAAAAAATCGAAGAGGCCAAGAATAAAGAGGCCCAGGCCGAAAGAAACGGCGATTTGACCAGGGCCGCAGAGATTCGCTATGGCCTGCTTCCGGATCTGGGGAAACAACTTGAGGCAAATAAAAAGGAACTGGAAGGATTGCAGGCCGATCAGAAGATGCTTAAAGAAGAGGTGGATGAAGAAGACATAGCCGAGGTGGTTTCCCGCTGGACCGGGATACCGGTCTCCCGTATGATGGAGAGCGAGAAGCAGAAGCTCATTCACATGGAAGACCGCCTGCGCCGGCGCGTAATCGGCCAGGAAGACGCCATCCGCGCGGTAGCCAATGCCGTGCGCCGGGCCCGCTCCGGGCTTCAGGATCCCAACCGCCCCATCGGCTCTTTCATCTTTATGGGACCGACGGGCGTAGGCAAGACCGAGCTGGCCAAGGCCCTGGCCGAGTTTATGTTTGACGACGAACAGGCCATGGTGCGTCTGGATATGTCTGAATTTATGGAGAAACACTCCGTGGCCAGACTTATCGGCGCCCCTCCAGGGTACGTCGGCTACGAGGAAGGAGGGTATCTCACGGAAGCCGTCCGCCGCCGGCCTTACACGGTAGTGCTCTTTGATGAGATAGAGAAGGCCCATCCCGAGGTCTTTAATTCACTCCTGCAGATACTGGATGACGGCCGCATGACCGACGGTCAGGGGCGAACCGTGGACTTCAAGAACACCATTATTATTATGACCTCCAATATAGGCAGCCAATATATACAGGATCTGAGCGAAAAAGACCGGGAGGAGATGGTGCGAAGGGTCATGGATGCCCTGCACACGCAGTTCAGGCCGGAGTTTCTAAACCGGATCGACGAGATAATTATTTTCCACGGCCTGGAGATGGAGCAATTGAAAAAGATTATTGACATCCAGATCGAACTCCTGAAGAAGCGTCTTGCTGATCGGCACTTCAAGATCAAGCTGACCGATGGAGTCAAGGAATTCCTGGCCAGGGTCGGCTTCGATCCGGTCTTTGGGGCCAGACCCCTCAAGAGGGCTATCCAGAAATATATACAGGACGGCCTCGCCCTGAAATTGCTGGAAGGGATATTTCAGGAAGGAGATTCGATCCTGATAGACACGGATGATAAGGGAGAAGTCGTCTTTAAGAAGGCAGCGTAAGATTTTGGTAAAAATTCGAAATCCGAAGCACGAATCCCGAAACAATCTCGAATTATCAAAATTCGAATTATCAAAAATGTATCAATTTAGCTGTTTGAAAAAGTATTTTAAAATCCCTCCCAACCTCCCTTTTCCAAAGGGAGGAGAGACGTTTCCCCCTTTGAAAAAGGGGGATTAAGGGGGATTTTTGAGGCGCCGCTTTCTG
>JBFMAZ010000116.1:0-30014 GCA_040755415.1 Thermodesulfobacteriota bacterium | reverse complement strand
TCCCCCTTTGAAAAAGGGGGATTAAGGGGGATTTTCGAGGCGCCGTTTTCTGGACGACTAGCTCTTTTCAAACAGCTAAAGTGTTACAAATATCGAATGTTAGAAACGTCCATCAGCAACGCCTTCGATTTTTCGTTTTGGTCATTGCTCTCATTTAGTCATTTGGATTTGTTTCGAGTTTCGTGCTTCGGATTTCGAATTTTACATCTCTGGGGACGAGGTTGCAGCATCGGCATAGGAAAAGGCATTATTAGCGGCTTAATAAATGGCGACGGCCATGTAAATTCAAAACAGTATGGCGGCCTACTATAAAATTCCAATCTGCGGTGGGCACGCCTCATCGTGCTTCTTTTCCCCCATCGCACATTCTTTTTTAAAGCCGGCGTATAGAGATTTCAGGCGGGCTTTCTGCCGCTCCACGGCCGCCGGGATGGATGCCAGGTTTTCTCCCGGATAGGGCTGCCTTCGCCCAATATCAAGACAAAAATCCATACTATTTTCGAGATTGCTTTTGAATTCCTCCAGGCCTTTGATCTCTTTGGGCGTGTACTGGCAGCGTGTCACCTGTTTTTCGAAGTAATCCACATACAGCACGATTTCGTTGGCGAACATGTGCGGTCGCTGGGATGAAACCAGGGACGGACCCCTACCGTAGATATGATCCACCATCTCTTGCAAGGTGTAAATCCTGTTAAACCATGCGAGATTAGGGCCGGGGCATATACACTGTGGCGCATCTTTGGCCTCGGCGATTCCCAGGGCGATGAGGGCTCCATTTCCCAGATGATCGCAGATACAGGCCCTTTCCATGATCTCCTCACGCAACCTTTCTTTCTCGGTTTCTGGAAGCCTCATCTGGTTTATCTCTTTCAGCTTCTTTTTTTGGAATTGTCTGGAGGCAAGACATATAGGTCTTTTAGTAAATTCGGTATTGGATACCAGGTAGCCTTTGGCGCAGAGAGAGCCAGGCCTGCCCTCTGCCGCCATCTTGCGCATCCACAGTTCTGATCCGGTGTTGCGCACATTGTTGAAGGGAACTCCGAGAGGCGAGGCGCCGCTAATGTAGAGGTCTTCTTCCCCGGCCTGCCTTAATAGCTCACGGGTAGGGGCATCCACGCAGGTGGCTTCAGGGACCAGGAGAAATGGGCTGCCCCATCCGGTCAGGTCCATACCGAAGTCTTCCCGCAGCCTGCGCACCTCTCCGTGATTGCCGATGCCCCCCTGAACAGTGATAAGGGGGTTAGTTTCCAGGCCCGGTTCCGGATAGACCCAGCCCATATCCCGGTAGTGTCTGAGTATCAGCGGTTTAAATTGTGAGGCTAGCTGTGCGCGTTTTTCCTTGAATTCCTGGAGAATGCTGGGGAGTAAAATTCCGTTGGTGGGGAAGGCATGTCCCCCGCAATTAAGCCCTGATTCAATGCGGAATTCATGCACCTCCAGTCCCTTTTTGGCCAGGAACTTCCCCTGGATGAGTGCGGAGCGGAAGTCGCTTACCTTGAGGATGATCTTCTTTTTGATCTCACCTCGTTCATCCCGGTAAAAATCCCGGAACCGGGTCATGTAGGTGTAAAGGCTCTGGTTAATTCCGGCGGAAAACACGATGCTGGACTTGAGGCTGCTATCGGCATAGCCTTTAAGGGCTGTCTTGGCGTCGCTGAATTCATCACCGCGGGGGTGGCCGTTTCTGTCAAAGACGTTGTCCAGTTTGACCATAATATTGACGTCGACAGAGCCGGCTTGCATTCTACGGGTTAAATCCCTTTCCAGCGCCTCTCTTTCCGGCCCGGCCTGCATATCGAAAAGCCTGCTGTAATCCTTTTTCAGGGGGCTTTCTTCAGGCAGCAGCTCAAAATATTTCTTTTTGTCGTTGTCCGTAAAGAAGGGCTGTTTACGGATATCCTCCATTCTAATCTGAACGATTTCCCTGACGACTTCGAGGTAAGCGGTGATCCTTTTTGCCCTGCCATCCTCTTCGTGCCTCGGGATCTTGATATATGGTAGACTATATTTTTCGCTGTAGTATCTGCGGATTTGTTCGAGCAAAATGTCATCTACCAGTGAAATAACGGAAGAGATACCCAGCGGAGCTACACGGATGGGCGTGTCAACAGAGTGCCCGGTACCCATGACCGGGATGTGAAAGGTGTGGTAATAGTCTGTCATATATATCCCTTTTTATTCATCCAGCCTGATGTAATGCCTCAGAAAAGGCGTAATATGTTAGAGCAAATTATGGCAAGATTCCATAAATCTGCGAAAAAGTCAACGAAGTTCAGAAAGATGTCCCAGGCAGGTCTGTGGTAATCTATCTTCTTGCAAGGTTGATTATAAAGGTGAGTAAAAAGCAGAGCGACGCCACGAGGATGATAGAGGCGCCGGTAGCTATATCGGTGTAGAAGGAGATGACCAGCCCAGCAATACCGGATACCCAGGCAAATATTAGGGAATACCAGAACATCTGGCGTGCGTTCCGGCTGACATTTCGGGCGCTGGCCGGGGGGACAACGAGGAGCGCGGTGATAAGCAGCATGCCAATAGTTCTTATACCCACAGTTACCACCACGGCCAGGATTATGGCAAAAATGTAATTATATATCCTGACCGGGATGTCTTGTGAGCAGGCCAGTGGTTCATTGATCCCCGAGAGTAATAGGCGGTTGTAGCTAAGGGCTATGAAGATAAATATGACGATAAAAAGAACGATAGTCACCGTTATTTCCGCTTCTGTTATGGTAAGGACGTCACCAAAGAGGAATGTGGAAAGGACCTGGGTAAGACCCTTGCGGGCGCTGATTATGGCGATACCCAGGGCGATGGTGGTGGCAAAAAAGACGCCGATTATGGTGTCCATAGGAAGATCGGACCGGGCCTTAAACTTGGCGATGCCCATAGCTACCAGGATTCCGAAGATAACCATAGTAAGGAGCGGGTTTATGCCGAAAAGCAGACCGAGGGCGATACCGGTAAAGGCCGAATGAGAGATGGCATCACTGAAAAAGGCCATGCGGTAATTTACCACCTGTATACCGACGATGGCGCAGAGCGGGCTTATGAGCATGATTTCCAGAAAGGCCCTTTTCATAAAGAGGGAAGCGGCCCAGGAAAAGGGGAGGGCGGTATCCAGAAGGCTGTAGATTGTGGCGAAGAGGGATTCCATAGTTATGGGCTATTTATAGTGCAAGGGATGGACACAGGTCGCAGATGCGCCGGGGCGTGTATCCTGGCCGTGCCGGTACAGGCCGGCGTGGGGGCCATAGACGGCCATGATATTTTCCGGTGTCAAGACTTCTGGCGCCCCGCCTTGGCACTGGACGGTCCGGTTAAGACAGATGACGTGTTCGGCATGGCCGGTGACTATGGAGAGATCGTGGGAGACAATCAACATGGTTAGGTGGCCTTCCCTCTGTACCCGGGTCATAAACTCACAGAACAGGACTTCTCCGGAGACATCGACCCCGGCGGCCGGTTCGTCCAGAAGCAGGATTTCCGGATCCCGCGAAATAGCCAGGGCCAGCATAACCCGTTGCAGTTCTCCGCCGGATAGCCGTCCGATCTGACGCCCGCGCAGGTGTTCCACACCGATCTCCCGGAGGGCTTCCAGTGCCCTGTTTTTTTTTGCCTGTTGATAGCCCAGCCAGAGTGGGCGGCGCTGGGAAGAAAGGGTGAGAAAATCGAGGACGGTGAGCGGCAAGCCGCGGTCAAAATCCAGGCGCTGCGGGACGTAACCGATGCGAGGTCTGGTTATTTCTCGCCGGCCGTCACGGAGAAAGAATATCTCCCCTTCATGCGGGATGACACCGAGGATGGCCAGTATCAGAGTAGTCTTCCCCGCACCGTTGGGGCCGATCAGGGCCGTAATCCTGCCCTTAGGGATGCTGGCACTGACATTCTTTAGAAGAGGCGCCTGATTTACAGTTACGCTTACATTTACAAGTTCGATAGCTGTTTCGGCCATCAGTTAATTCTCCTGCCAAGACTTTTTGTAGGATAGCCAGGTTTACGTGCATGGCCTTTTCATAATAGTCAAGCCCGACAGTCCCTTGAGCAGTGGTTACCGGGTCTAAGACATAAAATGGGACCCCGGTTTCATGGCTCAAGACCTGGGCCAGGCGGGGCGGATACTGCGGTTCGGCGAAGATGGCGGCAACCTTCTCTTTTTGTATGGTCTGGATTAATTTGTTCAATTTTCCGGCGGATGGCAATTGGCCGTGATCTTCTTCGATATAAGCGACTACCGTAAGGCCAAGGTCGCGAGCGAGGTAGTCAAAAACGTTATGGAAGGTCACTACCTTTCGTTTTTTAAGCCTACCGGCGGTGTCTTTGACCCCGGAGATGAGTTTTTCCAGCCGTGCCGTAAAATCTGCGGCGTTTTTACGGTAGAGTTCAGAATGTTTCGGGTCTATGGCGGAAAGAGACTCGGCAATATTTCTAACCTGAACTGCGGCCAGAGCCGGGCTGGTCCATACGTGGGCATTGATCTGGCCGGGGTGATGTTTGTGATCATGGTGGTGGCCTTCTTTTATTTTCAGAGGTGTAATCCCTCTTGAGGCATCTATGATTTTAATATCAGGGTTTGCTGCTTGAACAGGGCGGCCGGCAAATTCTTCTATACCGAGACCATTGATGACCAGAACGGAGGATGCAGCAATTTTCTTCAGGTCGCCCGGTGTCAGGGTATAGTCATGTGGACAACCCGTACCCGGAGGAAGCATGAGTTCAACAGATACTCCCGGAACTCCTTGGATTACATTACCTGTAAAGATATAGATGGGCAGGAAAGATGCGAGGATGCGGAGGTCATTTTTCGCTTGCGATGAGCTGGCATGGGCTAGTATCGGACACACATACAGGACTAACGAGATAATAAAGCAAACAGCGAGCGAAACTAGTTTACGCATAAGATTACCTCATAACACTTTGGTAGTCCGTTGTCCGTAGTCCGTGGTCCGTCAAGTTCTTAAATCTGGAACTCAGGAACTCATAAAAATACTATTCTGTTCCTGTTTTCTTGATTTCCAGATTCATCCATAGTAGTTACATCCATTGTAACCGACAACTGACAACGGACTTAGACCCCCCTGACAATCCGGGCAGATCCCGAAACATTCCAGATAGTGGTCTTCCAGGGTAAAACCTGATTCTTTTTGAATAGCATTGGCCATATCCTGTACCACACAGTGGCGCACTTTTTATATCCGGCCGCAGACCTGGCACATGATATGGTGCACATGCTGGCCGGGCAATATAGCTTCGTAACGTTTGAAAGCCTCTCTTAAATCGATTTCCCTCACGAGACCGACGTCTTGCAGGGCACGCAGGTTGCGGTAGACAGTAGCCAGATCGACCTTATGGTCTGTAAGTCGCCGGTGGATCTCATTCGGACTTAAGGGTTTTTCGCTTTGGGTCAATATGTGCCATATCTCTGCCCGCGTCCGGGTGAGGGACTTTTTATGCCTGTGCAGGTGGTTTGCTATATCCATAGCCGGCATAATAACAAAAATGCAAATCGTTTGCAAGTTAAGCCATGGGAATTAAATGTTTCTTGCCAAGCCCGTGCAAGGTGCTGTTTATGACCTGTTTTCCAACAATATTATAGGTTGGAAGGCCGTCAGTCTGGCCGTTTGTAATTTTGGGGCCTTATCAACTCACGGTAAAATTCCAGGGTTTGTTGAGCTATACTAGTCCAGCTGAAGTACTTCTCGACTCGCCATCTGGCCTTTATTCCCATTGCCCGCATCTTTTCTGGTGCAGAAAGAAGACTGTTTATAGCCGAAGCCAGACCTTGGGCGAACTGCTCCGGATATTTAGGCGCAGGGTCACTGGTACTTAACGGTTCAAACGGGACTAAGAAGCCGGTTTCTCCATGCACCACCGCTTCCTTGATACCACCTACAGATGAGGCGACTACGGGCGTCTCGCAGGCCATAGCTTCTACATTGATAATCCCAAAAGGTTCGTAGATAGAAGGGCAGACAAAGATGGAGGCATGGGTATACAGGCTGACAAGGTCTTCTCTGGGAACCATCTGTGATATCCAGATGACCCCATTTTGTATCTTGGTTCGTGCTGCGTCCGTCTTTTCCACCATCTCTTTGGCGATCTCTTCAGTATCCGGGGATGCAGCACAGACCACAATCTGCATGCCCGGTTGCAGATATTTTACTGCGTCGAGGAGATGGAATACACCCTTCTGCCGGGTGATCCGGCCCACAAAGAGAATGAAGGGCTGATCAGGCTTGATCTGGTAAGAGGCAAGAAGCGCAGGATTAGGGGTAGGTTTATACTGGTTGGTGTCAATGCCGTTATAGATAACGCGGATTTTCTCTAGTGGAACATTATAGAGCTCGTGCACAGACGTTTTCATGGATTGAGATACGGCGATTACTCCGTCGGCATTTTCATAGGCCGTTTTTTCCACCCACGTGCTGACCTGGTAGGCAGAGCCGAGTTGTTCCTCTTTCCAGGGGCGTTGAGGTTCCAGGGAATGTGTAGTGAGTACGAGAGGCACGCCTAAGAGATGCTTCAACAGACAACCAGCCAGGTGTGTGTACCAGGTGTGGCAGTGAACGATGTCCACATCTCTCATAGAGCCGGCCATGACCAAATTTTTCAGGAGGGTATGCAAAAACTTTTGATGTCGGGGATCATGGGAAGGGAAAGCAAAATCCGGGTTAATCCCTTTCACGGTCTTATTTTCCGAATATTCCTCTTGTTCGCCGAAACAGAGGATCTTTACGGCATGTCTTTTCCCCTCCAGATTGGCCAGTTCGCGGGACAGATATTCAACATGAACCCCTGCTCCTCCGTATATATTAGGAGGATATTCATTGGTTAAAAAGGCAATTTTCATGGGCGACTATTTGACGGCTTCGAAAAAAAGTCTAAAAACCGCTTTTAACGTCATTCCGGCCCCGTATCAGGTACGGGGTAAACTCCAGCCGGAATCCAGTAAATTCAATATGTTCTGGATGCCAGATCAAGCATGTCCTCAACTTGATTGGGGATCCGGCATGACGATTTCAGGACTTTTTAAGAATTCAGCGCAATTTGGCACGTTCAAGAGAGAAGTTCAAGTACTTTTTATCGTTGGTTGTTTTATCACACGGCTAAAATTGATAGTGGATTCAGGTGTCGCATTACTTAAACGTATAAACCTTCCGTATGGGTTCGATCACCGTCCAGGTGCATTTAAGCCCCCTGGGAAAGGTAACCAGGTCGCCCTCCCCTAAAAATAGCGCACTACCTTTATGTATGTACTATTTGACAAATAGTACAACTTAATGTAAGGTAGTGACATGATTAGGCCAAGAGAGATCTATGAAAAAATTAGACCGTATTTCGATTCTCCAGAGGCGATCATTGTTACGGGCATGCGGAGAACCGGCAAGACTACGCTTCTCCATCTGGTCTTTGACCAAATAGAGTCCAAGAACAAGCTTTTTCTGGACTTAGAAAACCCATTAAACAGAAAATATTTTGAGGAGACTAATTACGACCGCATAAAGGTATCCCTTGAGTTCCTGGGAATCGACTTTACCGGCAGACCTTTTATATTTTTAGATGAGATACAGATGGTGAAAAACCTGCCGTCTGTGGTCAAATATTTTATTGATCATTACCATGTAAAATTCTTCTTGACTGGCTCAGCCAGCTTTTACCTTAAGAACCTGTTTACCGAGTCCCTTGCCGGAAGAAAGTATATCTTTGAGCTTTTCCCTTTAAGCTTCAGGGAATTTCTTCTATTCAAAGAGAGTGCTCTAAGGATACCTGAAACGGTTACCGAGATCACCCGTCCTATCTATGAGGCGATCAGGCCGCTCTATGACGAGTATATTTTATTCGGCGGGTTCCCGGGGGTGGTGTTGAAAAGCAGTGCCGAAGAAAAAAGGAAGGCGCTGGAAGAGATATTCTCCTCCTTTTTTCAACTGGAAATCCTCCAGTTGGGAGATTTCCGCAGAAATGACGTGATTCGTGACTTGATGTTGCTTCTGATACAACGACTCGGCTCCAGACTGGACATTCAGAGGATTTCCAGGGAATTGGGAATTTCCAGACCTACGCTGGGTGAATACATCTCATTCTTGGAAGGAACCTACTTTATAAAAAGAATAAGACCATTCAGCAGTGGAAAAGACACCGAGATCAGAAAGATGCCCAAGGTGTACGTGTGTGACACCGGTCTGGCGAATCACCTTGCCAGACTGGATCCGGGCAGCCTTTTTGAAAACAGCATCTTTCAAAATCTCGGGCTCAAGGGAGAACTCAACTACTATCAGAAGAAAAGCGGGACGGAAATAGACTTTATTGTGGACAAAAGCCAGGCTTACGAAGTCAAGGTCAGTCCCCAGGAATCCGACGTTAAAAGACTCAAATCCATGGCCATGGATCTAAAATTGGAAGGGTTTAAGATCGTTTCGAAAAACTACAGCGACCTGGAAAACGTTATCTATGGCTTCATGTTGTGACCACACCGGGCACCGGCAACATTGACTGCTTCAGGGCCGGATTGATGCTCGGCGGTCTTGTCTCTCTGCCCGGCCCGCTGCCGCAAGGGTGTACCTTGTAGCACGCCAAGGCATATTCCCTCCGCCGTTTCTTCGATACAAAAGGCTTTCTCTGCCGCATTAAAATGCGGAGGTTCCAAGGCCTGGAAATTGAATAGACACCATTTCTTTTTTTCAAAAGGTGAATTTTGCCTGACATTCGCCTTCGTTCCCCCAAAGTTCACCCGCAGGGCATTGTAACCCGATTGTGTTGGTAGCCGGAGTTATGATCATCGCCTGTATTTGCTTTATCGGGCATCGCCTAATTCATATGCTTCCGCTGGTGAGGCGATCTGTGAAGCTCGGTCATATAGGTATATCCATGTCTTGACGTGGGAACCGCTCCCACATGGATTCACTATCAAAAAAGTGAAATCCCTCATTGACCCTGCCTCCAGCAGGCCGGAAGCGGGCTTGCCGCGACACCGTTCGCACCTGGCCTGTCTG
Source organism: Thermodesulfobacteriota bacterium (assembly GCA_040755415.1). GTDB lineage: Bacteria > Desulfobacterota > QYQD01 > QYQD01 > QYQD01 > QYQD01. The sequence continues at coordinate 21,024 of JBFMAZ010000116.1, read as the reverse complement.
CGTGCGACGCACAGGCAGGAAGGTGCTCCTACCGGAGATGGTGTTCCCTGGGCCTGTCCCTGAAACAACTTTCGCATGGCTGGAAATTGGCATACAGAAAAAAATAGGCGGGGATTTGGGGTACTGCCCTAACTTGACTTTTGTGCCTATTTTACGCTATTTTAAACCATACAGGTTTTTAAGAACCCGTTTTTTGATATTTTTGGGCTTTACTCTGCCACAAATTCAAATGCCTTAGGTAAAGATTCTTTTCTTGTAATAATTACCACCTTAAAGGGGATCAAAATGGCTGGGTCATCTATGATGGCGGATAAGGGAAGAAAGAGAGTAGTGATAGAGAATGTGAGGCCTGAGATAAACGGTGGATTTTTCCCTATTAAGAGGGTTGTGGGAGAAAAGGTCATAGTGACGGCCGATATTTTTGGTGATGGGCATGATTCTATTTCAGCCAGACTTCTCTATAAACGGCAAGGCGATAAAGGATGGCAGGGCGTTTCCATGCAGTTTATTGAGAATGACCATTGGATGGGCCAGTTCATCGTTGAGGAACTGGGACCTTACCTTTACACTATCGAGGGCTGGGTTGACCAGTTCAGGACCTGGCAGAAGGATCTCAAAAAGAAATTTGAGGCCGGTCAGGATATACGGGTGGATGTACTTATAGGGATTGAACACCTTGAAAAGGCCGTGAAAAGGACTTCGAAAAACGACCGAAAGAAGCTATTGGAATATATCAACGTCTTAAGAAAAGAAACGGACATAGAAAAGACCGTGACCGGTATCCTGGGTAAAGAAATTGGTAAACTTATGGATAGATATCCGGATAAGGGGCTGGCTGTACGTTATGAAAAGGAACTGGCTGTGACTGTAGATCGGGATAAGGCTGTTTTCAGCACGTGGTATGAATTGTTTCCGAGGTCATGTCCTTCAAGGTCTGGTGAACATGGGACATTCAGGGATTGTGAGACGATCATCCCTGAGATAGCGAGAATGGGCTTTGATGTACTCTATCTCCCGCCCATTCATCCTATAGGCCAGACCAACCGTAAAGGGAAGAATAACCTCCCTCAGGCCGGTCCGGGGGATGTGGGGAGTCCCTGGGCCATTGGCTCGGATAAAGGCGGACACAAGGCTGTCCATACCGAGCTTGGAACCATCGGGGATTTTGAGAGACTGGTAGCCAGGGCTGGAGAGCACGGGATGGAAATCGCCCTGGATCTGGCCTTTCAGTGCTCTCCGGATCATCCCTATGTCAAGGAGCACCCGGAGTGGTTCCGGTGGCGTCCGGATGGGACAGTCCAGTATGCGGAAAACCCTCCTAAAAAATATGAAGACATATTCCCGCTTAACTTTGAAACCGACCACTGGCCGGAACTGTGGGAGGAACTGAAAAGTGTGGTTCTTTTCTGGATTGGTAAAGGGGTGCGGATATTCCGGGTCGATAACCCGCATACCAAGGCGTTTCCCTTCTGGGAATGGCTGATAAAGGAGATAAAAAGGGATTATCCGGAGGTGATTTTCCTCGCCGAGGCCTTTACCAGGCCGAAGGTCATGTACTACCTGGCCAAACTAGGATTCACCCAATCATATACCTACTTTACCTGGCGGAACACCAAGAGAGAGTTTACCGAATATCTGACCGAGCTTATGAAAACAGAGGTTAGAGAATACTTCCGGCCTAACTTTTGGCCTAATACGCCGGATATACTTCCGGAACAACTGCAGTATGGCGGGAGGTCGGCCTTTACCATAAGGATGGCCCTGGCGGCAACCCTTTCATCCAGTTACGGCATCTATGGGCCGGCATTCGAGTTGTGTGTGAATGAGGCTGTACCTGGAAAGGAAGAATATCTCCATTCAGAAAAATATGAACTGAAGCATTGGGACTGGGATGCGCCCGGGAACCTCAAAGACTTTATCGCTCGGGTCAATAAAATAAGGAGGGAAAATCCCGCCCTTCAGATCCCGTGGATCCTTAAGTTTTACGAAGTGGATAATGATTATCTACTTTTTTACGCCAAGGCGACCGAGGACTCCTCCAACATTATACTTGTGGTGGTAAATCTTGATCCGTATCATACCCAGTCCGGATGGCTGAAAGTTCCTATTTATGAGTTAGGCATAGATCCTGACCAACCATACCTGGTGCACGACCTTTTGAGCGATGATAAGTATATCTGGCAGGGCGAGCGGAATTACGTAGAGCTTAATCCTCACGTGCTTCCGGCGAATATTTTGAGGGTCAGGAAAAGGCTGAAAAAAGAGACGGACTTCGACTATTTTATGTGAGGAGACAGGTTCATGCCTAAGAAAGAGGTATATCTCGATGACGATCCTTTATGGTACAAGGATGCCATCATCTATGAACTCCACATAAAGACGTTTTATGACAGCAACGGAGATGGCATAGGTGACTTTCGAGGGCTTATAGAGAAACTCGATTACCTCGAACATCTGGGGATAACCGCTCTATGGCTTTTACCTTTTTATCCGTCTCCCCTCAGGGATGATGGGTATGACATTGCGGACTATTACAATGTTCATCAAGATTATGGCAGTCTGCGAGATTTTCGGGAGCTCCTGAGGCAGGCCCATCGACGCGGCATGCGGGTTATTACGGAGCTTGTTTTAAACCACACCTCTGATCAGCATCTGTGGTTTCAACGAGCCAGACGGGCAAAGCCGGGTTCGACATGGCGAAACTTTTACGTCTGGAGTGATACCCCGGAAAAATACAAGGACGCCCGGATTATCTTCAAAGACTTTGAACCTTCAAACTGGGCCTGGGATCCCCTGCCCAAGGCGTATTATTGGCACCGTTTTTATTCCCATCAACCGGATCTGAATTTTGACAATCCCCAGGTACAAAAGGCGCTGTTCCGGGTGATTGATTTCTGGTTTGACATGGGGGTGGACGGTCTGCGATTGGACGCTATCCCCTATTTATATGAACGGGAGGGAACCAACTGCGAAAACCTGCCCGAGACATACGCCTTCCTAAAGAAATTAAGGGCTTATATAGATGGTAAGTTTAAAAACCGAATGCTCCTGGCAGAGGCCAACCAGTGGCCGGAAGATGCCGCAGCCTATTTTGGTGACGGTGATGAATGCCACATGGCCTTTCATTTCCCCCTTATGCCCAGGATGTTTATGTCGCTTTGGATGGAGGATCATTATCCGATTATAGACATCCTTGAACAAACTCCCGCTGTACCTGAATCCGCTCAGTGGGCGCTATTTCTTCGTAATCACGATGAATTAACCCTGGAGATGGTTACAGATGAAGAGCGTGACTATATGTACCGGGTCTATGCCCGGGACCCACGCGCCAGAATCAACCTGGGCATTCGCCGGCGTCTGGCGCCACTGGTCGGTAATAATCGAAGGAAGATAGAACTTATGAATATCCTCCTCTTTTCTCTTCCGGGCACACCCATTATTTACTATGGCGACGAGATTGGTATGGGTGACAACTATTATCTCGGTGACCGGAACGGCGTTAGAACACCGATGCAGTGGAGCCCGGACAGGAATGCCGGCTTTTCTAAAGTAAATCCCCAGAAGCTGTATCTGCCGGTGATTATCGACCCTGAGTATCACTACGAGTCAGTAAACGTGGAGAACCACGAACGGAACTTATCTTCACTCCTTTGGTGGATGAAACGTGTCATAGGCATGCGGAAACGCTTTAAGGCCTTTGGCCGGGGGACCATAGAGTTCCTTTCGCCCAATAACCCGAAGGTACTAGCTTTTATCCGCCGGTATGAGGATGAAAGTATACTCGTGGTTATAAACCTGTCCAGGTTTTCTCAAGTGGTCGGACTCGACCTTTCACAATATGCCGAATTTATGCCGGAAGAGGTCTTCAGTCAAAATAGATTCCCGATCATAAAAAAGTCACCTTATGTACTCACATTCGGGCCTTACGATCACTACTGGCTTTTACTAAAAGAGAGACGAGAGCCAATCAGCGTCTGTGAAAAAATAGCCATTCCGAGGTTGCGTATAGAAGGGGATTGGGAGATGGTTCTGGAGGATGATGCCCGGGAAATACTGGAGAAAAAAATCCTTCCAGGCTACCTGAGAGGTTGTCGTTGGTTTGCCGGAAAGGCACGGGCGATCCGGCAGATTAAGATCCTGGAAAGTATACCGATTTCTAAAAATGCCGATGTGACTCAATTAGCCTTGTTGGAGGTGGGTTATACAGAGGGTACGATGGAGGTATATTCACTTGCTGTCTCATACATCCAAGGGGCTAAGGCCAAGCAGATTACACAAGAATTTCCGCAGGCCGTAATCGCATGCCTGCATATCGGGGATGAAGAGGGGATTCTCTGCGATGGTGTTTATGACGAGAAGGTCCGTGAGAGTCTTCTGGCCATGATTGCGCAAAGAAAACGGATAAAGGGCAAGAGGGGTGAGCTTGTCGCTTTCCCGGGTAGGGAATTCCGCAGCCTGATGTCTGATAAGGCGCTGCCATTGACCTCTCAAGTACTCAAGGCAGAACAAAGCAATACCTCCGTTCTCTATGAAGATACGTTTTTTCTAAAGCTCTGCCGGCGGCTCGAAGAAGGGGTAAATCCTGATCTTGAAATCTTGAGATTCCTCACAGAAAAGACGGACTTTTCCCAGGTTCCCTCTTTTGCCGGTGCCATTGAGTACCGGCGTCAGGGCTCGGAGCCGATATTAATCGGCCTCTTGCAGGGTTTTGTCCCCAATCAAGGTGATGCCTGGACGTACACACTGGACGCAGTGCGTGAATATTTTGAGCGCATTCTGTCCAGGAGACGAGAAATCCGGCATGTGCCGGAAATACCTACCTCTTTGCTGGGCATCGAATTTTCCGCCATTCCACCGCTGGTGCAGGAATTAATAGGCGGTGTTTATTTCGAAACAGCTCGCCTCTTGGGAAAGCGAACCGCAGAATTGCATCTCGCCTTATCATCCGTATCCGGAGATGCAGATTTTGTCCCTGAAGCCTTCTCAACGCTTTATCAGAGATCTGTATATCAGTCTATGCGGAGTTTGGCACGGCGGGTGCTACAATCTCTGGGGAAAAACCTCAAAAGACTGCGCGAGGGTGTACAAAAGGATGCATCTGCAATTCTGGCTTCTGAGCAAGAGATTCTGGTCCGTTTCCAGAAAATTTTGCCGAAAAAGATCTCAGCGATGAAGATTCGCATTCACGGGGACTACCATCTCGGCCAGGTCCTTTTTACAGGAAAGGATTTCGTGATTATAGACTTTGAGGGTGAACCAGCACGGACACTCAGTGAAAGGAGATTGAAGCGTTCGCCTCTCCGGGATGTGGCGGGCATGATTCGCTCCTTTCATTATGCGGCCTATAGCGCCCTTTTTCTGGATGCATCGCTGCGAGCTAAAGATAGGCCTCTGCTAGAGCCATGGGCTGACCTGTGGTATCACTATGTGAGCGGGATATTTCTCCATTCTTATCTGGAGACATGTGGAGATGTGCCTTTCATTCCACAGGAGCGGGAAGAACTCGAGACCCTCCTTCAGGCCTTCCTTTTGGACAAAGCGATTTATGAACTTGGTTATGAACTGAATAATCGTCCTGATTGGATTATTATTCCCGTCAGGGGCGTACAGTGTATCTTAAAGAGTGGTGTATAGGGATATTTTTGATTGAAAAAAACAAGGAGGTAGGATGGAGAACGTACGATATGATGTAAGCCTTATTACAGACCATGATACGTATCTTTTTAAAGAGGGAAATCACTTTCGACTCTATGACAAACTAGGGTCGCATGTGACGACCGTAGGTGACGTGCAGGGGACTTACTTTGCGGTCTGGGCGCCTAATGCACACAAGGTGTCCGTAGTCGGCGATTTCAACGGATGGGTTCCGGAGGCCCATCCCTTAAGGTCAAGGGACGACAGCTCCGGTATTTGGGAAGGCTTTATCCCCGGTATTGGTCAGGGCGCGCTCTATAAGTACCACATCATCTCGAATTATAATAACTATACGGTGGATAAGGGAGATCCCTATGCATATCGCTGGGAGGTCCCCCCCAGGACCGCTACGGCAGTGCATTCTTTAGACTACGATTGGAATGATGCGGAATGGATGAAAAACCGGCGCCATCATAACAGGCTAGACGCCCCTTTTTCCATCTACGAGGTTCACCTCGGGTCATGGCGCCGGATGCCGGAAGAGGGCAACCGGTTTCTCACCTACCGGGAAATGGCTCATTACCTGGCGGATTATATGAAAGAGATGGGATTCACCCATGTCGAGTTGTTACCGGTCATGGAGCATCCCTTCTACGGCTCCTGGGGGTATCAGACCCTGGGATATTTTGCCCCTACCGGCCGGTATGGGACTCCCCAGGATTTTATGTACTTCGTTGACCATCTCCATCAGAATGGAATCGGCGTTATCCTGGATTGGGTGCCTTCGCATTTTCCGAATGACGAGTACGGGCTTATCTATTTTGACGGCACGCACCTCTATGAACATGCCGACCCCAGGAAGGGATTTCATCCCGATTGGAACAGCGCCATCTTTAATTATGGACGAAACGAGGTGAAAAATTTCCTTATCAGCAGCGCCCTCTTCTGGCTTGACAAATACCATATTGACGGTCTTCGGGTGGATGCCGTGGCCTCCATGCTCTACCTGGACTATGCAAGAAGAGACGGCGAGTGGATACCGAATGAATACGGGGGGAACGAGAATATAGAGGCGATAAACTTTATAAGAAGATTTAACGAGGTGGTTTACGAAAATTATCCTGACGTTCAGACCATGGCGGAAGAGTCCACCGCCTGGCCTATGGTCTCACGGCCGCCATACGTGGGAGGCCTCGGATTCGGCATGAAGTGGAACATGGGCTGGATGCACGATACCCTGGATTATTTTTCCACCGATCCCGTCTTTAGGAAGTATCATCACGACCAGCTTACCTTCAGCATCTGGTATGCCTTTACAGAAAATTTCGTCCTTCCCCTTTCTCATGATGAGGTGGTACATGGAAAGGGCGCTTTGGCCGGAAAGATGCCCGGGGATGAGCGGGATAGGTCTGCCAATCTCAGGCTTTTGTTTGGATATATGTACGGTCACCCGGGAAAGAAGCTTCTCTTTATGGGCGGTGAATTCGGGCAGTGCAGGGAGTGGGTCCATGAAGAGAGTCTGGAATGGCATGTCCTTGAGTATCCCGCTCATCATGGGGTGCAGAGGTGGCTCAGGGACCTGAACCACTTTTACCGGGCCGAGCCGGCCATGCATGAACTGGATTTTGAGGCAGAGGGTTTTGAGTGGATAGATTTCTATGATTGGGAGCAAAGCGTTATAAGCTTTATAAGAAAAGGCAAAAATACGGACGATATAATCCTGGTGGTCTGTAACTTTACTCCGGTTCCCAGACAGAACTACAGAGTAGGGGTCCCGAGAGGCGGATTCTGGAGAGAGGTTTTAAACAGCGATGCCCGGATATACTGGGGAGGCAATTGGGGAAATTCCGGAGGCGTTGAAGCAGCCCCGATTCCGGCGCATGGACAATACCATTCCTTATCTCTAATCTTGCCACCGCTCAGCGTTATCTTTTTCAAGAGCGAAGGAAAATGAAATACACATCTGTCTATGACGGACAAGGGACAATGAGAATAATCCCCCGAATCCCCCACACCCCCCTTTGGAAAAGGGGGGCAGGGGGGATTTTCAGATGAGAATTGGGGCACATTATCTGGGAAAAGGGCGCTGCGAATTTACTGCCTGGGCTCCACTCCTCAAAGAGGTAAAATTAAAAATAGTCTCTCCACAGGAACGGCTCGTTTCGCTGAGCAGGGATGAAATAGGCTATTGGAAGACACGGGTAGAAGATGTACCTCCCGGAACTCGCTACTTTTACCGGCTTGAAGGCGAACGGGACAGACCTGATCCCGCATCCTATTTTCAGCCTGAAGGCGTACATGGGCCTTCTCAAGTAGTCGATCATCATTCTTTTCATTGGGAAGACGATACCTGGAGGGGATTAGACCGCTCTGAGATGATAATCTATGAACTCCACGTCGGAACGTTTACGCCGGAAGGGACTTTTGAGGCGGTGATTCCCCGGCTTGACACGCTAAAAGATCTCGGAGTCAACGCCATAGAGATAATGCCTGTAGCCCAATTCCCGGGGGAGAGAAATTGGGGGTATGACGGTGTGTATCCCTTTGCCGTGCAAGATTCTTATGGCGGGCCGGAAGGGCTCAAAAAACTGGTTAATGTGTGTCACAAAAAGGGAATGGCCGTGGTGCTGGATGTCGTCTATAATCACCTCGGCCCGGAGGGAAACTACCTGTGGGACTATGGGCCGTACTTTACTGACAGATATAAAACCCCCTGGGGACAGGCCATAAACTTTGATGGAACCCATAGTGATGAGGTGAGGGATTACTTTATAGAAAATGCGCTGTATTGGTTTCATGTGTACCATATAGACGCCCTTCGCCTGGATGCCATTCACGGTATATTTGATATGGGCGCCAGGCCATTTCTTCAAGAGCTTGCCGGGCGGGTTGAAGAATTTTCAAGTCACAAAAGAAGAAAGTATTATCTGATAGCGGAGAGCGACTTGAACGACTCAAGGGTGATAAGACCGAGAGAACTGGGAGGATATGGCATTGATGCCCAGTGGTGCGATGATTTCCACCACGCCCTTCATGTCCTTCTTACCGGAGAGGATCAAGGGTATTACATTGACTTTGGCCGGATAGATCACCTTATAAAGTCTATAAGGGAGGGATTTATTTATTCCGGCCAGTATTCTTGCTACAGAAAACGAAGACACGGGAACACCGCCAAAGATAGACCAGCCACTCAGTTTGTGGTATGTGCACAGAATCATGACCAGGTAGGAAACAGAATGCTAGGGGAGAGGTTGTCAACCCTCGTCACGTTCGAGGCTTTGAAACTCGCGGCCGGAGTGGTTCTGCTATCTCCTTATATACCGCTTCTCTTTATGGGTGAGGAATACGGGGAGGAGGCCCCCTTCCTTTATTTTGTCAGCCATTCTGATGCGGATTTGATCGAAGCCGTGAAGGAAGGAAGGAAGGAGGAGTTCAACGCCTTTGGCTGGCAGGGAGAGCTGCCTGACCCTCAGGGTGAAAAGACATTTCTCAAATCGAAGATAAGCTGGCAAAAGCGGGATGAAGGCCAACACAGGGTCTTGCTTAATTTTTATAAGAGCCTGATAAGGCTGAGGCGGGAGATCCCAGCGCTTTTCGCCCTGGATAAAGATGACCTTGAGGCATGGGGGCTTGAGGAGCAGAAGGTTTTATTTATGAGAAGGTGGAAAGATGCAGAAAAGAGCCACATTTTCTGCATCTTTAATTTCAATAGAGCGGATATTGCAATCACGGTCTCTTTGCCGGCAGGAAGATGGCAAAAGGTACTGGACTCTTCTGACCGTCTGTGGCAAGGGCCGGGCACACTCCTCCCGGAGACGATCGCTTCCGGGGACAAGATAACCCTGCGGGCACAGGGCCTTGTCATGTATATAGAGAAAGGAATTGCCTAGTGGAGTGGTTTTAACGAAGGTTCAATAATGAGGATTCCGTCAGCTACTTATAGACTTCAGTTTAATCCTGCCTTTGGATTTAAAAAGGCCAAGGAGATAGTGCAGTATCTTTTTGACCTCGGGATTTCCGATGTCTATGCCTCTCCCATATTTAAAGCGAAGAAGGGGAGCCTGCATGGATACGATGTGGTAGATACCAATCAGCTAAACCCTGAGCTGGGGAGCGCTGAGGACTTCGAAGAACTGATAAGAGTATCAAAGGCTCGGGGAATGGGATGGATTCAGGATATAGTCCCGAACCACATGGCCTTTGATGGCGAAAACGCCATGCTTATGGACGTCCTGGAAAATGGTCAGAGTTCAGAGTATTTTGATTTTTTTGACATAGAATGGAGTCATCCGTATGAAAGCATTCAGGGAAGACTCCTCGTTCCTTTCCTGGGTCGGCTTTATGGGGAGTCCCTAGAAGAGGAAGAAATTGAATTACAATATGACCAGGATGGTTTTAGTGTCCGCTACTATGAGTTGAAACTACCGCTGAGACCGGAATCATATGCCAGTGTTATCACCCACAGATTAAACACATTGCGGAAAAAGCTGGGTGAAGACCATCCAGATTTCACAAAGTTGCTGGGTATTCTCTATTCCATAAAGAATATGCCTACATCCAGAGAAGACGTCAGTGAACGCTACCACCAGATACGGTTTATAAAGAGGATGCTCTGGGAGCTTTACTCAAAAAATCCCGACATAAAGAGATTCGTTGATGAAAATATAGAAGTCTTTAATGGTACAAAGGGGGTGGCGGAGAGCTTTAACAGGCTTGACAGCCTTCTCTCCGAACAATTCTTTAGATTATCTTTTTGGAAGGTGGCCACAGAGGAGATAAATTACCGGCGGTTTTTCAATATCAACGGCCTCATCTCCTTGCGGATGGAGGACGAAAACGTCTTAGAGCAAACTCACAGGCTCATCATAAGCCTGGCAAAGGATGGGAAATTTACCGGATTGAGAGTAGATCACATAGACGGTCTCTATGATCCAACCGGTTATCTGGGAAGATTGAGAGAAAGGGCCGGGGAGGTATACCTGGTGGTTGAGAAAATTCTTGACCTCGAAGAGGCGTTGCCGGCCACCTGGCCTGTGCAGGGGACAACCGGCTATGACTTTATGAATTATGTAAACGGAATTTTTTGCAAGACGAGAGACGCCAGGGCCTTCAGCAAAATATACACCGAGTTTACCCGTTTTAAGACCTCTTATGAGGATCTGGTGTGTGATAAAAAGAGGCTCATAATAGGAAAGGAGATGGCCGGAGATGTTGACAACCTTGCCCATCTTATGAAGAGGATCTCCGGCAGGTATAGACATAGCAGTGATATTACGCTCTATGGCCTCAAAAGGGCCTTGGTGGATGTCCTGGCACTCTTTCCAGTTTATCGAACCTATATAAGCAAGGAGACTTTTAGTAAAACAGACCAACTGTACATAACAGAGGCGGTAAAGAAGGCCAGGCAGAGGAATCCCGGGCTGCTGTACGAACTGGACTTTATTGAAAAATTTCTCCTCCTTGAATTCGAGGAATACCTTAAGGAAGAAGAAAAGAAGGAGTGGTTTCATTTTGTCATGAAATTTCAGCAGTTCACCGGACCGCTGATGGCCAAGGGGTTTGAGGATACGATTCTCTACATATATAACCGCCTTCTTTCGTTTAATGAAGTAGGCGGGAGTCCGGACAGATTCGGTATTTCGGCAAGGGAATTCCATGACTTCAACAGGAAAAGGGCAGTTAATTGGCCGCACACTATTAACGCCACCTCCACCCATGACACGAAAAGAGGCGAAGACGTTCGGGCGAGGATAAACATTTTGTCTGAAATGCCGAAAGAATGGGAAGATAGCATCAAGAGATGGAGCCGGATCAACAAAAGAAAAAAGAAGCTTGTAAATGGCGCCGGCGTCCCGGACCGGAATGATGAATATTTTTTCTATCAGACACTTATCGGGGCCTTTCCTTTCAATGAAACCGAGCGCCCTGGCTTTATAGAAAGGGTAAAGGACTATATGGTCAAGGCTGTGCGGGAGGCCAAGGTCCATACCGCGTGGCTGAAGCCTGATACAGGGTATGAGGAGGCCTTTGTCTCCTTTATCGAAGAGATTCTGAAACCCGCGGAAGGAAATGAATTTTTAAAGGAATTTTTGCCCTTTCAGAAACGGCTGGCCTCTTATGGAATATTCCACTCTCTATCGCAGGTTATTATTAAGATCACTTCGCCTGGACTTCCGGATTTCTATCAGGGAACAGAGTTATGGGATCTTAATCTGGTGGACCCGGATAACCGCCGGCCCGTTGATTTTGAAAAGAGAAAAGGATTTTTGCGGGAGATAAAGGATAAGGCAAGTAAAGACGTCTTGACTTTAATAAAAGAACTCTTTTTAACAAAAGAAGATGGCAGGATTAAGCTCTTCTTGATAAATAAGGCCCTCACCGCGAGAAGAGAGAACAGCGAGGTTTTTCAAAAGGGCGCGTATATTCCGCTTAAGGTGGGGGGCAAATTCAGAGATCATATTGTAGCCTATGCCAGAAACATCGATACTCAGAAAAGCCCGGAACATGCAGCTCGCAAGGAAACAAAATTTCCCCATAAAGGCTCATGGGCAATAACTATAGCGCCAAGGTTTTTGACCGGTCTTATAAAAGAAAATGAATGCCCAACAGGGATGGGAATATGGGGGGATACGCATGTTGTTCTTCCCATACATAGTCCTTTCGTGTGGAAGGATGCTATAACGGCAGAGACAACGGAAGGGGAAGAAATCCTGCCCATAGGGGATGTCTTAAGACATTTTCCTGTGGCTTTACTCATAAGCGAGGAGAAAACATGAAGAGGCGAGGAAGCGGCATATTGCTCCATATCACATCCCTGCCTTCATTATACGGCGTAGGGGATTTTGGTCCATCGGCGTACCGGTTCGTGGATTTTCTCTCTGAGACAAAACAGACCTTCTGGCAAATACTTCCCTTAACGCCAATAAATGAGGCACATGGTAATTCTCCCTATAGTAGCATCTCTGCTTTTGCCGGAAATACACTCCTTATCAGCCCTGAACTTCTGGTGGAAGACGGTTTTCTCTCTTCATCGGATATTGAGGCCCCTCCTTCCTTTCCGCGCGAGAAGGTTGTCTATAAGGCTGTGACCGAGTATAAGACAGGACTTTTTCGCCTTGCTTATGATAATTTTAAAAACAGAAAGCAGAAAGACAGCGGCTTTGAAAAGTTCTGTAAAGAGAATCGGTACTGGCTTGATGATTATGTCCTCTTCGTAGCCTTAAAGAAAAATTTTAAGGGTGCTATCTGGAACGACTGGCCCGTGGAAGTAAAAAATAAAAAAGCGGAGATGAATAAAGAGCAAAAGGCCGGGCTTAGGGATAAAATTGAGAGCGAGAAATTCCTTCAGTATGTTTCTTATAAGCAATGGGTTGCCTTAAAGACCTACTGTAACGATAGAGGCATTCATATTATAGGTGATATGCCTATCTATGTGAATTACGACAGTGCAGACGTATGGTCCAATCCTGAGATATTTAAACTGGACGAAAACAAAAAACCTGTGTTTGTGGCCGGAGTTCCGCCGGATTATTTCAGTAGCACAGGCCAGTTGTGGGGTAATCCGGTTTATAATTGGGAAGCCCTGAAGAAAACCGGCTACGCATGGTGGATGAGGCTGATAGAACACAACCTGAAACTCTTTAATATAATCAGGCTTGACCATTTCAGGGGGCTTGTGGCCTATTGGGAGGTCCCGGCCGGTGAAGAGACGGCTGTAAATGGAAGGTGGGTAGAAGTCCCGGTACGGGACTTTTTCGATAAGCTTTTGAAGCGGTTCCCCTCCCTTCCTATTATTGCTGAAGACCTGGGGATTATAACGCAGGATGTCAAAGAAATTCTTGGTCTGTATCAACTTCCGGGGATGAAAGTGCTCCTCTTTGCCTTTGGTGACGACCTGGCGACTAATCCTTACGTGCCGCACAATCACGTAAAAAACTGTGTGGTATATACAGGAACGCATGACAATAACACGGCTAAGGGATGGTTTAGAAAAGAAGCCAGACCCGAAGACAAGCGGAGGCTTTTTCAATACCTGGGGCGGGAGGTCTCAGAGGAGACGGTTCACCAGGAGTTTGTAAGGATGGCCATGATGTCTGTGGCCGATCTGGTTATCATCCCCATGCAGGACATCCTCGGCCTGGGCGAAGAGGCCCGAATGAACATTCCGGCCACGGCCGATGGTAATTGGACGTGGAGACTCTTGCCGGAACAATTAACACCTTCTCTGTCAGCCAGCCTTTCAGAACTTACTTACATCTATGGAAGGGCATAATGCCTGCGTACTTTGTCATTTTTTAGATGACGATCAGGGGTCAATTCTATTTTGAGATTTACACGCCATCTTTCTCCTTGCAAAACAGGTAACGAATTTGTATGGTTTCAGGTCTGGACGCAGATGTGGGCAGATTATCAGGAACCAACGGGTTGCTGAAAAATTCCCTCTCCCTTAGGGAGAGGGTTGGGGTGAGGGGACAGGAATTTCGCCATGATAGCGATTATCGACTATAAGGCAGGTAATCTGACCAGTGTAGAGCGGGCGGTGAGAAAACTAGGCTATCCTTGTAAAGTGACCAATGAGGCCGGGGATATTAAGAATGCGGAACGGATTATTTTCCCAGGTGTAGGTGCGGCCGGGCAGGCTATGGCCGATTTAAAGGCCCTGGGCTTAGATGACCTGATACGGGAGGCGTTCCTGGAAAGGAAGCCCGTCCTGGGTATCTGCCTGGGGACCCAGATTATCTTTGATTACAGTGAAGAAAATGATACCACGTGCCTGGGACTTATCCCTGGTCAGGTAAAGTTATTCCCACAGCCGCTCATGGAGAGGGATACCCGCCTCAAGATACCGCACATGGGCTGGAATGGGGTGAAGATCGTCCGGGAGCATCCGGTATTTTCGGGTGTGGAGGCCGGGAGCGAATTCTACTTTGTCCACTCTTATTATCCGGTCCCGGCAGATGATGCGTGTATTGTCGGCGTGACCGGTTATGGGCTTGAGTTTGTCTCGGCCGTGGCCTATAAGAACCTGGTGGCCCTGCAGTGCCATCCGGAGAAGAGCGGCCGGGTGGGTCTTAGGGTGTTGGATAATTTTTGCCGGTGGGATGGTTATGCTCAGTAAACGGATTATTCCCTGCCTGGATGTGCGGGCCGGACGGACGACCAAAGGCATTAAATTTAAGGATAACATAGACATCGGCGACCCGGTGGAGATGGCCAGATATTATTATGAAGAGGGCGCAGACGAGATCGTCTTCTATGACATCACGGCCTCCAGTGATAAACGGGACATCATGATCGACGTGGTGCGCCGGGTGGCCGAAGAGATATTCATACCCTTTTCGGTAGGGGGCGGGATACGGACGGTAGAGGATATGCGGGCCGTCCTCCTGGCCGGTGCGGAGAAGGTGAGCGTTAACACAGCAGCCATACAGAACCCCAGGATTATCTCGGAAGGGGCGAAGGCCTTCGGCAGCCAGTGCATCGTCCTGGGTATGGATGTGAAAAGGGTAGAAAAATCTCCGAAGATCCCCTCCGGGTACGAGATGGTCATTCAGGGCGGGCGCACTTACATGGGTATTGACGCCCTCTGGTGGGCAAGGGAGGCTGAAAACTTAGGTGCGGGCGAGATTTGCCTTAACTCCATAGACGCCGATGGTACCCAGGAGGGCTATGAACTGATCCTGACCAGGCTCATCTCCGGGGCGGTAAATATACCGGTCATTGCCTCGGGCGGGGCCGGGAAACCGGAACACCTTTACGATGTCCTCACCACGGCCAGGGCCGATGCGGCGCTTATCGCCTCCATGGTCCATTACGGCTACTATCACATTAAAGATATCAAGACCTATCTCCATGAAAGAGACGTGAAGGTCCGCCTCACCTGGTGAGTATGATACTGGCGGTTGCACTGGGCATAGAGCGGTTGGTCAAGAATCCGCCAAAATGGAGCAAAGGCGCCCGGTTAGGACTGCTGGCCAATCAGGCCTCGGTCGATAGCCACTTTGAGCATGCCTCTACACTGCTGGCCCATGCCTTCCCGGGACAGCTTGCGGCTTTTTTCAATCCCCAGCACGGTTTCCGCGGCGAGAAGCAGGATAACATGGTCGAGTCAGGGCATAGCCGCGATCCGTTCTTAAACGTGCCTATCTTCAGCCTGTATGGCGAGAGCCGGATACCATCCCGGGAGATGTTTGACCATATCGATGTCCTCCTGGTTGACGTGCAGGACGTGGGCACGCGGGTCTATACCTTCATTTATACCCTGGCCTACTGCATGGAGGCCGCCGGAAAGTGGGATAAGAAGGTAGTAGTCCTCGACCGGCCTAATCCGATAGGCGGCCTTTTGACCGAAGGGGACCTTTTAAAGAAAGCCTTTTCTTCTTTTGTCGGACTTTTTCCTATCCCCATGCGCCATGGACTGACCATAGGCGAGATAGCCAGGCTCTGGAAGGAGGCATTCGGTATGGACTGCGACTTAGAGGTCGTGCCGCTTGGCGGCTGGCGCCGGGACATGCTCTTTACCGATACCGGCCTCCCCTGGGTCATGCCCTCGCCCAATATGCCCACACCGGATACGGCATTGGTCTATCCCGGGCAGGTCATCTGGGAAGGCACGAATGTCTCTGAAGGCCGGGGTACCACCCGGCCTTTTGAGCTGTTCGGTGCGCCGTTTATTGAACCGGCCCGGCTTAAAGAGAGAATTGCCAAAAGGCGGATTAATGGCATTGTATTTCGCGAGACCTGGTTCCAGCCCACCTTTCACAAATGGGCCGGCGAGGTCTGCGGTGGGTTTCAGCTCCACGTCACCGATCCGCGGGCCTACAGACCTTACTACACCACCCTCTGTCTGCTTCAGGATATCCTGTCCCTTTACCCGGATAATTTTGCCTGGAGACCGCCGCCTTACGAGTACGAGTATGAAAAATTGCCTATTGATCTCATCCTGGGGGATGATGCCGTCCGATATGCTTTGGAGGAAGGGGCCGACCTCATTGACCTGACGGCCTCCTGGGAGGATGATCTGGCCTCATTTGAAGAACTGCGCCGGCGATTTTTTCTGTACGAGTGATGTGGACACTCGCAAGAAAGTTCAAAGCTCAAAGTCCAAAGGCCAAATGAAATCGAAATGATTAAATGTCGGCAGATTCGCCACAGGAGAATCGAAGAGTTTTTATGTTTGACTTTTCTTCTACAGTTATTTGGGTTGATCGCCCGCAAACCCACGTCACTACGTGGGTGGTTATTGGCTGACGAAAGTGGGTAGTGCCAATAACTCAGTTTTTTTATTTATTTTTGTTGATATTACTTGCAATTAGTAAATATTATGGGGGTGTCCTTAACTGAGGAGGTCCCCATGTTTGCGCGCGTCAAGAAATCCGGTCAGTATCAATACCTTCAGATCGTTGAAAACCGCAAAGTCAGCGGCAGAGTCTCGCAAAGAGTCATCGCTACCGTTGGCCGGCTTGATCAACTTGAAGCCAAAGGCGGAATTGAAACTCTTGTACGTTCCCTGGCCAGGTTTTCCCGACAAACACTGCTCATTCTCTGGGGAAAATCCGAGGTCAAGGCGGATGCGGTTATCATAGGACCAGCCCTTATTGTAAATTGTAAAATAGAATTGACCCCTCATCGTCATTTAGAAATGACCCCCTAAGTAAGGTATAATCTCCTCCAAAGAAGAAGTAAGGGGGGAGGGAAAAGAGGGGTGATCAGCATGTACAAGTGGCAACAGGTTAAAGCGTTGAGGGCGAAGGGGGGAATCGATCAAAGGGATAATGAGGCAGTTAAAACTATCGAGGAACACGGTGAGGAGGTACGTGAGGAGTGCCGGGCCACCAGAGTTTAGGAGGCGAGAGTACGAGAGGATGCTGGATGGTTATGCGGATGAGATAAGAGGTATGCTCGGCAAGGGCTACATAGGGACCCGGATATGTAATGAACTTATGGGGATGGGCTACCAGGGATCGCTTTCCTCAGTGCATCGGTACATAGCCGGAATAAGGGTTGAAGAAGAGATAAGGGATAAGGCCACTACCAGGGTAGAGCCCGCAGCGGGCAGGCAGATGCAGTATGACTGGAAGGAGTGGGTTCTGTCTGTAGGAGGCACGCCGATAAAGGTCTATATCCATGAGGTGGTATTAAGTTACAGCCGCAAGAAGTATTACACCTACTCGGTGAGTATAAGTGCTCAGGATGTAATTCGGGCGATAGCCAAAGGGATAGAATTTTTTCAAGGGGTGCCGGAGGAGCTGGTAATAGACAATCCCAAGCAGATGGTAATAACGCACCGAGCCGACGGGGTGATACGTTATAACGATGAGTTTTTAAGGTTTTGTGGTCTCTATGGCTTAGAGCCGAACCCTTGTCAGAACTACCGGGCCAGGACCAAGGGCAAGGCAGAAAGGCCCTTTTACTATCTGCAGGAACATCTCCTCAAGGGCCTTGAGGTAGAAGGGTTTTCTGAGTTTGACGGACTGCTTAAGGATTTTAGGGATCGATACAATGCCCGGCCCCATAGTGCCTTAAAAGAGAGCCCGGATGAGAGATTTTCGAGAGAGTTGGAGCATTTAAGGGCAGTACCTCAGGTAGAGCCGACTGTATTATACGAAAGACAGATAAGAAAGGTGACCAATGACGGCTATATCTCCTGGGAGGGAAATTTTTACCCGGTTCCGATGCGGCTTTGTATGAGGGAGGTGCTGGTGGAGTCAATCTTTGGCCGGGCTATTAAGATTTATGATAGTAAGGGTGAAGGGGCAGCCGAACACCAGATAACTCTTAATAAAGGGGTTAGGCCTGAGCATCCTGAGCATAAGGTGCTCAACGAAGGATATAGTGACAGTAAGAGGCGTTTAAGGAGCGCCCTCGTAGAGAAATTTACCTCTTGTTTTGGTTCTACGGGTGAGGAGTATCTAGCTGGACTTAAGAAGGCCGCCGGGGCCAATCTGTACTGGCACCTTTCCGAGATTGTAAATGACAATCGAAAAATCACCCACCGTGATAACCGAAAATTCACCCACCCGGGTTTAGAATGTAGCCGGTTATAAAAGCAGTAGGCGGAGCCGGATGCTTTTATAACCGGAACCGTAAAAATGGCCACAGACGTAACCTGTGGGCACGAAGATCATTCCATTTTTACGGAAAGACTATATTTCGTTATTTATCTGGTGAGTTGTTCAATTGGCGCCGGGCGACACCCCCTTCCTTGCCTTGACGGTTTCTCTGAATCGATAGCGCTTTCCCAAGTGCAGTTGATAATGTGTGCCTTATGGGTAAGGCGGTCCAACAGAGCTGCGGTTAGAGTGGGATCACCAAATACTTGTGTCCAATCTGCAAATCCCAGGTTCGTGGTAATAACTACTGAGCCTCTTTCATGACGTTCGGTCAGAACCTGGAAAAGGAGTTCCGATCCCTCTTTGGAAAAGGGGACGTAGCCCAGTTCATCAAGAACCAATAACCCATAGCGGCTGTATTTTTGAATTACCCGGCTCAGTCTCTTTTCATCGCGCGCCTCGATGAGCTCGTTGACCAGGCCGCAGCCGGTAACAAAACGCGTCCTTACCCCCGCACGGCAGGCCTCAATCCCCAATCCGGTTGCCAAATGGGTCTTCCCGGTCCCGGGCTTTCCGACGAATATTACATTTCTCCGATCACGAATATAATCCCCTGCTATAAGTTCTCTTATTTGGCGCTTATCCAGATCCTTGGACGCTTCCCAATCAAACCCTTCCAGGGTCTTCATAACCGGAAATTTGGCTTCATGGAGCCAGCGTTTCAGTCGGCTTTCGGCTCTCATCTGAAGTTCTATTTCAGTCGTAGCCAGCAGGACTTCCTCATAGGTCTCACCCTTTTCTCGAGCCTGGCGTAGAATGCTTTCAAGATTACGAAGTATGTGTGTAAGATTCAGTCTTCTTAAGTTCTCTCTAAGCACAATATCACCGGGGGTCATTGCACACCCCCTAAACATCCGTAGGCCGAAATATCAGGAACGATAGTGGACGGCCAGTTTGTAAGAGGTGCAAAAGTAGATCTAGAATGCATGTGTAATAAAATATGCTTTACCCCGTCACTCGAACGGATCCCGGTCTCTACCGCCAGATCCACTGCTGCTTTCAAATCGTCTGCCCCATGCTCCCGGCATAGCATAAGCACAGAAATAAAGTCTTTAATGCCCCATGCCTCTCCCTGGCTACTTTTAAATCTCTCCAAAAGTCGTTCAAAACTGGCAGGCCATTGCTCCCGCCATTGCCGGATCGGCCGGGCCGAATCAAATGCCTGAGGCCTCTGCTGAAGCAAATCCAAATAGTGGTCCGGATTCAATCGCCATTTGTTATTACCAAAGACCCTCTTGTGAGTAGCCACTTTTTTACCATCATAAAAGAGTTCTATACTATCTACTCCCAGAACCGCTTTTACTCTAAAGCCCGCATACCGAGTGGGAACAGAATAATGGTTCTTGTCAAT
The DNA here is from genome assembly GCA_040755415.1 of Thermodesulfobacteriota bacterium. Lineage (GTDB taxonomy): Bacteria > Desulfobacterota > QYQD01 > QYQD01 > QYQD01 > QYQD01. The sequence continues at coordinate 927 of JBFMAZ010000116.1, read as the reverse complement.
TAACACTGTAGCATAAGTATTTACCTTGCTGTCTACTACTTGAATATTACTGAAGGCAACCGGAGGAAGGCAAATTAAGTGCTCCTTTTCTTCCTCGAAAAGCTCGACTACCCTCTTCTCCCGGCCACTTATCTGATGATTACCGTAAGCAACACAATCACATAAAAGCCTGTCGTTCAGTTCTTCCATACTCTCCACCCGGGGGAGTGGTACCATGTAGTTGCGCCGTACAAAACCGACCATACCCTCCACTCCACCCTTCTCATGGCCACTAGCCGGGTTACAGAATCGCGGAGTAAAATTGTAATAAGCGTGAAATCTTACAAATGCCTCCTGTTCTACTCGATCCTTGCCTTTTAATACCTTCTGAACCGCTGTGGTCAGGTTATCGTAAATCAGGATGCGGAATACCCCACCAAAGAATGCGAAGGCATGCATATGGGCATCAAAAAAGGTCTGCTGGCGCTCACAGGGATAACACCTCACAAAGTGTTTGCCCGAATATTTTGAGCGCATACAGAAGAATCTGATGGGTGTTGGCTTCCCGCCAATTATGGCTGTTGCTGTCCCCCAATCTATCTCCGCTTCCTGGCCGCAGTCTGGATCCAAAGGTATAAAGGCCTTGTTCTCATTCACGCCAAGCCGGAGTTTCACCTCCCGTACATAATGCCGAATGGCTGACTCACTCCCTTTAAACCCATGCTCACTTACCAGCCGATTATATATTCTTCTTGCAGTGTGACGTTGCTTTTTCGGCGCACCCTTATCCTGTCTCAGCCAGGTATCAATAAGCCGAAAGCGGGGGTCACATCTTCAGTGCGGCCGGGCAAGGTCGTGTAATCAAGCGGGTGTGAATCCCGCCTCGGAAGGTTAGCCAACCGCCGGGTAGCGAGTCCTTGGAGGCTGTATGGTAACATCCAGCTTTAA
>JBFMAZ010000115.1:0-47352 GCA_040755415.1 Thermodesulfobacteriota bacterium | reverse complement strand
TCCTTACCTGTTGATCAGTTACCATATCAGCCATCCTTTCTTTAAAGATGGCGGACAGTTTACAATTCCCTTCAGTTCCGGGAATTATAATTGTCGTCAGGCGGGAGTTTTAATTGTCGCACATCAATTAAATAACGCAATATCAAATTATTTCTTACTTAATATAATAGATAACATCATAAATATATAATATTACATTGATTTTACGGAAAATAATGCGTAGCTATTTGTAGGTTGGAGACCCTGTGGAAATGAGGAGATTTTTACACCCCCTATAAGGTCGGATAAGATATATTATGTCAACTTTCGAATAACTTAAAAATTTCCCTGGGTATATCTTTTAGCGGCGTCATGATATCTACTCCACCATATTTTATGGCCTCCTTAGGCATGCCAAAGACAACACAGCTCTTTTCATCCTGGGCGATCGTTTTTGCCCCGGCCTGTTTCATCTCTAGCATCCCTTTTGCCCCATCTGCCCCCATGCCGGTGAGTATTACGCCTATGGCATTACTTCCCGCATACTGTGCAACTGAGCTGAAAAGTACGTCCACTGACGGCCTTTGATGGCATACCAGTGGCCCCTGTTTGACCGTGACGTAATAACGTGCCCCACTCCGCCTTAAAAGCATATGGTAGTTTCCTGGAGCGATCAGTGCAGTGCCGTTTATAACCGATTCGCCGTCTTTAGCCTCCTTTACTTGAATCTGACAAATGTCGTTTAAGCGATTAGCGAAGGCAGTAGTAAAATTTGCCGGCATGTGCTGGACAATGACTATACCGGGTATGCTGGGCGGCATCTGGGTGAGAACCTCTTTTATAGCCTCCGTTCCGCCTGTCGAGGCCCCAATGGCTATCACCTTATTTGTGGTCTCAGCAAGGGCTAAAGACGGACTTGGGGTTGTAGAGGTCACCTGGTGACTCTCTTTGGCGGAGGCTGTATGTGGGTTTACTTTAATATGGGCCGCAGCCCTTATCTTATCAAGGAGTTGAACCGTCATATCAGCAACACTGTAAGCAGAGCCAGGTTTGGCGATGACCTCTACTGCCCCGGCATCAATGGCCTCTAAGGCCAATTTGCCGCCGGCAGGGGTAAGTGAGCTTACAATTATGACCGGTAGCGGATAGTATTTCATGAGCTTACCCAAGAAGGTCAGTCCGTCCATGCGGGGCATTTCAACATCCAGGGTGATTACATCCGGCTTCAGGTTGACTATCTTGTCCCGGGCTACATAAGGATCGGGTGCCGTTCCGACGACTTCAATATCCGGTTCCTTAGATAATTCTTCAGAGAATATCTTTCGGACAATGGCCGAGTCATCGACTATCAATACTTTTATCTTGGATATGCTCATATTGTTGTATAGCTCCAGAATGTTAACCGCAGGCAAAGAGAACGACCATTATCCCCCAATCGGTCTCAAAATATATGTGTTCCATGCCTGAATCCTTTATGAAGGGAGAGATGTCCCCAACTAATTCAGCAGTGGGTGTGGTTAATCGTTGCGTCCCTTCTTTATTGGTTTTATTCAGGATATTTCCCAGGGCCATGTTTGCTATTTCTTTAGTTGTATCAATAAGTTCTTCTTTACTCACACTCTTATTGTCTTCCTTGCGAAGGATGGTTTCGGTCAGGCTGTTGGCCATTTCGTCGGGAATAAAAATATCCAGAACTTTCCTCCCGTTCTCACCCTTTACTCCGATCTGACCATGAAAATAAGGGCCAGGGAGTGATGTAATCTGACTCATTTCGTCTTCGCCTATAGGATCAACGAAGGTAAAAAACATGGTTTCAAATACCTCTTGAACCACAGCGGTTAAGACATTTCTGTCTGTAGGATTCATCGGGTCTTCTCCATAATCTCTTCGAGTTTTTCCTTAATTACCTCGGGCATAAACGGTTTCTGGATATACCCTTTAACTCCCAAAGACATGGCTTCATCTATACAGGCCTGGGAGCCTTCCGTGGTTATCATAACCACCGGGATGTTTTTATAGATTTCATTCTCTCTCATCTTTTTTACAAAGGTGAGGCCATCCATCTCGGGCATATTAATATCACTTAGAACCAGGTCTATCCACTGCTCATTAAGAACTTCGAGCGCCTCTATTCCATTGCCAGCCTCGAAAAAGGTCCCGACATCGAAGCCGGAGATCGAGATGACCTTGCGTATAACGCTGCGCATGGCCATAGAGTCATCGACTATTAAGACATTAAAGGCCATAAGAAGCCGCCTCCCTGCCCGCCATCAGGCAGGCATTTATTGGGTTAACATTTGAGCATCTCTTCCGCCTTCTGGAGTTCGTGCCATAGTTCAACCATACATGATTCGAGATGTCTTTCCTTCAACCCCAACTTTTTCATGACCGCATCCTTCCCATAGTCAGCAAGACCATAACCCGTGCCGATACCCATCATTATGGTCATCAGGTTACAGAGATGAACGATACACGAGATGTAATTCTCCGTATCAGGCACATGGTGTTGGGCGATTGCTTCTGCCAGGGCCTTAGGGAAATTCCATTCCTCAGCGACCCGACCCCCTAATTCGGCGTGATCAATCCCGATAATCTCTTTTTCCGCCTGCAAGAAAGGATACTGCTGTTCTTTAACCAACCTGATTATTTGATCATATTCTGTCTTGACGTAAGTGCTTAGTATTACTTTGCCAATATCATGAAGAAGGGCAGCGGTAAATAAGAAAGGATCTTCGGGTAAGCCTGTTTTTCGCACCAATATCTGAGAAAGAAGGGCGCAGGCCACAGAATGTCTCCAGAGTTCGCCTTTTTCCAGGTTATAACCCAGGCCAGCCTTTTTGTAATATTTACCGCTGTTGTCTGTCATAATGATTTCGTGTAATTTTTTCTGGCCAAGCAAGACCAGGGCCTCCTGCAAGGAACTGATCTTTCTCTTCAGACCGAAGTATGCAGAATTACATAATTTCAATATATTAGCCGTCATGGCCTGGTCAAGCTGTATGACCTTGACCAGATCCTGGACGTTGCTTTTGGGATCGTTTAGTAAGGAAAATACCTTTTGAGCCACTTCAGGAAGTGGTGGTAATTCCTGGATGTCTTTGGTGATGGTTCTGAGATCTTTCATAGTTCTATCTCCCCACTGTCCGATACCTTGAGATAGACACGCCCCGTACTGATCTCCAGGCGCATGGTGCGGTTGACATTACCACCTATGTCTTCTTTGCTCACAAGGACATCGTTTTTCCAAAAGATCTTGCGAAGGGCCATATAGTTACGTTTACCAATATTGAAAAAGCCGCTGGCATCCATGACCTGTGCCCCCCCCGCTATCTTAATTATTATGCGTTTCTTATCAGCGCCATATTTATATGCCTCTTTGAAAAGCAGAGGCACACCTGTATCTGCAAACATGCACGGATTTTTTTCTGCCTTGTCCGGGGCTATCTTTGATTCAGGAAGCATTAAATGGAGTAAACCTCCCACCTTGACTACCGGATCATAAATGGATACGCCGATGCAAGACCCCAGGGAATAAGTAATCAAAACAGCCGAAGGATCGTTGCTTAGGCGCATATCTGCAATGCCGATGACTAGTTTGTTGGCCACAACCGATCCTTTCTCTATTTTTTCTGATAGACAGTCGGACGCGCGTATTTAAAGGCATGCTTTATACCCGTCAGGCTTTCTGAATGCCCGATAAAAAGGTAGCCTCCTTCACCTAACGCCGAATAAAAACTGTTTACTACTTTTTCCTGCGTGTTCTTATCAAAATAAATCATCACATTACGGCAAAAAATTATATCCATAGGCTCTTTCCATGGACATGGTTCCATGAGGTTATGTCTCATAAACTGGATGCAGCTCTTGACCACAGGCTTAACCTGGACGTAGCCCTGCCACCGGCCCTGTCCTTTTTGAAAGTACTTTTTTAGGATATTGATATGAATGTCTTTGCATCGTTCTTCCGGGTATATCCCCTGCTTGGCCATAGCTAAAACCCTTGTAGATATATCAGTTGCCAGCAGCTTTAAATTTAACTCTGGCATAAGCGGCTTATGTTCCAAGATCGTTATTATTAGAGAATAAGGCTCCTCGCCCGATGAACAACCGGCGCTCCAGATTCTTATCCTTCCACCCCTTTTTTTATCTGCAAGCAGGCCTGGCAGCACCTCATCTGCCAGGAATTGAAAGTGCTTGGATTCACGAAAAAAACTAGTTAGGTTGGTGGATACGCTATCCAGTAGCCGAACCAGTTCCTCCCCACTCTCGTCCTCCAGCACGTAGTCATAATATTCCTGAAAACTGTGAAAATAAGATCCTCTCAGCCTCTTGGCCAGTCTGGCCCGCAATAGTTCCTTTTTGCCTCTGTGGAGGTTAATGCCGGCCTTAGTATAGACGAGTTTACTGAAGAGTTCGAATTCGTTGTCGGTAAGGTCGTCGAACATCAGGTTACTTGAATATCTTGTTTATTTTTTCTCCCAGTACTTCGGCCGTAAAGGGCTTGACAATATAGTTGCTGGCTCCGGACTTAACCGCCTCCACGATATTCTGTTGCTGTGCCTCGGCAGTGACCATCATTACGGGGATGTCTTTTAATGCGGCGTCTGCCTTAATGGCCTTAAGTAGATCAAGGCCGGTCATAACCGGCATGTTCCAGTCAGTTATCACGAAGTCAAATTTTTCATTTTTCAAGACCGCAAGCGCTTCTTGCCCGTTTTCGACCTCGCCTACATTTTCGAATCCCAGTTGTTTCAGGATGTTTTTTACTATACGGCGCATGGTATTAAAGTCATCAACCACCAATATTCTCATGTTCTTATCCGCTGGCATAAATTAACTCCCCTTTTTCATATAAAAGCATTCAGCTTATAGGCAAGGTCACTGGTCATTAGTCATCGGTCATTGGTTGAAGGTGAAAGATTGCTCTCTTTTACCAGTGACAAATGACTATTGACTAATGACATTTACGATAATTTAGTGTCCATCCGGAAACTGCCAAATCCCCCCACCCCCCCCCTTTGCTAAAGGGGGGAAAATATTGAAATCCCCCTTTGGAAAAGGGGGATACAGGGGGATTTTCGGATGGAAATTAATTAGTTTCCATCCGGAAATCCGGACTATATTCCATCTTACACCTGTAGGACAGTCCCGCACGGTGGGTTTTACCCGCCATCATTTTTTTGGTGGGCAAAGCCCACCCTACGGGACTGACGGCTAATAATTAATGTATCATCCCTAAATTTTGTTCTTCGGCCACACTAAATATGCCGTTTATGTCTAAGATCAGCCCTACTTTCCCGTCTCCTAAAATGGTCCCCCCGGCCAGTCCTCTGACATTTTTCATGTGGTCTCCAAGGCTCTTGATGACTACTTCTTGTTTACCAAGGAGGTCATCAACCAGCAGGCATTTCTGCCGTCCTTCGTTTTCAACCACCACCACCAGAGACTCGCAAGGATCCTTATGTTCAGCCTCAACATCAAACATCCTATATAATCTTACCAACGGGATAAGATTTCCCCTCACCTTAATCATTTCGCCCTTGCCATGGACAGTACTATATTCTTCCTGCCGCGGCCTTATAGTCTCTTTAATGACCACCGTTGGCACTATATAACGTTCTCCCCCTACCCTTACGATGATGCCGTCGATAATGGCCAGGGTAAGCGGAACCTTAATGGTGAATGTAGAACCTTGCCCGGGACGTGAATTTATCTCTACCTTGCCGCGCAACTTCTCTATGGTTTTCTTTACTACATCCATACCTACGCCCCGGCCGGAGACATCGGTTATCTTATCGGCTGTAGAAAATCCGGGCTGGAATATCAAATTATCAATTTCAAATGTGGAGAGACCCTCGGTGTTTTTAATCAATCCTTTTTCCTTAGCCTTTTTTAATATCTTCTCGCGGTTCAGGCCTTGTCCGTCATCTTCAATCTCAATTACGATATTACCGCCTTTTTGATAAGCCCTTAACCAGATGGTGCCGGTGGCTGGTTTGCCTTTAGTTGCTCTTTCATCCGGCATCTCAATGCCATGGTCTATAGAGTTACGTATCATATGCACCAGGGGATCATAAATGGCGTCAACCATATTGCGGTCGATCTCTGTATCCTCACCGCTCATCTGAAGATCAACCTGTTTTTCAGATTTTTTGGCCAGATCCCGTACTAACCGGATCATTTTCTGAAGGGTCTGTTTTATAGGTACCATTCGCAAAGACATGGCTGTCTTCTGGAGCTCAGTGGTAATACGGCTTAGCTGGGAGAAATCACGGATAAGCTTCTGATCCCGTATGGCCTGAACATGGGAATTCTGCCAGATAAGGGACTGGGTAATGACCAGTTCACCGACCATGTCTACCAGGTTATCGAGCTTGCCGATGTCCACTTTGACGGCGCTATTGGCCGTTCCAGCAGATGTAACGGAGGCCATGGCCTTTTGTTCACGCAGGGCATGGGCCACCTCTTTGGGTTTAACGTTAGCCTCCCTGATGATAATTTCTCCGATTTTTTCACCGGAATCCCGCTGCCTTTCCAGGGCCTTATCTATGTCCTCTGGATCGGCCGCACCCTTTTCAACCAGTATCTCCCCTACTAACCTGGGCTCCGGTGCAGCGGCCTCTTCTCCGGGCATCCCTTCCTGTGCGGCTTTTATCCGGCTGATAAAACTGTCCAGGTCGTAATCCTTTTGCTCAAGTGTGCCTGTCTCCAGGGCCATTTTTATATCCGTTATCATCCTTTTCAGGACATCACAGGCATCCAGGATAAGGTCAATAATTTCTGAGGAGATCAAAAGTTCGCCGTTTCGGGCCCTGTCCAGGATATTTTCCGTTTCATGGGCTAATTTGTTAATGTCCTGCAGATTCAAGAAGCCTGAAACACCTTTTATAGTATGGAATGGTCTAAAGATAGCGTTTATGCAGTCCTTATCATCGGGGGACTGTTCAAGGGAGAGGATGTCCACCTCGATCTGTTCAAGATGTTCCATGCTCTCGCTAATAAAGCCGGTAAGCAATTCTTTATCCTGAGTAATATCTAAAACCGGTTTGCTCCTGGTTGCAGGAGCTTCGGATGTTGTCTCTTCTTCCATTTTGATGTCAGCCTGATCCTCTATCTGATCTTCCGTATCTGACAAATTTAACTCTTTAAACAGTTCATTAAAGTTCTTAAGAGAAGCTGCGGCCTGCTCCTGTTCTTTCTCCCTGCAAATGTCTTGTAACATAGAGATGGTCTGGCTTATTTTTTCATAAGCTACATCCGTGTCAGGTATCTCGCCCAGTATGATCTTTTCTATAATAAGTTTGAGTCCCCCGCTTATCTTCTTTACAGCCGGCGGGAGGGTTGCATCCTCATAGGCCATAACCTCTTCGATCTTGGAGAGGAGCTCCCCTAACTCAACCAGATTACCAGGACTCAGCATTATAGCCTTAAGTGCAATATCGTCCAATATCTCCTGCAAGGTTTTGGGTTCTTTATCCATCTCTATCCCTCTGAGTTTTCCTTACTTGACTAATATAATGTCTCGAAATTTCTACAACCTGTTGAAATCACAAACTATTTAATAACGCCATATTTCTGCCATCCAGATGGAATGTTTTTCTTCCTTTAAACCCACCATTACACTATTCCAATTGTGAGCGAAGCGAACTAAGTTCTAGGACTACTACTGTTTTTGCATCGGCATGAAGGTTTTTTTTCTTAAATCCTGATTGAAGATTCCTGGCGGGTTATAATATAGCGGTCGGTTTCTTCCCGGAAAAATAGAAGGGTGTGGATACGGTGTCAAAAAGAATAAAACTTCTGCGCGGGTAGCTCAACGCATGTCAGTTTATTTCCGTAAACTGCACCGGTATCAATGCCTATCTTGTTTCGCATCACCAGTGGCTCACTAAAAGGTGTATGGCCGAAGACTACTTCCTTGCCAAAGTCGTACATAGAAGAGAAAAAGGCCTCTCTTATCCAGAGGATGTCGTCTATTTTTTGATCCTTTAACGGCACATTAGGCCGAAGACCGGCATGAACAAAGATATAATCCTCTGTTTCATATATAAGGCGTAGCGAATGAAAAAAATCATGATGAGCCGGAGGCAGAAAAAATTCCCCTCCCCTGCTATAGGCATCGATAGTCTTTTGGCCCCCATTCAAGATAAACAAAAAGGGGTCAACCATGCTAAGGTAATCAAGAAACATCTTTTCATGGTTACCCATAAGAAATACTGCGTAATTTACCTTGGTTTGCAAATCCAAAAGGTAATCTATGACCTGAGGGGAAGCCGGGCCGCGGTTAATATAATCTCCAAGAAAGACAATAGTATCCTGGCCTAGGTTAACCGGCAGGATACCCATTAATCCTTCCAGCTTATCCAGGCATCCATGAATATCCCCAACCGCAAATATACGTCTAGCGCTCATAACCTTAAGACTCCAATGTTGATGATCTCGTAAAAAGTCCAAAATATCACGCAAAGCCGTCAAGGACGCAAAGATGCAAGAAATCCGAAGCACGAAATTCGAAATACGAGACAAATTCAAATAACCAAAATTCTAAACAATTATGTTTTGGTCATTTGAGCATTTTGATTTCGGATTTGTTTCGAATTTCGATATTCGAATTTCGGATTTATAGCTTTGCGCCTTTGTGTGAGAAATTGACCTTTCCCCTTCTCATCCAGCAGTGGTTGGTTTTTCATGAACCCTTTGACACTTTGGGCAAAAATAGGTCCCCCGTCCAGCCACCCTTATCCTGACAATAGGCGTCTTACATCGCGGACACGGCCTGCCTTGCCGCTGATATACCTTATGCTGCTTCTGGAATTCCCCCTCTTTTCCATCCGGCAGCCTATAGGTGCTGACACTAGAACCACCACAAACAATAGCCTTTTTAAGCACCTGACGGATGGCCTTTTGGAGTCTTTTGATCTCCTGTTCGGTGAGCGTACTTACCTTTCTTTGCGGATGGATACCAGCCCGGTAAAGGCTTTCATCTGTATAAATATTCCCCAAACCGCTTATAATATGCTGATCAAGCAAGAGACCTTTTACTATAGCGGTTCGGTTAGAGAGACAGGCTTTGAACCCTTTTAGATCTAGGGTCAGGGCATCAGGGCCCAGGTTATCCAGATAAGCATTTTTGTTTTCACCCGGTCTCACGCCCCGGCGCACCTTCGATCGGAGGGAAACCCAACCAAAGCGGCGCATATCGGCAAAGCGTAACTCATGTAGATTATCATTAAGATAGAAGACCATGCGGGTATGCCGGTCCATCACCTTGCCCCTCTGACGATATAGTAATTGGCCGGTCATACCCAGATGGATACTGAGCTCATAGCCATTTGACAGATCAAAGACAATACATTTGCCTTTCCGGGATAGGTCTTTGATTTTCTTATTCCTGAGGAGTCTTGAAAAACTATTTTTCCGGCCTGCTATCCTGTCATGGTGGGCGATTTCAACCTCTTTTATAAACTTGCCACAGAGTTTTGGCCGCAGGTCTCTTACTACATTCTCGACTTCTGGAAGTTCAGGCATTTTAAGTTCTGCGCTCCAGCACTCTCGCTTTGGCTATCTCCAGGACAGCGATAGTCAACGGAAAATATGTCTTTGGTTCCAAATTATTCTAGCACAGGATATGTATATGCACTACCAAAATGATATATACTAACAAAGAGTCGAAAAAACCTTGACATAATACCTTTAACCAATTATTTATATGGGCGTCTTAACTCAAGATGATTCAAGATTTTCTAAGGAGGGTAAGGGTTGGCTAATCATAAATCAGCGATTAAGCGGGCCAAACAGGCTGAAAAAAAACGGGAAATTAATAAAGCTATCAAGACCCGGGTTAAAAATGTAATCAAAGCAGTCCGCACAGCCATGGCGGAAAAATCACCAGATAAGGCCAGGGAGGCCCTGGCTAAAGCTATCCCGGTCATCGACAAGGCTGCTTCCAAAGGGACACTCCATCACCGAAACGCCTCTCGCAAGATTTCGCGTTTGGCCAGGCATGTAAACGCTCTTCAATCCGGTTCACAAGGCTGAGAACCTCGCAACAAATAGAATTATACCGCAGAGATCGCGGAGAACGCTGAGATAATATATTGAATAGTTTAGGCTTTTTCTCTGCGGGCTTTGCGTGCTCTGCGGTGAAAAGGCTTTTTTACGAATTGATCAAAATTAGGTAGTGCACCTCTAATCGTTGATAAATATTGTGAAAACCTTTTAATTTCCGATAGTTACCTTTACATTTTTGGTGTAAACCGCTTTTAATGAAATATTTTTTTATTTCAGTATGTTAAATGAATTATCAACGCCAAAAGGGGCACTACCCAAAATTAGAAGTCTTCAAATATCCGCATGTGGATCATCTCGGCGAGGTCAGCGGCGACCTTATGAAGGGCCGCCTGCTTATTACTTTCTGTGGCAAGGGGGCTGCTCTCTACCTTATAGACCTCTTCTCTGATTATGTCTTTGTCCTGCCAGAGGACACTGCCGTCACGCCGTTCCAATACCGCCTCTATCGTAACTACCGCTTTCCTTTCCAGTCCCAGATAAGTGCCGCTAAAGGATATATCCGGCAGATTAATCGACCTTATTTTACCTTTTAGAACGACATCCGCATCCTTGATATCGACTACCCGCAGCCTTTTTCGGCTTGTAAATTCATAGACCAACTGGTTTGTCAGGTAGTTTTCGAAACCTGTCTCTCCCGTCTGATTACTGAATACCGGGATAGCTATGGTCTTTATATCTTCGGAAAATGGATTGCCTTGTCCGCTAAAATGGTAACCACAGGCGGAAATGAAAAGGAATAGCAGTAACGGATTGATAACCTTAGCGTATATTTTCATCTTACCATGACCTTTTTAAGTCTAAACCACGATGTTTACCAATTTATTCCCGACTATAATGACCTTCTTAATCTCTTTTTCCTTAATCCATTCTTTGATACGCAGGTCACTAAGGGCAGCTTCTTTGATCTCTGATTCTCCTTGCCCGGCATCCACCTCGACACGGCTGCGTACTTTGCCGTTGACCTGAACAACAAGCTCTATTTTTTCCTGGCGGGCTGCCTCTTCATCATAGGAAGGCCAGGAAGCTGACGAGAGTAGTTCCTTGTGCCCCATAATCTGCCACAACTCTTCCGCAATATGGGGTACAAATGGTGAGAGCGCGGTAATAACGGTCTCTATCGCCAGTTTCAGGACGGCCAGGGCCTGTGGGTTTTTATTGCCTAAGCTAGCGACACTATAAGTATCGTTGACCAGTTCCATTACGGCGCTTATGGCGGTGTTGAAATGGAATCTGTCCTCGATATCGGCACCGACCTTTTTAATGGTCTGGTGGATCTTACGATGCAGCGCCTTTACCTCGCCCTTTAGTTCAGATACATTGGTTATAGCCGGGGCCTGGGCTACAGCAGCCCGGTTTTCAGTTACAAGGCGCCAGATCCGATTCAAAAAACGGTAGGCACCTTCCACGCCCTGGTCACTCCACTCCAGGTCGCGTTCCGGAGGAGCGGTAAATAAGCAAAAAAGGCGTACTGTATCTGCGCCGTAGCGGTTTATGAGGTCATCGGGATCGACCACATTTCCCTTGGACTTCGACATCTTTGCCCCGTCTTTTATGACCATCCCCTGGGTAAGGAGATTTCTAAATGGTTCATCTATATTGAGCCGGCCCAGATCACGCAACACCTTGGTATAAAAGCGCGCATATAACAAGTGGAGTATGGCATGCTCCACCCCGCCTATATATTGGTCCACCGGCAGCCAGTAATCGACCCGGGCCCGGTCAAGGGGGGCTTCCGTGTAGTCAGGGCAGGTATAACGGGCAAAGTACCATGAAGACTCAACGAAGGTATCCATGGTGTCTGTTTCCCGGCGGGCGGCCTGGCCGCAAGAAGGGCACGTGGTGTTGACAAAGGAACTGAGCTGGGGCAGAGGGGAGCGCCCGGTCTCATCTATTTCGGCATCCAGGGGAAGGACAACCGGCAGGTCCTTTTCCGGTACGGGCACAGCGCCACATGTGTCACAGTAAATAATGGGTATTGGTGCACCCCAGTAACGCTGCCTGGAAATCCCCCAGTCCCGCAGCCGATAACTTACCGCCTTTTTACCCAGGCCGGATTCTTCAAGATAGCGGATGATAGTCTCTTTAGCCTCGTTGCTGTTCATGCCGTTGAATTGACCGGAGTTGACCATTGTGCCTTCTTCGACATAGGCCTCCGTCATATTTTCAGGGGAGAGTTTCTCTCCCGGCGGCTGAATAACCACCACGACGTCCAGACCATACCTGCGGGCAAATTCAAAATCACGCTGATCATGTGCCGGTACGGCCATGACCGCGCCGGTCCCATATTCCATTAAGACAAAATTAGCCGCAAATATGGGCATGCGCCAGCCGGTAAGGGTATTCAAGCAATATGCCCCCGTAAAGACGCCTTCCTTCTCGAACTCTTCGCCCTCGATACGCGATCTCTTTTCACGCTCCTCTTTTTCTACAAACTCCCGCACGGCGGCCTCCTGGGAGGTGCCACGGGAAAGTTTTAGGACTAACGGGTGGTCAACCGCCAGGCTCATAAAAGTGGCTCCAAATACGGTGTCCGGCCGGGTGGTAAATACCGTTATCTTTTTATCCGAACCCTCGATAGGAAAGTATATCTCGCCCCCTTCACTCTTGCCGATCCAGTTTTTTTGCATGGTAACCACTTTTTCAGGCCAGCCGGTGAGCCGCTCGCACCCCGCCAGCAGCTCTTCGGCGTAAGCCGTGATTCTGAAGAACCACTGTTTCAGCCGGCGGACAGTAACCGGCGTGTCGCAACGCCAGCAGACACCACTTCCCACGACCTGTTCGTTAGCCAGGACAGTACCGCATCTTTCACACCAGTTGACCGGGGATTCCTTGCGATAAGCCAGCCCCTTTTTGTACATCTGAGTGAAAAATAGCTGTTCCCAATGATAGTAACCGGGATCGCAAGTGGCAAGCTCCCGATCCCAGTCGTAGCTAAATCCCATTTTCTGTAACTGAGAACGCATATAATCGATATTCGCGTATGTCCACCGGGCAGGATGAATTTTATGTTTTATGGCTGCATTTTCTGCCGGAAGCCCAAAGGCATCCCAGCCCATGGGATGAAGTACGTTATAGCCTCTCATCCGCTTGTAACGCGCAAAGACATCCCCTATGGTATAGTTGCGGACATGACCCATATGAATCCTGCCTGAGGGATAAGGGAACATTTCAAGGAGATAAAATTTATCCTTTGCACCGTCTATTTCGGCCTTAAAGGTCTTATTCGCTTTCCAATACGCCTGCCAGCGCATTTCTATTTCTTTAAAGTCGTAGTTATTCGCTCGTACTTCCGTCATAGCCAAGTTTTATCACTCCCACCCTGACATAGCTGGATGGCTCATGGTTTATAGCTCACATCATAGCCATGAGCCATCAGCCATAAGCTATGAGCCTTTTATTTTAGCGTCGTAGATAGCGTCCAGTATCCCATTTACAAAAGGACCGGAGTCTTCGGTCCCAAATTTCTTGCCCAGTTCTACTGCCTCATTGATAGTCACCTTAGGAGGGATGTCGTCACAATACAGTAGTTCAAATGCGGCCAGCCGCAAAATATTCCGATCCACCCGCGACATCCGGTCCAGCCGCCAGTGCTCAGAATACTCGTTAACTAAAGCATCTATTTGTTCCTGATGGGTCTCGACACCTTTGACCAGCCGTAAGCAGAAATCATGTGCCTGCTCCGGAATCTTAAATGAAGAGCAAAAGGCGGCCATCGCCTCTTCTGCCCCCAACCCGGTCAGGTCCATTTCGTACAATATTTGGAGAGCGCTTTCTCGTGCCTTCCGGCGAATGCCCATACGATAAGTCTTTCAAAGAGATTCCGATGGAATACCGGGATGCTGGAATAATGGAATGATGGCTAAAAAATCAGTTCCGAGTTCACAGTTTCGAGTTCCGGGTTGAAAAATCGTGAACCCAGGACCGTGAACTTGGAACAATTTACGGGACCCAATATTCCATCCAGTATTCCAATTCCCCGATTACACCTCTCATGCGATAGACAGTTCCCTACCGCATTGTTTCGCAAAGCTATAGTGTACAACTATGTTTCATTAGGTTTCCTTTGTGTCTTTGCGGTGAATGTTCTTAAGAAGATTGACCATTTCAATAGCGGCCAGGGCCGCGTCCCATCCCTTGTTGCCTGCTTTAGTTCCGGCACGTTCAATAGCCTGCTCAATGGTGTCCGTGGTAAGAATACCAAATGCCAGGGGAAGACCGGTCTCCAGGGATACCTGGGCGATTCCCTTGGAGACTTCGGCACTGACATATTCAAAATGTGGCGTTGCCCCTCTGATGACCGCGCCCAGGCAGATTACAACATCATATTTACCGCTAGTAGCCGCTTTTTTGGCCACCAGCGGAATCTCGAAGGCCCCTGGAACCTTGTATATATCAATGTCCTTTTCGCTTGCCCCGTGACGCAACAAGGCATCCATAGCCCCGCCCATAAGGCGTTCACCGATAAAGTCATTAAATCGACTGATGATAATGGCTATTTTGAGCCCTTCGGCCCGTACCTCACCTTCAAATACCCTGGCCATAATTCCCCCTCTTGTTTGAAACGTATTGTCAAAAGGTTAACCACATGCGCTTTGCGTAAAGTTCAAATGTCAAAATCCAAGGTTCAAATCAAATCCAAATGACTAAAGCAGAAGTCATTAGCTAATGGTCATTAGTCATTGGTCATTGGCAATTGGTTAAGTGGGGAGATCGATACCTTTTACCATTGACAAGTGACTATTGACCGATGACTTCTTCCCGTGACCAGTGACGTTTTGAGTTTTGGTATTTGACATTCATTTGACCTTTGGGCTTTGAAATTTGAACTTGTAACATTACGGTTTTGTTAACAATTTAATCAAGATTCAATATATGCCCCATCTTTTTCTCTTTGGTCTTGAGATAACGAATATTCTCTTTACCAGGAGGGACTTCGATGGGCACCCTTTCTGTAACCTTAAGGTCATATCCCTCCAGGCCAATAATCTTTTTGGGGTTATTGGTCAGAAGCCTCATTTTGCGGACGCCAAGGTCACGCAGTATCTGTGCGCCTATGCCGTAGTCCCTGAGGTCAGCTTTAAAGCCCAACTCTAAATTGGCTTCTACCGTATCCCGTCCTTGATCCTGCAAGGCATACGCCTTGATCTTATTGACAAGGCCTATGCCCCGGCCTTCCTGGGCCATGTAAAGTATAACCCCCTTCCCTTCCCTCTCCACCATTTTCATGGCGGTCTGCAATTGTTTGCCGCAATCGCAACGCAGGGACCCTAATACGTCTCCGGTAAGGCATTCGGAATGGACGCGTACCAGAACTTCATCCTCAGTGTTAATCTCACCCTTAACCAGGGCCAGATGCTCGCTGTTGTCTATGTCATTGGTGTAGGCAATGGCCGTAAATTCCCCGCCGTAGAGGGTAGGAAGAACCGTCGTTGCGGCCCGATGCACAAAACTCTCGTTTCTGAGCCGGTATTCTATTATATCACGGACGGTAACGATCTTAAGGCTATGTTCTGCCGCAAAGATTTCCAGATCAGGGAGACGGGCCATGGTGCCGTCATCTTTCATGATCTCGCAGATGACGCCGGCCGGTTTCAATCCGGCCAGCCGGGCCAGATCAACAGAGCCTTCGGTCTGGCCGGTGCGTACCAAGACACCGCCTTTGCGTGCCCTTAGCGGGAAGATATGTCCGGGCATGACCAGGTCGTCCGGGCCGGCGTCGTCTGCAATGGCGGTAAGTACGGTTGTGGCGCGGTCTGCCGCAGAGATTCCGGTGGTTACCCCCCGTTTCGCCTCTATGGATACAGTGAAGGCGGTTCGGAAAGGAGAGGTGTTATGGCTGACCATCATAGGAATTTGCAACTGTTCGATCCTTTCCTGGGTGAGGGAAAGGCAGATCAGACCACGTCCATAACGGGCCATGAAATTGATGGCCTCCGGTGAAATCTTTTCCGCCGCCATGGTCAGGTCACCTTCGTTTTCCCTGTCCTCATCATCAACTAGGATGACCATCTTTCCTGTCCTAATATCTTCCAGGGCCTCTTCAATGGTACTTATAGGCATTTTATTATCTCCTTAGCTCGCTTAGATAATCCCATGTTCGGCCAGAAACTCCCGGCTGATCTTGCCCTTCTCTACATCCCTGGCCCTATCATTCCAGCCCCTTGAGAGCAATCTTTCCACATACTTACCAATAATATCAAATTCGATATTAACGACATCGCCTGCTTTGCGCTGGCCTATGGTGGTGTGCCGGGCAGTAAAGGGGATGATTGATACAGTGAACGAAGAATCATGACAATCGTTCACTGTAAGGCTGATACCATCTACGGCAACGGACCCCTTTTCTATTACATACCCGGCGAATCCCTTCGGAATCTGGACAGAAAACAGGGTAAAAGCGGCCTGCTCCTGCCGGCTCAAAATAACCCCTGTCGCATCAATATGTCCGGTCACAATATGACCGCCCAGGCGGTCTGTGGGCCTTAACGCCCTTTCCAGGTTCACCTTATCGCCTGTATTGATCCGGCCCGTGGTGGTCCGGCCGATGGTCTCCGGCGAGACATCCACGGTAAATGCAGAACCAGACAGGTCTGCCACGGTCAGACAGACCCCGTTCACGGCAATACTTTCTCCCGGCATCAGGTCGGACCACTTTATATCGGACTCAATCGTAAGTCTCAACCCCTCGCCGGAAGAGGCCTTTTTTCTCACGGTACCCAGGGTCTCTACGATTCCGGTGAACATTTCTCAACCTATAATTCGTTAGTTTTCATCCGGAAACCAAAAAATCCCGGACGAGCAGTCAGCATTCAACTATCAGCTATGAGCTATGAGCTATCAGCCCTGCTGACAGCTAATCGCTGAGCGCTAACCAGCCGGATAGGCCTCGACTAAAAGGTCTTCTCCAATCCTTCTTATCTTCATATCCCTGAGCCGGAGGGCCTCTGCTATACGATTTATACCTTCTCCGCCCACCATGTCCACGGCCTTTGCGCCTCCGATAATAATGGGTGCATAAAAGAGATAAAATTTATCCACCAGTCTGGACTGTATGGCTGAGCCAAAGACGGTCCCCCCGCCTTCAATAAGTACGTTTAATATACCCCTCTTGCCTAATTTGCTCAACAACTCTGCAAGGTCCAGGCCGCTTTGGTTAGCAGAAACCGTGATCACTTCGACACCCTTTGTTATGAGGCGTTTTTTTTTACTCTCCGGGGCAGCGGAGGACGTAGCCACCACAGTCGGCGCAGATGAGTCTAAGTTAAAGATCCTCGCAGTGAGAGGAACTTTTAGGCCGGAGTCCAGTATTACCCGCAGCGGATCCCTTCCCCTTTTTTGTCCAAGCCGTGTAGTTAACATGGGATCGTCTTTTATAACTGTTCCGGCACCCACCAGGATGGCATCAACCTCATTTCTCAGGTGGTGTACAAAACGGCGTGCCTTTTCGCCGGTAATCCATCTGGCATCCCCGCTTCGGGTAGCAATCTTGCCATCCATACTGGCCGCCGCCTTCATAATAACAAAAGGTCTTTTTTCCGTGATATATTTAATAAAGGCCTCATTTAGACGAAGGCACTCTTTTTCCAAGATGCCGTATTCTACCCTTACCCCGTGCGACTGTAGAAATTCGACCCCGCCTCCCCTTACATCGGGATTGGGATCACGCATGCCAATGACCACCCGGCGTATCCCTGCGGCCAGGATCGCCTGTGTACAGGGAGGCGTCTGGCCATGGTGATTGCATGGCTCAAGATTTACATACAGGGTACTACTCTGCGTATGTTTGCCCGCGGCGGTAATGGCGTTTATTTCCGCATGGGGTTCTCCGGCCTTCTTGTGGTATCCCTGCCCGGCTATTCTATTACTCCTGACAATAACCGCTCCGACTAGAGGGTTGGGCGAGGTACGACCTCGCCCCTTTGAGGCAAGACTTAACGCGATCCGCATATATTTTTCGTCAGCGTTTTCTGCCAACTATTTTTCCTCTTTTCCCTTGCGATTGGCCAGCAAACCCTTTAGTTCGATCATAAACTCATCCAGATCTTTAAATTGCTTGTACACCGAGGCAAATCGAACGTAAGCTACTTCGTCCCATTCGCGCAATTTGGCCATGACTTTTTCTCCAATAACCGAACTTAGGATCTCCTTCTCCCCCATTTCCTGCAAACTTTTTTCCAGGCCATCCACAAATTCCTCGATTAGATTAATGCTAATCGGCCTTTTCTCACAGGCTTTTTTCAGCCCTTCGACAATCTTCGTACGATTAAAGGGCTCCCGGCGTCCGTCTTTTTTTACTACAAGGGGCATAAATTCTTCAACCCGCTCATAGGTCGTAAACCGGCTTTGGCAACGAAAACACTCCCTGCGGCGCCTGATAACCAGATTATCTTTGCTGACGCGGGAGTCGATTACCTTGTCTTCCGCGTATCCACAAAAGGGGCATTTCATTTTGGAAAGGCCTCCGTATGTCTGTTAGATTTGAATCAAGTTAATACCGGCCTCTGCCAGCATATCCCGAGAAAGGGTATCCGCATAACCTTCACGGTAAAAAATACATTTGACGCCGGCGTTGATTAACATTTTGGTGCAGATAACGCAGGGGAGATTCGTACAAAAGATGGTGGATCCAGCGATGGATATGCCGTGATATGCGGCCTGGATAATCACATTCTGTTCAGCATGCAGTCCACGGCAGAGTTCGTGCCGTTCACCGGAGGGGATGCCTTCTTTTTCCCGCAGACAACCTATATCCAGGCAGTGTTTAAGACTGGAAGGGGCTCCGTTGTAACCCGTGGCCAGGATACGTTTGTCTTTAACCAGGATTGCCCCTACCTTACGCCGCAGGCAGGTGGACCGTTCGGCCACGAGATAGGCAATGTTCATGAAGTATTCTTCCCACGACGGCCTGCTCATCTTCAGCCTCTCTTCTACCCGCCATATGCGGACCACAGGCCCGGATACAATGGAAACCGCTCGCAAAGGCTGCGTACTTCCTGCCGTACCTCCCGGCGCACCTTCTCACTGTCCAGCTTGCCCAAGACACGCGTCATAAGACGACCTATAGTAACCATCTCCTCTTCTTTCATGCCCCGGCTGGTTACGGCCGGCGTTCCGATGCGCACGCCGCTCGTTATCTGCGGCCCTTTTGTATCGAAAGGAATGGCATTTTTATTCACCGTAATGCCGGCTTCATCCAGGGTCATTTCTGCATCTTTACCGGTGATTCCCTGGGCAGTCAAGTCAACCAGCATAAGGTGGTTGTCTGTGCCTCCGGAGACTAAACGATAGCCATCCTCCTGAAGAACTGTGGCCAGGGTCCGGGCATTTTTCACAATCTGTTCCTGATAGGATCTGAAGGAGGGACTTAATGCCTCCTTGAAGGCCACCGCCTTGGCGGCGATGGTATGCATGAGTGGCCCGCCCTGGATACCTGGAAATATCTGGCTATTGAGCCTTTTCCCATATTTTTCCCTGGCCAGGATAAGTCCTCCCCGCGGCCCCCGCAGGGTCTTATGGGTGGTCGAGGTGACAAAATCGGCATAGGGTACCGGTGAAGGATGTACCCCGGCCGCAACTAGGCCGGCAATATGGGCCATATCTACCATCAGATAGGCCCCGATTGTATCCGCAATGGAACGAAAGGCGGCAAAATCAATTACCCGGGGGTAGGCGCTGGCCCCGGCAATAATCATTCTTGGCTTATATTGAAGGGCCAGTTTTCTTACCTCTTCATAATCTATGGTCTCGTTTTCCCTGCTTACCCCATACGAGACAATGTTATAAAACCGGCCGGAAAAATTCACCGGGCTGCCATGGGAAAGATGGCCGCCGTGCGCCAGATCCATACCTAATACTGTATCGCCGAGTTCAAGAAACCCGAAGTAGATAGCCATGTTGGCCTGGGTGCCGGAGTGGGCCTGGACATTAGCATATTCGGCGCCAAATATCTCTTTGGCCCGCTCGATGGCCAGCTTCTCGGCCATATCTACATACTCGCAACCGCCGTAGTAACGCCGCCCCGGATAACCCTCGGCATACTTGTTCGTTAAAATACTCCCCTGTGCCTCCAGCACCGCTTCACTGACAAAATTTTCTGAGGCTACCATCTCCAGCTTGTAGGTCTCCCTTTCGAGTTCAAGCTGAAGGACTTTGTATATCTCAGGATCGATATTCTGCAAAGACGACATACCCATTATAACCCCTAACCATCGTCCGCTGTAAGCGGAGAACCAAGTTGTGTAATTTCAAATGCCAAAATCTCCGCCGGAGGCGGATCAAATCAATGACAAATGTCAAAGCTCAAATGTCAAATGAAGCCCAAAGTTCAAATGACAAAACATACCCATGCGGATAAGTTTGGGCATTTAGTCATTTGGATTTCATTTGAATTTTGAACTTTGAGTTTTGAAATTTGTCATCCTTTTAACCTTAAGCCTCTCTCTATCTGCATTCTCCGGCCAGCTCATCGATCAAATCAATGCGTCTTTTATGCCGGCCACCCTCAAAGTCCGTTTCAAACCACGTCTTGACAATCTCCAGGGCCAGCCCCGGCCCGATAACCCTGGCCCCCAGGACCAATACGTTGGCATCGTTATGCTGCCGGCTCAGGCGCGCCGTGTAAATGTCATGGCACAAGGCGGCCCGGACCCCCGCCAGGCGATTGGCCACAATAGACATGCCTATTCCGCTGCCGCAGATCAAAATCCCGCGTCGGCATTCGCCACTGGAGACCAGTTCGGCAACTTTCATCCCATAGACAGGATAGTCAACCGGGTCTTCGCTAGCAGTGCCTACATCACGGCAAGAGATACCTTTTGAGGCCAGATATCGCCTTATCGGCTCTTTCAAGGCATAGCCGCCATGGTCGCAACCCAGGGCTACTTCCATATGTTATTCCTCGAATTTCTTAAAGATGAGAACGGCGTTAGTGCCCCCGAACCCAAAGGAATTAGACATGGCAATCTTGACTTCTACCCTACGTGCCTGATTAGGCACGTAGTCCAGGTCACACTCCGGATCCCGCGTTACATAGTTTATAGTGGGGGGCACAACACCCTCTATAATAGATAGGATACAGAAAATAGCCTCAACGCCACCAGCCCCGCCTAAAAGATGGCCGGTCATGGACTTGGTCGAACTGACCGGAATAGTCTTACTCCGTTCTTTAAACACGCTCTTTATAGCTAAAGTCTCCAGAAGATCATTAAGCGAGGTTGATGTGCCATGGGCGTTGATATAATCAATGTCCCGGTAAGAGAGCGCGGCGTCATCCAGGGCGAGCTGCATACATCGGGCCGCACCTTCCCCCCCCGGTGCAGGTGCGGTCATGTGGTAGGCATCGCTATTTAAGCCGTATCCGATGATCTCCCCATAGATTCTTGCCCCGCGATTTAAGGCGGTATCGAGGTCTTCTAAGATAATGATACCGCTGCCCTCGCCGATAATAAACCCATCCCGGTCTTTTTCAAATGGCCTGGAGGCTGCGGTAGGGTCATCATTTCGGGCCGAGAGGGCCTTCATGGCGCTGAAACCAGCCACTGTAAGCGGGGTAATTACCGACTCCACACCCCCGCAGATCATAACATCTGCCGCACCACTCTGAACTATCCTAAACGCCTCGCCTATAGCATGCGAGCCGGCTGCGCAGGCTGTAGTCACGGAGATATTGGGACCCTTAGCGCCATAGAGTATTGATATCTGGCCGCAGGCCATATTAGGAATAAGCATAGGAATGAAAAACGGTGTGACTCGCCGCGGGCCGTCATTTAAAAGGACGCTGTGATATTCCTCGATTGTCCCTAATCCGCCGAGGCCGCTGCCGGTAAGCACCCCAACGCGGGTGGCATTCTCTTCACTGATGGCCAGCTCGGCATCTTCAATGGCCATACTGGCCGCAGCAATGCCATATTGGATGAACAGATCCATACGCCTGATCAGCTTCTTGGGAATAAAGTCTTCCGGATTAAAGCCTTTGACTTCCGCCGCGATCTTTGTCGAAAAATCCTTAGTATCAAAGCGTGTGATCTCCCCTACTCCGGATTTTCCTGCCAGTGCCGCCTGCCAGGATTCTGTTACCCCGATACCAAGGGGGGTAATCAACCCTAAACCAGTAACCACCACTCTTCGCTTCAAGACACCACTCCACCTGTAAGTATTCAGCCCTCAGTTGCCAGCGGTCAACCGGGACAAAGAAGTCAAGAAAGACCGCTGAACGCCGGGTAGTTTAATTTATTATTTCTGCTGTGTCTGGATATAATTGACGGCATCCTGGACAGTCTTCATCTTCTCGGCATCTTCGTCCGCGATGTCGATGCCAAATTTTTCCTCCATAGCCATTACCAGCTCTACCAGGTCTAATGAATCAGCGCCGAGGTCGTCAACAAAAGAGGCGTGAGGTTTAACCTCCTCTTTGGCTACGCTCAACTGAGTAGCAATAATCTCCATTACCTGATCCTGCACAGACATATTTTTTTCTCCTCCCTAGTATTTTTCGAATATTCAAAGGGTAATTTCATGCCATAAACATGCCGCCATTGACATGTATGACCTGTCCGGTTATGTAACCGGCCTTATCTGAGGCCAGAAATTCCACTATATCAGCTATATCTTCAGGGGTGCCCAACCTGCCCAAAGGTATCTGGGCGGATAAAGACTTTTTTATCTCCTCGGGGATAGCTGCGGTCATATCACTTTCAATATAACCCGGGGCTATGGCATTTACACAGATACCACGCGGGGCCAGTTCCTTAGCTACGGAGCGGGTAAGCCCCATCAGTCCGGCCTTAGAGGCGGCGTAATTGGCCTGTCCGGCGTTGCCCATGGCCCCGATCACGGAAGAGATATTAATTATGCGGCCGGTCCGTTGTTTCATCATGGCCCTGGCCACAGCACGAATACAATTAAAGGCGCCCTTCAGATTGACGTCCAGGACACGGTCCCAGTCCTCTTCCTTCATGCGTACCAGCAAACCATCGCAGGTAATCCCGGCATTGTTTACCAGTATATCTATACGTCCTAATTCCTCAAGCACCTGGCCGAAGAAATCCTGCACTGCTTGATAAGAAGAGACATTAAAGCAATGAATACTGGCTATACCGCCACTTTTTTCGATGGCCTCTTTAACCTCGAGGGCCGCCTTTTCATTGGCCGTATAATTTACGAGCACCCTCGCGCCAAGGCCTCCCAGACGTAGGGCTATGGCCCGGCCAATACCTCTTGATCCACCTGTGACTATTGCCACCTTCCCTTGGAAGCTCATGAGTTCGATAACTCCTTCAGTCTCCTGGTTAGTGCCGGAATAATCTCAAAGAGATCCCCAATTATTCCGTAGGTAGCTACATCAAAAATAGGGGCGCCAGGATCACTGTTAATAGCCACAATGATCTCTGAAGATTGCATACCTACCAAATGCTGTACCGCTCCCGACACCCCGCAGGCGATATAAAGCTTGGGATTGACGGTCTTCCCGGTCTGTCCTATTTGATGGGCATAAGATATCCATCCCTCATCCACTGCGGCCCGTGTGGCTCCAACAGCGCCGCCCAGTTGTCTGGCCAGTTCGTGCAGCAGGGCAAAGTTTTCCGCGTTTTTAAGGCCCCTACCCCCGGTGACTATAACATCAGCCTCTGCCACATTGACCAGATCAGCCTCTTCCTTGACCGAATTTACCAGGCGTACACGGGAACGCACCCGGTCCGGGCCAGGAGCAACAGGAATGACCTCGGCCTTTCGGCCCGGGGTGTAATCCCCCTTCTTCATCACCTTGGGCCGAACAGTGGCCATCTGAGGCCGCGACCTGGGGCAGACAATTGTAGCCATAACATTCCCGCCAAAGGCCGGCCGGGTCTGGAGTAATAACCGGTCTTCCTTACGTATAGACAGTTCTGTGCAATCTGCGGTAAGGCCCACGCCGAGCACGGTAGCCACGCGGGGAATAAGCGAGCGGCCGATAGCTGTAGCCCCTCCCAGGAAGATTTCCGGCCGGCACTGCCGGATAACGTCCACCAGGACGTTGCCATAGGCATCGTCGCTGTAGCAGGCAAGCTCTGGATGATCGATCACATATATCTTATCCGCCCCATAGGCGGCCAGTTCATCCGCCGTATCCATAACATCGTTGCCCAACAGGACTGCCGCTAATTCTACCCCCAGATCGTCAGCCAAGCGCCGGCCGACACCAAGAAGTTCATGGGAGACGGAGTGCATCTTTCCATATCCCTGCTCGGCAAAAATGCACACGCCACGGTAGGACTGAAGGTCTTCTCCGGCCATATCCCGGGCCCGTTCAATAACAATAGCTCCGGCCTCACAATTATCCGCACAGATCCCACAAAGGACACAGGTCTCGTCAACTCTGGCTATGCTATTTTCCAGGGTAATGGCCTCATAGGGGCAGGATTCAACGCAAGTTCCGCAACCTGTACATTTATCCCGGTTTATCCTTATGCTCATATATTGATATTTAATACCTCATTTATTTAAAATATTTTTAAGCAAAACCTCTACCTGCTCCTCAACCGTGCCTTCGATCATTAGACGCTTTCTATTCCATTTCGGGGCAAAAATCTCGGTCACCTCGGTAAATGATCCGGCCAGACCGATCTTCTTTTCATCCGCGCCAAGTTCTTTAGCCCCATAGACGGGGATTTGCTGGCTCTTAGCCCTTATCTTGGCCTTAAGCGAAGGAAGGCGAGGCTCATTGAGCTCCTTGACCACGGTTAAAAGGGCCGGCAGGGGCAGGTCAAGCACATCATATCCATCGTCCATCAGCCTTTGCACACGCATGGTGCCGTTTTCCACGGATTCTATGCGCCGCACGTAGGTGACATAAGGAATATTTAAACGTTCGGCCAGGCCGGGGCCGACCTGAGCTGTGTCCCCATCTATAGCCTGTTTCCCGCAAATAATCAAATCAAAACGGCCAATCTTTTTAATGCCTAGAGAGAGGATATAGGTAGTAGCCCAGGTATCAGAACCGGCAAAGGCCCGGTCAGAAAGAAGCACGGCCTCGTCTGCGCCGCAAGAAATGGCCTCCCGCAATGCTGCTTCAGCCTGGGGGGGGCCCATGGTTAATACCGTTATCTTCCCTCCGCAACGTTCCTTAAGGCTCAATCCGGCCTCGAGGGCGTGCATATCATAGGGATTGACAATGCTTTCTACCCCCTCCCGTACCAGGACCTTGGTCTCGGGATCAATACGGACATGAGCCGAATTTGGAACCTGTTTAATGCAAACGACGATGTTCATCTAGTCTCTCTCCTAAAGTAAATCCCGAATTCTAAAACCTAACTCGAATACGCCCAAGGCGGATAAATTTCAAATGCCAAAATCCAAAGTTCAAATGAAGTTCAAATAACTATGATGTCATTAGTCATTTGTCACTGGTAAAAGTGACCTATCCTTCCAACTTAACCAATGACTAATGACCGGTGACGAGTGACGTTTTGAACTTTGAAATTTGAAATTTGTCATTCTTTTTGGTTTTCAGCCTTCAGCTTTGAGCGTTATTTAGTGCGGCTATATTCCTTATTCAGGGCCTGGCCGATGACATTGCGCTGGATCTGGTTAGTCCCTTCATAAATCTGAAGGATTTTGGCATCCCGCATCATCTTCTCCACGGGATAGTCCTTCATGTAACCATAGCCGCCGAAGACCTGGACCGCATCGGTGGTCACCTGCATGGCCACATCACTGGGAAAGAGCTTGGCCATGGCCGAGACCTTACTGATATCTTTGGGATCACTGTCTATGTACCTGGCCACGGCATAGACCAGGGCCCGGCCCGCCTCCGTCTGGGTAGCCATATCCGCCAGCATATGCTGCACGGCCTGGAACGAGATTATGGGATGACCGAATTGTACCCGCTCTTTGGCATATTGCACGGCGGCATCCAATGCCCCTTGCGCCAGGCCGACGGACAGGGCTCCGATGCCCGGCCTGGCCAGATCAAGGGTCTTCATGGCTACTATAAAGCCCATGCCTTCACGGCCGATAATCCGGTCTTTGGGGACGCGGCAGTGGTCAAATATAAGTTCCCGTGTAGATGAGGCCCGAAGCCCCATCTTCTTTTCCTTTTTTCCGAAGCTAAACCCGGTCTCCCCTTTCTCTACAATAAAGGCGCTTGCCCCCCGCGCTCCTTTCTCCCGATCCGTTAGGGCGATTATCGTATAGATCTCGGCCTCACCGCCGTTGGTGATCCACTGCTTGGTTCCATTTAAGATATAGTCATCGCCGTCCTTTGTCGCCGTGGTGCGGATGCCTCCAGCATCGCTCCCTGCCCCGGCCTCCGTCAGACCGAAGGCGGCCAATTTTCGGCCACTGGCGATCTCCGGCAGATATTTCTGCTTTTGCTCTTCGCTGCCCCAAAAAAGGATGGGAAAGGCCCCCAGGCCGCTGGCGGCAAAGGTTGTGGCTACGCCAATGCAGGCGCGCCCAAGTTGTTCCACAGCCAGACAGTTTTCAAAGCATCCTCCGCCAAATCCACCGTATTTTTCCGGAATATAGATTCCGAAGAGGTCTGCCTTCCCCAGGTCTTCCATTATCTTCCAGGGAAATTCCTCTTTTTCATCCAGTTCCGCACGTACGGGCACAATCTTTTCTTCGGCTATCTTGCGCGCCAGATCCACAATCATCTTCTGCTCGTCAGTCAGGAAATAATCCATAGGAAGTCACCCTTTCATTAATATCTTTCACCATCTAATCAGCGAGGCCCCCCAGGTGAAACCTCCCCCGAAGGCATTGAGCATTACCAGATCCCTTTCCTTGATGCGCCCTTCACGGTTGGCCTCATCCAGGGCAATAGGAATGGTGGCGGCCGATGTATTGCCATATTTATGGATATTAACATAGACCTTCTCTCTGGGTATTTGCAGGCGTTCAGCGATGCTGTTAATAATTCGTATATTGGCCTGATGAGGGATGTAAAGGTTTATGTCCTTCGGAGATAAGTTATTGGATTCCAGGGCCTCCCGGGCGGACTCCTCCATGGCCCTTACGGCCAGCTTAAATACATCACGGCCCTGCATATGAATGTACTGCAGATTGTCGTCCAGCATCTGGCGGGAGGGTGGCAACACGCACCCGCCTCCCGGAATATGTAAAAGTTTCCAGAGGGTGCCGTCGGCGTGCAGATGGTTGGAGAGGATACCCCGCTTTCCGTTACGACCGGTTATCACCACTGCTCCGGCCCCATCCCCGAAAAGGACGCTCGTATTTCTATCCTTCCAATTGACGCGACAGGAGAGAACTTCAGCCCCGATAACCACTATTTTCAGATTGATATTGTTCCGGATAAAATTGTCGGCTGTGGCCAGGCCGTAGAGGAAGCCGGAACACGCCGCAGATAGGTCAAAGGCCGCTGCCCTTTCTGCCCCAAGATTTTTCTGTACCAGACAGGCGGCCGTGGGCATGAGCATATCCGGCGTCAGGGTACAGACAATAATCATATCCAATTCTGCGGCCTTAATCCCAGCCATATCCAGGGCCTTCTTAGCCGCCTGCGTGGCCAAAAAGGAACAGGGCTCATCCTTAGAAGAGATGCGGCGCTCTTTTATCCCCGAACGCGTAGTAATCCATTCGTCAGAGGTATCGACCATCTTTTCCAGATCCTGGTTGGTCAATACCCTCGCCGGTAAGTGACAACCTGTGCCGACAACAACTGTACGTACCAAGCAGATTCTCCCGGACTTTTAGCTCTAAAATTCGTGTTTTCTAGGGCAGAAAATCACAATAAATCAGTGACATCTTGATAAGATGGATAACAAATTCCAAATTTCAAAGTCCAAATCAATGACAAATGATAAAGTTCAAACCTGCCATAAGCGAACCTGCGGGCGGTGATTTTTGGCATTTAGTCATTTGGATTTGATTTGACATTTGATCTTTGGCATTTATAATTTTTTATTACCTGTTAGATACGACCCGCCGCCTGCCCAGGGCCTGTAAGTCCCCGTTGTTTCTTAAATTGGAAAGGAGGTGTTCGTTCAGTTTTTGTGATACAAACTCAGCAGCCATCAAAATGGCATTCTTGATGGCCCGGGGACAGGACCGGCCATGGGCAATAATTCCAATACCATTTATACCCAGAAGGGGGGCTCCTCCGTACTCTGCATAATCTACCTTCTTCTTAAACCTGCGGAAGGCGTTTCTGCATAACAAATAACCTGCCCTGGCCCAAAGGCTCTTTTCTATCTCGGCCCTGAGCATAAGACTGATGACCTCAGCCAGACCTTCGCTTAACTTCAACGAGACATTACCGACAAAACCGTCACAGACAATAACATCTACGTCGCCTCTAAAGACGTCCCTTCCTTCCACGTTACCTATAAAGTTGAGCGAACTCGCGGAAAAAAGTTCATACGCCTTTTTTACTACCAGATTCCCTTTGGCACCCTCTTCGCCTATACTCATCAGACCTACACGCGGATTGGATACCTCCAAAATGCCCTGAGAAAACACCGCACCCATTATACCAAATTGGAGAAGATGATGGGGCTTACAGTCCACATTGGCTCCGGCATCGATCATCACCGTCGGTCCCTTGAGAGTGGGAAGGACACCGGCAATAGCCGGACGCTCTACCCCCTCCAATCTTCCCAGTATAAAGCTGGCCGTAGCCAGGGTGGCGCCAGAATTTCCGGCGCTGACGGCTGCGTCGGCCCGTCCCCGGCCCACCATCTCAAACGTCATCCGGATAGAAGAATCCTTCTTCTTTTTTAAGGCCTCAGAAGGAGATTCATCCATGCCCACAACTTCTGTGGCATTTTGTATGATAAAATGACCCGATCCGGCCCCGAGACGCTCAATTTCTTGAGTTAATAGATTTTCCCGGCCAACCAGAATGATGGAAAGGGGCCTTTCCTTTATAGCCTGAGCGGCCCCTTCTATGACCACGGTGGGGGCATGGTCGCCCCCCATGGCATCAACAGCTACTCTTATCATAGTTGGTTATATGGCTATTATTCGGTTACTTCGATTAAGGTCCGGCCTTTATAAGTGCCGCAGTGGGGGCAAACACGGTGCGGCAATTTGGGTTCCTGGCACTGCGGGCAAGTAGAAAGACCGGGCAGAACCAAACCCTGCTGGGCCCGCCGTTTTCCCCTTCTTGACCTTGAATGTCTTCTTTTCGGTAGTCCCATATTAAATTCTCCTTGTTTTTATGATCGATCTTTGAGTTTTATATCTCTCAACGCCTCAAATGGCGAG
Organism: Thermodesulfobacteriota bacterium; assembly: GCA_040755415.1. GTDB lineage: Bacteria > Desulfobacterota > QYQD01 > QYQD01 > QYQD01 > QYQD01. Next base: position 18,099 of record JBFMAZ010000115.1, on the reverse strand, counting down.
GGGGTCGCCTCTGCCCGGCAATCACATGAGATAAGATTCAGATTGACGCCGCAATGCGGGCACAGCCCCTTACATTCCTCATGGCAGAGAGGTTTGATAGGCATCTGCAAGAATATCTGCTCGGCCGCAATCTGCTCCACATCCACGGTCTCCCCGTCAAAAAAAGAAACATCCATATCCTCAGGTGAAAGTTCGATCTCAGGGTAACCCTTTTCGCCGGGGGGTAACATCAACAGGAAATCGAATTCATCCGCCAGCGACCATGCAAAATCCTCCAGACAACGACTGCAGTTAAGTAATAGCCTGGCCTTAATATCACCCCTGACCCGGACGTTGCGTCCCGCCCGTTCAATCTTTATGTTAACCGCGATCGGCTCCTGTGCCTGAGCTATATCCTGTAGGATCTCTCTCCCGTATTCGACGTGGTAGGTTAACCCTTCCCGGGGGATGTCATGTACCTTTATCTTCAAGCCTGGCCTTTAAAAATTTAAATTCGCCACAGAGGCCCGGAAGAATCAGAGACAATTTACTAATTTTTATCCCCGTGCTCTCTGCGACTTAAAAACTACACACACAAAAAATGCATAGCTTGTGAAATATATACAAAAAACCAGTCATGTCAAGCTTAAATGGTGGCCCAAATACGGGCTTCGAGAAAATACGGAAGGCGGTCTCATACCCTGGAGGCGAGGTACTTAATGCCTCGCTCTAAGCGTTTTACCACCTTTTCCGGGCCAAGGACTTCCATCAACTCAAACAGGCCCGGACTTACTGTCTTACCGGTAAGTATGAGCCGAAGGGGTTGGGCTATTTTTTTAAATTTAATATCTTTTTCGGCACAAAAACGTTCAAATGTCGCCTCCATATCCTCCTGCCGAAAGAAAGGAAGCCCTTTTAATTCTTCCAAAATCTGTTGCAGGAGTCCTTTAATGTCCGGGGTAAGAAATTTCTGAGCGGCTTTTTCTTCATACTCCAATTCATCTTTAAAATAAAAGGGCATGCCCCCCGCCATCTCTACCAGCGTCTTACTACGTGGCTGTAGGGTAGGAATGGCCCTGGCCAGATAAGACACATCTTCCACCTTAATCCCGTGCTGTTCCAGAAATGGGACAACAAGTTGGGCCAATTTATTCGGGTCTTCTTCCTTAATATAATGGGCGTTCAGCCAGAGGAGTTTATCCGGATTAAAGATGCCCGCAGACTTACCCACATTCTCTAAAGAAAATTTCCCGATTAATTCTTCCCGTGGGAATATCTCTTGGTCGCCATGAGACCAGCCGAGCCGGGCCAGATAGTTAAGCATGGCCTGGGGTAAGTAGCCCATCTCTTTATAAGCCAGGACGGAGGTGGCTCCGTGGCGCTTACTTAACCTGGTTCTATCTGCGCCCAGAATCATAGGCACATGGGCAAACTCCGGTACCGGACAGCCCAGGGCCTCATAGAGCAGTATCTGACGCGGGGTATTATTCAGATGATCGTCGCCCCGGATAATATGGGTAATCTCCATGCTGATGTCGTCTATCACCACGGCGAAGTTGTAAGTGGGCATGCCGTCGCTGCGCTGTACAATCAGGTCGTCCAGTTCTGCATTGTCAAAGGCCGTAGGTCCTTTCACCAGATCGTGTACTACAGTTTTACCGTGTTCGGGACTAAGAAAACGGACGACGGTATTCGGGCCTTTCTTTAGACCACGATTACGGCAGGTGCCGTCATACTTTGGCTTTCGGCCTTCGGCCAAAGCCGCCTTCCTTTTGGCCTCCAGTTCCTCCGGTGGACACGAACAATAATATGCCTTTCCTTCCGATACAAGCCGGTCGATGTAAGATTGATAGATATCCAGACGCTGAGATTGGAAATATGGGCCTTCATCCCAATCAATGCCCAGCCACTTGAGTCCATCCAAAATAGCCCGGGTCGCCTCTTCTGTAGAGCGGGCTACATCTGTGTCTTCGATCCGCAGGATAAATGTCCCACCATGCCTCCGGGCAAAAAGCCAATTAAACAGGGCGGTGCGTGCCCCGCCAATATGGAGATAACCAGTTGGACTGGGCGAAAAACGCGTGCGTATATTGACCATTCTTACCGCTCCCTCAAGTACAAAAAAAATAAAACGAGGCCCAAAGGCCCCGTCAATGTAATAAACATTTATACTTTTATCAAGTTTGATGAATTCGTAAAAGATTTAAAATATCACGCAAGGCCGCCAAAGACGCAAAAAAGAATAAAATTTGGAACCCAGGAACTCATGAAAAAATCTTTCATTCCTGATTTCTTGATTTCCAGATTTTCATTTTCCTTTGCGGCCCTTGCGCCTTTGCATGAGAAATTGTTTTTAAGAAGCCTCAAGCTTACTCTATGTAAAGCCCGGCGTACCCGACCACCTGCTGGTAATCACCACTGACATCACCCGATGTGGCATACTTGACCAGTTCAGCATGCGTGGCCCCTAGTACTTTGCAGGCTGCCAGGGCAATCGTTGCCGGGATAACTCCGCACATAGAGATATCGTGTTTAAGAACTGTGGCTAAAAGGCCCTGCGGATCCAGGGCCAGGATGCGGTCGATAGCCAGCTTGTCTTTCTGCCTGGCGGACTTGTCGGATTCGTAGTGGGTCATATCCGAACTGGCCACGATAAGCGCCTTCCGGCCGTAATCCTTGACGGCCCGGGCTATGGACTCGCCGATCTCCCGGCAGACCTCCCAGCCCGCATGGGCGAGGGTGATCGGCACCAGCCTGAAATCCTTGTTTAAGGCCTGCAGAAAAGGAACCTGCACCTCCAGTGAGTGCTCATAACTATGGGCGCGGTAATCATCTGTAATATAACGCGAATACCCAAGTATCAGGGCGGCGAGTTCCTTGTTGATGGCTACTTCGCCGTTAGGCATCTGCCATGTACCCTCAGCCATCACGGCATAAGGATCGCCCATGCCGCGGTGATTCGGGCCCAGGATAATCACATCATCGGGCACCGCTATATGGGAAAACACCACCCCGGCTACGTGGCCGGAGTATATATACCCGGCGTGAGGGGAAATAACCCCCAAAACTTCCTTCTTCTCCTCCGGAACCAGATACGACTGTACTTCCCTTGCTAAAGCTGCCGCCGATCCCGGATAAAATTGACCGGCTACGGCTGGTTTTCTTACCATTTTTATTACCTCGCCAGTTAAAACGAAACGTTTTGTATTTAAGGTCTTCGCGTAATTGAGTGGGTAATTTTTTACTCTTCTCTATTCCCCTCTTTGGAAAAGAGGGGTCAGGGGAGATTTTATAATTGTTTGCCTTTCAAATCCCCCCTCGCCCCCTCTTTGCTAAGGGGGGATAATAAGAAGCATACCTTGACCAAAAGGGGAGATAATAAGAAGTATGCTTTATCTTACGAGAAAATTACCCACACTCTTTCACGATGAGCTCGTATTTATAATAGCATGTGTACAATAGTCGATACAAGCTTTTTACTCTTGGCAAGGGTCTGTCCGTTGAGTATGATGATAACCATGATTAAGACCCTTAAATTTCTATTAGCCGATCTCGTCTTTGACATGGAGAAAAAGGTCCCCTATGCCTCAGCCCTGGCCATGGAGACGGAAGGGGAAAAGGTCACCGTAGAGACCCATGAGCAAAGGGCGGACTCTTTACATCCCCGGCGAGGGGTGGTGTTCACGGTCTTTACCGGCCGTCACTTCATGGAGGCAGCGACGGACGACCTCAGGCCGGAGATGCTGAAAAAGACGGCGCAGGACCTCGTCAAAAAAGCAGAAGACCTGATTCGCTACGATGGCCCTGTAATCGATCCTGGGGAAATGACGGACAAGGAATTTTACATCCAGCGCGGGATAAAAAACGAAGATATCCCCCTCCTTCAAAAAATGGACCTTTGCCGGGTATATAAAGACCGGCTCGAACATTCTGATAAACGGGTGATAAGCGCCCTTTACCAGTATCTTTTTGTGAGGACAAGGGAACTTTTTGTTAACCGGCATAAAAACCTCTATCAGGATTTAAAAAGGACGCAGGCCGTGGCCTTTGTCGTTATGCGCGACGGCGAACGGACCGCCGAACTCCATTGTGGACATGCCTACCAGGGGGGTTATGAACACGCCTCACTTCCCGATGATAAACTCGATAAATTGATCGGGGACTGTGGCCGCATCCTTTATGCGGAACGTCTTCCGCCTGGCTACTATGACTGTATTTTTTCTCCGGCGTTTGCCGGTATGTTTGCCCATGAGGCATTTGGACATGGCATGGAAACAGATATGTTCCTGAAAAACAGGGCCAGGGGCGCAGAATATATTGGCAAAGAAGTGGCCTCGCCTCTGGTGAATATGTTTGATTCACCGGCCTTGCCCGGCCAGGCGGCCTCTTTCTTCTTTGATCATGAGGGGCAATTGGCGGGCGAGACCCGCATAATTGAAAACGGCATACTGAAATCCGGCCTGACCGACCTTAACTCCGCACTTCGACTCGGCTTAAGACGCACTGCCAACGGGAGGCGAGAGGCATTTACAAACAAGGTCTATGCCCGGATGACGAACACGTATTTTGGTCCGGGAACGCATTCCCTGGAAGAAATGCTGCGCGATATTCCTTCCGGTTATCTCCTCGACCACCCTTCCAATGGCATGGAAGACCCCAAAGGATGGGGCATCCAGCTCGAGGGGTACTATGCCGGGGAGATACGTGACGGCCGACTGACCGGTAAGGTTTACAGCCCGGTCATCGTAACCGGCTATGTCCCGGAACTTCTCAAGTCCATTACCATGGTCGGCGATAAAATGGAGATCGGAGGGCTGGGCATGTGCGGCAAGGGACATAAGGAATGGGTCAAGGTAACGGACGGCGGGCCTTACCTGAGACTGAAGGCGAGATTAGGATAAACAGTTTACAGTTTATACACTGAACCCTTTTAGCTCCGGAAGGAGTTTTAGCCAAATTAGTTCCTATCCGGAAACTGCCAAATCCCCCCACCCCCCCCCTTTGCTAAGGGGGGGAAAATATTGAAATCCCCCTTTGGAAAAGGGGGATTTCTACATTCCCCCTTTGGAAAAGGGGGATACAGGGGGATTTTCGGATGGAAACAAATTAAATACCGGAAAAGAACATGACGTATCTTTCTGAGATCGCCGATTACCTATCATCCGTAAAAGAACTGACCGCATGGGAAGTAACCCAGGTCAAGCGCCGTGATTCCCAGCTTTATACTATCTTTCAGGACGTAGAAAACATCCGGGAAGTAACGAGCGAAGAGTTTCAGGTAAAAGTATATCTTACGTATATGAGAGATGGTCAGAGTTTTCTGGGAGAGTCTTCTTTTGTGCTGACCGGAGATGACATCATAGGCCCAAAGATTAAATCAGCCGTGGAGATGGCCCGGCTGATTGCCAATCGGCCCTTCTCCCTGCCCGAACCCGGGCAGGCCTACCCCGCCGTAAAGGCCTTTGATGCAAAGGTTGCGTCTGATCCGGCATATTATATTGAGCAGATTCACGGGGAGCTGATTGCCTTCAGCTATCCGGGAATTGAATTGAGTTCTTCTGAGATATTCATAGCGGAGAGCACATATATCCTTCTCAACTCTACCGGCCTCCGGGCCAGGCGTGAAGAGACGGAAATCATGCTTGATTTTGTCCTCCTGGCCGGGAATAAAGATAAAGAGGGTGAGATTGACGGCCTGAAGCGCTGTCGCCTTTACGACGACCTCAACCTGGCTCCCACCTTGAATAAATATGCCGCCTATGCCCGTGATTTGTTGACGGCTGAGTCGCCGCCTACGGGATTGTATGATGTGATATTTGCGGAAGAGGCCCTGGATACCTTTTTTAATTACTTTGTGGCCCAGGCCGGCGGCCAGGCTGCGTACCAGGGGTGGTCACAGTTTAAAGAAAACGAGCCGATAGTCAGTGGTCCACGCGGTGAAAAACTTACCCTCGTGAGCGACCCCTTTCTGCCCGGAGGAATAAAGAGCAGGCCCTTTGATGAAAATGGACTGGCCATTTCAAAGGTCACAGTTATTGAACAAAATGTCTTCAGGAACCGTACTGCCAATAAGCGCTATGCCGATTACCTGGGTATAGCACCTACCGGCGATTTCGCCAATGTAGTAGTCTCGCCCGGAAATTACCTTCTGAAAGAACTCATGTCCCCTTCCCCGGTGCTCTGTCTTCTTAAGTTTTCTACCTTCGAACCCAATCCGGTTACCGGGGCCTTTTCCGGAGAGATTCGGGTCGGCTATCTCGTGGACGGAGATAAGCGCCTGCCGGTCAAAGGCGGGTCAGTCTCCGGCACCATGTCCAAGGCCCTGCAGGAGATCTACTTTTCCAGGGAGACAACCAGGCGGGAGTCCTATAGCGGCCCTTTGGCTATTAAGGTCTGCAATGTGAATATAGCTGGACAATAACCAATCAATTTACTCCACAACTACATTATAGATTACGGTTTAACCTCACATTCCCAGATATTTTTCCAAAAATTGCGCGGTGTATGATTCCTTTCTGCAGGCCAGGATATCCTGCGGCGATCCCTGCGCCACGATGTCTCCGCCCTTCTCTCCTCCCTCCGGGCCCAGGTCAATAATCCAGTCGGACTCTTTTACTACCTCAAGATTGTGTTCGATGACCATCACCGTATTCCCTAAATCGACCAGGCTTTGCAGGACACGCATCAATTTCTCAATATCGGCCAGGTGGAGTCCTGTAGTCGGCTCATCGAGGATGTAAAGGGTGCGGCCGTGGGTCTCCTTGCACAGCTCATAGGCCAGCTTGATCCGCTGCGCTTCCCCGCCGGAGAGGGTATTACTTGGCTGGCCGACCTTCAGATAACCAAGGCCTATGTCAGCCAGCACATTAAGCGCATGGGCGATCCGGGGAACCCTGGAGAAAAATTTCAGCCCTTCCTCTGCCGTGAGGTCAAGGACTTCGGAGATGTTTTTGTCTCTATAGGTAACCGCAAGGGTCTCCTCGTTAAAGCGCCGTCCGCCACAGACCTCGCAATAGATATAGACATCCGGCAGGAAAGTCATCTCCACCTTTTTCTTCCCTTCACCGGCACAGGCCTCACAGCGTCCTCCTTTCACATTGAAGGAGAACCGTCCGGCCCCATAACCACGCACCCTTGCCTCAGGGAGCCTGGCAAAGAGGGTGCGAATATCATCATAGAACCCGATATAGGTACCCGGGGTAGAGCGGGGCGTCCTGCCAATAGGTGAATGATCCACTTCCAGAACGCGCTCCAGATGCTGCCAGCCTCTGATTTCCCTGCAGCCATCCTGTGAAATACTGTCCTTATTCAGGCGGGCCTTAACTCCTTTCAGAATGACCTCTCTAAGCAGGGTGCTCTTACCCGACCCGGATACACCAGTGATACAGACCATGGTGCCCAGGGGGACAGCCACATCGATATCCTTAAGGTTGTACACAGACGCCCCTTTAATTTCTAGCCACTTTCCTTCTCTGGCGGTGCGGAATCGGGAGGTAATCCGGCGGCGGCCGGTGTCCCGGAGCCATCTACCGGTCACAGAGGCGGATTCCTGCTGGACCTCAGCCAAGCTGCCCTTGACTATCAAATATCCTCCCTCTGTCCCGGCGCCAGGGCCGAGGTCCAGGATACAGTCCGCCCGCCGGATAGTCTCCTCATCGTGCTCCACCACCACGACACTGTTGCCGCGATCTCTTAGTTGCAAGAGGGTGTGAAGGAGCATCTCATTGTCCCTCGGGTGTAATCCGATGGTCGGTTCGTCCAGGATGTAACAGACTCCGCAGAGGTTCGAACCTAGCTGGGCGGCAAGCCGGATGCGCTGCGTCTCACCCCCGGAAAGGGTATCGCCGCTGCGCTCCAGGGTCAGGTAAGGAAGGCCCACCCTGGCCAGAAAATCCAGTCTGGCCATTATCTCAGGGATAAGGAGCTCAGAGATGGCCTTTTCCCTATCTGAAAAATGCATTGCCAGAAAAAGCCTTTTGGCCTCTTCTACGGCCAGAGAGACCACATCTGAAATGGTATAACCGGCTACCTTCACCGAGAGCGCCTGTTCATTCAGCCGTTTCCCTTTACACCGCGGACAAATTGCTCCATTTTCAGATAAAATTCCCAGACCCTCACAGGCCGGGCAGGCCCCGTAGCGGCTATTAAAGGAGAAAAGCCGTGGATCGAGAGGCTCGAACCCAGTTTCACAGTGCGGACAATATCCTTTCCGGCTAAAGGTCTCCTCCCGCCCGTCTTTGAGGTCAAGGAGATAGAACATCCCTTTTCCTTCCAGGAGGGCCTGACTGATGGATTCTGCTATCCCCGGCTCATCTTCCGGCAATACCGTAAGGCTTCTAGTGACCACATCGATGGAGTGTTCCCTATACCGCTCAAGTTGGGGCACCTTTTCAAGCAAGGTTAATGCGCCGTCCACCCGCACCTGGCGATGCCCTTTTTTGATCGCCTGTTCAAAGACGTCCTTATAAATGCCCTTGCGACGGATGACCTTGGGGGCAAGGAACAAGACCTGGCGATTCCTGTAGCCTTCTATGATCCTCCTTACCATTTCCGCCTCGGACTGAGGGGAGATGGGCCGGCCACAGCGGCAATACTGAATACCCATTTTACTAAAAAGCAGCCGCAGGTAATGGTAGATTTCAGTGATGGTGGCGACCGTGGAACGTCTCTGTAAGCGGCCCATCCGCTGTTCAATAGCCACGGTAGGAGGGATCCCGGTGATGAGGTCAACATCGGGACGTTCCATTATCTTAAGATATTGCCGCACATAGGTAGGCAGGCTTTCGATATAACGACGTTGTCCTTCGGCAAAGAGGACATCAAAGGCCAGGGTGGATTTCCCGGAGCCGCTGATCCCGGTGATAACTACTACCTGGTCGCGGGGAATAGTCACGGTTATATTCTTCAAATTGTGTTCCCTGGCACCGGTTATGGTAATACCCCTCTCATTATAATCCACAGGCGGCGCAGCTATTGGCTGGGACCTGGTCTCAATACGTAAATCCCCTTCCAGATATTTCCGCAAGAACCGGCCGGTAAAAGAATCTTCGGTCCGGGCAATATCCTCCGGCGTGCCCTCAGCCACAATCCTTCCACCGGCCTCTCCTCCTTCCGGGCCCAGGTCCAGGACATAGTCCGCGCATTTAACGACATCCATGTTGTGCTCGATAACCAGGACCGAGTGACCGGCCTTAACAAGCCCTTCAAAGGCTAAAAGAAGTTTCTTGATGTCTTCAAAATGGAGTCCGGTAGTCGGTTCGTCAAATATAAACAGGAGCCGCCTCCCGGAACGGACGGCCAGATGCCTAGTCAGCTTCAGCCTCTGGGCCTCTCCTCCGGAAAGGGTGTTTATCGGCTGCCCCAGACGGAGATACCCCAGTCCTACCTCGATCAGCGGCTGGAAGAGGGCCGTTATTCCCGGCGAGTCTCTAAAAAAATCTCCGGCCTCAGAGAAGGTCATCTGAAGGATATCGCCTATATTCTTTCCTTTGTAAGCGACCTCCAGGACTTTTTTTCTGTAGCGCAGGCCATTACAATCCGGGCAGGTGATATAGACATCAGATAAAAACTGCATCTCCACCCGTTCAAAGCCGTTCCCCCCGCAGGTCTCACACCGTCCCCCGGCCACGTTGAAAGAAAACATCCCGGCCCTGTACCCGCGCTCCCTGGCCAGAGGCGTCTGGGCCATCAGCTTGCGGATAGGATCAAAGGCCTTCATATAGCTCACCGGGTTGGAGCGAGGCGTCTTACCAATAGGGCCCTGATCAACCAGGATAACATCGTCAACCGCCCGGTGGCCCTCTATTGAATCGTGCGCGCCCGGCTTATCAGCCGGATAGCCCTTCGCGCGTCTTATTCCCCTGTACAAAATCTCCGCGGCCACCGTGCTCTTCCCTGACCCGGAGACGCCGGTGAGGCAGACTATGAGACCTAATGGGATATTGACATCGATGTCTTTCAGGTTATTCGCCCGGCAACCCCTTACCCTAATCCATTTTTCCTTGTCCGGACGCCTGCGCCGGGCCGGAACCGGTATCTTATCCCTCCCGGTAAGATAATCTATGGTCCTGGAACCTTTTTCCTTATTGATCCCGGAAAGCGGACCAAAATAGACGACATTCCCGCCTTCCTCCCCGGCCCCGGGGCCGAGGTCAAGGAGGTGGCTGCATCCGAGCACGATCTCCGGATCATGCTCCACCACGACCACGGTGTTCTGTCTGGAAAGTTCTTTCAATATATTCACCAGACGACGGCTGTCCCGGGGGTGAAGGCCGACGCTTGGCTCATCAAGGACGTAGAGGGTGTTTACGAGTGAAGACCCCAGGGCCTTGGTAAGACTGACCCTTTCCACCTCTCCGCCGGAAAGGGTCCGGGACTGGCGGTCCAGTGTCAGGTACGAAAGGCCGGCCTCGTTTAGATACCGCAGGCGGCTGACGATCTCGCGCACGATCACGCCGGATGCTTCGTCCAACCGGTCACCAGCAAGGGTGCTAAAGAAATCAAAGGCATCACCTATGGAAAGGCCATATACCCCGGCAATATTTAGCCCCTTGATTCTATAGAGGAGTGATTCGGCTTTAAACCGGGTGCCCTGGCACTCCGGACAGGTAAAATAGCCGCGGTAGTGCGAGAGGAAGACGCGGACATGCATCTTATAGGCCTTGCCCTCCAGCCACCTGAAGAACCCGCGTATCCCGTAAAAGTCATCCGTACCCTCGATGATCGCCCTTTGCTGCGCCTCGCTCAATTTACTAAAAGGGACATCCGTAGGGATACCATTTCTCCGGCAAAAATCCATAAGATCAAGGTACTCATACCGCTCCAGACCCCACGGCCTGATAGCCTCTTGTTCTATGGATAAATGGCGGTTTGGTATTACCTGATCGAGGTCAACATCCATGACCCGGCCAAAGCCGCGGCAGGGCGGGCAGGCACCCAGGGGACTGTTGAAAGAAAAGAGGTTCGGGACCGGATCCTGGTAATAAATGTCGCAATAAGGACAGTGGAGATGGGTACTGAATTGTAGAGTTTTATCGCCCACTATCCGCACCAGGGCCTGACCCTGGCCAAACCTTAAGGCCTGCTCAATGGAATCGATAATCCGGGACCTGTCTTTCGCCTGCAAAACGAACCGGTCCACTACTACCGATATCTTAGGAGTGTCAAGTCTCGAGGTATCGATCTCGATTACCTCATCGTCCTCTAGTATCCTGTAAAAACCCAGGCGCAAAAGTTTCTGCTTAACCGTCTCCGGATCAATGCGTCCTTTAGAATAGGAAAAGGCCAGTATCATGCGACTTCCTTCCCCTTCTTCCCAAAGGGCCGCCTCAATAGTCTCCGGCGTATCCCGTATTACCCGGCGGGAACATCCCTGGCAGTGCAGTTCACCTATTCGTGCAAATAGTAATTTCGCAAAATCAGTAAGTTCTGTAATGGTACCTACAGTAGAACGTGATGTTTTTACCAGATTTCCCTGTTCAATGGCGATAGCCGGCGGAATTCCTTCTATCTTTTCCACCCTGGGTCTATCCATGCGTTCCATAAACTGACGCGCATAGGGTGAAAAGGTCTCGATGTAGCGCCTTTGCCCCTCGGCATACAGGGTATCAAAGGCCAGGCTGGACTTTCCGGAACCGCTTACACCTGTAATAACCGTTAAATCATTCAGGGGAATAGCGATATCAAATCCCTTGAGATTATTCTGCCGTGCGCCTGTGATCTGTATGTATCCCTTTTTATCTTTTTCCACGTTTCAAATACCTGTTTCTCTAATACACAATGGGCTAACCCGCAGCAAACTACGGGGTATAATGCATCCCTTCTGTGTAATCTGCGTAATCTGTGGAATAAGATATATTACCATAATCCGGCAAGTTGAGCATAGGCAACTACAGCTATGACCGCTTAAAAGCTTGACACCTTCTATTCCGGGTGTTAAATAATGGTCACCGAAAAACGGTCGGGACGTAGCGCAGCCTGGTAGCGCACCTGAATGGGGTTCAGGGGGCCGGAGGTTCAAATCCTCTCGTCCCGACCAGTAATATGAATAACTAAGGCCGTCATTACCTGACGGCCTTTTCTTTTGAGCGCAGCGGCTGGGGCACGAGGTCTCTTTGGCTGCGGGTCACAGCCCGCTGGACTTGTTAGGCATACACTCTCATCTCTCAGTTTTGCCCTTCCAACCCAGGACTCAACTGTGTAAGAAGTCCAGGGGATTCACTGCCTAAAGCGGCTTACTTCCACACCGTCGGCAACAGTTCGTTTCTTCCTTCTCGGGATTATAATAAAATTATTCGGAGAAAAGAAATATTGACAAGGCAAATAATGCAGCTCTAGAATTATTATTAAGGGGTTTACGAAATGCCAGAATACATCTTAGAGAATAATAAACTCCTCAACCGAGCCGCGAAAAAAGCCCTGCTGAGCATGAAGGTTGTGCCGAGCCAAGACCACTTGTATTGCCTCCAACTGGCAAAGTGGATATTAAAGAACCCTGCCGTGAAGACCGACAACCCAGCCTTACTGGACAAGTTGGATGCCATGTTATACCAATGGAACCCAAAAGAGGTTATGAGCTTTTTCCCGGATGACCACGATCTACTAAGCGGACTAAACCAGGAACCGCTGGAGGTCGGCGTAGCCGTGCTAAACCAACTGGAGAGGGGACTGAGATAGACACAGGGGAAATGTGCAAAGCAGGATTAGCCTCTGAAAAACCGCTTTATTGCCGATCTTGATTACGAGACTCTCAAAAGACGGTTAAATCGAAGCTAAGTATCCGTTATCCTTGATAGCTGCCATCCTTTCGACGCCTGGGGTGCGGGACATTGTCCTTAGGCCCGAACAGGAGACAGGACATTCCTGAGCTTGTTTGCACTACTGCTGATGGGAATTCCCAGCTTTTGAAATTCATGGCACGACACCCGTGCGGGAAGTTTTTATCCCAGGTCACATAGTAGTGCTTGCACTTATGGCAGTCGATCATGTTTCCAATCTAAAAAGGCTGTCAGCTATCAGCGTTCAGCTTTCAGAAATCAGAATACGGAATTAAGGCTATTAATCTGGAACTCACGAACTCATGAAAGAACAGAACAACCATAAGCCGAACTGCTGAAAATCAATTTCTCAAAAATACTTTCCCGGTAACAATTTATATGAATGAATCTGGAAATCAAAAAATCAGGAATGGAACAGCATTTTTTCCTGAGTTCATGAGTTCCTGATTCAAGAGTCTTCCTGAATTCTTTCAAGCCCTCTCCTTCCTGATTTCCAGATTTGGTATGTTTCTTTGCACTTTTTAGCATGCATTTTCAAAACGCTAAATTGTTACGAACGCTTGAAGGCCAATTACTGATCGCCGGGAGGAGTGGTCAGGCGGGAATAAAACATGACCTGATATTCTGACCGATCTCCCGAACCCTGGATAAGACCTCTTCTTCGTTTACAGTCTTGATAATCCCGTTTTCCATGATGACCCGGCCGTTTATCACCGAAGAAATCACATCCGCGCCGTTTACGGCATAGACCAGGTGCGAGTACAGGTTATAAACCGGTGTCAGATGCGGCTTATTCATATCTATGACAATGATGTCCGCCTTCTTGCCGACCTCGAGACTTCCTATCCTTCCGCCGGACCTGAGCACCTTTGCTCCATTGGTAGTAGCCATGTGCACGGCCGTCCTGGCGTCTATAACCGTGGGGTCCAGGCAATAGACCTTGTGCAGTTTGGCCATGATGTCTATCTCCTGAAAAAGGTCCAGGTTATTGTTACTGGCGCACCCGTCCGTGCCGACGCCTACGGTTATGCCCGCTTCCAGGAGCTGCGGGACCGGCGCCACCCCCGAGGCCAGTTTCATGTTGCTCTCCGGGCAATGGACGACCTTTACCCTGTTCTCAGCTAATGCCTCTATATCCGCCTTATCCAGCACTACACAATGATTGGCCACCAGATGCTCATCCAGAAGCCCCAATTCCTTTAGATGAATGACCGGTGAATGTCCGTATTGGCCCCGCATAGCCTCCACTTCGCTCCTGGTCTCGGCCAGATGGATAACGATAGGCACATCGTATAATACGGCCAGGTCCTTGGCCCGCTGAAGGAGGTCCGGCGAACAGGTATAGGTAGCATGGGGATCGACGGTGATAGAGACAAGAGGGTGTCCCTTCCACTTGAGAATCAGTTCTTCCGTATATTTGAAGCCGTTTTCCAGTTCGCCATAGCTAGGCGAAGGGAAATCAAACAATCCCTCACCAATCCAGGCCCTGAGGCCGGCCTTGGCCGCGGCCTCAGCCACCCGATCTGTAAAGAGGTACATATCACAAAAGGTGGTGGTTCCGGAGCGTATCATCTCCACACAGGCCAGAAGGGTCGCCCAATAGACCACATCCGCATTCATCCTGCGCTCGGCCGGAAAGATATAATCGTTAAGCCAGGTCATAAGGGGCAGGTCATCGGCCAAGCCCCGGAAGCAGGTCATGGCCGCGTGGGTATGGCAGTTGATGAGGCCGGGCATAATCACCCCGCCCCGGGCCTCCAGTACACGCCCTGCCTTTACTGAACCGGCGATTACCAGCCCCGGACCGACGGCAATAATGCTGTCATCCTTTATAGCCACGGCTCCATCTTCGATAATTTCCCCGTCGGGGTTAAGGGTAAGCACCGTACCCCCGCTAATAACCAGATCAGCCGCTACTTTGTTACCGTCACCCATATGAGTATTCCCTTCATGTATTATTGGGGTTCACATCTGTCCAAAATAAGATTTTTAGTAACACTTTAGCTGTTTGAAAAGAGCTAGTCGTCCAGAAAACGGCGCCTCGAAAATCCCCCTTAATCCCCCTTTTTCAAAGGGGGAATGTAGGGGGATCCCCTTTTTCAAAGGGGGAAATGTTTCTCCTCCCTTTGGAAAAGGGAGGTTGGGAGGGATTTTAAAATACTTTTTCAAACAGCTAAACTGATACGATTTTTAAAATCTCCCCTGACCCCTCTTTTCCAAAGAGGGGGATTAACGGTATTTCCCCCTTTTGAAAGAGAAGCCTTTAATTCCCCCTTTGGAAAAGGGGGACCAAGGGGGATTTGAAGGCCACAGCACATGAATCAGCAATTTGGACAGCAATGATTGGTATTGTCAAAGGTTTTCCACTTATTCACTTTTTTTCATTTCTCTGCGATCTCTGCGGTTAATTTTTCATAGCCTTGAGCAGTCTCGAGACCAGAAGGACAAGGTTCGGCTCCGCCTTGCCGGCAACGGCAATCACATCTTCTAAATGTATAGGCTGCATACACTCAGGAAGATTCACATTGGCAATGACCGAGACGGCAAAGACCTTGAGTCCGGCATGGTTGGCTGTTATAACCTCCGGCACCGTGGACATGCCGACCGCATCCGCGCCGATCATTCGTAAAAAACGCGTCTCGGCCGGGGTCTCCAGGCTGGGGCCGGAAACCGCCACATAGACGCCCTTTTGCACGGGGAGGCCGGATGTCAGGGCCACTTCCTCCGCCTTATCACAGAGCGCCCGGTCATAAGGTACGGACATATCCGGGAAACGCGGCCCCCATTCGTCTGTATTCGGGCCGCGCAAGGGATTTGCCCCCATGAGATTGATGTGGTCACGGATAATCATGAGATCTCCGGGCTTAAAGAGCGGATTTAGCCCTCCGGCGGCGTTTGACAAGATCAACGTCCTGACGCCCAGGGTGGCCAGGACCCGTACCGGAAAGGTAACCTCCTCCAGAGAGTAGCCCTCATAGAAATGGAAACGCCCCTGAAAGGCCAGGACCGCCTTGCCGCCCAGATGCCCGGCGATCAACTGCCCGGCATGGCTCTCCACGGTGGATTCGGGGAAATGCGGGATGTCACGGTATGGGATGATCTTGTGCTTCTCAATCCGGTCCGCCAGACCGCCCAAGCCGGTTCCGAGAATAATGCCGACCGTGGGCCTTAAATCCAGACCATCGGCTAAAAAGCGCGCCGCCTCGTCAATTTTCTTCCGGTATTCGGATACGCTCACGGCAGCAATATTCCTCCGCAATGCAATTCAGTAGTCAATAGTCAGTGGTCATTAGTCAGTTGTTCGCCAGTGGCGGACCAAAGGCGAATCTTCGACGGACAACAGACTACGAACAACGGACAATACGTGCTCAGTGCTGAAAATTTACGAATTGTTCAATACTTCACTGCCCTAAAAATGTAAAGGTAAAGATTATGAGGTTATTCACTCTGTGTGAAATCTTATGAGGGCATAAATGTAGCCAATATCATCGGGGAAAGCAACTGCAAATAGGGAGTGCTAATACAGGCCTCAGTTTGAATAGCCACCTTATGTTAACTAATCAATCCAGTGGGCTTTTCACTCCCAGTTTGTTCTTTGTAGCCACATGTGTATAGATCATCGTGGTCTGGACATTGGTGTGACCGAGAAGTTCCTGTATGGTTCTTATATCGTATCCCTTTTCCAGCAGGTGGGTGGCAAAGCTGTGCCGCAAGGTATGAACGGTTACTTTCTTGGTGAATTCTGCAGCCAGTGCCGCGCGTTTGGTTTCTTTTTGCAGACAACTGGGATGAATATGATGCCGTCTAATCTGTCTTGTCCGCGGATCAACAGATAGCGTTCCAGATGGAAATACCCATTGCCAACCCCATTCTTTGCCGGCATTTGGATATTTTCGCTCCAAAGCACCCGGCAATTGGACGCCTGCAACCTTATCCCGGCGGTCTCTTTCAAAGAGATCTCTAACCTTATCCAGATGTTGCCGAAGGTCGTTTTTGAGACTCTCAGGCAGGACGGTCTCACGATCCTTGTCGCCCTTACCTGATCTAATTGTTAAACAACCCCGTTCAAAATCAATATCTTTAACTCTTAGTCTGAGGCATTCCAGAAGACGAAGGCCACAACCGTATAGAAGCTGGGCCATCAGAAGATTCGTTCCGTTGAGATGGTCAAACAGACGAAAAACCTCCTGTTTTGTCAACACAACCGGAAGTCGGCGTTTTTGGGACGCTCTGACGGCTCCACTAATATCGTCAATATCGTTATCAAGCACGTGACGGAATAGAAAGAGGATGGCGTTGAAGGCCTGGTTCTGAGTAGAAGAAGATACATTCCGCTCAACCGCAAGATAAGATAAAAAATCTTGTAACACTTTAGCTGTTTGAAAAGAGCTAGTCGTCCAGAAAACGGCGCCTCGAAAATCCCCCTTAATCCCCCTTTTTCAAAGGGGGAATGTAGGGGATCCCCTTTTTCAAAGGGGGAAATGTTTCTCCTCCCTTTGGAAAAGGGAGGTTGGGAGGGATTTTAAAATACTTTTTCAAACAGCTAAACTGATACAAAATCTTTAACATGTGAACTGTCAAGCGCATAAGGAGACTGACCGTTCAAGAACCGGTAAAAAGACCGCAACCAGCCCATATAGGTTTTTTCAGTGCTCAAAGACCTGTGTTTTAAGCGGAGCATTCGGACCATATCCTGCGCTACCGCCTTCCACTGGTTATCGGTACCAAGGGCTGCTTTATTTTGGCATTTGCGCTGGTTGTAATAGAGATAAAGCTGGATCGCTTCATTTGCCTGATCGACCTGCCAATCTTCACGGCTTTTCGTTAAGTGCTTAAGAAAACTGGCAATTTCTTCAGATGACACATCGTCTCCAGGATTTTTATCACAAAAGGCGTAAAATCGGGTGATCCAGGAGACATAATAGGCCAGCTTTTTTTCAGGAACGATCCGTTTTGACAATAGATAAGTCCTAAAATGTTCCACTTACAGCCCCGAATAATAAATTATCATTTTTATATAGACTCTATATAATGTATGTATTTGAAGCAAAAAGAAGATTTTTGGCAAAAATAGGGTCCTTAACAAGCCATGCCATCTTTTATGGTATCGGCCTTATCTGCCTAATGTTTAATTACAATTTTATCCTGTTGCGTTTTTTAGCAAATTTCTATACGATACTACTCATATTCAGCTCAGACGAAAAAAGTAGAGTCTACATCAGCGTCGTCCGGTTAGGTTTTTGCATATGTTGGTAGACCAAAAAATTCGGAGAAAATTTGCATTCATGTCGTTTTTTGCTTGACATTTGGGAATTAGTGTGCGTGCTGCCTTCGTAACTACTTG
>JBFMAZ010000114.1:0-5585 GCA_040755415.1 Thermodesulfobacteriota bacterium | reverse complement strand
AATCCTCATGACAAAATCTTTCTTACTTAGCGCTTCATTCGCTTCAATATAATTGGCGCCAACCGAACCGGAGGCCCTTATCAGTTGTCTCCCGTCTTCAATATTTGCAACTGTTTTAGGCATCTTAGTTACAAAGGTTCTTATCTTTTCTGCGAATATAAGAGTGCGATCTTCTAAATCATACTGTTTCGGGTTTTTCTGTTTTGGACATTCGAATTTATTTCGTATTTCGTGCTTCGAATTTCGGATTTATCTTATCTGTACACATAAATCCACCCCACTATGGGGTCTATTTCATGAAATTTCCTGACCTTTTCCAGGTATGCCTCTTTAAGAACGGCGTCCTTAGGCATGAGCAGCCGGCCGGAATGCGTCTTCAGTTCCCGGGCCAGGACCATGTTCGGCCTTAAATTTTCAAGGGTAACTGCTACTTCTCCCCTATCTGCCTTCTTGACCGCTGAAAATACCTCTATGGCCGTAGAGACTACGGAGGGATCCAGTTCGTTCCCTGCTAGTCTTTGCAAATAAGATAGCGCATTCTCTCTCGATATATCCTTGCGGGCCGAAAGATGATCATAGACATTGGCCACGGCTATGATGCGGGCTCCCAAGTGTATCTCTTCCTTCTTCAGCCTGTCCGGATACCCGGAGCCATCAAACCTCTCGTGATGTGATTTGACCAATATACTGACCTGATCCAGTTTAGGTACGGAATTAAGTATCGCATAGCCTAAGGCCGGGTGCTGCTCATAAAGGGCCTTTTCTGCTGTGGTCCGCTCCGAATCCTTCTTTCTTATTATTTCCCGGGGGATGCCGATCAGGCCCACGTCATGGAGGGAGCCGGCGGCCTCGATTACGTCGAGTTCCTCCCCCTGTAACTCACACTTTTCAGCCAAGAGCCGGGAAAGGACGGCTACCCTTTTGGCATGGCCCCCCAGGGCCGGGTCATACATCTGCATAAGGTCCATGAAGATGCGAATGGTCTTGAAATAACTCGATTGAAGTTCTTTATAGAGGCGGTTTATCTCCTGAGTGCGTTCTTCGACCTTCTTTTCCAGGTTTTCATTGAGTTCTTTAAGCTCGGCGTTTTGCCGGACCGTTAGCTCAAAGAGCCTCTGATTTTCCTTGCGCAGGTGGTAAAAATCGATAGCCTGCCTGATGTTTGCCTTAAGATCAAGGTCGTTCCAGGGCTTGGTTATAAAGCGATAGACCTGCCCCTGGTTTATGGCGGCCATGGCCGCACTAATGTCCGCATATCCGGTCAATATGATGCGTACGGCCTCCGGCTGGATTTCTCTGGCCTTCTCCAGAAATTCAGTCCCATCCATCTCCGGCATTCTCTGGTCAGATATGATGAGAGCGACGGGTTCGCGTTTTAGGATCTCAAGGGCCTTCTCAGGACTGGCGTTCGTTATGACATTATAATTTTCCCGCCGTAAAAGGCGCTGCAGGGAAGAAAGGATGTTTTCTTCATCATCTACCAGCAGGATGGTCCTGGTCGTGTCTTCCATCGTGAAACCTTACTTTTTCAGATTCTTTAGCCACTAAGACACAAAGACACTAAGACTATAGAATAATTCTTTTGATACCATTTTTGATAACCGGCACCATTGCTGTCCAAATTGCCGATTCATGTGCTGTAACCTTCAAATCCCCCTTGATCCCCCTTTCCCAAAGGGGGAAAATACCGTTAATCCCCTCTTTGGAAAAGAGGGGGCAGGGGAGATTTTAAAAATCTTATTTTGGACAGATGTGATGCACAGTGTAAGCTGCATCTATAATTTTTCCGGCAATGGATTCCTCTCTTGCGGATAGTGGTTTAAAATTCATATTTATGCTTCGTGTCTTGGTGACTCTGTGGCCGATTAACTTTGTGGCTGACTCAAAAATGAAATCACCACCCCCCGGCGGGGTGTCTCAAAGTTACCTTTTGAAAGCGGGGTACAGTACACGTTAAAACCGCCGCCGTCAGTATGTTTGTATTGCCCTTCTATCTGCTTTTCGGCATTTAAGGCGTTGTTAATAAGCTCCAGCAGGTCTTTGCCGAAATAACTTTGCAACCTGGAGCCGAGGAGCATCCGGCCTTCCTGCTCGAAATAACACCGGGCCTGGCCGTTGACCAGAACTATAGTCTCCTCGTCATCCGCACCGACCACGGCTACCGGCAGACTTTCCAGGATATCGCGCGCCAGCTTCAGGGCCTCATTCTGCAATTTGATCTCGACGGTCCTGTCCCCGACTTCCTTTTCCAGATTCTTATTCAGGTATCTAAGTTCTTCATTTTGCTTCTTGATGGTCTCTGTCAACTTGCGATTTTCTCTCTGCAACCGGGTCATCTCAAAGGACTCTCTGATAGTGGTCTTGAAGGCCTCATCTTCCCACGGCTTTAAAATAAACTTATAGACATTACCCACATTAATGGCCTCGGTAATGGAATCGACGTCCGTGTATCCGCTCAGGATAATACGAATCGTCTCTGGATATAGGTCCTTAGCCCTGGCCAGAAACTGGGTTCCGGACATCTCCGGCATCCTTTGGTCAGAGATTATAAGGTCAACATGCTCTTTCCCCAGTATCTCGAGTCCCTCCGGTCCGCTCGAGGCTGTGAGCACCCGGTAAGGCTCCCGGCGGAAGACGCGTTTCAGAGACTGTAAGATATTGGCCTCGTCATCTACGATGAGTATGGTGTTTTCTTCCATGTTAGCCTTCTCCCTACACCTGCCGTATTGTCAACGATTAACCACAGAGGACACAGCGCGGCATAGCCGCAACCAAATCTGAATATCGAAATCCGAAATCCGAAACAAATCCGAAATCCAAATATCGAATGTTAGAAACGTCCATCAGCAACTCCTTCGATTTCGTTTTGGTCATTGCTCTCATTTGGTCATTTGAATTTGTTTCGAATTTCGTGCTTCGGATTTCGAATTTTCCATCTCTGTGGCTGTTTTTCATATAACTTTTGACATTACTTCACCTGCCCTGTATATTCCCTCCACAGAACGGGCATCCTAGCCACTCCGCCTCCATTATCCGCCCACAACCCGGGCACTTCCGCCTGATAGCCCCTCCACAGAAGGGGCAACTGATAAAGCCCTCCCTTATCGGCCGGTGGCAATGAGGACAAAATACCTCATTTACCGGCCCCAACACCCTCAGCAATTCTTCGCACGTACTTTCCCCCGATCTTAGTTTATGATAGCCATCTTCTAAGAGCATCCGCATCCCCGAGGCCCGGGCCGCTTGCAGTATTTCGGGGTTGTTGGCGCCGTCATGAATTAACTCCCTTAATTCGTCATTAACCTCCAGTATCTCAAATATCCCCACCCGGCCGGAGTATCCGGTATTATGGCAGTGATTGCAACCGGCTCCTTTGAAAAATCGCGGCACCAGGGTCTGATCGCGCAGCCCGAGGGCGGCCCGTAACTCTTCCGGGGGGGTGTACTCTTCCCGGCAATGTTCACATACGCGGCGAAGCAATCGTTGACTGATGATACCTATGAGTCCGGCAGCAATAATATGTGATTTTATCCCTATGTCCCTGAGCCGGATAATACCGCTAATGGTATTATTGGCATGGATGGTGCTCAAGACCAGATGGCCGGTCAGGGCCGCATGAAAGGTTACCCCTGCCGTCTCCAGGTCACGGATCTCACCGAGCATGATGACATCCGGATCCTGTCTCAAAATGGAGCGTAGCACACTGGCAAAGTCGAGGCCTATCCGCTCGCGCACGTGGACCTGCTCTGCCGTTTCCATGAAGTACTCTACGGGGTCCTCGATGGTAACAAAGTTTTTGGTTATGGTGGCATTCTCACGTAAGATGGCATAGAGGGTGGTGGTCTTGCCGCTGCCGGTAGGTCCAACCACCAGGAGAAGCCCCTGGGTCCTTTTGGTCATTCGCTTCAAACTGGCCAGGGATTCCGGATCGATTCCCAGGTCGGCAATATGCCTTACGCTGGCGTTACGATCCAGGAGCCGCAAGACCACCTTTTCTCCACTTATCGTGGGCAGGGAGGATACCCGCAGGTCCATTATCTTACGGGCGGTCTTTACCGTAACCCTTCCGTCCTGGGGTTTCCGGCGTTCGGATATATCCATTCCGGCCATGATCTTGATACGGGAAACCGTGGAGGCATGGAGACTCGACGGTAGATGAATCTTATCAATAAGCAGCCCATCCACCCGAAAACGCACCCGGCTATACTCGGATTTGGGCTCGATGTGAATATCGCTCGCGCCCATGGAGATGGATTCTGAAATGATGGCATTTACCAGCCGTATAGCGGGCGGGGTCTCGGCCGAAGAGAGGAGTTCCTTGATATCACAATCCTCCTCTTCTTCTATGACCTCGATGTTTTCATAAGGGTCATACTCGTTGAACTCCTCAAGCTCTTTTATGGTCGGCACTTCCCTGGACGCAAGCTGATCCAGCCGGGAAATAATCTCACTGGCCCGGGCCAGTACCGGGATAATGTTTAATCCGCTAACGAAACGCAAATCATCCACCTTGTAAAAATCAGTGGGGTCGGCCATGGCCAGGGTAAGCTTTTTGTCCTCCAGGCGCAGGGGCAGGACATAATTCTGCCGGCAATAACTCTCCGGGATGAGTTCAAACAAGGTATCACTGATATTAAATTCGGCCAGGCTGACCACGTCTATATTTAATTCCTTCTTGATGACACTGAATATGCCGGATTCATCCACATAACCCAGCTTAACCAAAAGAGCCGGCAGGGCCTCTTTGGTGCGCTTCTGGAACTCCTCCGCCTTGCTCAGTTGTTCGTTGGTCAGTACACCCCGGCGCACGAGCATCTTTCCCAGGTTACTTTGCCCCACGGAGGTCAATCGACTAAGGCTTTTTAGCTTCTGTTCCGCCTGCCGCTGTTTTTCTTTAAGTGCCTTATTTTCTTTAATGAGATCATATTGTTCCAGGGCCAGACTTACCGTCAGCCTCAGATCGTCGTCATTCCACGGTTTGGTAATGAACTTATAGACCGCCCCGTCATTAACCGCCCCCATTATGGCAGAGACATCGGCGTGACCGGTGAGCATGATGCGGATAGTCTGGGGATACTTCTCCTTCACGGCACGCAGGAAGGCCGCTCCGTCCATCTGTGGCATCTTGAAATCGGAGACTACCACCTGTACCGGTTCCTGGGCCAGGATATTCAGGGCTTCGATACCGCCTTTGGCGGTCAGCACCTTATAGTTTTCCCGGCGGAACACCCGGCGAAGGGCGGAAAGCACGTTTTCCTCGTCATCGACAAAGAGGATAGTATAGGAACCTGACCCCTCTTTCGAGGGCTGGTTCTCTTCCGATCCCGCTGTTTCCCCCAGGAATAGCGCGGCAAATTTAGACATCTTTTGAGCCTTCGTAATATAGGTGCTTAAAAGTAACTATTCAGCCCATATTATTTTAGATGGGCGATCTGCTAAATCCGAAATTCGAATATCGGTATCAGTTTAGCTGTTTGAAAAGAGCTAGTCGTCCAGAAAACGGCACCTTAAAAATCCCCCTTAATCCCCCTTTTTCAAAGGGGGAGTGTTTCTCCTCCCTTTGAAAAAGGGAGGCTGGGAGGGAT
>JBFMAZ010000113.1:0-13285 GCA_040755415.1 Thermodesulfobacteriota bacterium | reverse complement strand
AAACCCGGAAATTTTAAATAGTCCCCTCTCGTGGGCTTATCAATGTCAGCCTCCTATGCAAAATATTTTTTGCATGAAAAATGCTGCATAATAAATATGAGAGTTTTGACGCAAAATTCAGGTAGTAAGTGATGCCAAGATCGTGATTAGGGACATTGTTCCCGGGTTGAAAAAGGAGTGTTCCCTTGTGGTGATGCTGTCTAATCTGGGGACCAGGACAGATACGAAGCTTGCTGAAGAGGTTGACGGCCTGGACATCATCATTGAAAGCGGAAGCGGCGCTTTATGCAAGCCCTGGAAGATAAACAATACCTACATATGTTCTCCTAAGCCGGAAGGCCACTGGCTGGGCCGCCTTGACGTAATCGTGACCCCGGGCGGCGAAATCAAGCAAGTCAGCCATCAGATATTGATACTCGATGAGAGCATTCCGGAAGATGAAAGGATGCGCAAAGAAATAGAAAATAGGTTTTAGCTGTGGAGCAATCGGAATGTGTTTTATCAGAATAAGAGCTGGTTATTACCGGGGTAAGGTCCCAATAACATGTAAAGGATTAGTGAGCGTTGGTCTAGAGTCCATAAAGAGTCCTCTGATGTAAAGAAGTCTTGATGGAGCTCCCGCCGTATTTTCTTATTGTATCCATCAGTCGGAGTAAGGTATTCCTGGCGGACCCCAGATGCGGATCCATCTCTAGCGCCGTTTTATAAGAGTCCAAAGCCTTAGCCAATTGTCCCGTGGCTTCGTAACACATGCCCAGATTAAGATGGATGACTGCTGCATTCGGATCAAGAGCCAGAATCTTCAGCAGGGCCTCTTCGGCCTCTTCGAAATCTCCGCCCTGCCAGTATAGATTTGCCAATACACTCAGGATCTGACAGTATTTCTGGTTCGCGTCCGGGCCTTTCTGAATTTTTTTTAGCTCTTTCAGAAGATTAAGTTCCATTAGCTCTCTTTTTAATGCGCGGTCTTCGGGATTGCTTTTGGCCATGGTCTGAAGTCCCTCTATAGCATGATCATACCTCCCTTGAATCTTATACAAACTGACCAAGTCCGGGAGATGGTCTTCACAGTATCCCACTGCCTTCTCAAGTTCCCTCGTGGCTTCTATAAACCGCCCTTTCTTCCAAAAATCCAGGGCGTTGCTATAATTATGGATGCTCCGGTAAGACGGAGTCTTCAGACTGCTTGGCTTCTCCAACCGGGCGGTAGCGTAGGCTATGATGTCTTCAGCGCCCGTACGCCCGCTCAATCGTTCCAGACATTTGAAGGCTGCTCGGTTTGCCCGGTCTAATTCCAACACTTTTAGAAAGCCCTTTTTTGCCTTAGCGAATTGTAAGGCATTTTCATAACAGGTAGCCATGTTGAGATGATTCATTATGTAATCGGGCTGCAGCCTTACCACTCTTTTCAATTCGGCCAGGGCTAAATCAAAGCTTCCCCTTTCCAGGTAGGCGAGTCCCAGCCTTTGTCTGGCTTCCGGACTATCAGGCAGATAGCTTGCCATCCTTTTGGCATAGATCAGGTTGAGTCCCTTTCTGATCTTTTCAGAAAGCCAGGGTACGGGTCCAAGTTTAGTTGCAATATTCAACTGCTCTACTGCTTCGTCAAACTTATTCAAGCCGAAATAGGCCTTTGCCAGTCCGAAATGGGCATCAATGGATTTGGGTTCTATTTCAAGGGCCTTCTTAAACCAGTCCGTTGCTACGGAAAAATCTTCAGCGTTCAAGCAGGAGAAGCCTAGATTTTGATAGATTGTATAGTCTTTGGGATTTTCCGTTAAGGCCCTGAGCAGGATGGCCTTTGAATTATGCGAACAGCCGAGCATGTCACGGGCTACTTCAGACACCGGATTCAGTTCCAGTACTCGCCGATACATTATATTTGCCAGGTGAAACTGACCGTCGAGTTCGAGGAGTCGTCCGGCCAGTATATAATCCCTCTCCATAATATAGCGCTTCAAGGCGGGATCGCCGGAACCGGCCTTCAGATATCGAACTATATCGCCCCGCCTGACCAGAAGCTCTTGTAAGATTCTTTTCACTCCCTGATGTCGTTCCACAGGGTCAAAGTATCTCTTGGCTGCTGCGTATTCCAGATAGGAATTATCATCCGTGTTGCATAGTCCTTTCCGGCCGATGAGCTGCAAGATAGCTTTATCGTCCAACAAAAAGAAACTCAGCAGCTGCCGACAATCGAGGACTGAGATGGCAGCCAGGTCCTCCCGAACCGCTTTTCTGTTGAAATGCTGTTCCAGTTCGCGCAAGTCTATGGAGAGAGGCTGCATCATTCCCATAAGGATGCACCATTCGTTGCGGCCGGCTGGTGTATGCCATAGATACACGTGGGAGAAAACCGTTTTCATAGATCGGAGAATCACCTTGAAATCCTCCGGAGTGAGGTCGTAGAGAGGCGCCCAGGTAGAAAATATTCCCCCGGCCCTGAGTTTCTCTTTGCAAAGACGAAAGTATTCTACGGTATAAAGCGACCCGTTGCCGGCAATAGTTGGATGAATGGAATCAGAGAGTATAACGTCATATCTTCGGGTTCCTCTCACCAAGAAACTTTGCACATCATCTATGACCAAATTCAGCTTGGCCTTATCGAGGACCTTCTGATTCACATCCGCAAAAAAACTAACGGCGTCTATCACTTCCGGGGAAATTTCCACGCTATCTACATGGCCTATATTGTGCCGGGTTACAGAACAGGCTGTCTCACCGCTTCCAAAACCGATTTGCAGGATTTCCCGGGCTTGGCTATGTATCAGGAGCGGAATATGAGCCTGCAACTTTTGAGATGTCCTGAACTTGAAGTCCGTACCAGAGACATTTACTCCATTTATGGCCAGTCGCAGAGAGTAGTCCGGCTAGTATGGCCACCCCAAAATTCATGCCGACCGTGAGATGCGTCGTGCCTTGGATACCAAAGACCTCTATGAGAAAGAAACCACCTATGAAGCAACCAACAACTGCGCCCAGGGTATTTGCCGCATAGAGTTCACCCGTGATTCGGCCAATCTTATCATTACTGGTTGCAGCGAACCGGCACAGGATGGGAAGTGTCCCTCCCATTAAAGTAGTAGGAGCAAGGATCAAAATGAAACAGAAAACAATTTGAGCCAGCCGGAACGAAAAGGGAGTGTTTCCCAGGAAGCGGCAGATCCATATATAGACCGGGGTGAGGACTGAGAAGAGAAAAGGTAAGTTAAGGGCCAGGAAGGCGATAGCTGCTTCGATAACGGCATAGGTCAGAAGCGGTCTGCCTTTCCGGTCAATAAATTTGCTAAATTTATAGCTGCCTATAGCCAGCCCTGCCATAAATGCGGCCAGGATAATACTGGCGGCAAAAGTAGTATTTCCCAGAATCCGCGCTAATATCTTCACCCACAATACTTCATAGATGAGGGCGCAGGCCCCGGAAAGAAAAAATAATACATATACCGCCCGTCTAATCCATTTTCTACCGGACATAAGGTATCAGCAATAAGTAAAGTTCATTGGCATGTTATTACTCCGGCAATTAAATATATAAACTTGCCAAATCCCCCCTCCCCCCCTTTACCAAAGGGGGGTGAGGGGGGATTTAAGTTTTTAATTGCCGGAGTAATAAAACCTATCATATCTGTTTTTCGGCTTTTGTAAACTAATGGATAAGGGTTTACTAGGCCCGTTTGTCCGGGCTATTCAGTCCAGGCGCAGGGTGAGGCGGTGGTGGGAGCAAGAAAGGAATCTTAATTAGCCTGATAGTTCAATGGTTCTTCAGCTTAGCGGCTCAG
Source organism: Thermodesulfobacteriota bacterium (assembly GCA_040755415.1). GTDB lineage: Bacteria > Desulfobacterota > QYQD01 > QYQD01 > QYQD01 > QYQD01. The sequence goes on along the minus strand of JBFMAZ010000113.1, from coordinate 9,509 downwards.
TGAAACTTTCAGAAAGAATTGCCGGCGGCGCCGAAGGGACCCCCGCATTGCCAACTACCCCAGCATTTGGAAGCCGCATTATGGAAGTGGCAGGTCAAGCAACCACCAGGCCCCCCGCAATGTCCGATATGGACGTGGCAACTTCTGCAAAACTCCGCCTCCCAGGTCCAGCCACCCGGACCGGGCGGATACCGGTTGTAATGGCCGTTTACTGTCTTGCGCAGGAGATAAGGGGTTGTTGTATTATGGCCGTGAACCGCCCCGTGAGGTTCGTGGCAGTCCGTGCAGGAAAGGATGAAATTAATATAATTGGCCTCATGGTAAGGGTCTTTTATTGATCCCCACTCCATACCATCCACAGTATTGCAGCGGGTTACGCTACCATGATAGTCGCCAGGAAAGGTCCGTTTATTTGGCTGCGCCCAGTCGATTTTTTTCAGATTTCTGCCAAGGTTTGTGCTGTAAATATCGTTTGTGCCATCGTGACAGTCAGAGCAGAAGGTCACGTAATCAGGCAGATTCGAGCCGTCATGGGTATCAGACCCGTCCGGTTCGTGGGCGGTAGTTGAATTATATCGATAAGGAGCCTGATATTGACCTCCGTGTGCAGCAGCATAGTCACTCATCTTTTCCCCGGCCCCATCACCCCAGACATTGTTCCGGTCCGTAGGCCTGACGATCGGATAGCCTCTCGAAGAGAGATGCGGATTGTGGCAGGCATTGCAGGGGTTTGATTCATCTCCGAAGGTCGCCGGCCATTTGGCTTTCACAAACGTCAGTATATCCTGGAGGTTGTGAGCAGACCCGGAGACAGGGTTAAAGGTATCATAAATATTATTGGGCGTAGTGTGATTGACAATATCCCCACCAAACCAGTAACTATAGTTATAATTTATGCGGGAGAAAGCTATCTGCACCGAACCCGCCCCTTTATGGCAATAGTAGCAGAAGTCCTCTGTCTGACTGGTAAAATTATCTGCGAAGATGGCATATTTTGAGGCACTCCCTCCGGCTGGATTAGGTTCTTCTCCATCAATACTGCCATGCTGTTCATGGCAGTGGCCACAATGGCCTTGGGTGTAGCCAATGGCAGCGGTAGCGCCCCGGTTGACTCCATAGCTCGTGTTCCCGTGGGCCGAACTCAGGTAGGTACCGGCAAAAAGTGGAAGGGACTTGCACAGGAATATACTGAGACAAAGAGAAAGGGCACAGACTGGGAGGCTCAACCATAATTTCTTACGACGTGGCATTGTACCACTCACTGAATACAGAAAGTTATGACGAGAAAAGCTTTAATTACTTATCGGCGATATTGCAGCGAAAATTAAGCGGGTTAAGCGTGTTAAGAAAACGGCGGGGTTCGGAGGAGGGGATGTTGAATGATGTTTCGAATCATGCGGAAGCAATATTTACGGTGGGAACTGTGTTTCGAATTAGAGCTGATCATCCTTTGAGGTATGACAGACGTAGCACCCGGTTTCCTTCGCCATATTTTCGTAATTCCACCTTAGCATGTCAGGATAAGGGCTGCCGTGGGCCCGGTGACAGGAGAGACACATGACCCGGTCCACTCCCGGGGTTACGGTGCCGGAAACGACACTTACAACAGGACGGGAGACAGGCGCCTGGGGATTATAGGAGGTGTAGGCAGCATATTCGCCCCGGTTGGGTATCTCGGTATCTCCGGCCGGATGCCTCAGCCAGTTTCCGGCTGCATCACGGTTGCGATTCTGAAGGTCCCAACTGTGATAGTCCCGGTGACACCCGGCGCAGAAGTCGCTGATACCCATAGGATTTGCAGATCCCGGAGAGTAGGGGGCAGCGGGTTTATCAGCGTCCCGGTACTCATTGTGATCTGCCTGCCCCACCGTCAGTTCCCAGTCAGGGTCTTCAATCCCTTCCACTCCCGGCCTGCTGGAATGCGGCGGGATATCCCATACCCAGGCTGGCCTGCCCAGAAAACGATAACACCCGTTTTCTTCTTTTACTACGCCGCCTGGAGCCGGGTCCGGGGCATGGTGTCTGGGCACATGGCAGCCTATACACCCATTGCCCTTGATGGGATAATGGAACCAGTCATATCCGGGGCCAAGCCGGATGCTGGCGAGAGACGCGTGGCATCCGCCGAATCCACAGCCGACGCCTGTTTCCGAGGCCCCCGGCGCCGAAGATAGGGTTTGATCCACGCTTATCACATTGTGCCCGTAATTATCGCCGTTATGTTGAACGTAGTAGAAATTACCTCCGGCTGTCATCTGTGCAGGTTCAACCGTATTATAGACGACAGGAATCGTACTCTCCCCAAGTGGCTTTGTCGGGGAGCCGTCGGTTGAGGAATGGCAACCAATGCATGTTGTGTTCAGCAGGTTGTAGCCCGGGCCCCCGCGCTTTGCACTTTCCGTGTATATTTCCGCACCGTTTTGCGAATTGTGCATGGTGTGGCAATTCGCACAGGCGCCTTTTACAGACGCCCAACTTGTTGCAGGAATAAACAGCAAAAGTGCCGACAAGAAAAACAGGATCATACAAACATGGTTTTTTGAGGGAGTCAGACGCATGCCGAGAGCTTTAGCAATATACATGCCAAATTCATTGCTGTGAGGGGAATTGTTTATCCGCGCGATCTTGCAAAGATTTTGATCTAATATTCTAAAACGTTATGAATTACAAGTAAAAAAAACACGGTCTTGTGGAAGAATATTTCCCTCGGTTGAGAAAAACTTTTCACACTATTGGTAATAGACTTCCATGTGCGCTTTTTCCTGAAACTAGACCGCTATAGGTGAGTGGGCCTGTATTTGTTTCTATTGGTGAGCAAAGGGCAGCAACTACGTCAGTGACAGGTATTGTTGCTGTATGGGTCGGTTGTACGCAAGGCCAATGTGCCTCGTCTCCTGGTTATTTACTCTTTAATTCCTCAATCCATTCCCGGGGTACTCCGGCACGGTAGGCATCCCGGATGAGGTCCTTTTCAAGCATGTCTTGGGCCTTTTTGAGTTTTTCTTCCAGTCTTGGCGTAATTTCCTGCAACCGTTTTAATTCCCGGTAGTCATCAATAAGCGGGCCCTGGTTAAGGATGACGCCCTCTTCGGTTCGTGTCCCCTGCCGTACCCTCCCCCGGCGTAGAGTTGTCATATCCTCGTTATTCTTTTTAATCTGTCAGGTAAAAGGGGGACGGTCATGTAAATATGCCTTTTTTGTTTTGTTTAGGCATCGAACATGCCACGCAAAGCTCGCATAGACGCCCCTGATCCCCTGCATCATATATCCATCTGAATCCCCTGCGGAGGCGCCGGGGAGGGATGCGTGTGTGAATAGGTCGTTAGAGGAGTAGCGTTTTAGAGTGTGATGCCTACGGCAATCTTTAGTCTTTCATCAAGCTCTTTTTGGATCTGCTCGTTGACTTTTCCTAGCCGCCTGAGAATCATAGACCGATCCAATGTGAGCAGTTTGTTCATTTTAAATATGGATGTCTTTTTCAGGCCGGTCGTATGAAAATCTGGATAGTTTTCGGAAAGAAGATAATCGGTGTCTGAAAGAGATTCAGAAGGCACTACTGAGGATATAAAAGCCAGGAGTATATCTCGTTCAGCGAGGGAAAGGACTATGGCTGGCCTAACCTTTTTGCCTGATAAATCCGTGAAGGGAAAGGGGACGAGGACTATATCACCCCTTTTAAGTGTCCCCTCCGGGGCGCTTTTCAAACTTCTTCTCCATCGCTTAGAGAATAGATGTCTTCTCTTTGATCCTTGAGGAAATCAAAGCTCTTTCCTTGTTCTGCAACTCTGGCAAGGAGGTCAGCGGAGACGTCTTCCTCGAGAGGTGATATCGTAATCTTTACCTTTTGGCGTTCTTTCAAATCGACTCTCTGGGAAGGTTTAAAGACACCTTTTTCATAAGTAGCTATTATGGCTTGAGGCATAAATCAACCCCCCATTTTTCTTATATATACCATCGATGTGCTTACAAATCAATGTGAAAACCAAGCCCAGCCCGGATGGTCAAATCCCTCTTCACCTCCTTTTTCCAAAGAGAGGAATTGAGAAATCCCCCTTTGGTAAAGGGGGATTTTAGGTATTCGCCGGGGTTGACTTTAACGTGGCCCTGAATTCTATCCTTGTTATTCTTGACAATTGTATATAGATAACATAGTATTTGTATATACAAATAGGAGGAGGTAGGCAGCGTGAAGCCCTCGGTGAAAATGACATCAATCAGGCTGGATACCAAGCTTGCCGATGACGCAGCGAAGGCGCTGGGTGTAAAGAGCAGAAGTGAAGCGGTTCATATAGCCTTGCGCGAGATCGTAGCCCTTAATAAGTTTAAAAGGTTAATGTCTAAGCACGGCGGAAAATTAAAGTTTGCGGCCCATGGCGGGTAAGATTATCATCTTCGACACGTCAATTTTTATCGACCACTTAAGGACTAATAAGTTCAGTAATAACTTTCAGAATCTGAACGGTATCATAAGAAACTCCGCTGTCGTTTTATCTGAATTAGCACGAGGCGCTACAAAAGAAGTGGAAAGAGGCTTTGTAAGCGCGCTGGCGAAGAATCATCCCATACTTACCCCTACAGAGAAAAACTGGCTCGAATCCGGTGAGATACTATCAAAGATTTATAAAGATAAAGGATTTTCTCCCGAGAAACTGAGAGACTTGCATTTTGATGTCCTGATAGCGCTTACTGCAAGAAACTATGGGGCAACCGTAATTACTTCAAACAGAATGGATTTTGAACTGATAAAGGCATACAGAGGATTTAATATCGAAATCTGGTGAAAACCCAGGAAGATAGAACGGCCAATAAGTATCAAAAACTGAAAAGGGTTATCCACCATAGGCGGATAACCCTTGCTTTTCTTGGTGCCCCCGGCGCGACTCGAACGCACGACACCCAGATTAGGAATCTGGTGCTCTATCCGCCTGAGCTACGGGGGCACAAAAGATAGTACAATTTCTCGTGTTCTCTAACACGGAGAAGGCTTACTGTCAAGTGACCGGGCCTTTTAGGGTGCAGAAAGTGATTTTGCGGCCTGAAGCCTTATAAGCCTTATTCTCTCCTTCATCCGGTTTAAATGGCTGCCCGGCCAGTAAACCTTTCCGCAAAGGGGACACCGGGCGAATGAAGAAGCCGTCCGGCGCACGTATTCCGGCACCAGGGTATCTACCTCTTCATTGGAGACATTTGTAAGCGGCACGTTACACAAAATACACCGGCTGAACCACATCTCCTCTTTAAAGTCAATATGGCCTGCCTGGTAGAGCTGCCCGAGCTGCGCATCCACATGGTCTGAGGAGATAAATACCGCGCCGGGGACGTTATGCAGCAGGCTTCTATTGCGGGTTAAAAAGATGCGCCCTTGCGCTGCTTGCTCCCTTATTTCAGGCAAAGCAGGATACGCGAGATAAATGGTGTCAAACCCCAGAATGCGCAGCCACTTGGAAAGCTTGCCCAACATTTTGTCAGCCAGGAACCGCATATTAATTGAAGGTCTTATGCTGGAATCCGGGCGGGCAGGGGAGAGAAAATACCGTAGAAGGCGCATTAGATAAAAGATTTACCTTCTTGTAGGCCATGGATAGGCGAAGTCCGGATAACGGCAGAGAAAAACAGACCGTTCCCGGATAAGAGAAATTCCCATTTTTTACCACGCCGTCGCTCTCTGCAGTCAGAAGCTCATTGTCCCGGATATCCTTTAATACCAGTCGCCTAAGTAAGCCTTCCGACGGTTCAAGCCAGACCTCCTCCCTTAATCCTGATCGTTCATTTGATAGTTCCATTACCACCAGAGCCGGATCAAGCTTATGAGGATAAATGGAAATCAGCCGCCGGTCTTTAAGATCAAAGCCCCCCAGGAACCAGTAATATATATCCTGTATCTGTACGCCGCCTGGGATAAGAGAGGCCACGGCCGGTGACGACAGATTCCCATCGTAATATCTCATGGCCAGGACGGAAATGAGGGCAAAATGCCCTCCATCCGTGGCAAAAGACAAGACCGGTTGGCTAAAAAGACCAAGGCAGTCCAGACGCAGTGAAGACGGCCCTTGCCCTACAATCAGGGCCTGGCCTCTGTAATCTACGCCTGAATATTCAAGGGTTATATCGGCCTCGGCCTCAAAACCGCTCATCGCCCCATTGCGCCGGTCCAGAGAGTCCATTATCTCCTTCTCAAGGGCGCCCGTCTCATAGCCAGGCTGTTCAATGGCTTTCGGTGCTACTGCACAGGAGGCCGCTGTCAACAAGATCAGCAAGAGAAAAATCAGTCTTTTCACCTGGAAATACCTCTTACCTGTCTATTCTTTGTTCTTATTTATCACTCAGGCTATCTTCCCCGAGTAGAGACATGACTTCCTCTATCTTGGCGGAAACCTTGTCCTTGTCTTCCTTTTTGCTGTAGGCGGACTCTGCCTTAAGATAATTTTCCAGCGCCTTTGGGAAAAGTCCTTTCTTGTAATAGACATCCCCCAGGTGTTCGGATATTATAGGATCTCCCCCCACCAATTCGTTCGCCTTTTCCAGTTCCTTAATGGCCTCGTCAAAAAGTCCTTTTTTGTAATATACCCAACCCAGGCTGTCTGTTATATAGCCATCGTCAGGCCTCATCCGAAGGGCCTCTTTGATCATTTTTTCCGCTTCGTCCAGCTTAACCCCCATGTCCGCATAGGTGTAACCCAGATAGTTTAAGGCATAGGCATGCTGGGGATTAGCCGCCAGCACCTCCTTTATCTTTGCTATGCTCCTTTCCTTCTCACCGCGCTTATCAAAAACCACCCCCAACTGAAACTGGAGTTCCATGTCTTCGGGGAATTCTTTGATGCCCTCCCACAAAACGGACTCTGCCTGGTCCAGCCGGTCCGCATCCTCATAAGCATACGCCAGGGCGATATAAAGCCCGGACTTTCTTGATTTGGAAGATATGGCTTCCTGTAAAATCGCGATAGCTTCATCTGGCCTTTTCTGCCGACGCAAGATATTGGCCAGTTGTATTCGTGCTTCAATGTAAGCCTCTGATCCCTCCGGGATTTTCTTATATTCTTCAATAGCCCGATCAGGCTCCCCTTTTTCAGCATAGGCTGCGGCCAGGTAATAACGCGCCCTATGTTCATCGGGATTGGCCGAAAGCGCCTTTTCCAGTTCCTGAATGGCTTCGTCATATTTGCCTTCTGCCAGATAGACCATGCCGATACGCGCCAACACCATGGTATCATCGGGGGAAACCTTCTTGGCCTCTTCGAATTGTTTGAGGGCGTCAGAAAATCGGCCTTCGCTGAGATAATAACTTCCTAACCGGATTAAGACCTCGGTATTATGGGGGTGAAAGGAAACGATTCGTTCATACATGGAAATTACTTTATCTTTCTTCCTCTCGGCCTCATAAAGGGCCGCCAGCTCGAAAAGCGCCGGCTCAAAATATGGATTAATATCCAGGGTCTTTAAGTAATATTTCTCCGCCTCTGTCCAGAGTTTTATCTCAAAGTAAACCCGCCCCAGATAATAATAGGCCATTAAGGCCTCATTATTTTGTTCTGTCAGACGTTTTAAGGTCTTAACCGCCATCTCGTATTCTTTGTTTTTCGCGTAAAGCATTCCCAAAAGGAGATAGGACTCCTGATCCCCCGGGTTTGACTTTATTATTTGTTCATATTCACTGATGGCCTCCCCGATCTGTCCCAGGCTCGTATAAATACGGCCCAAAAGCAGGTGAACAGATACCGAATCGTCAAGCTGCGCAGACTTTCTCGCCCAGTAAAGGGCATCCCGGAAATGTTCTTGTTGGGCCAGGGCGGAGGCCAGTTCAAACATCAGGTGGGCGGACTGCGGGTCATAATCCAGGGCCTTTTTATACTGGTCAATAGCGGCCTTCAGGTTACCGGCCTTCCACTCCATCTGGGCCTGCAGATAATAATAGTAGGCTTTCCCCTGTTCTCCATCTGCTTTTGAATACGCTATAGAAGCGCTCAAGCCCAAGAAGGCAAGTGTTAAAATCAAAAGGAAACCAACTCTACAATACGGCATTAAGTTATACCTCCGATAAACCCATAACCATGAGCTATCAGCCATGAGCTACGAGCCATTATATAGAACCTACTCTCCGGTAATCGCTGCATAATCCTCAATATCCGGCAGCTCCTTCTTCAAATAGTCCTTGAGGCGTTTCATCAGGCCGGCCTCAATCTGGCGTGCCCGTTCTCTGGTTACACCAAATCTATTGCCAATTTCCTGGAGAGTAAGAGGATTTTCTGCCAGCATGCGCACTTCAAATATCTCTTTCTCCCGTCCTTTTAGCGCATCTCCAAACTCCCTTAGCTTACGCTGCATTTTCTCTGAAAGCTCTGAGCGTGCGATTTCATCTTCAACCGCCGGCCCTTCCGCCTTTATAGTACTACCGTACGTACTACCCGTATCGTCTTTTTGGGCCGGGGCATCAAGCGAAACCTCCCATCCTCCCAACCGTTCCGCCATCTCAATTACATCCTGTTCTTTAACCTGAAGCCTTTCTGAAATAAGCTTGGGGATTGGCTCGTATCCCAATGCATCCAGTCGATCCCTTTCCTTCTTAAGATTATAGAAAAGCTTCCGCTGTGCCTGGGTAGTCCCGATCTTTACCAGGCTCCAATTGTCCATGATAAATTTTAAAATATACGCCTTAATCCAGTAAGAGGCATAATAAGAAAACTTAACCCCCTTGAAGGGGTCGAATTTCCGCACCGCCCGCATAAGCCCGATATTTCCTTCCTGGATAATATCCAAAAAATTCTGCATCCAGTACCTCTGAAAATCAAGCGCTATCTTCACGACCAGACGAAGATTGGAAGTCACCAGTCTGTAAGCGGCCTCCATATCTTTATCTTTAAAATAGCGCAAGGCCAGGTCTTGTTCTTCCTCTCTGGTGAGGAGAGGATAACGGTTGATCTCCATTAAATATTGATGCAGCGGGTCATGGGAGACGAGCGAGTTCGTTTTCTCTTCAGGCGCTTTGGTATTTTTTTCAGAACGGTGGCTACTATTTATGGAATTTGTCAATATATTACCTTATAACCGGAATTTTAAATGGAGGGCGGGCACACTATCTGGCTAAATTTAAAGCTATTTTAACATAATATTGATATTCGTCAACAGCGTTAAACTTTGCCAAGATAGACGAAAAAATGACCTCTTCACCCTTACCTGGATCCACCATCAAACTATTGACAAAGAGCAATGGGTGATCTCCGATTACCAGGCAGCCGGGTTCAAATCCGAATATCGAATATCGAAATCCGAAACAAATTCAAATGTCCAAATTCCCAATGTTCCAAACGACAGCAGCGCCGATTGTTTTGGATTTGAATTTTGGTGATTGGATATTGTTTCGAGATTCGTGCTTCGGATTTCGAATTTGGTATCAATTTAGCTGTTTGAAAAAGTATTTTAAAATCCCTCCCAACCTCCCTTTTCCAAAGGGAGGAGAGACGTTTCCCCCTTTGAAAAAGGGGGATTAAGGGGGATTTTTGAGGCGCCGC
>JBFMAZ010000112.1:0-34698 GCA_040755415.1 Thermodesulfobacteriota bacterium | reverse complement strand
GCTAACCGGGCAAGGGGTGCTGCCTACACCCCTTGCCCACCATTCAAAAAATAAAAAAGCCTCTAACGAGGCTTAAAATAATCTAAAAAATATCTTTTCCCTGTCAAGTCATTCTGAAAAATACATATCTGAGACTCTCTTCATTATCTATGGTCCAATATGTTCACCATACTCTGTTCATTCACCTGTTACGGTGAACAACCTTACCCTCAGCCTTGTTATTCTGCATCTATAACAGCCTTGACCGCAGCTTTGATGTCCTCCAGTACGGCGGATGAAACTGAGCCGATCTTTTTCATAAACCGACTTGTAGATATAGAGCGGATCTGGAAAGTATCAACGGCAGATGCTTTGGTCAGCTTGTTAAGGTTGTCCGCCTCTATCTTTACCATCCAAATGGCTCCGGCATAATGCTCTTTCCATTCTGTTATCGGCACTACAACTCTTAAGGGAAGCGATCCAATAGCGTCATCATTTATAATAACGGCAGGTCGTTTTTTTCTCATTTCGGCTCCAACGGTAGGACCTAATTCTATTTCCCATATTTCTCCCTGTTTCATACAAAATCCTCATTATCCATGGCGGTGAAAGCGGTGAGCTCTTCATCATGCATGTAATCAGGAAGCAGTTCCTGAGCCTTTTCGGCCATCGAGGCCTTGCGCTTCTTCGCTTTTTGTTCCTTGATGAGTCTATCCAGCGCTTCACGAACAACACTACTTTGATCCGAATAACCCCAGTTTTTGTAGTTCTCCAAAAACTCTTCCTGTTCACGGCTGATCGAGAATTTTTTTTGAGTCAAGCCACCCATATAAGAAACCTCCTGGTTCTAATTTAGGTGCCTATATAATAACCCAAATAAAGGCCAAGAGCAATGGAATTCGGTGGGGACGGTCGGTGGGAAGGTTGTTTCCTGCGGCGCATAACTTACCTTCCGCTCCAGCCCTCCTGATGCGCAACTTTCCTCCTCTGCTTCGTTACCGGTAGATACCTTATTTTATCGATAATCGTAGAAATTATTTTAGCCTTACGTCGAGCAACTTGTGTACTGTCAGTGGTAATCTGAAAATGCATTAAAACCGGGGCGCAGAGTTTACCCAAATGAAGTCCTATTGCCCAAAGGAACAGCAGGACTTCCCCACGATTCCCTCGTGCTGGCACACCAGCTAAGAACCATCTCAAAAGACAGACTTTATAAGGTGTTGGGGGCGTTAAAGAAACAAACCTTATGGAGGAAATCAACAATGCCCTCAAGGTCCATCTAAATTTGTAATCTGTCCGCCAGGGATAAATGCCAGGGGGAAATATGGCCTTGTGGCAGACAAGGATGGTCAGAATATTGACATTACAATAAGCATTCAGCGATCAGCAGACAGGAATAAGCAAGGCGAAGGGGAGCGGATTTATTGTTGATAATAATATACAATATTGTATATTATCGTAATCAAAATTTAATGGTATGGTTTCGCAAGTCATGTATAACACATACAATGAGAAAAAGACCAAGAGCTCGGAACTGCTACAATTGCTTTTACTGGACAACCTTTATGCGCAATCCGGATCAGAGCGCATTATCTTCCAGGGCGGAACAGCCTTGAGATGGGTCTATGGCGGAATGAGATTTTCCGAAGACCTCGATTTTGTAACCGACTTACCCAGGCAGAGTCTTGAAAAGATCTTAGACGAAACGTTTCAAAAGACACAAAGGGCATGTATCGCCCAGTTTGGTGCCGGGCAGGCGGAACATAAGAGAAAAAGCGAACGAGAACAGGCCGTCAAGATATTTTTTATATATCGACCTCAAGCTCAACGGGAAAGAATCGCTGTAAAGTTAGAGTTAGAGCTTCTAAGGCCCGGCCACAAGCCCCAGTTTAGAAGATTTATTTTAAGGGATTTACCATTAGTTGCAGGCCTGGTTACCGAAGGGAAACTGGTCATCCCGTACTCGAGCAGCATCATTTTAGCAGAAACCCCGGAAGAGATACTGTCCGATAAAATCAGGGCCCTCTATGAACGTAAATATCTCAAAGGGAGGGATATTTATGATATCTGGTGGATAAGAAAGCAGCTCAAGATAATCCCTGAATGGACAAGGATTAGGGGAAAATTCGGTATGTATCAGGCATCCTTTGTCCCGGCCAGGGCGGCGGATTACTTCCAAAAAAGAGACTCTACTTTAAGTATCATAGATGCTCTAAGAAGAGATCTGCCCCGTTTTTTGCCACAAAATATCCTCTCTATATACCAGGATGAGGACTTCAGCGATTTCATTGCCACGTTAAAGGAGATCACCTCGGATCTTTTAGATCAAGGGATGAAGGAATACTTTGAATCTTATAAAAGAAGAAAGAGCCACCCTTAAACGGTTAAAGCTCCTTCCTGTACTTTTCCGGAAACAGGATGTAGAGAAAATAACACCTCATGCGGGGATGTTTTTGTCCCGGGCGCTTAAAAAGGGACTTATACATCGCCTTAATCGGGGAAACTATATTAATTCCTTCCTCTATGGGTTCCCTGGGGTAGAGGAAGTAGGATGTTTTTTAAAACCGCCTGCGTACGTATCCTGTGAATGGGCTTTAAACTATCATGGCATCACCCTGCAATCCCCTACAGTGTGTACGATAGTAACATTAGGCGCCTCCGTAGGTAAAAAACGAGGTCTTACGTATCAAGGCGTCGCTATTGAATTTTCGAGGATTTCCCCCTTCCTTTTCTTTGGATTTACTTACCACGATAGATTCTATATGGCTACGCCGGAAAAGGCCATCCTGGATACCCTCTATTACCGTGGAACAATTCCGGCCCAGGATGAACTGGAACTGGACAGAGTGGACTTTGACCTCCTTTTAAAAATGGCCGAAAAATATCCTTCGTCCGTGTCTCGTCCTCTTCGCGACTTGTCTAATTTGGCGGCCTCTGCGCAACGGTAAGTCAATCATCTAAATTCCTCAAGAGCCAGGCTGTGTCCCGCCCGGCGCAAATGACACGGGAACACGACCTTATGGCAGGGAAAATAGTCAGAATATTGACGCTGGAAGGATTATTTAGTCCTCTGCATAAATTCCGGAGGGGTCAGTACCGTACCGGGAAATTTGCCCTCAAAATGCTCCTTATCCCAGGTAATCATTTTTGAAACGAAGGGTAAATGCTTACGGGCAACAGCTATCATTAAGGCATCGCCCAGAGCAGTTCTATCCCTGAGAAGGTCAAATAGTTCGCTAAGTCCTATGGCGGGGAAATTATTTTTAAGGTCAGGTGGGGGGAGGAGTATAACGGAGGTCTATAACAAAAATAAAAGTAGTTTGCTTTTTAAAATAATATCAGATATATTAAGATAACATAAATATATATTTATTATATCTAATGCCGAGCAGGGCAAGGGGGTATTCCCAAAATGAAGTATGCGGAACTGTTGGATATTAAAAAAACTTTTTTTTCTTCCGCCGATGTGGCTGAGAGTTTGGAAATCAAGCCGCAGTCCGCGGTAGTCCTTTGTAATCGTTACGTTAAGTCCGGCCTCTTGATCCGATTGAAACGTGATCTTTATATGTTTGCGGCAAAATGGCCCTATCTCAACTCTGCGGATTTTTTCCGCATTGCCAACCGCTTACAGGTGCCTTCCTATTTATCACTGACCACTGCCCTGTCCTTTTACGAGATGACCACCCAGGTACAGCAGGCCTACTTTGAATCGATTTCCCTGAAACAGAATGAGTACAACGTTCAAGGGGTAATCTTCAGGTACTTCAAGGTAAAACCAGTCCTTTATTTTGGGTTTGTCCGGCGGGAAGGTATTTTTATAGCCACACCGGAAAAGGCCCTGTGGGATGCTGTTTATCTTCAGTCTCTGGGCCGGTATAGTCTGGATGTGGCCGCCCTTGACTTGAAAAAAATAAATAAGGCGACTGTGGAGGGCCTGGCTGAGCGTTTTCCGGAAAGAGCGAGAAGATATATGGAGAACTTATGGAAAGCTTGAAAGAACACGAGCTTTTTGAGATTACTACATTGCAGTGGCTGAAAAACCGGCGGTTTCTGGCCCCCTTGGTCTTCGGCGGAGGGACCTTGCTCAGGTTATGCCATGAACTGCCCCGTTACTCCGTCGACCTGGATTTCTGGTTTTATAGAAAAATAGATTATGCTGCATATTTTGCGAAGTTGGCCCAGGCCTTACGAAACGATTATAATCTGACGGACGCCGCCCATAAGCGTTTTACTCTTGTCTTTGAAATCCAACCGGCACTACGCCGAAGACGGCTTAAGATCGAAATCCGCAAAGAGGTCGCGCCACCGCAAAGCACGGAGGAGAAAATTGCCTTTTCTCCCGCAGGCAGCATCCAGGTACTCCTGCGGGGCTTCACCTTATTGCAGATGGCTCAAAACAAAACAAAAGCCTTCCTGGATCGGGGAGAAATCCGTGATGCCTTCGACCTTGAGTTCCTTCTTCGCAAGGGTATCCAGCTCGATCTCGAACCGGATACGGCTAAAAGATTGCTAGGTCGCCTGCAAAGACTCAGGAAACATGATTTTGATGTGAAACTGGGTAGTTTGCTAATGCCGGAGCTAAGAAATTACCACCGTGTTCATGGTTTTTCCTTCTTGACCGAGAGGCTGTTGTGGTTAGTCTAAAAAATGTGGTGCAACAGATAAGCCTTGAGGCAATAGAGGCAATTTCTGTGCAAAAATAAAGCAAGAAACTATCTATAATTACAAGTAGTTAGGCAAGCCGCGATAGCCCGGCAGGGGCAAATGACATGGGAACATAACATTGCGACAGGCAGTAAAGTCAGAATTTTGACATTGTAATAGTGCAGAAAGGGCTTGACATTGTATCCATCAAAATGGATAATAATCTCGAATATTATCCATAACGATGGTAACTAATTATGTTGGCCTCCACCCAAATAATTGATGTATTGAAAAACTGGAATCTATGGGGTGGCGTTAATCTCGCCCAGGCCACGGTCCCTCGATTGTCCTTGACGGAGATAAGCCGCTTTCTTCTAGACAGACAAATACTAGCCTTAATAGGCATCCGCCGGGCCGGCAAATCCACCCTCATGTTCCAGCTTATGCAGGAACTGGCTGACCGTGGAACAGACGAAAGGAACCTGCTATATATCAATTTTGAAGAACCCCTTTTCACTCAGTATTTGTCCCTGGATTTGCTTGACAACATTCTGGCGGCCTTTCAGGAAATTGTCAGGCCGTCAGGCAGAATTTTTCTCTTCCTGGACGAAATTCAGAATATCCCCTCCTGGGAACGCTGGGTCCGGATCCGCATGGATCAAGGCGTAAAGATCGTAGTTTCTGGTTCGTCCAGCAGGCTTCTGTCTTCAGAATTAGCCACCTTGTTAACAGGAAGACAGATCTCCTTCTACGTTCACCCCTTTTCATTTCGGGAATTCGTGTCTTCTAAGGATGTGCATGCGGAAGACATGCTTTCTGCCTTAAAACAGAAGGTCAGCATTGTCGCACTCCTTCACGACTATCTCAAGTGGGGTGGATTCCCCGAGGCCGTCCTTATAATGGATGAGCACAAAAAGCGAACACTGTTAAGGCAATATTTCGAAGATATTCTGTATAGAGACGTGGCCTTTAGGCATGGGCTTAAGGACATAAATCTATTAAAAAAATTGAGTGTCTATGCATTGACCAATATAGGCAATAAGGTTAGCTATAGCCGATTGGGCAAAGAGTTGGATCTGCCTTCTGTGGAAACCGTTCGTCATTATTTTTCTTTCCTACAGGAGGCCTTCCTACTCTATGAACTCCCTAAGTTTTCATTCAAATATCGGGAACAGATCAAAACACCCCGCAAATTATATGCTGTCGACCCGGGTATGCGAAACGCCGTTGCTTTCCGATTTTCACAAGACATAGGGAGGTTGGCAGAAAATTTCGTCTTCCTGGAGTTAAGACGCAGGGAATATGAGGCCTTCTACTTTCAAAAAAAACAAGAAGTTGACTTCTATGCACGCCAGGAAAGCGGAGAACCATTGCTCATCAATGTGGCTTGGGACATGGCCAGCAAAACAACCAGACAAAGAGAAATAGCCGGGCTCCGGGAAGCAATGTCCGAACTGGATATAGATAGGGGGTTGTTGCTAACAGAGCGTATCGAAGAAGAAATAAAGACCCCGGAAGGGGATATTTCTATCAGACCCTTATGGTTATGGGCTATAGGGGAGAAGTTCAGTTTGCCTCTCGATCACCTGTAATCCAGTAAGGGCAAATACCACGGAAATACGGCCTTGTGGCAGGGGGGAATAGTCATAATTTTGACGCTACAATAAGCACTCAGCTATCAGCTCTCAGCCGTCAGCAATAAGCTAAAATAAACAACATGTTAAGCTGAGAGCTGATAGCTGACTGCCGACTGCTCCATCCAGAAAACTAGTGTAGTACGCCATAAGTTCCGTTACTTTAATTGTCATTCCGGGCTTGACCCGGAATCCAGTCTTTTTGTATTTCTGGATTCCTGCTTTCGCAGGAATGACGGTTTTTGTTGCCAGAATATATGTTGCGCTATTTATAACGCACTACACTAGTTGACATAATCTGCTGAGATTCCTTGGGGGGAAATCCTAAACATTCTTATCATTGACAAGGGACGGTCGATTTGTTAATCAAATAAAATTTGTGTAGGTGATAGGAAGGGCTATGAAGATTATCCTGGGCAACTCACATCCGCAGTCTTTTTTGGCGCAGAAAATAGAGGCGCTCAGCGGGCAGAAACTATTTTCCTGCTACCAGTGCGGCAAATGTTCCTCCGGCTGTCCCATGGCTGAATCCATGGACCTTCTGCCTAACCGGGTCATCAGGGAGGCGCAATTAAATAATGCGGTCGCCCTTATGTCCTGCCGCGCGGTATGGTTTTGTTCATCCTGTTTTGCCTGTGCGGTGCGCTGCCCCAAGGGTATAGATATAGCGAGGATCATGGATGCGGTACGTACGATACAAACGATGGACGGCAAGCCCGTCACAGAGCAACCATCCTGCGAGGATAAAGGGACTCTGTCTACGGTAGGCCGTGGCCTGCCTCAGATCGCCCTCATCAGCCATTTCCGGAAATTTAATATGTAGTCAGGAGATAACTTTTCTTGTCTGATGGTTTCCGTGTAGCCTATTTCCCCGGATGCACATTAAAGACCGACGCCCGTGACTTTGAGTCCTCCGCCCTGGCCGTAGCCGGGGCCCTGGGCATCGAAGCGGCCGAACTAAGCCGCTGGAACTGCTGCGGTACAGTTTACTCCCTTGATGCCGTAAACCTCATCCCCAGGCTGGCTTCCGTTCACAACCTTATCCGGGCAGAGGAAGAAGGTTTTTCCGAGATGATGACCCTCTGCTCCATGTGCTATAACACCCTTAAGCGGACAAACAATCTTTTTACTTCAAAAAATACCGGCCTTTCGGCCATCAATGACTTCCTCTGTCTGAAGCCCGGCTACAACGGCCGGATAAAAATTTATCACTTCCTTGAATTCCTGCGGGAAAAGATAAGGCCGGAACAGGTCAAAGACCTGGTGACAAGTCCCCTGGAAGGCTTGGCCGTGGCCCCCTATTACGGCTGCCTGCTTCTCCGGCCAAGAGAGATAGCCATCGATGATCCCGAAAAACCGGAGATATTAACCCCCTTCCTCTCGGCGCTTGGGGCAAAGGTAATAAATTTTCCTCTTAACAACGAATGCTGCGGCGCCTACCAGACCGCCGTGCATCAGGAGGCCGTAGCCCGGCGGGCCTGCCGGATAATCGGTTCCGCACAGTCCGAAGGCGCAGATATGATAGCCGCAAGCTGTCCTCTCTGTCACTACAACCTCTCCGCCTTACAAAACGCGCTGACTTCACGGCAGTCCGGTCCAAAGGCCATGCCCATTGTATATTTTACCGAGCTTATGGCCCAGGCTATGGGATTGAACTATAAGGCAGGGGTAGAGGCAATTTCACAGGACGCGGCGCCGGGACGGGAGGCCGTAAAATGAGCCGTCTCGGCATTTTCATATGTCACTGCGGGAAGAATATCGCCCGCACCGTGGATATAGAGGCCTTAAGGGAAAAGGTGTCCACCCTGCCCGATGTAGTCCTGGCCAAGGACTATCTCTATCTATGCAGCAAGCCCGGCCAGACCATGATTGCCGATGACATCCGCGAACACTGTCTGGACCGGGTGCTGGTTGCCGCCTGCAGCCCCCGGCTTCACGGGAAAACCTTTGCGCAAACCGCACAGCGGGCCGGTCTGAACCCTTACCTGTTGGATATGGCCAATATACGGGAGCACTGTAGCTGGGTGCATATAGACGGGGCAGAAGGCACAGAGAAGGCTTTTTCCATCATTAAGGGGAGCCTGGGCCGGCTGCTCTATGCAGAACCGCTGGAGCCTTTTCAAAGCCCCGTGACTAAAAGGGTGCTCGTGATCGGGGGCGGCATCGCCGGCATACAGGCCGCCCTGGATATAGCCGACAGCGGCTACGAGGTCTATCTCGTGGAAAAATCGCCATCTCTGGGGGGACGTATGGCCCAGCTCGGCGAGACCTTTCCCACGCTTGATTGTTCCTCCTGCATCCTCACGCCCAAGATGGTCGAGGTGAGTCAGAACAAGCACGTTCATCTTTTAAGCTATGCCGAGGTGACACGTGTTGAAGGGAATATCGGCCAGTTCCAGGTCACGGTGCGGCTGAAGCCCCGCTATGTGGATGAGACGCTCTGCACCGGATGCGGCGACTGTGTGCCGACCTGTCCGGTGGTCGTACCCAATGAATTTGACGAGGGGTTGGGGGCGCGAAAGGCCGTTTATCTGCCCTTTCCACAGGCCGTGCCCGCCGTCTATACCATCGACTGGGATGCCTGTCTCAACACCGATAAATTGATTATCTGTGAGAACTGCTACAAGAACTGCGAGGCCAAGGCCATAAATTTCCTCATGGAGCCACGGGAAATAACCTTCGAGGTGGGGGCCATCATCCTGTCCACCGGCTATGAACTGATGCCCGTGGCCCATATCGGCGAATACGGAGGCGATGAGTATGAAGATGTAATCGACGGCCTGCAATTCGAACGCATGCTCTCGGCCTCCGGCCCTACTGGGGGCGTGGTGCGCCGGCCTTCCGATGGCCGCATCCCCCAAAACGTGGTCTTTGTCCAGTGTGCGGGTTCGCGCGACCCTGAACACGGGGTTCCCTACTGTTCAAAGGTCTGCTGCATGTACACGGCCAAGCACGCCTTACTGTATAAGCATGCGGTGCCGGACGGTCAGGCCTACGTGTTTTACATCGATATTCGTGCCGCCGGAAAGGGACACGAAGAGTTTGTGCAAAAGGTCATGAGCGAGGAACGAATCCTCTATCTGCGGGGCAAGGTCTCCAAGATATTCAAGTCCGGCGATAAATTAGTGATCTGGGGCGCGGATACCCTGTCCGGCCGCCAGGTAGAGATTGAGGCCGATCTGGTGGTGCTGGCCATGGCTGTTATTCCGTCGTCCGGCAGTCAGAAGCTGGCCCGCACCTTGCACATAGCCGGCGATCTCAACGGATTTTTTAGCGAGGCGCACCCTAAATTAAGACCGTTGGAGAGTAATACCGACGGCATATTCCTGGCCGGAGCGGCGCAGTTTGCCAAGGATATTACCGACACCGTTTCTCAGGCCGGCGGCGCGGCAGGCAAGGCCCTCTCTCTCATGGCCAACGATGTTATAACCCTGGAACCCACCGTATCCGAGGTGGAAGAAGGACTCTGCCGCGGTTGCGGGCTTTGCGCCTCCATCTGTCCTTTCGGCGCGGCAACGATGTCTCCATCGGCAAAGACAGGGGCTATGGTAGCCGGTATCAACCCCATACTGTGCAAAGGGTGTGGTCTGTGCGCGGCCGCCTGCCTTTCCGGGGCCATAACCCTTAAGGGTTCCTCTTTCAGACAGATATTTGCCCAACTGGAGGAGATGGTCTGATGTCCCCGGTAAAACGCAAGTTATTCAACCTGGATCAATATCAGGTCCCCCGCGGCCAGGTGCAGATCATCTCCGAACGCTGCAAGGGGTGCGGCCTGTGCCTTGAATACTGCCCGAACAAGGTACTGGCCTGGTCAACGGACTACAACTTCAAAGGCTACCGCTATCCGGTGCTCGAAGAGACAGGAGAGAAATATTGCATATCCTGCCGCTTCTGCGAAGAGGTATGCCCGGATTTCGCTATCTATGTGACTACAGAACTCACCGCAAAACCGCAAAGTACGCAAGGGGAGTAAGTGATGTCAAAAGTTTCATGAAAAGTAACTACAGAGATGGAAAATTCGAAATCCGAAGCACGAAACTCGAAACAAATTCAAATGACCAAACGAGAGCAATGACCAAAACGAAAAATCGAAGGAGTTGCTGATGGCGTTTCGAACATTCGACATTTGGATTTTGGATTTGTTTCGGATTTCGATATTCGGATTTGGTTGCGGCTATGCCGCGCAACATAGCAAATGGACTTTTTACGAAGCCGTCAAAGAGGAGCAGCGATAACATGGGAAAGGATGTACTTACAGGGACTTATTTTCTGACCGGGAATGAGGCCTGCGCGGCCGGGGCCCTGGCCGCCGGTTGCCGTTTCTTTGCCGGTTATCCCATCACGCCGTCCAGTGAGATAGCGGAGCGGATGTCCATCCGCCTTCCCCAGGTAGGAGGGGTATATATTCAGATGGAAGACGAGATAGCCTCTATGGCCGCCATACTGGGCGCATCCTGGGCCGGAGCCAAGAGTATGACCGCCACCTCTGGGCCGGGCATCAGCCTTATGCTGGAGAATATCGGTCTCGGGGTAATGACCGAGACACCCTGCGTCGTGGTCAACGTCATGCGCGGCGGGCCTTCCACCGGCCTTCCCACCCTGGTTGGGCAGGCCGACGTCATGCAGGCCAGATGGGGAAGCCACGGCGACTACGAAATTATAGCCCTTTCTCCTTTATCACCGCAAGAGGCCTTTGACTATACTATAAGGGCCTTTAACCTGGCGGAGACCTGGCGCGTGCCGGTAATCCTGCTCATGGACGAAGTAGTGGGACACATGCGTGAGCGCGTGGTCATCCCTGAGAAAAAGGATATAAAGGTGGCGAACAGACGGGGGCCGAGCGAGCCGCCCGGCAAATTCAAGGCATTCAAGTCCAAAAAGGATCTGATCCCGGAGATGCCCGCGGCCGGACAGGGGTATGCCGTTCATGTCACCGGCCTTACCCATGATGAACGGGGCTACCCGGCGATAGAATGGGAGGCGCAGGAAAAGCTGGTATCCCGTCTCGTGCAAAAGATCCGCCTCAATTCCGACAAGATTGCGGCATGGGAAGAAACCGGCGTGGAGGGGGCTGAGATTGTCCTTGTCTCTTACGGCATCTCCACCAGGATATGCCGCGCCGTCCGGGAAATGGCCCGTGAGAAAGGCATAAATCTCGGCCTGCTCCGGCTGGAGGTCATCTGGCCCTTCCCGGAAAAACGGGTACGAGAGATGGCCGGCCGCATCAAGGCCTTTCTCACCGTGGAGATCAACTACGGCCAGATCGCTTTGGAGGTAGAGCGCTGCGCCGCCGGTAAATGTATAACGCGCCTCGTTGGGCATGGCGGCGGAACGGTCCATGACCCCAAAAAAGTCTTTGAGGCCGTTGAGGAGATAGCGTCATGATCGAACCACAGATTTTAGACCATCCCAAGGACCTGCTCCTGCGTAAAGAGAGGATTCCGCATATCTGGTGCCCCGGCTGCGGCCTGGGATCGGTGCTTTCGGCCCTGATGGATGCCTTAAGGAGTTCCGGCCTGGACCTTAAAAGAGCGGCGGTCGTCTCCGGTATCGGGTGCACCGGCCGCGCCGCCGGTTATCTCAATCTGGACGGTTTTCACACCACCCACGGCCGCGCTATTCCTTACGCCACCGGGCTGAAACTGGCCAACCCGGATCTGACGGTCATCGTCTTCAGCGGAGACGGCGATCTGGCCGCCATCGGCGGCAACCACCTTATCCACGCGGCCCGCCGCAATGTGGATATAAAAGTAATCTGCGTCAATAACTTCAACTACGGCATGACCGGCGGCCAGGGCGGCCCAACCACTCCCCGGCTAGCCCGGACTACAACTACCGGTTACGGCAACCCGGAAAGGCCGTTTAACCTCATCCGACTGATGGCGGCGTGCGGCGCGCCTTATGTGGCCCGCTGGACATCCGCCCATCCTCATTATATGAAAATCGCCATGGGCGAAATGCTGAAAAGGGACGGCTTTTCCTTCCTAGAGGTTATTTCCCCCTGCCCGACCAATTTCGGTCGCCGGAACAAACTCCGGGACATTAAGCTCCTCCAGCGCTATCTGGAGCAGGCCGTCCTCGAATCCCAACCCGATATCGCAAAGGCGGATATAGAGCTGGATTCACCCATCCTGTGCGGCAAGTTCGTGGATCTGGAACGGCCTTCGTATCTGGCGGCCCTCAAAGAGGCAATATCGGCCAAGGTCAAGGTCTATGACTTTCGGGGAGATGGCCGAGCGATGTTGGAAGAAGAGCCGGTAAAACCCGCGACAGCCAAGGCTCCGGGGAAACCGGCGGAGTCTCATCGGGAAAAACCCGTCATCCGGCGCCCCGTACAGATCAAGCTGGCCGGTCTGGGCGGCCAGGGCATAGGGCTCTGCGGTCTCATCATCGGCCGGGCAGCCGCAGTTTTCGACCACAACCAGGCCGTCTATACCCAGGAGTACAGCCCGGAGGCGCGCGGGGGGGCATCGGCCTCCAGTGTAATCATCGCCTCGGAACAAATCCACGCGCCTTACGTTACAGAGCCGGACATAATGGTTGTTATGGCCCAGGGGGCCTACAACAAGTACCAGAAAGACGTGCGGCCGGGCAGCCGTCTCATCATAGATAAAGAGCTGGTAAGGCCCAAAGACCTGCCTGATTCCGTCCAGGTGCAGGCCATACCGGCCACACGACTGGCCGAGGAAATAGGCCAGAAAGTGGTGGCCAATATCGTCATACTCGGCTTTTTTACGGCGCTTGTTCCGCACATCAGTCTGGCGGCCATGCAGAAGGCCTTGAAGGGGTCAATCCCCAAAGGAACGGAAGAACTCAATCTGCGCGCCTTTGAAACAGGCTATGACTACGGCAGGAAAGTGACGAGTTAGGTAGTTTTCATCCGAAAACCCCGGGTTTCCCCTCTCCCCTGGCGGGAGAGGGTTAGGGTGAGGGGGATAACCTAGCGATTTTCCTATCACTTCACCCTCCCCCTGACCCCCTCCCGTCAAGGGAGGGGGAGTTTTTGGGGACTTTTCGGATGGAAACTAGGTGAGGCGTGAGATGGCAAGGTTGGAGGAATAGCGATGGCCGAAAAGAAAAAGGTCGCGGGAAACGGGGCAAAAATGATCCCGATATACATAATGGGTAAAAAGTACGAGGTGCCTGAGACCTTAACTATCCTTACAGCCATGGAATACGCAGGCTACCGGCATATCCGGGGCTGCGGATGCCGCGGCGGCATCTGCGGGGCCTGTGCCACAGTCTATCGTCTCTCCGGGGAGCATCGCCTCAAATTTGGATTGGCCTGCCAGACCGTAGTGGCCCCGGATATGTACCTGGCACAGATACCGTTTGTCCCGGCAAACAAGGCCATATACGATATTGAAAAACTCACACCGGATTTAAACAGCATCGGCCGGGTCTATCCCGATCTCTACCGGTGTCTGGCCTGCAATACCTGCAGCAAGGCCTGCCCCATGGGCATCAGTGTCATGGATTATGTGCAGGCCCTCCTCAAGGGCGATATCGCCGATTGCGCCCGCCTTTCGCATAGCTGCACCATGTGCGGTATCTGCGCCCTCCGTTGTCCGGCCGAGTTGCAGCAATTCCACATGGCCATGCTGGCCCGCCGGCTCTATGGCCGGTACCTTCAGCCGCAGGCCAGGCACCTGAAAAAACGGGTTAAGCAGATAAAAGAAGGAAAATTTGACCGGATGATGGACGAGATCATGTCCTTGGATAACGATGAATTGAAACAGCGTTACGCCCGGCGGGAATGGGAGCCGGAGTCCTATGAAAACCCGGACTGGCAGCCCAAGGAGACCCGGTATCTGGTTTTAGATTAGCGTAATAACCACAGAACACAGAGCAGAAGGAATAAAAAATAGGATTTTAAATTCGAAATCCGAAGCACGAAACTCGAAACAATATCAAATGACCAAATGAGCGCAATGACCAAAACGAAAAAACGAAGGAGTTGCTGATGGACGTTTCGAACATTTGATATTTGGATTTCGGATTTGTTTCGGATTTCGTATTTCGATATTCGGATTTGGTTGCGGCTATGCCGGCTGTGTGCGCTGTGGTTAGCTTCTAACAAAATGATAATATAAGTAGGAGAAAAATAATGACAGAAGGACAGGCCATCGGTTATCCCCCGGGGCTAAAGAAACTTATCCGGACAGTAGAGCAGACAAGATCTGAGCGCCTCGGCCGGGTAAAGGCCAACCAACATTTCCCCAGGCTGACCCCGAAAGAAGCCGAAAGACTGTTGAAGTCCTACCACCCGGACTATAAGCCGGGTGGACGCCGCAAGCTCAAGGTCGGCGCCAATAAAGGCGAAATTCTGGCCAATGAAATAGCCGACCTTCTGGAATCTTACAGCCGTATCGATCCGGATGCCTTTAGTGACCGGCTGAAAAAGCCTGATCATGAGATTGACGTCCTGATCCTCGGCGGCGGCGGGGCGGGCGCAGTGGCCGCCCTCTTCGCCCGTCAGAACGGCCTACGGGTCGTTATTGCCACAAAGCTTCGCCATGGCGACTCAAACACCATTATGGCCGAAGGCGGGATACAGGCGGCGGACCGGCCGTTTGACTCACCATACTACCATTACCTGGATACCATGGGCGGCGGCCATTTTACCAATAACCCCTATCTGGTAAAGGCCCTGACCATGGATGCCCCACTTGTCATCCAGTGGCTGGAAGATTTAGGCGTTATGTTTGATAAGGATAACGCGGGCAATATGATCGAGCTTAAGGGCGGGGGTATCTGCCGGAGGCGTATGCACTCTTCCGCGGATATGATCGGGGCTGAGCTAATGCGTGTCCTGAGGGATGAGATACGCAATCACCCGGACGGGATACAGATAATGGAATTCTCGCCGGCCGTTGAACTGCTCATTGACGACACAAAGGCCGCAAGCGGAGCCATACTCTATAACCTTGAAACCCAAGAGTACAATATAGTTAAGGCCAAGGCCGTTATTATGGCCACCGGTGGTTTTGGCCGCCTCCATATCCAGGGTTTTCCCACAACCAACCACTATGGGGCAACCGGCGATGGGTTGGTGCTGGCCTATCGGGCAGGCGTGCCGCTGGTCAATATGCGCTACGCGCAATACCACCCTACCGGCACAGTATTTCCGGAACAGAACTTCGGCCTGCTTATTACAGAGAAGGTACGCACCCTTGGCGCCCAGTTTATAAACGTGCACGGCGAGGAATTTGCCCATGCCCTCGAACCGCGGGACGTGGCCTCCTCGTGTATAATCCGCGAATGCACAGAAAGGGACGGCCGTATCATTACCCCAACCGGCCACTACGGCGTCTGGCTGGATACCCCCATGATTGACCTGCTGTGGGGCAAAGGGACAGTGGAGAAGGAACTAAGCGCCAAGTATCTACAGTTCAAACGATATGGCATAGATATTTCCACGGAGCCTATTATCGTTTATCCGACTCTCCACTATCAGAACGGAGGGTTAGAAATTGACGAATGGGGAGTGACCAACGTCCCCGGACTCTTTGCCGCCGGGGAAGTAACCGGAGGCATCCATGGCGACAACCGGCTCATGGGGAATTCTCTTCTGGACATACATGTCTTTGGGCGGCGGGTTGGGGTAAAGATTGGCGAATTCATCAGGGCCAGGGGAAAAAGCAAACGGCTTTCACTTGACCATCTTAGGAGTTATCACGCCGACTTAAGAAAAACAGGCGTGAAGACAAAACGGGTGGCGCCTATTTTGCTTTCTGATTACGTCCGCCGCTCTGCGCCAGTTTATCCTCATAAATCGTGACCTTCATCTCCTTGAAAAGCCTGGTGCGCAGGGCGGCAAGCACTTTCTCCTCCTGTTGAATGCGCAGTCTTTGAATGATAGCCGCTTCGGCCCTGCTATAGTCCACCGGTACAGCCGCCTTTTTATCTTCAACCAATATAATCACATAACCCTTTGCCGTGGGAATAGGTGCGCTAAACTCTCCCTTACCTAACTTAAAGATAGTCTCGGCAAAATCAGGTTTCATCCGGTCGCGACTTACCCATCCAATGTATCCGCCACTTGCTTTTGAAGGATCGATAGACCTTTCTTTAGCCAGGCGGGCAAAGTCGTTGCCTTCTCGCAAGGCCTTTATAATACCCTGCCCTTCCTCTGGCGTCTGGACAACAATCTGCCTCATCCTGACCTTTTCCGGCTCAGTAAACTGTTCCTTATGCGATTCATAATACTGCCTGGCCTCCTTTTCCCCGGGAACAGGCTCTTTGGCCATCTCAGCCCGGAGCAATTCTGCCGCTAAGATTCGTTTTTTAATGCTCTGTAACTGTTCCTTTACCTCCGGCTTCTGGTCAAGCTTGAGGCGCTCGGCCTCCCGGCTGAGGAGGGCGGCAGTAACAAGATCGTCAAGAATATATTTCCGGCCTTCTTCTGTCTTAAACCGTTCCTGATAAGGCAACGGAAGCCGTTTAATGGCCTGGTCAAGCTGATTTAAGGTAATCTTTTCTTCCCCTATCTCAGCCACCACCGGCGAGGTATCCGGTTGCGCACGTTCTTCAGTAACCACGACCTCTTCCGGCTGCTTCGGCTGTTCCTTGGTACAGGACAGGAAAGTAACACACAACATAAGCATGAGAACTATATGGCCTGATTTTTTCAGCATAAAGGACTCCTTCTCTGGATTTGTGGCATCATTTAGCACAACCCGGTGCAGTAGGCAAGGAAATCTTCATAACTTGTGGCAACCAAATAAAAAGCTTGACACAAATCCGCCCTCTCAGATAATATCCGCCTATTAACAGTAAAGGGGAGTAGCTGAATCGGCGGCTATCGTCAGCACGTCCACCCCAGGTGGGCCGGTGCCACCAGTTAGGTAAACCTAACAAGCGAGACCTTTACCGCGATGATTATTCAATCGTGGTAAAGGTCTTTTTGTTTAGTAAAAGGAAAGAAGAAGAGGAGTTTTATGCGCTGGCATCAAAAGAAGATAGACGAGGTTATGGAAGATCTGGGTTCATCCCTTAAGGGTCTTTCTTCAGAGGAAGCAGAGAAACGGCTCCAAGAGTATGGGTCTAATGAGTTAAAGGAAAAAGAGAGAAAGACCCCCTTCATGATGTTTCTTGACCAGTTCAAGGACTTCATGATCCTTGTCCTCATGGCTGCCGCAGTTATATCGGGAATCATTGGCGAGCCTTCAGATACCATCGCCATAGTGGTAATCGTCGTTCTTAACGCCATCATTGGATTTGTCCAGGAATACCGGGCAGAAAAGGCCATGGCCGCCCTTAAAAAAATGGCAGCCCCGGCGGCAACGGTCATAAGAAACGAAACACCTGAAAATATCCCTGCGTCTCAGCTCGTCCCTGGTGATGTGGTGCTCCTTGAGGCCGGGAAGGTTGTACCGGCAGACCTGAGACTTACTGAGGCCGCTCAGTTGAAGGTGGAAGAGGCGGCCCTTACCGGAGAATCCATACCCGTTGAAAAACACACAAAGGCGCTCCATGATGAGCTTTTACCCGTCGGTGACCGGAAGAACATGGCCTACAAAGGCACATTTGTAACCTATGGACGGGGCGTGGGTATTATCGTAGCCACAGGCATGGAGACAGAGCTCGGTAAGATCGCCGCCATGCTGCAGGAGGAGGAAGAGGTAAAAACGCCTCTGCAAAAAAGGCTAGCGACCTTTGGCCGGAAACTGGCTGTTGCTGTCCTGGCTATATGCGCTGTTGTTTTTACCGTGGGCATTATGAGGGGAGAACAGGTCTTTTTAATGCTCCTTACCGCGATCTCCCTGGCCGTGGCGGCCATCCCGGAGGCGCTTCCGGCGGTAATAACCATATCCCTGGCCCTTGGTGCGAAGAAGATGGTCAGGCAGAATGCTCTCATAAGAAAACTCCCGGCCGTGGAGACCCTCGGCTCTGTTACATACATCTGCTCTGATAAGACGGGCACACTTACCCTCAACAAGATGACCGTGGAAGAAATTTATGTAGATGGGAAGTTAGTACCGAGTAACGGGTTACAACCCATCACTCATCACTCATCACTCATCACGCTCTTCCGGGCGCTCGCCTTAAGCAATGATTCCCGGCTAGATTCCGGCGGGGATATAATCGGAGACCCCACCGAGATTGCGCTGTATAATATCGCGAGGGACAACGGCTTTGATAAAAAGGAATTGGAAAGGGATTTCCCGCGGGTTGCCGAGATTCCTTTTGACTCTGATAGAAAGTGCATGACTACCTTTCATAAAATCCCCCCTATCCCCCCTTTACTAAAGGGGGGGAGGGGGGATTTTGCCCCTTTACTAGAGGGTGGCGAGGGAAAATACATTTCATTCACAAAGGGCGCTATAGACGTCCTTCTGGACAGGTCAAAGGATATTTTGACATCGGAAGGGCCAAGATCAATAAACAGAGAAGAAATCCTCAAGATAAATGAAAAGATGGCGGCGGACGGACTGAGGGTTCTTGGTATGGCCATGAGAGAGTGGGATAGCCTGCCTGAGGATATATCCCCGGAGAACGTGGAAACCGGGCTTACCGTCTTGGGCCTTATAGGCATGATGGACCCGCCCCGGGAAGAGGCCAGGGAGGCGGTGTCATTATGCAAGACAGCAGGAATAAGGCCGGTGATGATAACCGGCGATCACCCCCTTACGGCAAGGGCCATAGCCCGGAGGCTCGGCATAATTGAGGATGGCTCGAAAGCGGTAATCACAGGGAGAGAGCTGGATAGATTATCCCTGGAAGACTTTGAAAAAAAGGTTGAGCATATCCGCGTCTATGCGAGGGTGGCCCCCGAGCAGAAGCTGAAAATAGTCAAGGCCCTCCAGGATAAAGGCCAGTTCGCCGCCATGACCGGAGACGGCGTTAATGACGCGCCTGCCCTAAAAAGGGCGGATATCGGCATCGCCATGGGCATTACAGGAACCGACGTCTCCAAAGAGGCCGCCCACATGATCCTTCTCGACGACAACTTTGCCACCATTGTAAAGGCCGTCAAGGAAGGGAGAAAGATATATGACAACATAAGAAAGTTTGTGAAATACCTCCTTACTACAAACTCAGGCGAGATATGGACCTTGTTCCTTGCGCCCCTTGCAGGGCTTCCCATCCCGCTGCTGCCCATCCACATACTCTGGATAAACCTCATGACCGACGGCCTTCCCGCCCTTGCCCTCTCTGTCGAGCCTGCGGAAGGGGCTGTAATGAAAAGACCGCCGCGACATCCGAAGGAAAGCATCTTCGCCCACGGCCTGGGGATTCATGCTATATGGGTCGGGCTTCTAATGGGAGGCATCGTTTTATTTACCCAGGCATGGTCCATCAAGACCGGGCACGGCCACTGGCAAACGATGGTGTTTACCGTCTTATGCCTGACCCAGCTAGGTCATGTCCTTGCCATAAGGTCGGAAAAGGAATCTTTATTTAAGATAGGTTTGTTTTCCAATAAGCCGCTCCTCGGCGCGGTAATATTCAGCTTTGTTTCTCAGATGTTGACCATATATGTCCCGTCTCTGAATCCCATATTCAAGACAGAACCTCTGACGTTTGATGAGCTAATGCTTACGCTCGCCCTGTCATCTATGGTATTCTTTGCAGTGGAGATAGAGAAATTTTACAAGCGCCGGAATATGCAAAAGAACCTTCTAACGTGAAAAGGTGTTAACGCTAGTACAACGGTATTTAAATACATATATCAGTTTAGCTGCTGAAAAAGTATTTTAAAATCCCTCCCAACCTCCCTTTTCCAAAGGGAGGAGAAACACTCCACCCTTTTTGCTAAGGGAGGAGAAACGCTCCCCCCTTTGCTAAAGGGGGGTGAGGGGGGATTTAGGCTGTTTAATTGCCGTAGCAATAGTATCAAGGATGCCATGGACGACTGGAAGCACAAACTACTCCTCCGCCTCGGGCCGCCCCTTTTCACCTCGCTGCTCTCCGCCCTCTATAAGACCTGCCGCATCGAGGTATTCGGCAGGGAATACGACGAAGAGTTTACCCGAAAGGGCCGGCCCATGCTCTGCGCCCTCTGGCATTTCAGTCTCTTCTACTGCACCTATCATTTCCGGCATCGGCAGGGTTTCGCCCTGGTCAGCGCCAGCAGAGACGGCGAGCTTATGGCCCGCGCCATGCAGCGCCTCGGTTATATAACCGTGCGGGGGTCAAGGACCAAAGGGGGGTTGAATGCCGTTAAGGAAATCATTAATCTGGTAAAAGCAGGACATGGAGGCGGAATCGTGGCCGACGGCTCGCAAGGCCCGGCCCGCGTGGTTCAAAAAGGCGTAATAGTCATCGCCCGCGAGACCGGCGCCCCCATCGTCCCGGTCACCCATGCCGTGAAGGGAGCGATCCGGTTTAACAGCTGGGACAAGACCGTCCTGTCCCTGCCCTTTTCCCGCCTGGCCTTCTTTTACGGCGAACCCCTCTTCGTTCCGCCCACCGCACGGGGCGCCGAACTGGAGAAATACCGCAAGGAACTGGAAGACAGGCTCAATACCCTGGTACAGAAGGCAGAGGATTATTTGAGATAAACCATCCTGATAGCCCGCCCGTAAGGGCTTGAACATGCATAGCGAACGAATACAATGCATTTTACCTTGCATACGGAGATTCCCCGCAGCTTGCTGCGGGGAGCTTCAATTGCCCCTGTCACTGACCACCCCATAATAATAAAGATGGGTACGGAAAGAAAATGATTCCTTGAGCTACCCCTGCTAAGGTATAATAATTAGTATTCATTCGAAAACTACCGTTTCCGGTCGTGCCATAGGCAGATTCGCCTAGGCGAACTTCACGCTTTCAGCGATCAGCGATTAGCTGTCAATAAAAACCCAAGACAAACGATACATTAAGCTGAACGCTGATAGCCGAGTGCTGACAGCCCATCCGAGGCTTTGGGTTTCCGGATGGATAATGATACGGTAATCAGGGAAAGTCTTTCATGTGTGAATTTTGCATAAAGCACGGGGAAGGTAGGAAGTGGTATGAGAATATCACCAATTATACCGAGGAGATGTTTCATCAGGTAAGCTCCGAAGAAAAACTGAAGGCGTATCTCAAGAATTTCTTTCATTCTCTGAGCATAGATGTACAAAGGGCATATACCTGGAAAAAACGTCTTCCCCGTATTTACCGTCTTCTTGTCTATCCCCTGGTTACGAGGCATTTAAAGAAAACACACTTCGGACAGATCGTGCCTGTCGAAGATATCGAAAATATCCTGGATAACTTCACATCCGTGGTAAGGCTGCCATGTATTTGCCGGAAGGTGACCACAGGCGAAAACAAAAGGTATTGCTTTGGCATCGGCATGGATCTGACCCCCATATTTAAAGATATCCCTGATTTCAGCGACTTTGACCGGCTATCAAGCAAAGAAGCAAAACAATACATCAGGCATCTTGATACCGAGGGGCAAACACACAGCGTCTGGACGTTCAATACACCGTTTATCAGCACCCTGTGCAACTGTGACAGGGATTGCATGGCGTACCGGTTCCAGTTGAAAATGCAGATCGGCAAAGCCATGTGGAAGGGCGAATATATCGCAGGTATCGACCCCCTTTTGTGCAACGGATGCAAGGAGTGCCTAAAAAGATGTTACTTTGACGCGATCACGTATGACCGGCAAAACGCAAAATGCTCTGTTCAATTGATGAACTGTTACGGATGCGGTATATGCCGGGCTGTCTGTAAGAATAACGCCGTCCGTTTGATGAACAGAAGCAGTGTCCTGCAGGAAGCACATGACTGGTAAAATTGCACCTGTGGTCTGGTGATTTAGTGAAAAAGGGTTTTAGGGTGATACTCGCCTTTTTAGTGTCCCCCAGGACCTACTGTGTATGGGGCTATGCGGACAGAGACCTTCATGGACTCAGCCTCGCCGCCGGCATATTTCACGCTGAAGCCGGTATCTAAATAAAACATCCGCATCTCTTTATTATTAACGGAAAAGGCATCAATCTTCTTGTCTCCGACATAGACTTCGATGTTCCCCTTCGCGCCTTCAGGCTGGGCGACACAATCCACCCAGTAGTATGTCTTATGGTCTCCATGTCCCTCATGTCCCGGATACGCAGAGACAGCGAGAGTTTCTCCCACCCGCAGCGACCCACTGGCTATTTCGGTTAATTTCTCCAGTTGGGCAGAGGCAATACCCGCAAAAACCAAGCTGATAACCGTTACCAGAATTAAAGCAACCACCGTCTTTTTCTGAAACATGATCCGGCCCTCCCTGTGTGATTTAATCCATGTCAAATTCAGAATGAAACCCATGTCTGTAAATATTTCGCACCAAACCTTACCCGTTGTCAATAGATTATTTTATTTCACGGTTAATGAAAATGCTATTTAAGTTGGATCTCTATCTGGCTATCCGCAGGGCGCTGCCAGATATGGATCAGGCCCAAACGGGCTATTTCAAGTAAGGCGATAAAGGTAAGGATCATCCCGCGGCGGGTCAATGGATCGGTAAAAAGGGCATGAAAAGAAACAGGCTTCCCCGGCGAAAGACGATTTAATATCTCATCGATCTTTTCACTCAGACTAATCCGGGTCAGGGTAATATCCATGAAATGCTCAACGGCCTCTTTTTCCATCAGGCGGCGAAAGGCGTCTATCAAGTCAAAGATCCCCACGGCAAATGCTGGTGGTTCCTTTTCCTTATCCCCTTCCTTTACTTCATCCGGCACAAAATCGCGGCAGAAGACATCCCTGTCCAGCAGGGGGCGTTTTACCAGTTCCTCGGCCACACCCTGGATCTCCAAAAGTTCCAGCAAGGGGCGTACAATCTCCTGGCGGGGGTCTTCTTCATCTTCGGTCTGAGGTTGAGGGAGGAGCATGCGCGACTTGATATGGGCAAGGGTAGCCGCCATGACCAGAAACTCTCCGGCCACCTCAATGTTGAGGACACGCATAAGGTCAAGATATTCCAGGTATTGCCGGGTTATTACAGCAATGGGGATATCGTAGATATTGATTTTGTTCTTTTTAATGAGATGGAGTAGTAAATCCAGCGGGCCTTCAAAGGCGTCTAGTTTGACTTGATATTCCATCTCTGAGTACCCCAGACGGCGCCACGCACCTCTTCCATAGTGGTCATGGCCTCCTGCCGGGCCTTGTGTGATCCTTTCTCCAGGATCTCTATAACCCACTCCGTTTTTTTGAGAAGAGACCGTCTCTTCTCCTGGATTGGCTCCATAGCGGAAACAACAGCGGATGCCAGTCTCTTCTTGCACTCCACACAGCCTATCGTCGCTTTTTTGCAGGCATCTGTGATCTCGTCCAGCACCGCAGATGGAAAGTAGAGGCGATGCAGGGCAAAAGCAAAGCATCTTTCCGGATCGCCCGGGTCTTTACGCCGCATACGGTTGGTATCTGTCACCATCTGGCTTATCTTGTGGGACATCTCTTCCGGCGTATCCGAGAGAAATATGGCATTACCGTAGCTTTTGCTCATCTTGCGGCCATCAATGCCCGGCAGCTTCGGAACCTCAGCAAGCATGGGTTCCGGTACAGGGAAAACCTCTTTGTAAAGAAAATTAAAGCGCCTCGTTATCTCCCGGGTCAGCTCCACGTGGGGTAATTGATCTACGCCTACCGGCACACCGTTTGCCTTATACATGATAATGTCGGCCGCCTGCAACACCGGATAACCTAAAAATCCATAGGTGTTTAGATCCTTATGGATAAGCTGCTCCTGCTGTTCCTTGTAAGTCGGATTTCTCTCCAGCCAGGGCAGCGGGGTAATCATGGACAAGAGCAGGTGCAGTTCAGCGTGCTCCTTGATTTCTGACTGGATAAAAAGAGTGCTTTTTACCGGATCAATGCCTACACTCAGCCAGTCAATAACCATATTGACAATATTGCCCTGAATTTCTCCGGCATTATTGTATTCTGTGGTCAACGAGTGCCAATCGGCCACGAAGAAAAAACAGTCATATTTTTCTTGCAGGGATAACCAATTCTTAAGTACACCGTGCAGGTGTCCGAGATGGAGGCGGCCTGAAGGCCGCATGCCGCTCAGAATCCTCTTCGGTTCCGCCATGAATATCTCCTTGCCGGTCACGATTGCCCTGTTAACAACAGGCGAAAACAATATCGCTTTGCAACAATAACCCGGTCAACGCACCTATCACAGGAAAAACCAGCCGGTCAATAATGCCCGTGAACAGTAATAAAAGCAAAATCAAAAAACCAAAACGCTCTATGCGGGCGTAACTATCGGCCAGTGTGGCCGGGAGAATACCGGCTAGAATTTTGCTGCCATCTAAAGGTGGGATGGGGATAATATTGAAAATAGCCAACCCGACATTAATGCGTACCGCAGCATAACTCATCAATAGAAGCGGCTCCGTTATAAAGGCCAGGGGCGCCGAAAGACCCCTACCGCCCAAGCTGAAACCGGCAGCCAGGAAGTGGTACAGAATCGCACAGCAGACTGCCAGGATAAGGTTAGAAAGGGGACCGGCCAGAGCTACCCAGACCATGTCTCTCCGGGGGTTTTGAAAATTATATGGATTAACGGGCACCGGTTTTGCCCAGCCGATCATCTGTGTCAGAAAAAAGACCAGCGTACCCACCAAATCGAGATGTCTTATGGGATTCAGCGTCAGCCGCCCATGCAGACGCGCTGTCTTATCCCCCAGGCGATCGGCCACCCAACCGTGCGCCACCTCATGCACGGTGACCGCCAGCAGGACAGCCGGAACCAGTATCACCAGGCGTTGTATGGTTTCTTCCAATCTCTGATCATTCCTTCTTGCGATAGTTTTCCCGGACAAATCTTAGTTCATCAGACTTAGTCTTCACTAGGCCATCTAATTTTGCCCTTAATACAGCTTCAAGGATGGTCTTGAATTGTGGCCCTGGCTCGATTCCCAGGGCAATGAGATCATCCCCGTTGATCTGTGGTTTTACGCTGCTGAGCCTTGTAATATACAAAGAAATAGCTTTTTGGCCAGTCTTTTTTGCAGCCTTGGCCATCATATACAATAGGAATTCAGCGCTAAGAGGCCTCAGCAACGTGTAAATCTCACTGGGCAGTATGTGCTCCCGGTGATTCAGGTAAGCCAGGCTTTTCTTCGCCAGCCCCCGGTCCTGCATCCAAGCCGATTTATGACGGGGTGAAACGGCCAGCCGGTCGCAGAGGGCCCCGAATTCTCCGTTAGACAAGTACTCCACCAGGACCAAAAGATAAGCCAGCCAGCTCCCGACCGGTTTATCAATAAAAGACAGATGATACCAGGAAAGAGCGGCCTTCAGGTTATTAAATAGACTCTCCATTTCACCGGTGTGCGAAATGGCCGGATGGATAAATTTCAGAAGATCAAACTCGGCCAGCCGCTTGATAGCAGGCAATGGGTTCTCTTCAGATAATATAAGCCTCAGTTCACCCATAAGCCTTCTCCCGGAAAGCCGGTCGAATAAATTCATGCGAACCGCATTCTGGATAAGGTTAGCCGTATGCTTTCCTATCTCCAGGCCGTATCTCTGTTCAAACCGTATGGCCCGGAAGACACGGGTAGGGTCTTCCACGAAACTTAAATTATGAAGGACACGAATGCGCCTGTCCTTTAAGTCCCGCTGGCCTCCGAAAAAATCAACCAGGGTGCCAAAGCGCGGTTGATTAAGTCTTATGGCCAGGGTGTTAATGGTGAAGTCCCGCCGATAGAGATCCAATTTAATGGAACTCAACTCAACGGTGGGCATGGCCGCCGGGTATTCGTAATATTCCAGGCGGGCGGTGGCCACATCTAATTTAAAACCGTCAGGGAAAATGACCACAGCCGTACCAAACTTCTTATGGCTTTTGACCCGGGCTGAAAAATGTTCAGCCAGCCGCTGGGCAAACTGAATGCCATCGCCTTCAATAACAAGGTCTATGTCCAGATTATGCACACGCAGGAGGAGATCACGGACAAACCCTCCCACGACATACACATTGTAATTAACCTCATCCGCTATTTTACCAATAGTTTCTAGCAAGGATATTATGTGCGCCGGGAGTCGTTCACGGAGAATAGAGGTAATATTCTTTTCCCGTGCATAATATCCCTTTTCCTGTTCTTCTATTATATGACGGGGAATACGTGACTCATCGGCCACCAGGATATTCAAAAGGTCTGTGCGGGTAATGACCCCCATTACCCGGCCGGCATCTACAACCGGGAGAAAACGCTGTTTGTGATCTATAATGATGGCCTGGATCTCATAGAAACTGGCCTCCGGACCAACCACCGCAAATTCGGTAGTCATGTATTCGCTGACCGGCAGATCCTCTAATCCATGGAAAATAGCCTTTTCAATGACCCGGCGGGAAATAAGCCCTGCGATCTTGCCGTCTTCAATTACCGGCAGGACGGTTATATTATAGCGGGTCAGCATCTCATTGGCCTGCTTCATGGGAAGATCCGGAGTGACATAAATAACCGGGCTGGACATAATCTGCTGTGCCGTCTTCTGTGGACTTATTTCCCTGTGCAGAATGCCAATAAGCTTTTCTTCGGCCTCCAGTATGGTTAGTTCCTTTACCGTGGCCGAAGCCGCGGTGGGATGTCCCCCCCCGCCAAAATCAGCCAGGATCGCCGCCACGTTAACCTCCGGGTTCCGGCTGCGGGCAATGATAAAAATGCGGTCTTCCATGGAAGCCAGGCAGAAAAGGACATCCAGATTCTCCATGTCCATAAGTTTGTGCACCAGCACCGCCAGATCACCCACATACTTATTGACTGTGAGCTTGCTGATGACGATATCTATCCCCCGGATAGTATAGGTTGAAGCCGATTGAATCAGGTCATTAAGCATGGAGACCTGCTCGGCCGTAAGCTCCTGGGCCAGCATATCTGAAATAATGTTGAGGTCCGCCCCCTTTTCGAGCAAAAGGGATGCGGCTTTCAGGTCTTCGGCAGTAGTGGAAGTGAAGGTAAAGGAACCGGTGTCTTCATAAATCCCCAGGGCCATGATAGTGGCCTCTTCCGGGGTTATTTCTATCCCTTTCTCCTGTAATAACCCGGCCAGAATGGTAACCGTAGCGCCTACCGGGCGTATGATTTCCACAGTACCTTTAATATCTTCGGCAGAAGAAGGATGGTGGTCATAAATATGGACATCTATGCCCGGGTTTTGCAATGCCTCCGCAAACCGGCCAATACGGCCCGGCTGTCTGGTATCCACCAAAATGAGCCGGCGTATGTCCGCTATGGGGACACTTCTTATGCGGGTAAAATTATAAAGATAGGCCGCCGATTGTACAAAAAAATCCCTGATACTCCTTTCCGTTGAGCCGGGAAAAGATAATATGGCTCCGGGATAGAGTTTCTTGGCGGCCAGCATGGAAGCCAGGGCATCAAAATCAGCATTGAGGTGCGTGGTGATAAGCTCTATCTGCCTCTCATCCTTCGCTGACCTTTTATCAACGGTTTCTTTTGATCCGGGAGAATGTTTCACGTTCATACACAAGACTATTAACCACGGGGATGGTATTTTTTATGAATGGCCTTGAGGCGTTCACCGGTCACATGGGTATAAATCTGCGTAGTAGATATATCGGCATGCCCCAGCATCAATTGTACAGAACGCAGGTCTGCCCCACGCTCCAGGAGATGGCTGGCAAAGGAATGACGCAGGGTGTGAGGGGTGATTTTTTTCGTGACCCCTGCCGTCCTGGCATATTTGCGGATTATCTTCCAAAATCCCTGACGCGATAATCTGTTACCGGAACGGTTGACAAAGAGAAAGGGGCTTTTTCTCCCCTTCAAAAGGCGGGGACGGGTAATATTCAAGTAAGTTGTAAGCCTCTCTCTGGCGGCTTCACCTACCGGTATAATACGTTCCTTCGCCCCCTTCCCCACGGTCCTTAAATAGCCCACCGTAAGATTCACATCACCGGCTTTAACCGCGACCAATTCTGATACCCGAAGTCCGGTGGCATAGAGCAGATGCAGCATCGCGGCATCCCTCTGTCCCAAAACATCCAGCAAGGAAGGCTGCCTGAGGAGGCTGTCCACTTCGTCCACACCTAATGTATCCGGGAGTCCGGACCGGAAGCGCGGAGATTCTATAGAACGCATCGGGTTGGCGCTGATTATTTTTTCGCTCAGCAGAAACCGGAAAAAGGAACGGACCACCACCAACGTCCTGGCCACGCTACGGGACGAAAGGCCCTCCTCCCGTAAATAACGGAGAAAGGAAAGGACATGCAGTTCCAGGACATCTTCCACCTTCCTGACCCCTTCCGCAGAAAGAAATTGCCCGAATTTCTGCAGATCATGGCTGTAGGACGAAAGTGTATTCCTGGCCAGTCCCTTCTCTACGGTTAAAAAATGCATAAAACGGTCTAAATATTCTTCCATCGCGGCCATAGCCAAAAATCCAGACTGTACAAATACTTATACCGGAGTTTCCGTGACAAAACAACTGTTTTATAGCCTTATTTTGGTTAAGGGGCCTTTGTGCCCTTTCGAAATTGGGCCAAACATGCCATAATAAAATAGCTTTCAGCCTTCAGCATTCTTAATTTCAAATTTGAGATTTGAAATCTCTTTTGCTGATTGCTGATGCTAAGGAATAACCCTATGACAAACGACATTTCCGCCGCCCTCCTCTACCAGATCAAAAAAGAGATAGCCGAGCGCTACTTTGGGACCCGTAAGGCTATTGAAGAGGAGAAGGAGTCCTTAAAGGAACATATCCAGGCCCATCGGGATACCATAGGGAAGATGGTCTATGAGGATTTCTGCCGGATTTATCAGTTACTTGGGACGGAAAAACTGGTTGAAGAGTTTTGGGAAATAGTCGGACTGGAGGTCAGACCGTTTTATGACCGTTATCTTCAGGAAACCGGGGACATAAGGTCATGTCTTTTGGTACCTATAAAGGTACATGGCCTGACAGAAGCAGGGAGATATAAAAATCTCCTCATGGACTGTTATAAATGCCTTCTGGACGATCTGAAACGATACCGGGAAGGGTATTATAACCTGATGGAAGAGTGTCTGATAATTAACGAAGAGATCAACCAATTAACAGCAAATTACAATCTCGACGAGATTCTGACTTTCGTTCGTAGTATAGAAGACATCGGTTCTCTGGCCGGGGTGCTGGGAGAGACCATAGTGCCCACTCAACGGGAGGATTTAGAAAAAAAATTGGCGATTTCTAAACTAAATTGTCTGGGAAAGGACATAGTTGAAATCCCGCTTCTGCCCGGATTAAGTCAGGTAAAAACCAAACTCAAGCATCTAGCGGAAAAGGCATATCAGAACCGGGAAAAACACCTAAAAAAGGGGATGGGCCTGTGATAACCCATCCCCTCGATACAGTAGTTCCAATCTAAACCTTAAAATTGATCAATTCGTAAAAAGCCTTTTCACCGCTGAGCACGCAGAGAAAAACTATAATCCATTCAATATGTTATCTCAGCGTTCTCAGCGATCTCTGCGGTGAAATCTTACTTTTTACGAGACCCTTAAAATTCATACCAGGTAGATACAGTAAAGCGGTTGCCGCTGTTAGTATCGCTGAGGCGTTCCGTCTTCACATGGATAAGCTCAGCCCCGACCTTTATAGCCTTGGTTAACTGATACCATGTGTTAAAAAACAACTGGCTGTTCATGGTGAATTGGCGATCACGCGCCGCGTTGCCATCATTAAAGTTAATCCCTGCCAGGTCTTCGTCCCTGGGATCATCAACACCGTAACCCACAGTGAAGCTCAGCCTGGGATCGACTTTGTACGTCAGATCTACAAATCCACCCCAGGCCCAGATGGTCTCTGGATCGGCGGTGTCACCGACGCCGTTATGGTAATTGACGCTCAGATCGTAGCGCCAAAATTCATCACCGATACCCTGACCTATCCACGGCTCGGCCTTGAATTCCCATGGTCCGCGTACCAGTTTAAGCTCGGCCGCCAGGAGATAGCGTTCTATCCTGTGATCGGCGGTAGTCCATGTGGATTTTGCTACAGACTCGGTTCGGTAGCCCCCGCCCAGGGCCACAGAACACCCCTTGCCAAGGAGTCCTCCGTTATAGGCCACACGGCCCAGTACCCAGGGCATGCGGGCCTCGTCAGTGGTAGCGGTGCGGCGGTGCCGCATGGCAGAGGCAAGGAGCTCAAAGTCGCCTATCTGTTTCCGTACCGTGACCTGGGGCACACGCCACCACAGGTTGCCGGATGCGGTCAGGATACTAAAATCTATCTGGCTTGGGTTCAACTGGGCAACCGGCACCCAGTCCTGGCCGATTAATAAGCTGGTATTACATGGATTATAGATGAGATTAACGTAACCTAGGCGCATACGTGGAATAAGGTTGTTACCATTATCGCCAGGAGCGTTGGTACCATAGAAATCCACCTCAAAGCGGCCCAGGCCAGTCCAACCATTATCAGTATGGCTGGCCTCAAAGCCAAAGCGGGTATCTCTGGGGTTAAAATTGGTTGAATCGTTGGTGTAGCCCGAAACGTTTTTGACCGCACCCACCCAGTCATTGTTATAAAACTGGGCAGTATCATGGTGTAGATCGATCTTCACCCGGCCATAGAGGCGCATATTATACTTGGTCCAGACATCACCTTCGGCAGGTTTTGCCGGCGCGGCCACAACGGGCGGAGCGGGCTTAGCCGCAGCCGCCTTAATCTCGGCTAATTCCGCCTCTCTTTGCGCAGCCTGGGCCTTTAGATCCTGAATCTCTTTCTCAAGCCGATTTAACCGCTCTTCGAGGGTCTCGCCGAAGGCCGGGACCGATATCAGACACAGAACGGATATTAATAAAGCCACTATAGTGAAAACTTTTTTCACTGGTCAACCCCTTTCCGCAATCCCCCTCACCCCCCTTAGAAAAGGGGGGATGGGGGGATTTGATGAGCTCAGGTATTTAAGCGCCGTTGTAACAATAGCTTGCAGACTCTACGTCCAGATATCGACCTTCCCGGTGGCCAATGAATAATAGGCCCCCACGATCTTAAGCTCGTCCTTTTTTTGCATCTCTGCCAGGGCCGGACTCTCGGCCGCAATCTGTTTGACCGTCATGCGCACGTTCTCTTTAGCCGCGGCCTCTACCAGGTCTTTACCCTGCGCCCCCGTCTTCTTGGCTTCCAGGACCGCAGGCATAAGGCGCTTAACAATCTCACCGAGAGAGGGGGTTTCCGCAGGTCCGGGGTGTTCGGCCGCCTTCACCGCAGCGCCCACTGCCCCGCAGGACTCGTGTCCCATTACCATGATGAGCCGGCTGGTAGAATGAAGGGAGATGTATTCCAGGCTGCCTAATAGCTCCGGAGTTATCATGTTACCGGCCACACGCACCACGAAAAGCCTGCCCAGACCCTCGTCAAAGATTATTTCCGGAGGCGTCCGGGAATCTGCGCAGCAAAGGATACTCGCATACGGCCACTGGCCCTTGGTGAGTTTCTCCCGTACCTTCGGACCGACGCCGGGGTCGGATTTTCTCTTCATGGTCACGAAGCGCTCATTGCCTGCCTTTAAAAGCTTCAAGGCCTCTTCCGGTGAGACCAGCTTCTCCGCGCCATGGTGCCCATGGCCTCCGACTTCAGATGCCCATGACAGCATGCCATCAACCCGGGAAACTGCCAGACCGACTGCTGCCGCACCAAAACCTTTGAGTAATTCACGACGGGAAATCATTTTGTTAACCCTCCTTTGGCTCAGTTATTATTTGAAAAAATGCCTGTAATAATGAATGCGAATTCACTTACAATGGTGAGTATATGAAAAAGAGCGGTTATGTGTCAACAGAAAATTATGATCCCCTGGATATCGTGAAAACGTTCCCATTGACATATTGGAAAAAGAGGCGCGCGGGTGGAAGGGGACAACTACAATTCTGGCTTTCCTTATACTGGCAGATGATCGCCTGGCTTAATGCGCCAAATTGACTTTATAGAGCGTAGTCTGAATATCTTCGATAATTGTTTCGGTTGGCCTGGCTGGGTCTAAGATGGCCAATATCTTATAAGGACGTGATCTTTTATCTAACAGGATAACCAAAGGAGTCCTGGCCTTCTTTAAGGCTTCGTGGACCCTAAAATCCGGGTCAGCGATAAGGGGAAACATGACATCATAGTATTTCCTGAAGTGTGCAACCTCTTTATTATTGTTGCCGGTACCTATCCCGACCATTTTCATATTCCTGCTGATAAAACCATCCTTTTGGACAAGCTCATACAACTGATTAAACTTGGCGGCCTGCTTCTGACAGACGGTGCAATAGATGCTAAAAACCTCTATCCATAGAACCTTTGCCCGGATGTCACTTAATGAAAACGCCTTTCGACCCAAAAGCCCAAGATATTTTTCATCATCCGGGGATAATGAGCCAGAGAGCGGAATATCCGGGAAAGAATCGCCGGCCTTGATAACAGCAGGATATTGGCC
Source organism: Thermodesulfobacteriota bacterium (assembly GCA_040755415.1). Taxonomy (GTDB): domain Bacteria; phylum Desulfobacterota; class QYQD01; order QYQD01; family QYQD01; genus QYQD01. The sequence continues at coordinate 2,073 of JBFMAZ010000112.1, read as the reverse complement.
GGCAAGGCTGTTTTTGGAAAGCAGGCAGGATAATAATAAAGCAAGAAGGCAAAGGAGACAAAGTACTATCCGGCATCTATTGGGCCTTAGGTCACCTTGTAGTGTTAGAACGGAAAAGAAAACGATGGCTAACCCGCCTCCTTTCCAAAATGAAAAGGGCTATAGTTATTAATAGCCAAAACACATTAAACATGATGTGCCAATAACTTAGGCCACTGGCTATGACGTCCTCAGCAAAACAACCGCAATAAAATTCCATGCCCCGGGCGATGTTAAGGCCGGTAACCAGGCTGAATAATACCAGCAAACTACCCTGGATAACTATACAGGCCCTGACAAAGATGCCCGTCCAAACCAGGATTCCTGTCCAAAACTCAAGCCAGGGTAATACCGCCGCCGTTATATTTACCATCCAATAAGGCAGCACTTCATAAGTCGCAACTATATTTTTAAATCGAAGGGGATCCCGGATCTTACCAAAGCTCGCATATACAAACAATCCGCCCAGGCACAGTCTTAAAAGAAATATGAACTTTTTATCAATTTTTAAATTAAACGCAGTCCAGCTATCCATACAACTAGCAACATCTGTGCCAGAAGTTCACCAATGCCTTAGCCGAAAACAAATATATTAAATTATATCCGTAAGTTATGATTTATTTGACAAAAAAGGCGGTAAAGAAAGGCGGAAAAAGGGGAAACATTTCTACTTTTTTGTGAGTAATTTTTTTATCCATAATGTGTGGAAATATTATTCCTATTCTGTAATTTTTGGTTTTCGGGTAGAAACTAATTGGTATTTATCCGAAAATCCCCCTGTATCCCCCTTTTCCAAAGGGGGATTTTAATATCTCCCCTTTAGCAAAGGGGGGGCATGGGGGGATTTGGCAGTTTTCGGATGGAAATAATTGGGTCTAAAAGGTGGGAAGGGCCAGATTTAAACTTTCAGGGCGCCCAGATGGCAGACGCAGGTCTTTGAAAACCTTGCTGTGCGGCCAAAATATCAAGATGCAGGGTCACCAGATCTTCCAGTGCCAACACCGGTTCATAGTCAAGACTCCTTGAATCTACGGTTTTAATGTACTGATGACACTGGTCGCATAGGTCCACCCAGTAGACTTCATCGCCTTCCGCAAAGAAATAACGCAAGGTTTTATGGTCGTTATTCCCGCAGAAAGGACAGATCAAACGTTGTATCTGCCATTCGTAGCCGCAGAAGGAGCACAGGACGTATCTCTTGCCGCCATCTTTTCCAAGAAAGGCCATACATGGCACAGAACCACAGATCGGGCAATAGCCCTTCGACCAGATATCCAGGGGTATAGGTTCTTTAAACTGCCTGACATTTCGAAGATACGCCGAGGCGTGGGCCTTGACAGATGATTCAACGCTGGTTCGGACTAAAAAAGAAAGCGCAGGGTAGTCTATTTTTAGTTGATAAGCGATGTCCTGAAGGAATTTTTCATCAAGATAATTTGACAATACAGTCTCAATATCCAGGGCCTTCTGCAAAATGGCCTGTTTAATTTTCTCCATCTCTTCTCTCAGCCTGGGCGGAGCCTTTTCTCCAAGCCGTAAAACCGATTCAAAGATTTTTTGAGCGGTTAAGACGTCTACATGAAAATCTTCTTTATCTAATAAGGGAAATCCCCCCTGGAGTTTGGTCTTCTTCAGATTTCCTTCTATTTCTATTGGCGGGGTATCAGGGATTTTCTTTATTTCATTCTGTGCTTCCCAGATGCCTTCATAGAAATCCAGAATTTGCCTGTAAGCAGGCATCTTCTCCCTAAACCACGCAATCCTTTCTTTAACTTGGTTCAGATCGTTATCCATATACTTGATGAATTCGTAACCAGTCTGAAATATCACGCAAAGCCGCCAAGGACGCAAAGATGCAAGAAATCCGAAGCACGAATCTCGAAATACGAAATAAATTCAAATAACCAAAATTCGTAACATTTTAGGTTTTTGAAAAATATACCTAAGCAAGGCGCTATAAGGGCCAAAATCCCCCTCAATCCCCCTTTTCCAAAGGGGGAAGTGTTTCTCCTCCCTTTGGAAAAGGGAGGTTGG
>JBFMAZ010000111.1:0-11238 GCA_040755415.1 Thermodesulfobacteriota bacterium | reverse complement strand
CCCAACCTCCCTTTTCCAAAGGGAGGAGAAACACTTCCCCCTTTGGAAAAGGGGGATTGAGGGGGATTTTGGCCCTTATAGCGCCTTGCTTAGGTATATTTTTCAAAAACCTAAAATGTTACAAAATGAATAATTCAGCTTGCCATCCGCATTTGTTTTGTGATAAGAGGCCGTCGCAGGAAAGGAGGTGAACTTGATAGCTCATAGCTCATAGCTGATAGCTCATAGCTGATAGCTGATAGCTCATAGCTCATGGCTGATAGCTGAATGCTGATAGCTGATAGCTCATAGCTCATGGCTGATAGCTGAATGCTGACATTAGTCAATAGTCAGGAGTCAGAAGATAGAAGTCAGAATACCCCCTCTCCCTTGACGGGAGAGGGCTGGGGTGAGGGTGAATAAGGATGTTATAACCCCCTCCCGCCAGGGGAGGGGAGGATGCTGAAAGTCAAAAAGAGGAACTTTTAGCCACAGAGCCACAGAGAATTTTTTTAAAATTATTTCTTCTCTGCGTTCTCTGCGTGCTCTGTGGTGAAAAACAAAAACGGATAAAGGAGAAAGATATGAAGAAGGCTTTAATAATTATAGCTGCCGCCCTGTTTGTGGCCGCTATGGCGCTCCCGGCTGCCGCCGTAGATGTGAGCATCAGCGGTTACTACCAGGTGCGGGGCATCTATCAGAGCAATGCCGACCGGGGTACGATAACCCCGTGGGATAATCCCACGCCCGGTGATATACCGACCATCGGCGCTACAAACTTCACTTACGGTAGCCCGGAGGCCTGGTGGGATCATCACCTGCAACTCAATCCCGTATTCAAGATAACCGATAACCTGAAGCTCCATACCGCTATCGGGATCTTTAACAACCAGATGTGGGGAAGCGACAAGACCAGCGGTGCGGTGTCCAAAGCCGGAGAGGTCGGCGTGGATGCCTTTGGCGATTCCGCCACAAACATCAGTTGGGATGCCGCTTACATCGAATGGGCCACCCCGAAGGGGACCCTTATGGTGGGCCGCATGGCCGGTAATTACATCTATTTTACGGACTGGGCCAACACCGAGATGTGCTTAGACCGCATCGAATATACCTCGCCGCTATGGAACGGCTTCGGTCTCAACGCCTTCATGGAGAAACGGCAGGAAAACAGCGCTACCTCCGGCCACAACGCTGCCGATGAGGACATCGACCGCTATTCGCTGGTTCTCAGCTATGCCCAACCCTGCTACTCCATCGGCGCGGGCATCAATTACGTCCGTGACCGGAGCGGGTCTCATCCCAGCGCCACTGGTTGGAAGGCTGATCAGTATGACTACGTCTTCGGCCTGACGGCCAATGACCCCACCAACACCTACTTCTTCGAAGGCGAACTCATGATCAACGACGGCGACTATACAGATTACTACGGCGCCGGGCAGGACATCGACCGGGGCGGCTGGGGTTACTATGTCAATCTCGGCATGAAGAAGGATGCCCTCACGGTCGGTGTGGCCACGGCCTTCACCTCCGGTGATGACAACGCCAGTGACGCTGATTACGATGTCGGCCCGGCCTCCGGCCTGGACTTCCAGCCCCTTTATATCGTCTATGGGCCATACGGCAACATCCTGAATTCCTCGCTCATGGATACGACGAGGAAGGCTGGCTATTCCAATGTCACTAAGTTTGGCACCCCGGAAACTGACGGTGGTGCAAACGATACCGCCACCGGTTCACAGGTCTATTGGCTCTATGCCGACTATGAGGTCAACCCCCAGTTGGCCGTACACGGCGCCCTGGGTATAGCCTATGCGGACAAGATCAATAACAGCCTCTACCAGGACGATGAGTTCGGCACCGAGTTTGACCTGGGACTGAAGTACCAGCTCATGAGCAATCTGGCCTACGAGCTGCACTTCGGCTATCTGTGGACGGGCGACTTCTTCAAGGGTGCGGCGGCTGATAACTACACCACTGATGATGTCTATCAGATTGACCACAGCCTGACGCTGAGCTTCTAAGAAAATCCCCCCTTACCCCCCTTTTCCAAAGGGGGGGTAAGGGTTTCCCCCTTTATCAAAGGGGGGGTAACAGTTTCCCCCTTTTGTAAAGGGGGATTAAGGGGGATTTAGTGTTGAATATGACTTTTCACCGCAAAGGCGCGAAGGACGCAAAGCTAAAAATCCGAAATCCTAAGCACGAAGCACGAAACAATTTCAAATGACCAAAACCCAAAATTCAAGACAAATTTGAAGAGCCCTCGTTTTGAAATTTGGTATTTGAAAATTCGGATTTGTTTCGAATTTCGATATTCGTATCAGTTTAGCTGTTTGAAAATGTATTCTTCAATCCCTCCCAACCTCCCTTTTCCAAAGGGAGGAGAAACACTTCCCCCCTTTGGAAAAGGGGGATTGAGGGGGATTTTGGCCCTTATAGCGCCTTGCTTAGCTATATTTTTCAAAAACCTAAAGTGTTACCGATATTCGAATTTCGAATTTTAATAAGTCCTTTGCGCCTTTGCGGTGAAAATTCCACGATGACCATGCCAAAACGTCTTTATATAGACCCGAAGGAATGTAAGGCCTGCGGCGCATGTGCGGAGATATGCCCGGAGGTCTTTAAAGTCGATGCAGACCTTGGATATGCCTTAATTTTGGATTTAGAGACGTATCCGGAAGACAAGATCAACGAGGCTATTATTGCCTGCCCGGGCCGCTGTATTGACTGGGATGAATCAGATGATGACGAAAATCCCCCTCCATCCCCCTTTTCCAAAGGGGGAGTAAAAGGTTCTCCCTTTTCCTTCGCCTCGGTCGAAGATGTCCGCCTGAGGCGGATGTCGAATCCGCCTGAGCGCGGGAAAGGGGGACATAATGGTATCTCACCCTTAACAAAGGGACAAACTAAATCCCCCCCTTTAACAAAAGGACAAACTAACATCCCCCCTTTGGAAAAGGGGGGCGAGGGGGGATTTTCAAATGAATACTTTTGTCAGAAATACCAGGAACCCATCAAGACAAAGCCACCGGTTTGTCCCCATCCCCTGGATTACTGCCAGTTCAGGTCTTCCTGCCCGGTGCATTTTTTAGAGAAGGAGAGGGAATGAAACCACAGAGATGGAAAATTCGAAATCCGAAGCACGAAACTCGAAACAAATTCAAATGACCAAATAAGAGCAATGACCAAAAGGAAAAATCGAAGGAGTTGCTGATGGACGTTTCGAACATTCGATATTTGGATTTCGGATTTGTTTCGGATTTCGGATTTCGATATTCGGATTTGGTTGCGGCTTCGCCGCGCTGTGTTCTCTGTGGTTAATCTTCCTGACCGCCCGTCCCGAATTTTTTCCTCAATTGCCGGTCCACGTCTATTATTTGTCTTACATCACCACCGGTTATCTCCCAGGAATACTTTGCCTTTGCATCGCGCTTTAGGCGTATGCGGAGTTTGCTGTCGGCCTTAGACTGTTTTCCGTCACGTTTGGATATTTCATTTGAAAATCCCCCTGTATCCCCCTTTTCCAAAGGGGGGATCGATGGGGACCCGTCTTCCCCCAAATGGGGACTTTGGCCTTCCCCCTTTTCCAAAGAGGGAATATGATTTGTGCCCTCTTTTTTAAAATCCCCCCTTTGGGAAAGGGGGGCATGGGAGGATTCGGGCCCTGCGATGGGCTTGGCATTATCATCTGAAGGGCTGCAATTAAAACCGGCCAGTGACAGGAGAAGGATTATACCTATATGTACCAATGACCTTAGCATGTTTCTGTAGCCAAATCCTGACGGCTTCTTAAAAAGTCGTGACTTCTCTTTCTCATTCAATTCACCCTCACCCCCACCCTCTCTCCCGTCGGAGACTGTGTCATAATGTCATTGCGAGGGAGTGAAACGACCGAAGCCTTGTCCCGAGCGAAGCGAGGGAACTCTTGAGATTGCCACGGGCTACGCCCTCGCAACGACCTTTGGTCGGATTGCCACGCTCCCTTCGGTCGCTCGCAATGACAAATGATAATTATGACTCAGTCTCTCGAGGGAGAGGGTGTATTTAGACTTTGTGGCAGAATATCGTTTATTATCGGTAAGAAAGGCGGCGAGCTGAAATGCTTGTTGGCTCTCAGCGATCAGTAGACGTAGGGTGGGCTTTGTCCACCGTTATTGCGGCGTAGCGTATAGTTCTGGTGGGCTGAGCCCACCCTACATAGCTGTTCCCCCTCTTTGGAAAAGAGGGGTTAGGGGAGATTTAATAATTGATTGCCTTTCAAATCCCCCTCGCCCCCCTTTGCTAAAGGGGGGATAATAAGAGGCATGCCTTTACTAAAAGGGGATAATAAAAAGCATGCCTTATGAGCCTTTTGCAAAATTCTTATGATCGAATTGTCGTCATTCCGGCGAAAGCCGGAATCCAGTGACTCCAACCAGATTAAGACACTCCTAGACACCGGTTTTCACCGGTGTGACGACTTTTGCAAGAGCCTCTTATTTTAAGAGAAATTTACCCACTCACTTCCACGATGAGTCCAATTTTTTATTGGCAAAAGGGGGAAGTTGGGGCTATCTTGACCGGCAACGAGCGGGTAATGGATTCCGTAGCCTGCCCCGTACTTGGTACGGGGTCAAGCACGGAATGACAGTACTTTTGGTGGGCTGAGCCCACCCTACATAGCTACATGACTACATGACTAAAAAGTGAGGTTAATACCGCGTGAACATCCTCTTTTATCTTCTGGTCAGTCTTATCGCATTTTTTCTGGCTTACAGGTTCTATGCCGGACGCATCGAACGCATGTTTGCTGCGAGCGATGAAAATGAGGCGCCGGCAGTTACCTATTATAATGGCATAGACTATGTGCCTACAAAGCTTTCTGTTGTATTCTCTCATCATTTCGCCTCCATAGCCGGTGCCGGACCTATTATTGGCCCGGTAGTAGCCTTAATCTATGGTTTTGCCCCGGCCTGGGTCTGGATCGTGGCCGGTACAGTTTTCTTCGGCGCCGTGCATGATTATACGGCCCTATTTGTCAGTATGCGCGAAAAAGGGCGATCCATGGCGGAAGTGGCCCGTATATCCATGGGTAAGGCCGCTTTTGTGCTGTTTATTCTTTTTACCCTTACTATGGTCTTCCTGGTGACCGGCGCCTTTCTCAGGCTCACGGCCACGGCTTTGACCTCGGTGGTTGACCTTAATATTATCGGGTTGGATAAAGACCAGGTTATGCTGCGCACGGTGACGGATATTAAAACCGGGGCGATAAAGGCAGCTATCGGGGGGATTGCCTCTACCTCAGTTATCTTTATTACCTTGATGGCCCCTGTAATCGGGTATCTACTCTATAAGAAGAAGGTTAAAACAGGCCTGGCTGCTCTATTGGCCTCTTCCGTATGCCTTTTTTCCGTACTGGCAGGCTTTAAATATCCTTTGAGCCTTTCGCCTGACCACTGGATGCTTATCCTCTCTTTTTATGCCCTATTGGCCGCCGGGATCCCGGTCTGGATCGTCCTTCAGCCACGGGACTATATTAACTCTTTTATCCTTTATGCCGGGATCGTGCTTCTTACCGTGGCTATCGCTATAGGAGGGTTTTCAGGCGTAGCCGTCCATGCACCGTTAATGAATGTGGGAATGGGAGCAACGAAACTTGGTTTGATGTGGCCCGTTCTTTTCATCACTGTGGCCTGCGGGGCCATATCCGGGTTTCATGCCCTGGTGTGCGGTGGCACTACTGCCAAACAGTGTGCCTCTGAAAGCGACGCCAGGAAAATAGGTTATGGCGCTATGCTGCTGGAGGGGTTGCTGGCGGTTATTGTCCTGGTGGTGGTGGCCAGCAGCCTGTCTCATAGTGATTATTTACGCATCGTGTTTCCGGATGACCCCGGTGCGCGCAGCAATCCCGTGTTGGCCTTTGCCCTGGCCACCGGCCGTATCATGCATGGTTCTCTAAGCCTGCCGGTTTATCTGGGGACTATCTTCGGTATCCTGCTGGTAGAGGGATTCCTGGCCACTACCCTGGATACGGCAGTGCGGTTGAATCGCTATCTCTTCGAGGAGTTATGGGGGGTTATATTCAAGCGAGTCCCCCGGCTTTTAAGGTCGTATCTTTTTAATGCCGGGCTGTCCGTGGTCATAATGTATGCCCTGGCCTATAAGCAGGCGTTTTTTATCCTGTGGCCGGTCTTTGGTACGGCCAATCAGCTCCTGGCCGGGCTGACGCTTATAGCGGTCAGTATCTGGTTTATGCGCCGGGGTAAAAAGGCCGGCCTTATTACCCTGCTCCCGGCCCTATTCATGATGACTACCACCATCTTTTCGCTTTTTTATCTTTTGTTTAAGAATGACGGCTACCTGTCCACAGGAAATTATGTACTGGCCCTTGCCGATCTTTGTCTTATAGTCCTGGCCGTAGGTGTGGGATTTGTGGCATTGAGGGCCAGGAAAGGCAGGAATCAGGAGTAAAGAATGGAAATCCCCCCTAACCCCCCTTTGTTAAAGGGGGGGTTTTAGTTTGTCCCTTTACTAAAGGGGGAACCGTTACGTCCCCCTTTGGAAAAGGGGGAACCGTTACGTCCCCCTTTGGGAAAGGGGGATACCGTTACGTCCCCCTTTGGAAAAGGGGGATCAAGGGGGATTTGATAGAGCTGGAAGGGAGTGGTTGAATATTTTTTCCCTTTGCGCCCTCGCGGTGAATAAAGAGGAAAGGCGGTGTGGCCTTGGGCAAGAGTAGAAACTTGACACGGCATTAAAAAAAAAGTATTCAGATATCAAAACGATCGGTGGTCAGCTCGCCACAACACCGGCGAATCTTCGACTTTCAGCGACGTAGGGTGGGTTTTGCCCACCGTCATTGGCGGCGTAGCGTAGTTCTGGTGGGCTTAGCCCACCCTACACGACTTGCCTGCCGGAGACGGACGGCTACAGGGGGGAACAGGACACAAGGGAATGGATGCCTCCAGAAAAAGCGAGAATTATCTTTTTCTTTGTGCCTTTGTGTCGCTGTGGCTAGGCCTTCTTTTTTCCCCTTCTGCCGGTTACGCCCAGACCGGACCTTTTCCAAAGGACAAGATAGCATACCTGGGCCAGATTACCCAGGACGAAGAAGGTAAATTTATTTCCTATCCGGCCTATGTCTATGTGGACCCTGTTAAGCACGAGATTTATATTATTGAAGGCCGGGGCCGCATTTTGATCTACAATGCCAGTTTCTTCCCCCTTTTTACATTAGATAAGAACTATGGCATTGAGAGCCCGCAAGGGGTAATGGTAGATAGCCGCGGCTATCTATGGGTAGCGCAGGGGCTGGGGCCGAATAACCGGCGCGGCCGTATTTCGCTTTTTGATCCGTGCCTTAAATGGAAGCGGGACATATATTTTAGCGGGTTTATAGGGGCGGAGGAATTTATCCCGTATCGGCTGGCTGAAAATAGCCGCGGGGAGATATTTGTCATCGGCACTTACAGCCCGGCAGTCGTCATCCTGGACAGCTTCGGTAATTTTCAGGGGACTTTTTTTCAGGAAGAAGAGGGGGAGGGCCAGAAGAAAAGGGTGGCGGTCAATGATGTCCTGATCGGCCCGGACGACCGTTTGTATCTTTTAAGTGAAGAGACCAGCCATGTTTATGTCTATGATGCCGACCGTAAATTTCTCTTTAAATTCGGCCAGAAGGGCGGCAGCACAGGCAAGATGAGCCGGCCGCAGGGCGTCGGGCTGGACAAGCGGACCGGGAATTTTTTTATCGTCGATTATATGCGCCATGTGGTGACGGCTTATGACCGCAAAGGCAGGTTTATATTTGAATTTGGCGGCCTGGGATGGGGAGAGGGATGGCTGCAATATCCCAAAGACATAACCGTGGATGAGAGCGGGCGGGTTTTTATAGCCGATCTGTTTAATAACCGCGTGCAGGTGTTACAGGCTATAGAGCAGGTTTTACCGGAAAAAGCGGCCGAGGAGGAAGTAGAGCCGGTCGGGCCGGAAGGGGTCGAGGCTCCTGGAGAACAGATTAAGGCGCCGGAGCCAGCCACAGCCATAGAAACTAAGGGCGTAACATCCATACCGCCGGTGCCGATAAGTGAAACAGGGCCAAAATAAGAAAAAAACGTAACTATTCAGCCACAGATTCACCCCGGTACGATCATCCTGACCTACGGGGCAGGCACAGATGAACGCAGATAGGTTTAAATACAAAGAAATTACAAATATTATTTTTAGAAGGTAACACTTAGCTGTTTTAAAAGAGTTAGTCGTCCAGAAAACGGCGACTCAAAAATCCCCCTTAATCCTCCTTTTTCAAAGGGGGGATGTAGGGGGCCTCCTTTTTCAAAGGGGGGATGTAGGAGGCCTCCTTTGAAAAAAAGGTTCCCCTCACTTATTACGACGCGGTCTCTTGGAAAAGGGGAAAAGCGTTTCCCCTCCCTTTGGAAAAGGGAGGCTGGGAGGGATTTTAAAATACTTTTTCAAATAGCTAGAGTGATACAAAGAAAAAAATATCAGTGATGACCAGCGTAGATCGGTGGCTGAGTAGTTACTGAGAAAGAAACAAAAAAAATAATGTTATGGTCATAACTTGCCGATAAAATAAGTGATAAGGTTCAAACTCTGGGGGCTCCAGGATGAGAAGTGCCTTAATAGGCGCGGTTATATGCGTTCTGCTGGCCATAAGTTTGTCATACGCGGCCAATGATTATACTAATTCGGATCACGGGGACACCTCTTATGGCGTAAGCCGAAGCAGCACCTCCGGATATACGAAGGGGAATTGCGGCCATTGCCACGAGATGCACGCCAGTATCGAAGGAAGTGAACCGGCCCCGGCCGGCGGTTCACCCTCAAAATTTACCCTGTTTTACACTAATCACGCAAGCCAGACGGATAACTTCTGTTTTAAATGCCACGACAATACTATTACCGTGGCGGCAACTGCCATAATGAACAGGAGTTACAGTTTTCGCGCCAGCGGCTGGACCAGTGATACTCTGAACGACGTTCTTGAAGCCTTCTCCAACCCGCCCAGCATCTCATCGCACAGCCTGGATGATATAAAGACCTTCATCACTGGCAGATGGGGCTACACTGCCGATTCCAACCCCTGTTGCGCCTGTCACAACCCGCACGCCGTCCAGGGAGACCCGGCGAACTCAGGCAGCACTGCCAAGAGCGCCGCGACCCGCGGGTACCCGGTCTCCCGGCCAAGTCAGCATGCGCCCCTTTCCACCTGGGGACTGTGGGGGGATGGGGCGGGTGAAAAGATGAGCGACTACACTGCCTCCTACCAGGCCCCTTATCGCTTTGGTTCTACTACAACCTATGAGCCAGACGGCTCTGCTACCACCAATGGCTCCAACCTGACCGATGTCAATACATTTTGTATTGATTGCCACAACGCCACCAACACGATTTACAGCACTGCCTTGGGGCGGAATCTAAAGACCATAGACTGGGATAACGAGAAACACGGCAAGGGTCTTGCGGAAGGAGCCATCACAGTAGATGCGCCCTATTCAAGCACCATGGGTTATGTCCTATCGTGTACCGACTGTCACGAACCGCATGGGTCGCCTAATGCCTTCTTGATAAGAAAAGAGGTGAACGGTGGAACATTGGATGCAACTATTTCTACCTTCTCAACAACGGACTGGAAATATCTGTGCGCCCGATGCCATCAAGAAGATACCAGTCCGTGCAGCACAACCAGGGGGCCTGTGTTTGAATATATCCACCATAATGCGGCCACAGATAGGGCATACATCCAAGTGTCATGCGGGGATTGCCATGGCTCCGGTGGCGCATGTCCACCTACCATTACATGCAGCAACTGCCATTTTCACGGGTCTTCGCGTACGGACTGTGATTATGCGCCTACTACCAGGCGGACGTTTTAAACGCTTTTGGGAGACGTGCACGAGATAAACATTTGAGAAACACAGTGCTTTAATAGAATGCAAGTGACCTGATATGAAAAAAATACTTTTCAGTATGGTATTTATCTTTTTGACAATAGCCATGCCAGGTTTTTCCCAGGCCAAGGTTACCGGTGCTTGTTACAACTGTCACACCATGCACAACAGCCAGGGCGGGACAGCCATGGCCCAGCAGTATTCCTCAGGCACTGGTGGATTGGCCGGGGATTCCACCCCTAATCCGTGTCTCCTGTCTTATGACTGCGTTGGTTGTCATTTTTCCAGTACGGCCAATACCATTGTGACTAATACCCCCGTAGTTCTGAATAGCACTACCCCTGCTTCTCCTCTCGCAGGTGGTAATTTTTACTGGAGCCTCAGCGATAACAAAAAGGGGCATAATGTATATGGAATTACGGCTCAAGAAGCCTCGCCGATGAATGCGCCTCCCGGCTTTAAGGCCAGCGCCTCTTTACCCAGCGGCTATGGAACCGGTCCGGCTTCGTGGGCCATTCAGCTAAATTGTGCTGGGATGTATGGCTGTCATGGCGATCGTACTAAAGGCTCGACGGCGGATACTGTTGTAGAGGCCATGAAGGGGGGCCATCATGCTGATGACAGCACCATTAATGGGACCAGCGTGGGCACAAGTTACCGGTTTCTAAGGGGTGTAAATGGGGTGGAACTAAATGCTGCCAGCTATGAATGGGAACAGACGGCTGATTCCACCCACCACAATGGATACAAGGGCGGGGCTACGCCCAGCACAACCACCGACAGCATCAGTTACTTATGCGGCACCTGCCACGGCAACTTTCACGGACACACGAACCTGGGCAGCACCACGCAGGTTGGTTCCGCTTCCCCCTGGTTCAGGCATCCCACTGATTTTGCCTTTAGCGGTGTGAGAGGGGGTTACACCGGATCAGAATACGACGATTATATAAGTTACTCGACTACCGCACCGGTAGCTTTATCCACACCATCGACATCAAACTCGACCGTTGACAGCACAAGCATGGTGATCTGCCTTTCCTGCCACCGGGCCCACGGGTCGCCTTATTACAAGATGATCCGCTGGGATTATAAGAGCACTACACTTTCGACGGCCCTGAGCGGCTGTAATGTCTGCCACACCTCGAAAAATTAACGGCTGGCTTTTTTCTCACCGTAAAGACGCAAAGGACGCAAAAGATGCAAGAAATCCGAAGCACAAAATTCGAAATACGAAACAAATTCAAATGACCAAAATTCTAAGGAAGGTCTGATTAATACCCATTTGTGCCGTCATTGCGAGGAGCGTAGCGACGAAGCAATCTCTAACTACTCGATTTGTCTGAAGAATAGATTGCTTCGCTTCGCTCGCAATGAC
>JBFMAZ010000110.1:0-12950 GCA_040755415.1 Thermodesulfobacteriota bacterium | reverse complement strand
GGCGCCTCAAAAATCCCCCTTAATCCCCCTTTTTCAAAGGGGGAAACGTCTCTCCTCCCTTTGGAAAAGGGAGGTTGGGAGGGATTTTGAAATGCTTTTTCAAACAGCTAAATTGATACGAATTTTTTAACTTCGTGTCTTCGTGGCAAATTTGGTTCTGGCTCGTCCGGGTCAGGTTTTTGGGTTGATAGCCCTGCCAATTTGTGCCATATTTATATACAAAGCATTTTGGATGAACATGATGTACCCAATGAAATCCCAAATATGGCAGAAGGCTTTTTGCCTGGCTTTGATGGCTTGGTCTTTCCTTCTCAATACGAGCTGCGCCCCGGTAATATCTAAAGAACTCAGAGAGCAGGTGGCTGAGGATCTCACGTTGAGTATGGTGGAAAAAGACCCGGAAGCGTATATGGGTAGAATAGTGCTCTGGAGCGGAGAAATTATATACTCTATGAACACAAAAGAGGGAACCTTGATAGAGATACTGCAAAAGCCTGCGGACATCCAGGGAAAACCACTGGATGTGGATTACTCAGAGGGGAGATTTCTTGCCCTAAGCCCTGATTACCTCGATGTTGCTATCTACAAAAAGGGACGAAAGGTAACAGTAGCCGGAGAAATCAAAGGCAAGAAGACCCAGTCCCTAGGCGAAATAGATTATACTTATCCTTTAATTCTGGCCAGGGAAATCTATCTCTGGCCGGAGGAAAGGAAAGAAAGGTTTTACCGCCCCTATCCTTATCCATATTATTGGTATTACCCCTGGGGGTACTACCCTTACTGGTATCCCTGGTGGTAGCCACAGCAATATATAACGTTCATTCCTTCCGGCAAGACAAATCAACACGACAACAACGCCCCCGCCGGGATTCACCCTGGACCACCCTGATAAATTACTATATCGGGTCTTAGACTGAAGCGTGCGGTCGACAGGCTCCTGGGGGAAGGCAAAATAAGCATTTGACTCTGCTGAATTTATCCTGCAAAATCTTGTACATAGGAACCAGTAGGATATCAGCCTGGATTTAATTTCTGATGTGGTGTCTTCGGGCAGGGGTTGCAACCCTTGATGCATGACTATGACATCTATATATAAACATAAAGGAATGTGGGCAGGGATAATAGCATCTGTCCTGGTTATCATTCTGACATATACGGGGTTATTCGCCAATTTATTGCAGCGCCTGGAATACTGGGCGTTAGATTATAGATTTCGCCTGGCAAGCAAAGGTACAGAGGCCCCTGAGGTAGTTATAGTAGCTATAGACGATGAATCTATTCAAAAGCTGGGCACCTGGCCCTGGCCCCGTTCTTACCACGCCAAACTGATAGATACCCTTAGTCAGGCCAAGGCCAGGGTTATCGGCCTGAATATCATCTTGTCCACGCCCGATCCCCGGGAGGATCATCGACTGGTCCAGGCCATCCAAAGGGCACAAAATGTAATTATGGTGGCATATCCCACGATACCTGCCCAGATATCTTTCCGCAGGGGTATTATGACCGTCGGACATATTCAAGGCCCCATTGAAGGGATGGCCCAATGTACAAGGGGAATAGGGCATATAACGGTAGTCCATGATGATGATGGGACGGTCAGAAGAATTCCGGCCTTGCTAAGAACTAGGGATAAGACCTTGTTAGCGTTTGGTATGGAAATTGCTGGGGTCTATCAGGGAGAGGCACACAGAAGAATAGTCCTGGACAGGGGGTGGCTACAGGTCAATTCTATCAGAATTCCCTTGGACAGCGAGGGAAATATGTTGATTAATTACAGGGGTGGACCGCATACGTTTACAGAGATACCTTATCACAGGGTCCTGGCCGGGGAAGTCCCCCCGGATATTTTTAAGGACCGGATTGTCCTGGTTGGAGTTACGGCCAGCGGTCTAGCGGATTCCTGGATCACACCCTTTGGCAGTCAGGGAGGGATGTCCGGTGTGGAGATCCATGCTAATATAGTCCACACGATTTTGAATAAAGGATTCTTTGGATATCCAACCGGTCGCCAAAGTGCATTTTTGCTCCTGGGCCTGGGAATCGTCTCGGGTCTCGTCTTCTACAGATCCTCACGTCTGGGCACGGCTTTCCTGGTCTTTATGATATTCTTCATCCCCTCGGCATCCTTCTATCTATTCCTGAAGGAGCGGATATTATTGGAGACTATCCCCCTTTTAGGGGTAGTGCTGGCCACATATATCTCCGTCACCCTGATAAAGAGCAGGGCATATAGGATGGAGATTGGGAAGAGGGATTTGGAGATGTCGGCCGTGTTGAAGATAGGGGAGGTTATTAAGAATACAAGAGGTGGTGGAGAAGAATTCTTGGAATCCATCTGCCGCCTTATAAAGGAGATGACCCGGGTGGATACCTGCTATGCCATACTCAAAAGGAAGGATGGTAACATACTGATATATGGTAATAATCATCAAAAGATAGCGGGGCCTTTGATAAATCTGGAGATGGTGGAAAGTGTCCTCCAGACCGGAAAGCCTGTATGGGAAGGTATGGATCAAAAGATACCCGGGGTCACTGGGGTTATGTACGTGCCTATTAAATCCATCGACCAGGTCTATGGCGTCCTGTCCCTGGAAAGGAGGGTATCATTTGACACCCGGGACCTGCAGTTGGCCTCTGTATTTACTGATTACCTGGCCTTTGTCCTCGAAAAAGAAACTATATTAGACAAGACCCGGGAGGCTTACATCCGGGCCGTGGAGGGCCTGGCTAATGTTATAAGAGTCAAGTGCCCATCCATCTACAGGCATTCGAGCCAGGTACTGAAATTAGCTGAAAAGATGGCCTCCGTGTTAAATATCCCAAAAGGTGAGGTGGAGGTTATCAGGTATGCCGCCCTGCTCCATGATCTCGGGATGGCGGGGATACCAGAAGATATACTTAATAAATCTGACCCCTTGACCGCCGAGCAGAGACTTTACCTGGAGTCCCATCCGGAGATGGGTATAGAGATAATCAGGCCTGTGACATTTCTTAATGCGGCTATACCCATAATCAGACACCATCATGAGCGATATGATGGCAAAGGCTATCCGGAAGGCCTGGCCGGCGACGAGATCCCCCAGGGCGCCCAGATACTGGCAGTTGCCGATAGCTTTGTGGCTATGCTATCTGACCGTCCTTACCGGAAAGCCCGGGAGCAAAAGGAGGCTATTTCCGAGATCAAAAGGCAATCCGGCGCCCAGTTTAATCCCCGGGTAGTGGAAGCCTTGCTTCAGTCGTGGCCAGAGGTGGAACCAAGTGGCAAAAAGGCTGATTCTTAGCCTATATGGGCTTATCATGTTTCTTACCCTGGGCCCCTGGGCCCAGGGGCAGAATCTTGAGAGACAGACCGCCCGTATCATAAGGGTAAAAGGAACGGTCACTGTTTACCAACACCAGGGCCAAAAGTGGTCGGCGGCCAGGAAAGGAATGACGGTTTTTCAGAAGGATAAATTAAAGACCCTCTCGGGTTCGGAGGTTGACTTGCTCATGCCGGACCTGGCCGTAATAAGGCTGAAAGAAAATAGCCTCTTAGATCTGGACGAGATTAAAGGGCAGGCCGTAAAACCGGTGGCTTCCTCCAGGATATTACGGGTGGAGAAAACGCCCCCGAATGCCAAAGAGAGGAATATTCTCAGGTTATGGAAGGGAAAACTGCTCCTCTGGGTCAAACATATCCTTGAGGGCTCCACCTTCGAGGTTCATACGCCTATCGGGGTGGCCGGAGTAAGGGGAACCCGCTTTATGGTCACCATCCCTGACCAGGATATGACCATAGTGGCGACATTAGAAGGGATCGTCGCGGTCAGAAACGTTGCCAGGCCGGATAAAATCGTCCTGGTCAGGGAGCTGGAGATCACCACCATCCGTAGAGAGGCCTACCCCAGTAAACCTCGAAGGGTCAGCGAGCAGGAGCATGCAGAGCTGAAAGAAATCTTAGAGTTAAAGTTACTGGAGACAGAAGAGGAATCGGAAAGAAAACCCGACCACGGGCATAGAGACGCCACTTCGAGTATGGGAGATCACCGGACTATGCCCAGCAGACCCATGACTCCCAGCATGATAGACCGGGGTGGACGCTGTAGGTAGTAAGAATAATCCAGATCTTTGAAGATAAAGGGACCGATGGCTAAAAAGGGATTAGAGAAACGAATCGTCGCCATTCTCCTGCCCCTGTTGATACTATGGTTTTTAGTATTCTCCCTCGTATTCATTTATAAGGGGAAACGGGCGGGGACCCGCCAGATGGTAAAAGAGGTAAGACAGCTAACTGGGGCGCTTACTTCTATAAAATATCAATCTCTTTCAGGTCTGGCGGGTAATATAAAGGTTAGGCTCGATAAATCGACCTGGATTTCCGTCTACGATAAGGGATTAAATCGTATAGCAAGCACCGCTGAGGAAAAAATAGACGGAGGTGAAGACTTACGCATTGCCTGGCAAACCGGTTCTCAGGTGGAAGGCTTTGTAGAGGAAGGTGGGAAAAGGATATACCATATTGTCACTCCTCTATTTTCGGAAAATGGTAAGGGGGATATGGAGGGGCTGTTAGAAGTTGGCACATCCCTCGGAGGGATAAGCAGGTATACACTCTCTTCCTATAGAGATATATTTATAGTTTTGATCCTGGGGATTGGCATACTGGGTGCAGTATTCCACCTTAGTTTCCGAAGACATATAAGTACCCCCATTCAGAAATTGACGGGCTGGACCACCTCTCCGGAAGGAGAGATCGGACTAAATGCTACCGGAGAGATAAGCACCCTTGCCCATGCGCTAGGCAATACAGTTCAAAGGATGAGGGGACAGATAGGTGACCTCGAACGCTCCCACATAAGATTGGAAGAAATACTGGAAAAGAAAGAAAGGGAAGTACGGAAAATGAAACAAGATCTAGAAGAGGCGCAGTTCCATCTGGTCAGGGCGGGTACATTGTCCGCATTAGGTGAATTTGCGGCCGGGATATCCCATGAACTAAACAATCCCCTGGGCATCATTATGGGATTTTCTCAGGTCTTGCTGGATGAGGTAGATCCCGGGCACCCTCATTATAAGAGTCTGAAAAGGATAGAAATGGAGTCTTCACGGTGTAAAAAGATCGTAAACGATCTTTTGAACTTTGCCAGACCATCCGAGCCACATCTAGAAGTGGTTCAGCTAAATGAGGTTATAGAGGAGACCCTGCAATTGATCCGCTACCAGATCCCCTTTGAGAACATAAAGGTTACAAAGAAGTATCACGCTGCGTTACCTCCGGTACTTGTGGACCCCGGCCAGATGGAACAGGTCCTTATGAATATAATAACTAATGCCGTTCAGGCCATGTCCCAGGGGGGTGAACTGATAGTCTCTACCTCCGTATGTAATTTGACCCAGGATGAGTGCCGGCAGTTTGCCGCGTCCTCCATGGACTACCGGTCCGCTCTGGCAGGAGAGCAAGATTATGCCGGTGTGTCCAAGAGGGTATGGAGCAAGAAAGATACATATAAACCGGGTGACGAGGCCGTCGAGATTGACATATCCGATACCGGCTGCGGGATTTCAAAGGAGAACCTTGGCAAGCTCTTTCATCCCTTTTTTACTACCAAGAAGGGAGGAACTGGATTAGGTCTATCCATCTGTTGGAAGTTGGTGGAAAAACAAGGGGGGATAATAGGGGTAAGGAGTGTAGAGGGAGAGGGCACTACGTTTTCTATCAAAATCCCTTTAAGGAAAAATGGAGATGGATAAGACCGCCAATATCCTGATAGTGGATGACGAAGTGGGTTTTCGTGAACTCATGCAGTATATATTAGTAAAGGAAGGGTATGGGGTAGACACGGCGGCCAGTAGTGAGGAAGGCTTGAATCTCGTTCATCAGAATACCTATGATATTATATACGTCGATTTGAAGATGCCGGGTATGGATGGCCTGGCACTCCTTAAGGCCCTCAAGGAGATAGATGAAAATGCAATAGTACTCATGATAACCGGTCATGGAAGCATAGAGACGGCTGTCGAGGCCATGAAGTACGGGGCCGAGGATTATATTACCAAACCCTTTGACAGGGATGAGATAATAAAGATTACCAGAAAGGCCTGGGAGAAGAAGCAGCTCGTGGATGAGATGCTTTACCTGCGTCAGGAGATAGACAGGCGGTATTGCTTTGAAAACATAATCGGTAAGAGTAAGGTGATACAGGACCTTTTCGAGATGATAAAGAGGGCGGCAGAGACAAAAAGCACCGTCCTTATCCAGGGGGAAAGCGGGACGGGTAAGGAACTGATCGCCAGGGCCATACATTATAATAGTCCGAGAAAGAGAAAGCGCCTGGTCACTATCAACACCAGTGCCCTCCAGGATACCCTGTTGGAAAGCGAACTGTTTGGGCATCTGAAAGGGGCCTTTACCGGTGCCTATACCACAAAGAAGGGGCTTTTCGAGGTGGCAGACGGGGGTACACTCTTTCTGGATGAAATTGGTGACACCAGCCCCAATATACAAATAAAGCTACTGCGGGTGCTGGAGGAAAATGAATTTATACCGGTGGGTGGAGTCACACCCGTCAAAGTGGATGTAAGATTAATCGCCGCTACCAATAAGGATCTATACAAGGCCGTAAAGGAGGGAACATTTCGTAACGACCTCTTCTACCGCTTAAAGGTAATTACCATAAATATTCTTCCCTTGAGAGAAAGGAAGGAGGATATCCCCCTGCTGGCCGCCCATTTCCTGAAAAAATATGCCCGAGAATCCGGGAAAGAGATCGACACCATATCTCCACAGGCCCTGGAGTTACTGATGGGATATGGTTGGCCGGGCAATGTAAGAGAACTGGAGAATACGATCAAGGCCGCAGTCGATCTGGAGACGGGTAAGATGGTCACTACCAAGTATCTCGGCCTTAATAGCTGGAGGGGCTATTCTGAACGAGCCCTCCATACAGAAAAAAATATAGTCAGTTTTCAGGAAGCAAAGCGGCTATTCGAGCGCGAGTTTATCGCCGATGCCTTGAGGCGCTGTAAGGGAAATATTGCACAGGCCGCCAGGGAAACGGGGATAATCCGCCCTAACCTCTATGAGAAGATAAAACGATACGGTATAAGGATTGAAGATTATAAGCCCTAGGATGTACCAAAAAGATAAAGATGTATTAAAAATGATACATAATTGGGGAAATGGGCGTAACTACAGCGTTACGGACGATATTTTCTTATTTTAACCAAAACCGGTGTAGTAAAAAGATACACCCGTAGATACTGCAAATACCGCAACACATCCCAAGGTCCTCTTTTTTTCCGCACTCCGTGGCAGTCAGACCACAAGGCCTTTACCTATCCCGGTGATAGAACCAGCTATTGATATTGGCACAGTTAGTGCAAACTTCAAGACCTGAATACAGGGCGGCGTAGCCAAGTGGTAAGGCGAGGGTCTGCAAAACCCTTTCTCAGTGGTTCGATTCCACTCGCCGCCTCCAAGTCTTAAGCGAGCAAATTGCGACCCCTCTGCCAGAGTAGGGGGTGTTCTTTGCGTCCTTTGCGGTGAAGTCTCTGATAATACTTAGGGAGAAAAAGGAGGGTTAATAATGGGACAGGATAAGGTCTTTGGCTACTTGCTTACTATGGACTTATACGGGGTTGATCGAGACCGATGCGATAATCTCAATCTTGGTTATGATTTTTTGGACAAACTTCCTGGCCATATCGGGATGCATAAGCAAAGCCTTCCACATATCTATGTCACGCCCCCGGAGTGGGTAGGGAAGGCTGGCCTCTCCGGATGGGTGGGTCTGATCGAATCGGGGATTCAGCTCCATACCCTATCCGAGAAGGGGTTTGTAAGTATAGATCTGTATACCTGCTCGTATATTGATCAAACTATAATCCCGGGAATCCTGGCCTTTGTTAATAGATATTACCCATATAAAGACATCGAGACGAATTTTATAGAAAGAGGCCTGAAATATTATGAAGATGCAGTAGGTTTCTGATGCATACGAAAGACATCCCTGATTTTCCCGCATTCAGGCCATTGGAATTAAAGGACAAGGATATATTGCAGCCCCGCCTGTGGGAGCTGCAACCGGAGATCTCCGACCGCTGTTTTACGAATCTTTTCATATGGCGGGACTTTTATAACATACAGATCAGCCAGTTTAAGGGTGCCATTTGTCTCTTTAGTGACACCGATACGACCCCGGAAAAAGAGTTCTTTTTCCCGCCCCTGGGGCAAGGCCATATACTGGAAACCCTGGACGCCTGCTTCGATTTTATGCTCTCTCGAAATATACGGCCGATTATCCGGCGGGCCTCGGAAAAATTTGTGCGCGCCTATCTGGGCAATCAAAACAGATACGTACTTACAGAAGATTTAGACATCTCTGACTATATCTACCGGGCCGAAGATATGATCACCCTAAAGGGCAGACGATATCACGGCCAGAGAAATTTCATCAAACGATTTAAGCAGGGTTATCCTGGCTACTCTACCGAGTTTTTACATGAGAAAAATATCCCGGAATGTCTTCAGTTCAATCAAGAATGGCTTGAGAATAAATTACAGGCCTTATCGCAAAAACTTGATATCCATTCCGATCCACCGCCGGATATAGTTGTATTTTTAAGGGCAGAGGCAGAGACGGCCCGGAAGATCCTGATGAACTTTAAAGGCCTGGACCTTACCGGCCTGGCTGTGCGCATAGAAGGGAAGATCCGTGCCTTCACCGTGGGTCAGAAACTGAATACGCGGACTGCCCTGGTGCATATTGAGAAGGCCGATCACAGTTACCTGGGGCTGAGCCAATTTCTGAGTCAGGCCTTCTGCGAACAGGCCTGGGCTGATTGTGAATATATCAACAGGATGGAAGACTTAGGGATTGAGGGGTTGCGAAAGGCTAAATTGGCATTAGGCCCCCACCACCTCGCAAAGAAATATGTCATCATTCCCAGGAGCCTGTCGGACTTAGGGGTCTCTTTCCCCACCCCTGGCTTTGTATCCCGGTTAACGCTACCTGCGGTCGCTCTCGCCATCGGCCCTTAGTTCACCGCTATGCTCGAGATCCTTCAGACGGTCTCCCTGTCCGCCGCAGGCGGGTCACGATTCCACCCTTGCCTTCGGGGGGTACTTCTGCTAAGGTATCAACATATTAGTAGGATTCATGTACGGGGGAATTTATCCCATAAGTTCACACCCCTACCGGGCATATATAAGCGCTTTCAGCCGCCCTCGGAAACGCTGGCGCGCCCCTTGGCGGATCGAGCATTGGAAGAAATAAAGCAACCGGCCATGATTTATTGCAATTATTGCCCTGGTTACTGTTGCTACCGTCTCGAAGGATCGGTCTTGCTGATCACTGCCACCGACATCAACCGTCTGGCCAGGCATTTAGGTGTTCCCGACGGCGAGGTGCGAAGGCGCTATATGGAGAACAAGCATACCTTTAAGGTCAATCCGGATGGTTCTTGCATCTTCCTGGCACCGGACAAAATGGCCAAGAGGTGCACGGTGCATGAGGCCCGGCCCCTCCAATGTCAGCAATTCCCATACAACAAGCCCTGTCCCTACCTGGAGCAGGAGGACCTGCTCGCAACAATTCAACCAAGAGTGGAGGCTGGTCTTGTGTATTTTTGGAGAAAAACGGAGGAACAGATGGAATTAAAAGGAAAGAAGGTCATCATCCTCGTGGAGGAGATGTTCAACGATCAGGAGTTCTGGTATCCCTATTACCGGCTTAAGGAAGCTGGCGTTGAGGTGGTGGTAGTTGGGTCTGGCAGCGCCAGAGAATACACCGGAAAATCAGGAACGCAAACCAAGGTAGATGCTTCTGTAGATAAGATTTCATCGTCAGAATTTGACGGCATCGTCATCCCGGGTGGATACGCCCCTGACCACATGCGCCGTTATCCAGCCATGGTCAAATTGGTGAAGGAACTTTATCAGGCGCAAAAAGTTGTAGCAGCCATCTGCCATGCCGGCTGGATGCTGGCCTCAGCCGGCATACTTAAGGGCTGCACCGTGACTTCATTCTTTGCTATTAAGGACGACCTCATCCATGCTGGTGCTAACTGGGTAGATCAGGAGGTAGTTGTGGACGGAAAATTGATCACCAGCCGTAAGCCAGATGATCTCCCGGCCTTTATGAAGGCGATTCTCCATGCCCTGGTTTAGATTAGATATGTATCGATGGATTCCGGCTGAAGATGTTTGCCTCCGGCGGATACCCTGCCCTTAAGCCGTTTTGACCTGCTTGAACTGCTTAAACTGTTTGAACCGTTTAAGCTGTTTAAACTGCTCGATGGCTACCTTGCAAGGCTCTCAGAAATTCTTTAGAATACTCCAGATCTTACCGATATGATAAAAGTACGGCTTTCTCAACCGAACCCGCCCAGGGATAAGGGGGGCTGAGATTGTAGTCTAAGCTGGTCGGTAATAAAATTAAACACCCATCCGCCTATGGCAGACAAAGGATGATGAAAATCGGAAGGGCGACAGCCGGCCCGCCTCAGGCAGACTACCACGAATGGTGATTTTGTAATCAGTAGTCCGCCGTAGGCGGATCGCCTGTCAAGAGGGTATTTACAGGTGAAAGATGAAGACAAGACAAAAGGGCAGTTGATACATGAATTACTTAAATTGCGCCAGCAAATCGCTCGACTGGAGGCAGCACAGAACGGGCACAAGGAGACGGAAGAGGCGCTGCGGAAAAGCGAGGAGAGATATCGGCGCATCACCAGTGCGGTAACGGACTATATCTTCACAGTCCGTATCGAGGATGGGCATCCGGTAGAGACCATTCATAGCCCTGCCTGTGTCGCTGTGACCGGATATGCCCCTGAAGATTATGCCTCCGACCCCTACTTATGGTTTCGAATGGTGCACGAGGAAGATCATGCGGCCATCCAGGAGCAGGCCAGCCGCGTTCTTTTGGGACAAGATACTCAGCCCATTGAGCATCGCATCTGGCGGAAGGATGGCATCCTCCGTTGGGTAAGAAACACGCTCGTCCCCCATTACGACCCGCAGGGCAGGCTCCTATCCTACGACGGCCTGGTCAGCGACATCACCGAGCGTAAGCAGGCGGAAGAGGCGCTCCGCAAATCAGAAGCGCTCTTGCGTAATACCTTTGAGGCCATCCCCGACCTCCTGACCGTTCACGACAGGGATCACCGCATTGTCTTAAGTAATTGGCATGGGCATGAATTCGTCCCCCTGGAACAGCGCGATAAACGTCCGCATTGCTACCGGGCTTACATGCACCGAGATGCGCCCTGCGAGCCTTGCCACGCGCTCGAGGTGTTTAAAACCGGGAAACCCAAGACCATGGAATTCTTTAACCCGGACCCCAGGGTCGGATTTCTGGAAATAAACGTTTATCCTGTATTTGATGATCGTGGAAATGTCGTTATGGTAACAGAGTATGTCCGCAATATCACCGAGCGGAAACAGGCGGAGGAGGAAAAGAAGAAACTGGAAGCCCAGCTCCAGCGTGCCCAAAAGATGGAGGCCATTGGCACCCTGGCCGGAGGCATCGCCCACGACTTTAACAACCTACTTATGAGCATTCAGGGTAATATCTCTTTGATAATTTTAGGCCTTGATCCTGCGCATCCTCATTATGAAAGGCTAAAAAGAACCGAAGAACAGGTACAGAGCGGAGCGCGCTTGGCTAAACAACTCCTTGGCTATGCCAGGAAGGGAAGATATGAGGTCAAGCCCATAAATCCAAACGGCTTAATAGAAGAGATTTCCGAGACTTTTGGTAGAACCAGAAAGGACATCAATATTCATCGCGAACTTGCCGGGGACCTTCTGGCTATAGAGGCGGATCAGGGGCAAATAGAGCAGGTGCTGCTGAATCTGTTTGTCAACGCTGCTGATGCCATGCCCGGAGGCGGGGATCTTATCTTAAAAACCAGAAATATAACCCACGAGGATATAAAGAGCATAGTATATGAGGCAAGGCCAGGTAATTATGTCCTGTTAACAGTGACCGATACCGGTATAGGCATGGACAAAGAGACGCAGGAGCGCATCTTTGAGCCATTCTTTACCACCAAAGAGATGGGCCGGGGTACGGGTCTTGGTCTGGCTTCAGTCTATGGTATCATCAAGGCCCATGGCGGATATATTGACGTCAAGTCCACGAAAGGACAGGCGACTACCTTTAGTATCTACCTCCCTGCCACAGAAAAAAGGCCTCAGGAGGCCATCAAAACTACTGAGCAATTTATTAAAAAAGGGACGGGCACCATACTCCTGGTGGACGATGAAGACGCGATCCGGGAAGTAGGCCAGGAATTGTTAACGGCCATGGGCTATAGGATACTGGTGGCCAGGGACGGAAAAGAGGCTGTCGAGGTGTATAGAAAAAATTGGCAGGGCATAGACCTGGTCCTATTAGACATGATTATGCCTAACATGGGTGGTGGTGAGGCCTATGACCGCATGCGGGAGATCAACCCGGATATAAAAGTCTTGCTTTCCAGTGGTTATAGTGTTGATGGTGAACCTGGTGAGATATTGAAACGAGGATGCCACGGTTTTATTCAAAAGCCCTTCAAGGTATCAGAGCTGTCCAGAAAAATAGAGGAAATCCTACAGATGTAGCGGGTAGGCCGATGCCGGACATATTCAGGGGCACACCCTTCCCGCAATCCGGATAGAGGACTGCTAACGCGGATCACGGCCTCCAATCCACCATCTGTTTTATTCGCAGCTTGGATTTTTAACTAAAAATACGTTACATTTCCTATGCAAGCTAATCTCAAATAAGAAATCCGAAGCACGAAATTCGAAACAATACCAAATGACCAAAATCTGAAATTCAAAACAGACCAGGCTCCGCCAGCTTTGTCCGGTTAGGTTTTTGCATATGTTGAATACTGAGAAAACGGAGAAAAATTTTGCATCCATGTCGTTTTTTGCTTGACTTTTGAAAAAGTGTTAGGGCGGCGAATTTTTCGTAATTACT
>JBFMAZ010000109.1:0-14991 GCA_040755415.1 Thermodesulfobacteriota bacterium | reverse complement strand
CTCTTTGAACGCCTTCCACTGGCCAAGAGTGGAGACAAACTCCGCGCACTCCTGCCCCAATACATTGACCGGGAGATGCTGTCCCGTAGACAATCGGACTGAAAGGGCGGTTCAGTTGGCGCTTACCGTAAAATTCCTCAAAAAGATCAATCCCAAAACTGCAAAAAACGTCCCGGCGCAGAGACCGCAAGATCAACCCGGTATTGTCAAGACACTATCGGCCTCTCCGGGCAAAACGTAGCGCCCGCCCGCAAGGGCGGGTGAGGATTGAAACGGACAGTCTATATGCTGAAAAGGGCAGTGGTACAAAAACCGGCTTGCGTACGCGTTACGCCACCTCCCGGAGCACCTCCGGATGCCTGGCCGCAATGCGGAGGAGCGTGCGGGCCGCGCCGGAGGGCGATCGCCGTCCCTGCTCCCAGTCGCGCAGGGTGCGAGGGGAAACGCCGAGGAGCGCCGCAAACTTTTCCTGGGACAGGCCGGTCTTCGCCCGGGCCTTGGCCACCAGAGTGCGGTCCGCGGGGATGATCTCGTCTTTCTCGACGGTCCCGTCCTTGCGCGTTACCAGCCGGCGCAGCGAACCGTCCGGCTGCGGAATAAACTGCGTTTTCCGCGCCCATTCGGCACGGCCGCTCTTGTCTATGGTATCGAGAAAACGGCGTATGGACTCTTTAGCTTTGCTCATATTGAAACACCTCCTTGATCCGTTTAAGCCATGTGCGCGGGATGTCATTGCGCTCTCCCTTGCCGTATGCAGCGACAAGGACAATCTGGCCCTGCGCAATTTTCAGAAAATAGATTACCCTGGCGCCGCCGCGTTTTCCTTTGCCCTTGGCGGCCCAGCGCAGTTTACGGCAGCCGCCGGTACCGGGGACGACGTTACCTGCTTCGGGATGATCGCATAGAAATATTTGCAGATCGAGAAACTCGTCGGCGGGGAACAGCGCTTCTCTCAATTCTGCGAACGGCGGCAGTTCGATGAACTCCCAGAGCATGCCTAAATATACGGCAATGCCGTATATGAAGTCAAGAAAGAAATAATGCCGTTATGACTAAACCCATTCTCCCTCAACCCCATCCCGATGACGGAATCTGCTAGGCGGCTATCCTGGCCGCAGGATACGCTCCGGCCGTCGGCTTTATTCATACCGGCAAACCTCAGTCCTTTGTCATATTCCCACACACGTGGGGATGAACCGGGCTACGGCCCATTTTTTCATCGAACTCGCCCGTAACCTGGCCTGCTTTCAGGATGGCCGTAGTGGTCTTCTGTAGGTCGAAGGGAACAATATGCGCTTGTTCGGCGCTTCTTCCAGCTCTGGGAGTTTACTCGCAGTGTTCCGGTTCTATATCGAGGATTAAAGACAATGCTTGTTTTATGAGTTGTATTTTTTCTTCCGGGATGATTCCGATCTTTTCAGCAAAGCGCTGATGGCTTATTGCCCTGATTTGAAAGCAGTCGATCGCCGATCTTTTCTGCAGGTAGTTGTTTTCATCAGGTTCGATAGGAACAAAGAGGGGATTATTTTTCCATCGGGGGTCCCAGGCGGTCAAGGGTACTACAATAGCAAGTTTCAGATGCTTTTTATGGCCGCCGTTTAAAACAATTACAGGGCGCTTTTTTTGGATTTCACTTCCGATTGTCGGATCGAGATTTACCCAGTAAATTTCACCGGCTTTCAAAATCGTCTCCTTCTATTGACTCGAAGACGTTGCGGTATGCCGTGGCATCCAACATTTCCATAGCCTCTTTTCTCTTCAGTTCCCGGAACTTCTTGCGATCTTCCTGCACTCTGGCTGCCACCGCTTTTCTCATATAGTCGCTCAGACTTTTGTAACGAAGCCGCCTATATGACTTCTTAATAAATTCATAGTCTTTGGGATCAATTTGAACCTTGGTTGGTTTCAGCATGGAATCCCTCCTTTTCTTTTTTGTTTGCCACAGAATGGGGATAAAATCAAGACCTAATAAAACGGGACATATAATGGGGCTAATTTTAGGGGGAATCTCCCTTTTGGGTTTGTTTTACAGCGGGACAGGCTACCGATACGCTTCTCGCCTGTGTCTGATACGCATAATCTTCAGGATTTTTGCGTCCTCATCTATCTCATAAATGACCCGGTATGTCCCGATTCGAATTCTCCAGTCACTTTTTGCACCTGTTATTTTTTCGACTCCCCGGAGGTCTCGGATTACCTGACAATTCTTTGACTTTGGCAACGACTTTGCGAAAAACTTCCTCATTCAGCTTTCTCAAATCTTTTTCGGCATTGCGTTCAAGGTATATGTCATACATTAGGGGCGTACTCGGCTAGAAACTCATCCAATTTTCTGAACTTAAGTGTTTTTTCCCGCATTTTTTGCAACATTTCTATATCTTGTTTATCTTCCAGCCTCTCCAGCAACTCCTGGTACTCGTTAATATCGAGTATAACTGCTTTAGGCTCACCATCCTTTAAAATGATCTGGGGTTTTGTTCGGCTGAGTTTAACCTTTCCACTCCGGAGCTTTTCTCCTTTGGTCTTTGCCTTCACGGTGTGCCTCCTTGCTTTTTTTGCTATTATAGCAGAAACTCCTTTATAATCAAACTTTCCTTGCCAGACGCATCTCGCATTAGAGGACATTCCATTAAAACAAGGATTGAAACGGGAAAAACCGGCTCCAGCTACAGGTCGAGGGTAAGGTGCAATTGCAGGCGCCGCTTCATCATCTGGGGGCTATTGTCACGATGGGTAATGTGATGTTGAGCCCGTTTATCATGGCGCGCTGCGCGGATGATGGCCGGGCAGTGGTGATCCTGGACAGAAACGGCCGATTCAAATGCCGGGTAGTCGGTAAGACCAGCGGCAATGTCTTGTTGCGCCAGGCCCAGTATGAGGCAGTCCGGGAACCGGATCGCGCTTCGGCTATTGCCAGAAATATCGTGGCCGGCAAAGTGAAAAATGCCAGACAGGTGCTCTTGCGCGGCGCACGGGAGAGCGACGATCAGGATGAGGCTGCGGCCCTGAGAAAGGCCGGCGATATCCTTTCCACCGCCCTGCTTCATCTGAAAGATACTAAGGATATCGATAGAGTGAGAAGATTTGAAGGGGACTCGGCCAGTGTCTATTTTCGTGTCTTTGAAAGGATAGTCTTCATTCCGGGGTGAGAACAGCCGGTGACCCTCCCCCCGTCAAAGGGAGAGGGAATATAGGGGTTTTCGGATGGAGACTATCTAATAATTGTGGGTGCCGACTACCACCTTTTTATTCATCTTCTTTTCGATCATCTCTTTCAGGCGGTCGATATTAATCGGGCAGGCGGCGGTGGACGTGGCTTTTACTATGCAAGTCCCTAAGTGTACGGTATCAAATTCACGTCCATATTGTTTGGCCACATCACTGATGAGGGCTAACTTGGGCATAACGAGTCCCGGGCAGTCTCCGCAGTCACCCATGGCCACTATATCCAATTCTTCGTCCTTGTAGCGCGCAAATTCTCCTTCTCTGGCCTGCATGGCCTTAAAGCACTTAATACACGAAACGCAGGTGATGTCTTTGATTTTCTTACAAGAAAGAATCGCGATTTTAGCCATTTTTACTCCTCCTCTTCCTCACATAGTACGTTTAATGATCACACACGTTCAGGCCGGACACAAGGCTATCGTTCAAGTACTGCTGTACCAGTTCTTCCGGGGATGAAACGGGCGCACCGGTGATGACCTTAATCCCCCTTTCGGCAAACAGCGTTAAGGCTCTCTGCCCCATGCCGCCGGCGATTATGACGTTAACATCCATCTCGCCCAGCCATCTGGGCAACACGCCCGGCTCATGGGGCGGCGGGATGACCAAAGCCTTGTTTGCAATCTTGTTATCCTGGATATCCAGAATGGCAAATTTTTCGCAGTGACCGAAATGGTTGCAGAGCTTATTGTCAACAACTGGTAATGCTATTTTCATCTTTACTACCTCCATCGTAAAGTAAAGTAACTCCTTAGCCACTAAGACACGAAGTTAAAAAATTCGAAATTCGAATTTCGAAATTCGAATTTGATTTGATCTCCTGGCGACTTTGTGGCTGAATAGTCATGAATTTATAAGACACTCATTATCCTTCCCCATATTCCACGCACCATCTCCGAAAGCCCGTTCGGGGAGTACTCGATAATCGTCTTTTCCGCTACCATCGCCTCCGTAAAAATCGGATCGTAGGGAATCTTACCCACGAGTTCAAACCCCTCCTGAGCACAATACGTCTCAATACGATCCGCCACATCTAAATTAATATCGAATTTGTTAATGCAAACCATGGCTGGGATTTTGAAATGTTTGACCAGACCGCCTACGCGCTCCAGATCGTGCACTCCGGAGACGGTCGGCTCGGTGACGACCAGCACCGCTGATGCTCCAGTGGTGGCCGCAATGACCGGACAGCCAATACCCGGAGGTCCATCTATGATTATCAGATTAAGGCCACGTTCTTCGGCCAGTCTCTCGGCCTGGCGTCTTATCGTAGTAATTAACTTACCGGAGTTCTCCTCGGCAATGCCCAGCTTCGCATGAACAAAGGGGCCAAACCTGGTATCCGAGACGAACCATTCTCCACAAATATTTTCTCTAAACTCTATGGCCTGAACCGGGCAGAAATACACACAGACCCCGCACCCTTCGCACCCGAACTCATCTACCACATAGTCCCTGCTTATGGCCTGGAACTGGCATAGTTCAATACACTGACCGCAGGCGGTGCACAAGTCCGGCTTGATCCGCGCCTTTCGCCCGCCTTTAAACTCCTCCTGGATCTTCACCTCCGGCCTAAGGATCAGGTGCAGGTCCGCCGCATCTACATCGCCGTCAACAATAACCTTATTCTCTGCCAGATTGGCAAAGGCCGCAACCAGACTGGTCTTCCCGGTCCCGCCCTTGCCGCTGATTACAGTCAGTTCCTTCATGAATTCCCCTGCCTGTTAACCATGTCTTCTATTTTCTGGTACAATCCCTTGAATTTCTCTTTCCATTCCGGCATGACGTCCACTATCATCTGGCCCCGCGAATAGGCCTCCGCAATCCTGCGATCCAAAGGTATTTCCAGGAGAAGCGGGATATCCTTCCCGGCCAGATATGATTGTACACGACCATCACCGCTACCTGCACGATTGAGCACTACCCCAAGTGGTATCTTAAGCGCCCGTACGGCCTCTACCGCCAATATAAGATCATTCAGGCCGAAAGGCGTAGGTTCCGTCACCAGAAGGGCAAAATCAGCACCCTTTAAGGCGGTGATCACCGGGCAGGATGTACCGGGCGGGGCATCAATAATATTTATTTGCCTCTTATCTATCCTCTCTTTGACCGCCTTGATCAGGGGTGGCGACATGGCCTCCCCGATGCGCAGTCGGCCATGGATAAATTCCACCTGGCCCGCCCGGCCCTGTTCAATAACGCCCAGTTCCCGGCCTGATTCCTGTACTGCCTTCTCCGGGCAGACCTGGAGGCAGCCGCGGCAACTGTGACACAACTCAGGGAAGGTGAGCACATAATCTTTTAGTACAGCAATGGCATTGAATTGACAGATTTCACCACACTTCCCGCAATAGGTGCACTTAGTAAAATCTATTTCCGGGACAAAGGCATTAACTGTTGTCCTTTCGTTGATCACCGGCTTTAAAAAGAGATGGGCGTTAGGCTCTTCCACATCGCAGTCAAAAAACCTTACCCGCTTATCCAATGATACCGTCAGGTTTACCCCCACGGTAGTCTTGCCTGTGCCACCTTTGCCGCTGGCTATAGTGATTACCATTTAAAATTCCTATTCCTTTCCTTTTCTATAGGCAACGTCACTGGTCATTAGCCTTATTAGGATAGTTACAGGTTACACAAGTTACAAAGTTGTAACTTGTAACTTGTGTAACTTGCAACTTCTGTAAGTGACAAATGACTATTGACTAATGACATTCACTTGATAGTTCAACATTTTTCGCCTAAGACGAGGACAATACCTGCCTCGTCTATAAGGCCGTCTTTCGGACACTCTGTCGTCCGTACTTGGCCTGGTGGCTGCAAAAGGGTCGAACACAGCCCTTCTACTTTGAACCCACTTGCGGCTAATAACTTTTCTACATCGGCCGGAGTATAAAAAACAGCATGGCCGTATAAGGGGTGACCAGCTTTCTTCTTCTCATCATAAACCCTACCCCAGGTACTATTTTTGTTGATAAAGGCAAGGACTATTCTTCCTTCGGCCCTTAAAATCCGAAAACATTCCTTAAATAAATCCAAAGGGCGCTTGACGAAGCACAGTGTAAATATGATAAAAACTGTACCAAACCCTCCGCTCTTGAAAGGCATACGCTCCCCTATTGCCCGGACAGTTTTTATTCCGCGCGTTTTTGCCAGCTTAAGCATAGTCATGGAAGGGTCCATACCAAACTCCAATCCCATGGCTGCAGCAAATCGCCCACTGCCTGTCCCCACCTCCAGCGCCGGCCTACCCGGGGAAGGACAGATGCATCTTATCGCCTCCAGCTCTATAGCAAAAAGGAGCGGTTCCTTTTCATACCAGGCGTCGTACTCATGAGCTAAGGTATCAAACGCCGCAGTAACCTCGTCTCTCACCTGAGCACCATATGCCAAAATGTCAAATGTCAAAATCCCAAATCCAAATGACTATAATGTCATTAGTCAATAGTCATTTGTCACTGGTAAAAGTGATCCATCCTTCCGGCTTAACCAATGACCAATAACTAATGACCAGTGACGAATGACGTTTTGAACTTCGATACTTTGACATTCATTTGAACTTTGAGCTTTGAACTTTGGATTTCCTTTTTATGTCCCTCTCAAAACTTACTAACGGATATTATTTTCTCCACCAGCTCCTTAAATGCCTTCACCGCAGCGCCATTCTCCGAATTTAGTACATAAGGTTTGCCGGCATCGCCCGCTGTTACTACCGCCGGATCAATGGGTATTCTGCCTAAAAATGGTATTCCCATCTCATTAGCTGTCTTCTCACCACCACCGCTCTTAAACAACAAGATTTCGTGCCCGCATCGCGGACATTTTTGTCCGCTCATATTCTCCACGATACCGAGGATACTGAGGTTTACTTCACGACAAAAGTTTATAGATTTACGGACATCAGCCAAAGAGACCTCCTGCGGAGTGGTCACAATCACCGCCCGGGCCTCTGGAATGGTCTGAGCTACAGTCAGAGGCTCATCCCCCGTTCCAGGAGGAGCATCGACAATCAGATAATCCAGCTCACCCCATTCCACATCCGATAGAAACTGACGGATTGCCGAAATCTTAAGGGGGCCTCGCCAGATTATAGCCTGATCCTTATCACTCATTACTGACTCAATGGAAATCATCGTGAGATTATCTGAACACCGTACCGGTTTGACCCGGCTGCCGGGGATATTCTCCGGCTGACCGGCAACTCCAAGCATCCGGGGAATATTCGGTCCATGCAGGTCAACATCCATCAAGCCTACTTTATACCCGGATTGGCTCAAACCAATCGCCAGATTCGTGGCCACCGTGCTTTTGCCCACGCCGCCCTTGCCGCTCATGACCAGCAGGATATTTTTAATCCTGCCCAGCGAGTCTCTTATCATCTCGTCCTGTAGTTCTAAGGCCACATCGCGAGCGCTGTTACAACTGCAACTGTCTCTATTTTCTTCTACCATGGTTCCCCTTTCCATTTCCCATTATATTGTCGAGGCTTAATCATCCACCTCTGGTCCGCCGGAGGCGGATGATATTTATCCTTTGAACTTCATTTGAACTTTGGATTTTGTCATTTGAAATTTGCACAGAGCGCTTTTGGTTGCGGCTATGCCGGGCTGTGTCCTCTGTGGTTAAATTTATCTGTTTAGCATTTCCTGGTCATATTGCCCCCACAATCCGGGCACTTCATCTCATAACAGGGTACTCCCCGTTTATGGGGCGCGGTTCGTCCACAATTGGGGCAAACACACTCGCCGCCCGGCCCCAGGCCAAGGCCACCGCCCCGGCCACGACCGCCACCGCCGCCTCTTCCCATCCCACGGCCGGCACCCGGGCCGGGTCTATCTCCAGTTGGCATATCTTACCTCCTTTAACGCCAGTGCCCTTCGACATTTGGACTGGCCGTATATGAAATCTCGCCTCTCTTGAATTTCTCAACAGCCTCCCGGACTGTTCCTGTCACATTAACCGCCACATTTATCCTGGCCGCCTGCAGAGTCACAAAGGCCTTCGGCCCGCAGTGACCGGTCAGTAAGACATTCGCCCCCTCTTCCACTATAGTCCGTGCGGCCTGGATACCGGCGCCCTGCATGGCCTCGATATTTTGCGTGTTATCCACGGCCTTAAATTCCAGGGTCTCAGGATCAACTATAATAAAATAGGCCGCGCGGCCGAAACGCGGGTCAATCTCGTTATCCAGGCCCTTTCCTTTTGCCGAAATCGCTATTTTCATGTCTATTCCCTCCGTTGTTTCACTTCGCTTGTCTGGCTTAGAAACGCTCCGCTTTATATTACAATAAAAAAACCGGGGAAGGAACAGGGTAGATAGGGGGCAAATTTCTCATCCCCGTTCCCGCTCCCCGGCATCTGCAACCTGACCTTCACACTGTTAGCATACCTGTCCAAAATCCATTGTGAAGGGGAAGCAATCTTTTATTTTGGATACTTGAGCCTCTTGCAGAAGTCTACCGGCGTCATTCCTGCCCCGTATCAGGTACGGGGTAAACTCCAGCGGGAATCCAGACGTAGGGGCTTTGCCCACCATCATTGGCTTTTGCAAGAGCCTCTTGTGACCAGAATAAGCAACTAGTATGCCAATATTATCTCTGTCCTGCTTTCTCGTTGGTTATCCCTACAGTAGCCACAAATTCAAAAATAGACCCGCTCAATTAGATAAATTCATTGTAACATTTTAGGTTTTTTGAAGAATATGCCTAGGCAAGGCGCTATAAGAGACAAAATCCCCCTCAATCCCCCTTTTCCAAAGGGGGAAGTGTTTCTCCTCCCTTTGAAAAAGGGAGGTTGGGAGGGATTTAAGAATACTCTTTCAAACAGCTAAACTGATACAATTCATTTTTAAAAATGTAAGGTATGATTGCATTTGTGCAACCTGTCATTGCATTTATGCAATATATTTAACCCAACATTGATGGCCTCTTAAAAAGTCAAAATTACCGCAGGGTCGCCCAGAACGCCGTCATTCCCGCGAAAGCGGGAATCCAGTAAGGAACTGGATGCCGGATCAAGTCCGGCATGACATTTTTATGTATTTACCTGCCGGAGTAATAACTCTAAAATCTTTCTCCTAAGCTCGTCTCCACCGTATAACTGGCAACTATGCCTATATCTAGATTTTTTTAAAGAATTACTTGATATTTGCCGATGGAATTTGTTAATTATGTAACATGCTCTGCAGATGTTAAGGATTTCTCCGTTATGCTCGTCTGTTTTGACCCCAATCTTAATATCATGAAACTTGACGGGGTCATGGTATCCCTCCATTGCCATCATTATAATTGCGGATTAGTCAAGGCGCTTGAAGAAATAGTGGAAATTAATGCAGTGGATATCTTTGTCCGTGCGGCAGCCGAAGAATTTTACTTAAATTTCACAAATTATCTTTTACATCATGGGAAGGATAAGACCAATCAGGAGAAACTGGAGGCCGCCGCTGAACTATACCGGTTTATGGGTTTCGGCCGGTTGGATCTCTCGCAGTTGAATGAATCCGGGGGCCGGGCCTATACTGATTCCTCTTACTATGTGGTAGGCTGGCTAGCCAAATATGGCCGTCGCCGGACGCCGGGTTGCCATTTAACCCGTGGTTTTTTGGCGGGCACACTGGCGTCTATTTATGGAGGGACGGTGGATAAATATAAAGTTGAGGAAAATCATTGCATGATTACGGGATTCGATCGATGTGAATTTGCCGTATCAGTTAATAAGTGATGGCCATAGACAGCAAAAAAGTAATAGAACTGGCTTCCCGCCTGCCCATTGAAAGTAATGAGCGGGGGATCATGGCTGCCTTTGGTATATACGCGGCCATAAATTACAACGAATTTTTCTTTAAGGCCGTCTCCCGTGTAATCTATAAGGTGAATGAGGGTGCGGCTCAGGCAGTAGAGCAAAAACTTTATGACGCCGTGCTGGAATGCGGCAACCACACCTTTCATGGGGCGCGGACATCCATGCACTGGCGGGAACACATCCTGCCCATGATCAAGTCCCCGGAAGACGAAGTCCAGGCCCTGGTGGTAAGAAGGGTAATCGGACCAACTGATTAATTCTCCGGCACTTCCATAAGCAGATAAAGCCCTTAAGTAGTAATTCCACAAAAAAATCTCCTATAAGAACTTGACTTTTTTGTTTTTCTGTCAGATAAATTACCTGATTTCCATCCGGAAACTACCTATCAAACCCATGCAACAGGGTTTTTTTGTCTGATACCAGGAGACCCTGATTCATTGAGGACGGTTAACAGGACCATATCTCTAAACAGAGGGAGGTAACCAAGGTATGGCAGGTCAGCCAGCGAAACACCAATCTAAATTATTCAGGACCGAAGACTACTGGGCCATCTGGCTCGGGTTGGCTATTATTGCCGTAGCTATGATAGCCTTCTGGACCGGCGGCACTATTATTAAGCCATACGCCGTGACCCCTGGTGGGTGGAGTAGTATTGGCGAAGCCATGAAGGATTTCGCCGGCCATCTGGGCGGGTACACGGCTATTTTTCTTGGATTCGGCGCTGTTTTCACCTTAAGCATATCGATTATGGGACGCAGCGTTAAAGAGTACATTAGAGGCTATGTAATCATCTTTATTGGGGCCCTTCTAATCTTCTACCTGGCCGGGTGGGAAGTGATGAAAAAATGGGACTTAGGCGCGCCGCTCCTCGCCCTGGTGATCGGCCTTTTGATCGGCAATTCCATTAAGATACCCAAATGGATGCACACCTCGATGCGCACCGAATATTATATCAAAACCGGTATCGTGCTCCTGGGGGCTACGCTACCGCTTACTCTGATCCTGGAAGCCGGCGGGATCGCCTTTCTGCAAGCGACTATAGTGTCTATAGGCACCTGGTTGACCATATACCTGGCGGCCACCCGGATATTTAAACTCGATCCGCGCTTTGGGGCGGTCCTGGGTGCAGGCGGAGCGGTTTGCGGGGTCTCAGGGTCTATTGCCATAGGCGGGGCTGTAAAGGCAGAGAAGGATCATATCGCCATTGGGATCGGTGTGGTCTCGGTCTGGGCCATAGCCATGATCCTCGTTCTGACGGTGGTCACAAAATTTATGATCCCCCCGCCTGGAACCCCGGTTACACCCGCTGATCCGTGGTACATTATTACCCCCGGAGAGGCCGGCGCCTGGGTAGGAACCTCAGAGTATGCGGATGCCGCTGGTTTCGCCGTGGTCGCGGAAATTGCCCAGCGTTACGGAGATGCGGCCATCCAGGCCTTTACCCTGATGAAGGTGATTGGCCGGGATATTTGGGTAGGGCTTTGGGCCTTTATACTGTCGGTCGTCTCGTGTATGTACTGGGAAAAGGGTGAAGGCACTCGTACCCTTGGTGTCGGTGTGATCTGGGACCGTTTTCCTAAATTCGTCCTCGGATTTTTTGCCGCCTGCGTCCTCGTAAGTGCAATTGCTGCCATGGCGCCTGCTGGTCACATTGGAAAGGCCAAACTGGACGATGTTTACAAGTCGCACGGCCAAAAACACGCCTATAAAGCCGACTTTTCAAATTATCAAGTCCCGGCCCAATTAGCGGGAAAGTTCGCGTATGATCCCGCGGCACAAGTTATAACCTATAAAGGTAAAATGTCCAGAGAGGAGCTCCAGATACTGCTCTCCGCGGCTGTCACTCCGGATCAGGAGTGGGCGCTGAAGAATCTTAAATATAAATCGGACTGGGTCGAGAGTGTACTCACGGAAAAGGCCATCGCCCCCATAAAGAAGCTTCGAGACTGGACCTTTGTTTTGTGCTTCCTTTGTATCGGACTGGCTACCCGCTTCAAAGACCTAGCCACGTTTGGAATGAAACCGTTCTGGGCATTTGCCATAGGGGTGATGGTAAACGTTCCCCTTGGTTTTACTCTTACCAGCGTCGTATTTAAGAACTACTGGGCGGCTATAGGCCATTGATGTATATTCCTCATTTGTTCATGGAAGGAAGTTGGCAATGAACCCTCATCCGGCCACGACTTGCGGGAATTGCAGGCACTTTGATAATGACCCTCTTATGCTGGAAGGAGTCTTCAAAGGGATAAACATCCTGAGCTCGGTGCATGGTTGCAGCCGTGGGGACGCCGGTATCTGCGGTCTTCACAATTTGTATCTCCTGCCCGTTCACAGTTGCCCGGATTTTATGAGAAGGGTATAGCTCATTTTACAATGCCCAGTGGTGCCAGCAGTCTTTTGGATATCTCTGCCTGCATCCATTCTCCATCGTGTTTTTCTTTTCCAAGCTGATAGATATCGATAATCACCCCGGCGTATTTTTGGGCAGTATTGTAACCGGCAAGGACGGCCTGTTCTATTACATCCCAGCTTCGCCTCTCTGTAAATTTGCAAAAAGTATCTGTAATTTCAGGGAATAATCTTTTGGGTAAGGCCTCGAGGAAGGCAACGTAGAAGGCTAAAGAGGCTGTTTTTTGCTCTCTGATTATATAGCTAAGTGTGCCGTATTCGTTGGTATCAGCCAGGAGATCTTTAATGGTCCTAACCAGTAATTCGGTCGGGGTATGAGGAAAGGCAGCGATAATCTCTCTCCATAGGTTACGGTCAAAAATCGTATCTCTTATCTCACCCAGTTCATGATATATGAATGTCCCTGTCTCTGCTGTGGTAATGGCCTCCATGTAAGGATGTAACTTTAGGTACTTATCGCCTAACCCATGAACTTCCAAGGCAAAATTAAGGGCATGACGTCCGGATGCCTTAATGTATTGGATTTTGTCCCAAAGAAAGGCCATCGCTGATTTCTGTCGAACGAGAACGCAATCTTCCTGAGAGAGAGCCGGGGTCGTAAACAGATCACGGGCCAGTTCGTGGCCGAGGATATATATACTGTGCCCATCTATTTCTTTCTTATTTTCAATGGGGGCGAGAAAAAAGGTGGGCTTCATGCTGTGAGCATACCCGGCCCCATAGAAAAGGCCATAGCATCCCAGTAGAGCATTGATACTTTTGGTATCAAAAGGATCGTAGCGGCGGCCCAGAATTGTTATTTCACCAAGGTCTTTTTCTGCCAGTTCATTCCATTTTTGCTCTTTTCCCCCGATCCACTCTAATATCTCCGATGACTCCCTTTCTACCCATGGCTCCAGACCAGTGTCCCACTTATATAGATCACGTAACCGCAGGGCCAGGCCACAGATAGAATATATTCCAGCATAACGTGAATCAGAAATATCACAGTTCTCCTGGACTTGAGCGATTATTGAGTCTAGGTCAAACATATTATTATGATATCATGCCTGTTGGTTAATGATAACAATTAAAATAGTATTCGGTCACTGGTTAGTCAACGAAATTTGTGGGTAGATGTATACAACGCAGAAACCGGATGCGACCAAGAGGTAGGTATAACTCCAAATGATAGGGAACGGTGCAAAGGACACTATTCAGGTTTTTGTCCTATATAATCTGGACAGGGACCTCACCTTTTTGCCGGGGCGCTATCTCACCGATGATATATGCCTTTTCCTTATTGGCCTGGGCCTCAAAAAGCACGTCCTGACATACCTCTGCAGGGACTATCAGGACTAGGCCGATACCATTGTTGAACACCTTATACATCTCGTCATCTGTAACACGGCCTTCTTTCTGGATAAGGCTGAATATGGGGGGGACATCCCACGATCCCTCATGGATGACGGCCTTACAGCCTTGTGGCAGGATGCGCGGCATGTTATCTATAAAACCGCCTCCGGTGATATGTGCAATACCGGATATTTTTTGATGTTTCAGGATATTGAGTATGGTTTTGGCGTAGATCCGGGTCGGCTCTAACAGCTCTTTACCTAACGTCCGGCCTAATTCCGGAATCTCCCGTTCCAGCTCCCACTCCAGCTCTTCAAGAAAGAGTTTACGCACCAGGGAGTAGCCGTTGCTATGCAGGCCGCTGGAGGCAAGGCCGATTAATTTACAACCCACGGATATCTCAGAGCCGTCTATAATCTTGTCCTGTTCGACTACGCCGACCACGAACCCGGCCAAATCATAGTCATTCGGTGCATACATGCCGGGCATTTCCGCTGTTTCGCCGCCTATCAGAGAACACCCGGCCTCCTTACACCCCTTGACAATGCCCTTCACTATCTCGACCCCTACGTCAGGCCGCAACTTACCGGTGGCTAGATAATCAAGAAAAAAGAGGGGTTGGGCACCATGGACAATTATGTCGTTTACACACATGGCGACCAGATCTATGCCGATAGTGTCGTGTTTATTAAAAAGGGCGGCTATCTTTAGCTTTGTGCCCACACCGTCTGTTGAGGAGACAAGCACGGGTTTTTGATATCTGATGGCGCTTAAGGAGAACAGGCCGGCAAACCCGCCGAGATCGGATATGACCGCGCTTTTGAAAGTAGAGGCCACGAGGGGTTTGATCTTGTTTATAAAACGGTCAGCCCGTGTAATATCAACACCGGCTTCGGTATAACGGGATGATTTACTCATGGCAAAATTAGAAATCCTTCCGGTTAGTTTTAGTATCAAGGGATACCCAGAAAGGTCTTCCTTATAGTGCACAGAGGCCTAAAAGTCAATAGACACAATAAGCCCAAATTCACCGCCTATTTTCGTACGAGTTAGCCCCTGACCGTAAACACACCATGGTTGCTGTGCAGCGTTATTTCAAATTCGGTAACACTTTAGCTGCTTGAAAAAAGCTGGTCGTCCAGAAAGCGGCGCCTCAAAAATCCCCCTTAATCCCCCTTTTTCAAAGGGGGAAACGTCTCTCCTCCCTTTGGAAAAGGGAGGTTGGGA
>JBFMAZ010000108.1:0-25379 GCA_040755415.1 Thermodesulfobacteriota bacterium | reverse complement strand
CGGCGCCGGGGACAACTGATGTATGGCAGAAATAATGTGGCACCGCCGGGAAACCAGGCGGAAACGGAGAAAACAAACCTCAGCCTACCGCATCGGGAGAAACCGGTCTACTCGACTATGTCATTAGCTGAATGTAAAAAGGCGCTGTGTATTTTTTGTATTCCCCAAAGAAAGAAACTGACATAAGATATGGAAATTAAACCATGCATCATTCGTATAAGAAGTCAAATCAAAGACATCTGAGCGGCAAAAAAAGGCCCCGGCCGATTCTTTTTGCCTTTGTATTGGCTACAGCCATTCTTTTGACCGGAACCCCGCCTGTCCAAGGGGTTCGTTTCCTGGACAACCATAATGGCACCGTTACAGACCAGGCTACCGGGCTTATGTGGTCCAAAAATGCCGCTCCAGGCAAGACTGCACTGGACTGGTACAGCAGTCTGAATTATATAGCCAAACTCAATGCTTCTGCCTACGCTGGATACCGGGACTGGCGACTACCAAACGTCAACGAGTTGACCAGCCTGGTGGATAGAGGCCGGTACAATCCATGTCTCCCTCCAGGTCATCCCTTTGAGGCGGTTGAGGCCTGGTACTGGACAGGGACTACCAAGGCCGGCTATTCCGAGGCCGCCTGGCGTGTGTACTTCTTCCTGGGGAACATCGACTATATGCCCAAAGTCCATAGCAAAAACTATATCTGGCCGGTACGCTCCGCAAACGCGCAGGTCAACGTACCCCGGACCGGACAGGTACGTTCCTACTATCCGTTGGATGATGGCGCACTGCAGATAGGAAGACCCTGGCCGAAACCACGTTTTAAAGATAATGGAGATGGAACAGTCACTGACCAACTCACCGGTTTAATGTGGTTAAAGGATGCTGACCCGGCTAATGGGAAGAAGGATTGGTCTCAGGCCCTTGCCTGCATTATGCACATGAACACACGTAAGGTCGCCGGTTATTCAGATTGGCGGTTGCCCCACTTGAAGGAATTACAAACAATTTTTGATTATGGCCAGGTAAAGCCGGCGTTACCCTCGGGACACCCCTTTTTGAATGTTGTCCCTGGTTGGTACTGGTCGCAGGACGTAAATGTTCAAGATACGCGGTACAGTTGGTGTGCAAATTCATCTACCGGCGCTATTGATTACTACCACCGAAAACACCATAAAAATTACATCTGGCCGGTAAGAAACTATGGCAAGCATTAAAATTTACGTGGCAAGGGGTGAGGCATGAAGGCTATTTGCCCCTGCTCCAGAAAATACTCATCTGTCATCCCGGCGATAAAGTCGCGCACTATTTCGGCCGACTCTGTTTCTTGCAGGTAGGAAGGACTCATCCCATCTAAAAAGTCTTTGAAGATGACCGATTCTTGACTGTTGTCCAGGATATCCTCCAGATATTTCGCAAAGAGATCGGCATAGAGGCGCTTTATCTTTGCTGCCTGGGTCTTTATGGCCGTATTTCGATATATCCTTTCGATATTGAAATCCTTCAGTTCCTTCAGGGTATCGGCCACTTCCGGGCTGAAGGTAATAAAGTTTTTCCCCCTACTCGACAGCAGAATATCTTCTACCAGATTATAGACTATCGAGCCGTTTGTATCACCCAATCCTTTTTTGCAGCGCTCAGGAATATCTTCACGCCTGATAAGATTAAGGCGAATGGCATCTTCTATATCCCGCCCTATATAACTAATGGTATCTGCCATGCGCACTACACATCCTTCCATGGTCATGGGGATAAGTTCTGTCATGGGATTTTTTCTCTTAGTCTCTATTTCCTGTTCTAACGCAGAGAATATCTTTTCCTTCTGCGGGGCAAGACGGGTGCTGTGTACCTCACCATCATGGCATAATATACCGTCCAGAACCTGTAAGGACAGGTTCCATCCGCGGCCTTTACGTTCAATCTTTTCCAGAAAACGCACGCTCTGGATGTTATGCTGAAACGTACCTATGCCATGTCTTTCACATATTTCAGAGAGGTAACCCTCCCCATCATGGCCAAAAGGAGGATGTCCAATGTCATGGCCCAGGGCTATAGCCTCAATCAGGTCCTCGTTCAGTCCCAGGTACCGGCCAATAGTCCGGCCTATCTTTGATACCAATTGGACGTGGAGAACGCGGTGCGTAATATGGTCATTTTTGATAAGAGAGAAGACCTGGGTCTTGTCAATATAGCGGGTATAGGCCTGGGAGTGCAGGATGCGATCGGCATCGACGGAAAATTCCTGCCTATGGCCATGGACTAAGCGCTCTTCCGGTTGCCGGCGCACCGCTTCAGCGCTGAGAGTAGCATAGGATGAGAGGTACTGTCGTTCTCGTTCATTTAATCTCTCTTTCAACAAAACAAGTTCATTACCCATAGCGGCATTAGTATAACCTATAGACCAAATTGAGCAAATATTTTTAAATTATCCAGTGCCCCCTTCGCAGCGGATATAGGGAGATTTTCATGGTTCGCGGGTGGTGCCTCACAATGGGCAGTTACTTAGAATAATTAGGGTCTATCCGGAAACCCCTAAAAACTCCCCCCTCCCTCGACGGGAGGGGGTTGGGGGGAGGGTGAACTGATAGGAAAATCGCTAGGTTATCCCCCTCACCCTTACCCTCTCCCATGGGGAGAGGGGAGGGTGAGGGAGGATTGTCGTCATTCCGGCGAACCCCGGATCGGGGGTCCGGGGCAGGCGCCGGAATCCAGTGACTCCGACCAGATTAAGACCCTCCTAGACACCGGTTTTCACCGGTGTGACGACTTTTGCAAGAGCCTCATTGATTTAGGTCTTTTAAATATTGCTAGACTGGGGCGGGGAGAAGATGAGGAATCGCTTCGCGGCTACGAAGGTCTTTTTATAGTAAGGCTTTTCCAGGGAAGAAATGGTCACACTCCTGTCTCCACGGGCGGCATGGATCATCTTACCTTCACCCATGTAAATCCCAGTATGCCCAACTTGCCCTGACGATGGAGACCGCCTAAAAAACAAGACATCGCCGATTCGGAG
This sequence comes from Thermodesulfobacteriota bacterium, assembly GCA_040755415.1. Lineage (GTDB taxonomy): Bacteria > Desulfobacterota > QYQD01 > QYQD01 > QYQD01 > QYQD01. The sequence continues at coordinate 22,372 of JBFMAZ010000108.1, read as the reverse complement.
CTTTGACCAGTCAAATTTATTTGTCACCAGCATGCCTACTTTTATTTGTTCCCGGCTGGAACGGGGTAAATGCACGCCGAATTTAGCAAAAACCTTTTGTACAAATCCAGAACAGTCAATGCCGCTTAGCCCCGACACACCACCCAGCCTGTAAGGAGCGCCCAGCAGTTGCTTTGCCGTTGCCAGCAGCAGGTTGGCAAAACGCTTGCAATAGCCTTCTTCTCTGGGTTTATCTGTGTGCGAGAGCCCTGTTGCCCCGGGGCCGACCGCCTTTAAAGAAATGGGGTCAACTCGGGAAGATACAGGATTCGGGGAGGATTTTGAATTGCCGCCAGAGCTCAGGGAGTCTGCTATAGAATTCTTACCCTCCGTATCTTCCTGAGACTTATTCTGTACGTTACTACCATCAAGGGGTCTAAGGAGATAATCCCCATTTTCCAGGGGGATAACCTTCATAAGGGGCTTGCGATCAGGGACAGAATTTTCTTTTTGAACTATGCTAGACGCCTTAGTGCCCGAGGCGTTGGATGCAATATGTCTTTTTAGTTTTTTCCGTGCATGGCGAGATTTTGATTTCTTCCTGGAAGTCTTCTTATGAGCTACTATCTTTTTGGCTTTAGCCTTAACAATTCGGGGCCTCTTAGTTTTAGCAAGTCCGTCAGATACAGGGAATAACAGGCAGAAACTAATAACGGAGAGAATCACTACAATAAAGCGGATAAATGAGGACTTATCTTTTCTCTTGACTATGCTTTCCTGCCATGGAAAGCTCATTTGTACCTCCATGTTCGTAGTTTCTTTATAACTTATCGAGCTTTGGCGAAATTACTTTAAGGTAAGTTGGCAAGTTTTTTTCTATTATCTGATTCTTACCGGATAGTCAAGGAAAATGTGAAAAACTGTCAGCACTCAGCTATCAGCGTTCAGCTTAATGTATTGTTTGTCTTAGATTTTTGCTGACAGCTAATCGCGATCGCTGAAAGCGTGAAGCCGGAAACAGTAGTTTCCGGATGAACACTAAATTGTTTGAAAAGCGGAGGGGACTCTGTTATACTGGTGGCGCTTTGTTATTTATAACTTATTGAAATTACAACAAAAGGAGTAGCGATGGACTCTTTTTCCTTTAAACTTGCGACATCCATAAGATTTGGGGCCGGAGTGATTGACGAACTGCCGGATGCCGTAAAAAAACTAAAGGGGACAAAGCCGCTTTTAGTTGCCGATCCGTCCCTGCGCAAGGCCGGTTTATTAAACAAGCTAGAAGAACCTCTCAAGAAAGCAGGCACTTCGTATGCACTGTTTGAAGAGGTCGAGCCTGAACCGGGTCTGAAACTGGCTGACCGGGCTACGGAGATAGCCCGCAAGGAAGGGTGTAATTGTGTTATTGGGGCCGGCGGTGGCTCGGCTATGGACATAGCCAAGGCCGCGGCTGTTCTTTTGACAAACAAGGGGAAAGCGGTCGATTATGTCGGGCTTAACAAGGTGGAAAAGCCGGGTGTCCCCAAGATCATGGTGCCCACTACGGCCGGGACCGGCAGCGAGGTCACCTTCACAGCGGTCTTCGTCAATGAAAAGACCAGATCCAAAGGAGGGATAAACGCTGATTTCCTCTATCCGGAACTGGCTATTCTCGACCCGGCGTTGACTGCCTCTGTGCCTCCTTTAGTGACCGCCTATACGGGCATTGATGCCTTCACCCATGCCCTCGAGGCCTTTGTCTCGCGGGCCGCTCAACCTTTTTCCGACCTCTGGGCACTGGAAGGAATAAGGCTTATCAGTGGAAGTCTGCGGCGGGCCTACTGCCAGGGTGATGACCTGGAGGCCAGAAGCAATATGCTCCTCGGCAGTCTCTACGGCGGACTGGCCCTGGCCGCGGCCGGGGTAGGGTTGGTCCACGCCATGGCCTATCCTCTGGGGGGACTATACCGGATACCGCACGGCCTAGCCAACGCGGTGTTGTTGCCTTATGTAATGGTCTATAATCTGGTCGGAGACCTTCCGAAATTTGCCGCCGTCAACGAAGCCATGGGAGAAGACGTATCGCACGGCTCGCTGCGTGAGGCGGCCGAGATGACCTGTGAGACGGTGCGCCTCCTGTGCGCGGATGTGGGCATCCCGGAGTCTCTTGAAGACCTTAACATCCCTAAAAAAGATATACCGAAGATGGCCAAGATTGCCATGACCGTGGCCAGGCCCATTGCTAATAACCCGCGCACCGTGACTGTGGACGAAGTGATCGCACTTTATGAGATGGCCTATGAAGGACTCGATTAAAGAAAAGGCACCAAAAAAGAACTTTGCAAAACGTTCAATTTTGTTCAAGGTCAAGGAAGACGAAGATTTTAACCGCAGGAATACTTTAAGTATTTTGAGGATTAAAATTTGAGTCTGACACAGAGATTGGGCAAAAGGGGATGTTTTGCAAAGGTCTCAAAGAAAGGAGACTGACAACATGCCTGGATATGAAGTCTTTGGCAAGGAAGAACGAAGGCAGATAATGGACGTCCTGAAAACAGGCGTCCTCTTTCGATATGAGTTTCCTAATGAACGCAAAGGCATCTATAAAGTCAAAGAATTTGAAGAGGCCTTTGCCCGCTACTGCGGCGTAGCCCAGGCCCAGGCCGTCTCCTCGGGGACAGCGGCCCTGAAGGTGGCCCTGGCCGCCCTGGGTATCGGCGCCGGCGACGAGGTCATAACCCAGGGATTTACCTTTGTGGCCACCTGGGAGGGCATATTTGACATCGGCGCTATACCGGTGTTCGCGGAAATAGACGAGACCCTGAATATGGACCCGGCAGATGTGGAGAAAAAAATAACGCCGCGTACCAGAGCTATTATCCCTGTGCACATGCTGGGGGCGCAGGCCAGGATTGAAGAGATCGTGGCTATCGCCCGCCGCCATAACCTGAAGGTGATAGAAGATACCGCCCAGGCCGCCGGGGGCCGGATAAACGGCAAGCATGTAGGCTCCTTCGGCGATATGGGCACGTTTTCCTTTGATCCAGTGAAGACCATCACTACCGGCGAAGGTGGTATGATCATTACTGATGATGCGGATCTCTACCGCAAGGCTTGTGAGTATCACGACCACGGCCATGACCACGTGCCCAATCCCGGCGGACGGGGCGGAGAAGGACGGAGTTTTATCGGTTTCAACTACCGCATGATGGAACTCCAGGGGGCCATCGGCCTGGCCCAATTGGCAAAGCTCGACAGTATCATGGCCCGACAGAGGAAAAACAAGGCCCGTATAAAGAAGGCCCTTAAGAAAATTAAAGGGATAACCTTCCGCAGGCTCATCGATGAGGCCGGGGATACGGCTACTTTTCTGGCCTTTTTCCTGCCGGATGGGGAAAAGGCGCGGGCCTTTAACGCCGTTCTCAAAGAAAACGGGGCCGGGGCCATCTATTTTGCCGAGAATACCTGGCATTACTACCCGAAATGGGAGCATCTCCTGGCCGGTTCCACGCTGGCGGCCAGGGGCTGGCCGTTCCAGTACAAAGAGGCTGGCCGCGACCTTAAGTACTTACCGGAGGCCCTGCCCCAGTCAGCAAGGATCATGGAACGTTGCCTGGTCTATCCCATCCCGGTAAAGATGCCGAAAGAGCGCCTGGCCCAGATTCTGGGCGCTATCGAAAAGGCCGCTAAAGTCCTATGAAACGCGCACCTGCCAGCGGCGGGCAAAGGACAATGAAAATAATCCCCCCTCACCCCCCTTTAGTAAGGGGGGGGACATCCATCAAGTCCCCCTTTGGAAAAGGGAAACCGTTCCATTCCCCCTTTGGAAAAGGGGGATACAGGGGGATTTTCGGGTGAAGATCGTGGCCATAATTCCGGCCCGTTACCCATCGACGCGCTTTCCCGGAAAGCCTCTGGCAGACATCCTGGGAAGGCCCATAATCCGGCATGTCTATGAGCGGGCCAAACAGGTGCCGGAAGTAGCCAGGGTAGTCGTGGCTACGGACGATGAACGTATCTATGATGCTGTGCACGGGTTTGGCGGCGAGGCGGTCATGACTGCTGCCAGCCACCCCTCCGGCACAGACCGGATCGCTGAGGCCGCGGATAAACTCTCCCTGGCCGATGAAGACATTGTCGTCAATATCCAGGGCGACCAGCCCTTGTTCCCGCCGGAGATCATCAAAGACCTCACCGCGCCCCTTTTGGGTGATAAAACCATTCCCATGTCCACCCTTATCTATAAGATCGTGCGGCCGGAGGAGCTTACCGATCCCAATCACGTAAAGACCGTGTTTGACCGGGATGGTTATGCCCTTTATTTTTCCAGGGCCACCATCCCTTTCTTCCGGGGGGAAGGCACCCCGCCTGACTATTACAAGCACCTCGGTTTCTATGCCTACCGCAAGAGCTTCCTCACGCGCTTTGTTGCACTGCCAATGGGAATCTGGGAGGCATCTGAAAGGTTAGAACAGCTCCGCGCCCTCGAGCACGGCTATCGCATTAAGGTCGTCCTGACCCCGCACGATTCCATTGAGGTAGATACGCCTGCGGATTTAGAGCGGGTCAGAGAGGCGATGTTGGCAGAGAGCCGATAAAGATGGATTCGTAAAAAGCCTTTTCACCGCTGAGTACCTATTGTCCGTTGTTCGTAGTCCGTTGTCCGTTGCAACTGACTACTGACCACTGACTATTGACTACTGTATGTTATCTCGATGTCCTCGGCGTCCTACGGTAATTTTGACTTTTTACAAGATCATCAAGGTTGAATGTTGCGCAATTAGTCATTTCTGTCCTGATAGTTTCATAACATACTCCCAGGTGTTAACCCCTAGCGGCAAAATGGCGTCCAGCGCGCCTGTGAGATCGGAGGCTTTCTCTTCAAGCTCCTGAATCTTTTCGTCAGCCGCCTCAGGAAATTCCCTGAATATTGCCACAGATAATCTTTCAATCTCTCGTAATTGCTCCCCCAGCCCGGCGCCGATCAAGTTCAGGTGATCCACCAATATCCGACACACAAAGGTATTACATACCGGGGACCGGTATTCCTTCAGGACGCAGCCGGTCGCGGTCAGATAGCCGCATCCATTCCCGGTGAGCCGGAGATACTTTGCGGCCCTCAGGGTAGAGATTTCTGACGCGATGCCCTTGACTCTGATCTCGGTGATGCGCGGGGTCTGGTCTATGCAGCAGTCGCGTTCCTCCTCATTTGCTACACAATAGCCCACACAGATGGGCACGGTGTAGCGGTCAAAGAATTCCCTAAGAATCCGCTCGGTCCTCAGATATTGCTCTATAAGTAACCCCTTGTCGATAGCCATGGGGGAGAGAACCAAAAAAGTTAAATCTGCGGGACGCAGAGGACCGGACACGGCAACAGACGCACTACCTTTTCGGCAGTACTGCCAAAAAATATCTCGTCTATCTGTCCTCCCTTACCATGCTGGCCATACCCTCCCATGACGATCAAGTCAACCTTATCCTTTCTGGCCTTAAGGGTTATTTCCTGGAATGGGACGCCTGCTGCCACCTCCGCGGTGCAGGGCGCCTTGGTGTTATTCTGCTTCTCGATAAAATCTTTGAGCGCTGTTTTTGCACTGTGCATCATCTTTTCCTGGATTTCTTTTAAAGGCGCGCCCGTAAATTCAGCAATACGTTCGATCTGCCGGGTGTCAATTACATTAAGTAAAATTACCTTGGCTGAAAAAAGCACAGCCAAGTCCAGGGCATATTTGAATGCTGCGGCCGAACATTCAGAAAAGTCTATAGCTACCAGAATATTTGAGACCTTCATATTTCCTCCGTCCGAGAAATAAGTATTGTCAAAAGTTAACCACAGAGCACACAGAGAGACAATAAAGTGTTAATAAGTTCAAAGCCCAAATCAATGACAAAGCCCAAAGCTCAAAACGCCACTCGTCACTGGTCACAGGAAGAAGTCATCGGTCAATAGTCACTTGTCAATGGTAGAAGGTATCGATCTCCCCATTTAGCCAATTACCAATGACTAATGACCAATGACTAATGACTATTAGCTAATGACCTATACTTTAGTCATTTGAGCTTCATTTGAACTTTGGGTTTTGACATTTGGAATTTACGCAAGGCACCCCGTCGTAGCTACTTAGTTTCCATCCGAAAATCCCCCTGTATCCCCCTTTTCCAAAGGGGGATTTCAATATTTTCCCCCCTTTAGCAAAGGGGGGGGGTGGGGGGATTTGGCAGTTTCCGGATGGACACTACTTATATTTTCCCCGGGTATTTGTCAACAGTTCTCGCCAACCCTGGTCACCAGCAAGACATCATCTGCGGCGTTGCCTTCGATCGCTCCTCCTTGCGGCGTATTGCTCCATACGCCTCAGTCGTCGCTCCTCGGCGCCTTGCATCTAATATCTTGCTGGTGATCAGGAATACCCATAACTTCCTGATGTTAATCTTGACAGCTAAATTAGACGGCGAATTTGGGCCAGGCAGGCTTCTTGACAGTCCTGGTGAATAACAGTATAAACGGCCTCAGAGAAATCTATGAAAAAGACCGCTACCGGCCCTGTAGAATTCTATCGGTTTGACCTCCTGAGCAACGTTCCTGAAGTCAGCCACGCTGTATTCACCCGCCGGGGGGGAGTAAGCCCGGTTCCTTTTGACAGTTTGAATGTCAGTTATCATACTGAAGACGACGCAAGACTGGTTGACAAAAACAGGAAAACAATAACAGCAATAATCGGCGCTGCCCATCTGGTCTCAGCGCATCAAGTGCATAAAAACAGGGTCAAAATTATAGATCACCCCCCTGAAAGCGCGGATGAACCGCAGGGATTTGATGCCCTGCTCACTCATCTTAAGAACGTGGCCTTAATGATAAAGCAGGCCGACTGCCAGGCCATAATCCTCTACGACCCCAGGCGTCAAGCCATCGGCAACGTGCACTGCGGCTGGCGGGGAAACGTCCTGGATATTATCGGTCACACTGTTCAGGCCATGACAGAGGCCTTCGGGAGCAGGCCGCAGGACATCCTGGCCTGTGTGAGTCCTTCTCTGGGCCCATGCTGCGCCGAGTTTAAAAATTTTCGAGAGGAATTCCCTCCTACACTCTGGCGATATGAGGTAAGTCCCGATTATTTTGACCTCTGGGCCATGAGCCGGGGCCAGTTGCTTTCAGCCGGTATTTTGCCGGAGCATATTGAAATAGCCGGAATATGCACGAAGTGCCGCCGGGATGCGTTCTTTTCGTATCGCGGGGAAAAGATTACCGGCCGCTCGGGTACGGTAGTAGCCTTATCTAGCAATGCCTTTTCTAGGCAACGTCACGGTCATTGGTCATAGGATAGTTACAAGTTACAGCAGTTACAAATTTGTAACTTGTAACTTTTGCAACTTGCAACTTCTTTAGTAATAAATGACTATTGACTAATGACATCCACTATAGTTTATGGTACGCGGGGCCAGGAACAAGATGGATCAAGTCTCGGCAACTGTTTTAGAAAACCAGTTCGTGGCGTCCGGTGTCTATAGACTGCGTATAGAGGCGCCGGCCCTGGCCAGGGCTGCCCGGCCCGGTCAATTCCTCATGTTGCGTGTTGGACAGACCCTGGACCCTCTCCTTAGGCGCCCCTTTTCCATACATGCTGTTCATGACTCCAGGACTGTAGATATCCTCTACCGCGTAGTGGGGAAGGGTACGAATATCCTTACTACTCTCAGAAACGGTGAAGGACTGGATATCCTGGGCCCTCTCGGCTGTGGCTTTTCCTGGCGAGAGGGGTCTCCCTCCCTTCTTGTAGCTGGCGGTATGGGTGTCGCCCCCCTGTTTTTTCTCGCCCAAATCATCGCCCAAAATGGCGCAGCAGCTAAAACCCTTGCACTCATCGGCGCCCGAAATAAAATAGAGCTCCTTTGTGTGGAAGAGCTAAGGACTATGGGGCTTCAGGTAGAGGCGGTTACTGAAGACGGCTCTGCAGGAAAAAGAGGGCTGGTTACGGATTTGATTACAAACAGAGTCGCTGCCTCAAGGACCGTTATTTATAGCTGCGGGCCCTATCCCATGCTCCATGCCGTCGCCTCTTTGGCTATGCGGCACGGCCTTTCCTGCCAGGTCTCCCTAGAGGCTTTTATGGCCTGCGGGCTTGGCGCCTGCCTGGGCTGCGTGGCTGAGATGAGAAACGGCGATTTAGTCCGGGTCTGTAAGGAAGGTCCGGTCTTTGATGCTTATGAGGTGGCCTGGAAATGAAAAAGACGAGACCTGACCTTTCGGTCCAGATCGGCCTACTCAGGCTGCAAAATCCGGTGCTTACTGCCTCGGGCACCTTTGGCTATGGAGAAGAATATGCGGATCTGGTCGATCTTAACCGTCTGGGCGGAATAATTGTCAAAGGGCTTTCGCTTACGCCGCGCCCGGGAAATATGCCGCCTCGTACTGTAGAGACCCCTTGCGGCCTGCTCAACGCTATCGGCCTGCAAAATGTGGGGGTTGAGAATTTCATTGCAGACAAGCTTCCATTTTTATGTGATCTCTCCGTGCCGGTCATCGTCAACGTCCTGGGACAGGACATCAAGGAATATCAAAGACTGGCGGAAAGGCTGAGCAGTGTCGAGGGCATAGCGGCCCTGGAGGTCAATATCTCCTGCCCTAATGTGAAGAAGGGCGGCGTGGTCTTTGGAACAGACCACAAGGCCGCAGCGCGGGTTACCAGGGCAGTCCGGGCGGCGACGCGACTTCCCATAATTGTCAAACTCAGCCCTAATGTGACGGACATCGTAAGCATAGCCCGCGCCGTGGAAGAGGCCGGGGCAGATGCCGTTTCTCTCATTAACACCCTTACGGGCATGGCAATCAATGTTGAGACAAGACGTCCCAAGCTTCATAATGTCACCGGCGGCCTCTCCGGGCCGGCCATCAAACCCGTTGCCCTGCGTATGGTCTGGCAGGTAGCCGGTGCGGTGAAGATACCGGTGATCGGCTGCGGCGGAATTATGACCGCAGCCGATGCCCTGGAGTTCCTCATTGCCGGGGCCTCGGCGGTCCAGGTCGGGACGGCCAACTTTGTCAACCCCAGGGCTACTATGGAGATTATCTCCGGGATAGAAGAATACCTGGCCAGGCATAACCTTAAAGACGTAAAATCTCTGGTGGGCAGCCTGGTGTTATAGATTTCGTAACACGTTAGCTCTTTGAAATAGTTTTGAGTCCGAAACCTGAAAGTGCTTTCGGAGCCAGATCTAAATCCGAAATCCGAATATCGAAATACGAAATAAATTCGAATTCACAAAATTTCCAATGCTCAAAACTGCAACGGAGGTGTCTTTGTTTTGGTCATTCGGAATTTAGTCATTTGAGATTGTTTCGGGATTCGTGCTTCGGATTTCGAATTTGAAACCACGCTGTATTCGGGAATCCAGCGCATCTCCTGACCCATAGCGTTTCAAAAACCTAAACTGTTACTAGATTTCTTGACTCCTTAGGGGGTTATCGACTTTCCCCTACCAATTTTATTGATAGGGGAAATTTTTGTGCTACATTATTGGCATATGCTAATAATTAAAAGAGACACCCATGCCGCGGCCTTTTAAATGCAGACGGGTTTGTGGTCTTCCCCGCGCAGCTTACTTCAAGCCTGCGGAAATTCCCGTATTTGCCCTGGAACAAGTCAACCTTACGGTGGATGAATTTGAGGCTATCCGGTTGGCTGATTTAGAGGGGCTGTATCAGGAAGAGGCCTCTAGGCGGATGAATATCTCGCGGCAGACCTTCGGCAATATCATTGAATCTGCCCACAAGAAAATTGCGGATGTGATTGTTAATGCCAAGGCGCTGAAGATCGAAGGCGGGGCGGTTCAAATGATGCAGCGGTACCTTTTATGTCCAGACTGTACAAATGAATGGGTTGTTCCTTATGACACCGGTGGGCCGCTTGAGTGCCCGAAGTGCCGGAGCAAAAATATTCGCGAAGCGCTTCAGGATCATGGTTGGGCAGTCGGCGGCGGGCCGGGCAGAGGAAGGGGCAGGTGCCGCCGTAGAGGCGGGATATAGGGTAGGCAATTTCAGTTATAGTAACAGTTTGGCCTTTTGCAACTTGTCCCGATGGATTTCGTGTCCGGTGCGATCTCAAATCCGAAATCCGAAGCACGAAACCCGAAACAATATCGAATGACCAAACCCTAAAATATCAAAACGGATTCTTTCCGCTGCAGTTTGGAACTTTTTGAGATTTGAAAATTTGTAACAGTTTAGCTGTTTGAAAAAGTATTTTAAAATCCCTCCCAACCTCCCTTTTCCAAAGGGAGGAGAAACATTTCCCCCTTTGAAAAAGGGGGATTAAGGGGGATTTTCGAGGCGCCGTTTTCTGGACGACTAGCTCTTTTCAAACAGCTAAAGTGTTACGAAAATTTGAATTTGTTTCGAATTTCGGTATTCGGATTTCGGATTTAGCAATGTAAGGTGGGCTTTGCCCACCAAGGAATGATGGTGGGTAAAACCCACCCTACGGGATTCACTTGAGATCTGCAAAATAAGAAGGGGGGTGAACAGGCGTGAAGATAGCAATTAGCGCGAAGGGTAAGGGATTAGATGATGAAATTGACCCGCGATTTGGCCGGGCCGCCTATTTTATCATAGTTGATTCCGAGACCATGGAATTTAAGGTGGTGGACAACACGCAAAATATTGAAGCCATGCAGGGCGCCGGTATCCAGGCGGCGCGGACTGTAGCGGAAGAAGGCGCCGGCGTGCTCATTACCGGCCATTGCGGGCCGAAGGCATTTATGACGTTGCAGGCCGCCAGGATAAACGTGGCGGTTGGTGTAACGGGAACAGTTCGAGAGGCAGTTGAAAAATTCAAGAAAGGCGAAATTTCATATGCGGCCAGTCCCAATGTCGAAGGGCACTGGGGGTAATAGATTTATGAAAAAACAGCCACAGAGGGCACACTGAGAAGAGATGGTTTCAACCGGCTGAACGGTTTAAGCAGCTTAAACTGTTATTAGCGGGGTAATTCATCAGGCGTTTTGGGGCAAAAAACGAGGATACCGGAGAACACAGAGGGGAAGGAACCAAAAATAGAAATTCCAAATTAATCTGATCTCTTAGCGACTTCGTGTCTTGGTGGCTAAAGGGGTTACTTTATTTTACGATGGAGGTAGTACAGATGAAAATAGCATTACCAGTTATTGACAATAAGCTCTGCAACCATTTCGGTCACTGTGAAAAATTTGCCATTCTGGATATCCAGGATAACAAGATTGCAAACAAGGCGTTGGTCATCCCGCCGCCCCATGAACCGGGCGTGTTGCCAAGATGGCTGGGCGAGATGGGTGTTAATGTCATAATCGCCGGCGGAATGGGGCAGAAGGCCTTAATGCTGTTTGCCGAAAGGGGGATTAAGGTCATCACCGGCGCGCCTGTTTCGTCACCGGAGGAGCTGGTACAGCAGTACTTAAGCAGTGGTCTTGTGTCCGGTCCGAATGTGTGTGATCATTAAATGAATTTCCCTTGTCCCCTCTTTCCAAAAAGGAGGGCAACAATATCTCCCTTTTGAAAGGGGGATAGCGGGAAGATTTTAAAAGATTTTCTAAACAGCATGAAGAAGGAGCGGGGCCATCATCCGGAAAATAAGGCTTGAAAAGAGCGAAAAATTATCTCTTTACTCGGTTGCCCTCAGTGTCTTTCTGGTAGGCTTCAAGTATTTGCTGGGGACCCTTTCCGGCAGTATGGCCCTGATTGCGGATGCGGTACATTCCTTTGCCGATGTTGTTTCTTCGTTTGCTGTTTTTATTGGTATTCGGCTATCAAAGCGCAAATCCCGTGCCTTTCCTTACGGCCTTTATAAGGTCGAAAACCTGATTTCGCTGGTAATCTCCCTGCTTATTTTCGGGGTCGGATTTGAGGTCGTAAAAACGGCCATAACGCAAGAGAGGGAGCTGATACTTACCCATGTGCCTTTCTCTATAGGAAGTTACCTGGTTATTATGACGGCCATCTATGCCTTTTCCCGCTATGAGCTTCGTCAAGGAGAAGAAACGGGATCTCCCAGCTTAATAGCGGACGCCCAGCAGCTCAGGGCAGATCTATTTTCATATCTGGTTATTGTTGGTGGTCTCATAGGAAGTTACTTTTACCTTTCTCTGGACCGGATTATGACAGTTATAGTCGCTTTTTTTATAGGACAATCAGGATGGCGTATCTTTGTAGATGCCATCCGGGTCCTGCTGGATGCCTCGGTGGACTTTACCACATTGGACAGAGTGAAAACCATTACGTCGCAAGATCCTCATGTGCGGGAGATAAAGGAACTGCGGGGCCGAAGCTCCGGGCGCTACAAATTCATAGAGATAATTCTAACGCTAAAGGTTCGCAGTCTGGAAAAAGCGCACTATGTGAGCAAAAACATCGAGGCCAGGATCAAAGAAAGTATCCCGCATGTGGACCGGGTTCTTATACACTACGAACCCGAGGAGAAGGACACGGTTACTTATGCCATACCCCTGGAGAAAGATAAGTCCTCAATATGTGCTCATTTCGGCAGCGCGCCATTTTTTGCATTGATTACCGCAAAAGATAACGATATTTTTAATGAAGAGATAGTATCTAATCCTTACTCTCAGGAAGAAAAGAGGAAGGGGATTATGACCAGCAAGTGGCTTATTCAAAAGGGGGCAGATGTGGTGTTAAGCAAAAGCAGCCTGGAAGGCAAGGGGGCTGGTTATCCCTTGACGGATGCAGGTGTAGAGATAAAGACCGTGCCTTATGAGAGGATAGAGGAAGTAGTCAATTTTATCATACATCCTTGAACAGATGAGTAACCTTAAAAGAGGAGGAAGGGGAAAATGGCAAAAATCACGATTCTTTCTTGCAAGAAAATCAAAGACATCACCTGCGTAGTATGAAGATCATCATCGTTTATGATAACGAAGCCTTGGGAGAAGGCCTCAAAGCTGACTGGGGCTTCTCCTGCCTTGTAGAATCAGAAAATGGCCGAAGGATTCTCTTCGACACCGGGGCCGGCGGCTCGATTCTTCTGCATAATCTGGAAAAACTCAACATTGACCCCCTCACCATCCCCGAGATCTTCATTTCCCACAACCACTGGGACCATACTGGCGGACTTTTAGATCTGATTAAACTCAATAAAGAAGTCAAGGTTTACATCCCCAACTCCTGTCCTAAACCTCCTGGCGCGGGTAAGGTGGTCATCATTACAGGCCCTGTTCAAATCCATGAAAACGTGTTTTCTACCGGTGAACTCGCAGGCATAGAGCAATCCCTTGTAGTCAGGACCAATGGAGGTCTGGTCGTGGTTACCGGCTGTTCCCACCCCGGGGTGGGGGCCATTCTTCAGGCGGCATCAGGCTTCGGAAAGGTCAATGCCCTCATCGGAGGCCTGCACGGATTCAGAGAATTCCATCTCCTTAAGGATTTAAAAATAGTTTGTCCTTGTCATTGCACCCAGTTTAAATTGGAAATAGAGCGGCTCTACCCTGAGAAATGTCGTGACTGTGGGGCGGGCAAAATATTGGAAATTTAAAATCTTGCGACGGGCGAGACGCCTGTCCTACGAAGGGATCTCTTCGTATGGGCACGAATCAGGATGCAGCGGGTGAGTATGAAAAAAAAGAAAGGAAAAAAAATAACGAAAAAATCTTTCCCTATCCTTCCCATTTTGCTATTTTAATCCTATGTCCCTTAAAAATAAAATAACCCTCAGTTTCCTAATCAGTGCATTTATCATTGCCATTCTTGCGGCATTTGAATACGTCAGTTTCATCCAGATAAGGAAAGAGATTGGACGCCTGGAACTTGCTGACACCATAAAAAGTAGATCCCTTCTGTTGCGAAGACACGAGAAGAACTTCTTCCTTTACGGAACACCCAAGGCCGCTGAAGAATCGAAGGCCGTTCACAAGTACCTAAAGGAACTGTACACCGTTATCGACGCTAACCTTGCGACTGATAAGACAGGTAAATTAGCCCACCTTAAGGGACGGATAGATGAATATGGCGATAGATTTACTAAAATAGAAACGTCCGTGAAGAGTCTGGCATGCGAGATCGAAAAAACAGGGCGCTCTAATGGGAAATACCATAAATTCTTTCCGCTTATAGAACTGACTTTTTGGGAGAGGCCTTACCAGACGGCAGACTTTTTAGAAAATACGTTTTTATTGTCTCCGAAGGGCAAACTGGTTTCTGGGCTGAGGGGACTCCATTCAGATATGCAGATTCTCAGAAAAGACGGAGAGGATATAGTCAGCATCTCGGAGGACCTGGACAAAATCGCCAGACGAAACGCAGAAAATTTTATTTATAGGTCACAAATGGCAATCTTGATATTCTTCCCTCTTTTTTTCATTAGCGGAATAGGCGCGCTCTTTTTTATCAGCAAAAGCGTGGGTAGCCGTCTAAGACTGCTCATTGACGTGGTGGAAAGGACGGGGAAGGGACATTTTTCTCGGATACTGATGCCGTCCCAGAAAGACGAGGTAGGGCTACTCATCGGAAAATTTAACGACATGGAAGAACAACTCGCCCAAAGGGAAAAAGAACTCGGGAAAAAGAATGAGGAACTTCTCCAATCCAGGAAATTGGCGGCTATGGGTACCCTGGCCTCTGGTGTCGCCCATGAGCTAAATAACCCCCTTAATAACATCTATATATCGGCACAAGTGCTTATGAAGGAAACGGGGGATAGCTATTCCCTTACAGCAAGGGAGACAGTGAACGATATACTTGGGCAGACGTTGAGGGTCAAGCGGATTGTGGGAGACCTCCTTGAATTCGCAAGGGGAAAAGAACCTCAGTTAAGGGAAGTTGAAATTGATAAGCTCTTGATGGGGGCCTACAAACTCGTAAGCACTACTACAGATACCAAAGACATTAATTTTGTGATGGATACCGATCCCGCTGGTGTAATAATAAATGCAGACTATGAGCAGATGGAAAGGGTCTTTATTAATTTATTTACCAATGCCGTTGATGCCATGAATGGGAAGGGCGATCTGGCGGTGGCGATAAATAGGGAACCTGGATTTATTACAATAAAGATATCGGATACAGGCAAGGGGATGCCTGCTGATATTGTGGACAAGATATTCGAGCCCTTTTATACTACAAAGGACAAGGGTACCGGGCTTGGACTGGCTATCGTGTTTAATATAATAAAAAAGCATAATGGCGCGATAAGCGTGGAAAGCGAGAAAGAAAGAGGGACAAGATTTACCATTACATTGCCAGCGAGGGGAACGGGGTAATGAGCTTTAAGATTCTCGTAGCAGAGGATGAAGAGATAACACTGAAACATCTCGTGAATACTCTCAAGCGTGAAGGCTATGATGTATTAGGCACGAAAAACGGACGCGAGGCATTGGATGCCCTCTCGGCGGCGCAGTTTGATGTCCTTATAACAGACATAAAGATGCCTGAAATGAACGGGATCGAGCTGCTGGAAAAGGCAAGGGAAATGGATCATGAGATTGAGGTGCTCGTAATTACCGGATTTGGAAGCATAGGCTCGGCAGTCGAAGCTATGAAAAAGGGCGCTTACGAATATATTACAAAACCATTTGATTTGGACGAACTGATCCTTAAGGTCAAAAATATTCATGAACGGAAGGTGTTGAGGAAAGAAAACGTAGCCTTAAAGGCATTTTTCGGCATGAACAAAAGGCTCCCCGTCATTACTAAGAGCGAGAGCATGAACAAGGTATTGGATGTCATTGAAGAGATAAAGGATTCTGACTGCAATGTCCTCCTCACAGGAGAAAGCGGGGTAGGTAAGGGCCTGCTGGCGAAGATAATACACTTCACCAGCAGGAGGCAAAACCTGCCTTTTCTTTCCATAAACTGCGCAACGTTTACAGAGGAGCTCCTTGCCAGCGAACTGTTCGGGCATGAGAAGGGCTCATTCACCGGCGCGGTGAGGACAAAACAGGGACTTGTGGAAGTCGCGGATAAAGGCACTTTATTTCTCGATGAGATCGCAGAGATGGGCACAACCCTTCAGGCAAAACTCCTCAAGGTCATAGAAGAGGGAGAGTTTTATAGGGTAGGAGGGACCAGACCTATTAAGGTGAATGTAAGATTTATAGCGGCTACCAACCAGGATGTGAAGGCCGCCATATCTGAAGGAAGATTCAGGGGAGACCTCTATTACAGGCTGAATGTCCTGGAGATAGCCATCCCATCCCTAAGGGACCGCAAGGACGATATCGAGCCTCTGAGTAACTATTTTCTGCAGAAGCACCTTCCCAAGTCAAATAAAAAGATAAAAGGGTTTTCAAAAGAGGCCATGGATGTCCTTGTGCATTACAGCTTCCCAGGCAATGTGAGGGAGCTGGAAAACATTATCGAAAGGGCCATAATCCTTGAAAGAAGCAGCCTTATCACCCTTGCCAGTCTTCCCCAGAGTATTGTCATGTTCCAGATAGAAACTATTGAGCCGGGCAGAATAAAGACCATGGATGAGATTAACAGGGAGTATGCGGAAAAGGTGGTGGAGATGTTTGGCGGTAATAAATCAAAGGCTGCGGAGGTTCTGGGCATATCAAGGACGAGCCTGTGGAGGATACTGAAGCAGGAAGACCTTCTGGATGAACAAAACTGAATAGAAGGTAACCCAATGAGCATGCGGAAAGAGATAGTCATACCTATACGGGTTGTTTTCAGATGAAAAAGACCATCCTGATTCTCATATCATTTGCCTTTCTTCTTTGCTTTGCCTGCAGATCGCATGACTTTGATAGAAAGAAGTTTGAAAATGTGAACTGCGCCGCACAGGCTGTGAGGGCTTCCCTTAAAGCCGGTGCGAACCTTCAGCAATTCGGAGATTTGTTAAAAAAATTATCCTCTGAGATAGCTATCCTAAACCGCAGGGTCGAATCAGACCGGGAAAAGGAATTATTAAAGCATTATTCTACTCTTCTGGCAATCTATCGGGATGGCTTTACGTTATGGAAATATAACATGGAATTCACCCGATATGGTTTTGTCCCCAAGGCACGCATATACGTAGGAGAGGATGTAGAGCCTATTGCGGAAAAGTACAGGCTTGAAACAGATTCCCATGCCTTTAAGTCCACACGGCAGGTCTGGAGGAGTATCCCCGAGCACTCGATTCAGATAATTTGGATAAACGCCGATTCGCAGATGGAAATAATAAACAACATCTTGCGTGCTAATAACAGTTAATTGAACATGCATAGCGAGCGAATACGATGCATTTTACCTTACATACGGAGATTCCCCGTCCGCCGCAGGCGGGCTGCGGGGAGCTTCAATAGCGTTCAAAAATGAAACATCTATCAAAGGATTAAAAATTCCCCTGTCTTACCCAAACTTCCCTCCCATCGAAGGTGAGAGACTTTTCAGATGAGCTCTATTTAATTCGTTTCCATCCGAAAATCCCCCTGTATCCCCCTTTTCCAAAGGGGGATTTCAATATTTTCCCCCCTTTAGCAAAGAGGGGGGTGGGGGGATTTGGCAGTTTCCGGATGGGAACTAATTCGATTTCTTGAGGCATATCTTTAACGACTTCGTAAAAATCCATCTTAATACCGCCTGATACTGCGTTGCGAGCCTCCTTACCGAATCAGTCGCGGGCGTAAAGAACACCGTTCACTGTCGTTCAATTTTGAAACACTAACTATTTCGTCCCTCCTAAGCATAGTCCATAAAATCAGAGAGTTATAATATGGCATCCCTTTTGCCCTTTCATTTATCGAACCCAATGAATGGAGGCAGGGATGGCAAGGAAGCAACTTTTGTTTGTCACTTATCATGACGAGAACTTTGAGGCAGGGCATTCCTATGCTGTGAATCTGGCCAAGACCATGAATGAAAATATCTCTTTATTAATGATCTATAGAAGGAGGGTGATGGAAAAAATTGATGATTTGATGACAGCAGTCACTTTCGCAGAGGCGGGCGAGATCAAGACAGCGAAGGAGTTGATAATAGACGACCTCAGAAAGAATAACGAGAGCTATGAGAAAAAGATCGGCTTTTTGATGGAAAAGTGCAGGAAGTTTGGAGTTGACATGAATGTCAACGCTGCGGCAACGGATGTCGTCTCTGCGATAAAGAATCTACTTAGGCAGAATACAAAGATCGATATGGTGTTGTTAAGCCCAAGCATTACACACGGCGGTCATATTACGACCAGGGAACTTAATCGGCTCGTAGAAACGGTGTCAAGGCCGGTGGTAACAATGGCAAAAAATGCAACGACAGAGGTTGCCTAATAAAAATCAGACGGGGGACGCTTAAATGTATCTCTATTTACCTGTAGCTTTAACCAGCATCAACATTTTGATCCCTGTGGGGCTCGGCCTCACTGTGGGCCTGCTCTCAGGGCTTTTTGGGGTGGGAGGCGGTTTCTTGATGACACCGCTTTTAATTATGTTCGGCATCCCTCCAACGGTGGCTGCCGCAACAGACTCAAACCAGATAGTGGCGGCATCAACCTCAGGAACATATGCTCACTGGAAGCTGGGCAATGTGGATTTCAAGATGGGATTTCATCTCCTCATAGGAGGCTTTGCCGGAGGTCTGCTTGGAGTTCAGGCCATAAAGATCCTCAGAGTGATGGGGAATGCAGACTTCGTTATAAAGATGACTTACGTGCTCATGCTTGGCATAGTCGGTACGTACATGTTCATTGAAAGCCTCCAGAGCATGAAGAAAGCTCGCAAGGGGAAACCTGCCTCCACTATGGAATCCCAAGCGAAAGACCCCGCTATTGCCGGATTTCTCAAGTCGTTACCCTTCCAGACACATTATGAAAAATCGGGCGTTACTCATTCAGCCATTGTGCCCATCGTCTTTGGAGGTTTTGTAGGAATTCTTGCAGCCGTGATGGGTGTGGGCGGCGGCTTTTTAATGGTTCCTGTGATGGTCTATATCCTGAGGATGCCTATGCATGTTGTCGTGGGGACAAGTCTTTTTCAGATATTGTTTAACTGCATAGAGGTTACATTCCTTCAGGCATATACCAACCACAATGTGGACTTTATCCTTGCAGTGCTGCTGCTTTTGGGTTCAACCATAGGGGCGCAGGTAGGGGCTATTTTTGGAAGAAAGCTCAAGGCCGAACAGTTGAAGGTAATTCTCGCAGCGATTGTGCTGGTGGTGACTGTAAAAATAATTTTTGAACTCACGCTGACACCATCGTTGTTACTTGGACAGGCAGGAGGACACTAACATGAGAGCATTCAGCAGCGAAAGACTGAAAAACAGCATAAATATTTTATTGCTAATTCTTGTTTCATTTTTCTTTATGTTGACAGGACAGGCGGTTGCTCAGTTAACGGCAAAGGCAAACCATAGTCGTATCAAAATAGATTTCTTTTATCACGGCACTACCATGAGTGTAAGGGGAATCGCTGACCCGGGGGTTGACCTCATAATCAAGCTGGCGTCTGCTGACGGGCATGAGGTGATGAAGTCGAAAGGTAAGGTCGGAGGCGTGTTATGGATGAATGTAGGAACATTAAAGATAGACCACGTACCGGGTGTTTATTTCCTCCATAGTACGAAAAAGATAGAGGACATATTGGGCGCCGAAGAGGCGGAGAAGCATGCCATCGGCTACCCGGCGCTCCAGAAACACATACAAATGGACCCTGTTTCTGATGAAAAGGAAAGGTGGTTCAATGAGTTTGTGAAATTTAAGGAAGACTCGAGACTGTATTCCATATCCACAGGCAAGATATCGGTAACAGAAAAGAATAGGCAGGGGAACTATTACATTCTTACTGAGTGGCCTTATCAGGTCCCTCCGGGAACATACACGGCCACAGTATATGCCGTGAAAGACAAAAAGGTCGTTGAGAGCGTCCAGTCCAACATAACTGTTGAACAGGAGGGCGTCGTGAAGACTCTCGCCGGTATGGCTAAAGATAGCGGAGCTACATACGGTATCCTGTCCATCGTTATAGCGCTAGGTGTAGGCTTCGGTGTAAGCATGGTATTCAAGAAGGGTGGAGACGCTCACTAAGAAAGCCCCTGTGAAAGGACAGTATCATGTATAATACGATAGTTGTAGCCTTTGACGGTTCTGAACCGAGTACGGCAGCGCTTAAAGAATCCTCAAGTTGGATAAAGCGGCACGGCGGTAACCTTGTCATGATCCATGCGGTTTATTTTGACGAGGAGGAGTTCAGCACCGTCCCGGAACAGAGGGAAAGGCGTTTTGAACTCGGCAGAAACGTTTGCTATCAAACGAGAGAATCAATCTCTAATGAATTCGGTATAGAAGTAGAATCCCTCGTATGCGAAGGGGAACCGCCCGATGTAATAACAGATGTCGCGACAGAGAAGAAGGCCGAACTTATCGCCATGGGGACTTATGGCCGAAGGGGACTTAAAAGGCTTCTCATGGGTGGTGTAACTTCAAAAGTGATCGTCAATGCCCCATGTGATGTCCTGATTGTAAAAAAATCCTGCGGCGAATGCACTGCAGAATATAAATCAATCCTCGTTCCCTTCGACGGCTCCGAATCCAGCAAGAAGGCCTTAGAGCGCGCCTGCCGGCTGTCAGAGGTTACAGGTGCAAACGTCACGGTTACGTACGTAATCCCCCGTTACGAAGAAATGGTCGGTTTTTTCAGGACCGAATCTATAAAGACTGCCCTTATGCAGGAGGCAGAAAAAATCACGAATGAGGCAAAAAATATTGCCCTGAATAATGGGATAAAGGTGAATTCGGTCATACAGGATGGCTCTCCCGGCGATATGATTATAGAAACCGCCAATATGCGACAAAATGATTTGATAGTTATGGGTACTTACGGATGGAAGGGCGTGGATAGGGCCATCATGGGAAGCACGACCGAAAGAGTAATAATGCATGCCTCAAGCCCCGTGCTCGTAGTGCGGTAGGCATAGATATGGTGGGGCAGACTATTGTGAGGTGAAAGCATGAAAGGATGCAGGAAGGCTTTAATAGCAGTAAATGGTTCGATGGATGTCCTTGAACGCGGCCTAAAGCTTATGGATGATGAGAAGTGCTGGGTCACGGTTGTGAAGGTTATACCTCCCTATGAAGGCGATCTCAGCCTTGTAGGCGTTAGAAACATCGAGGACGTGATCGAAGGCGGCGCATCTAGCGCCATTTCTGCGATAAACGGTGTTGCCAGAACAGAAAGGGCCCTTGTAAAAACAAGGCTGGAGGCGGGGGAGGTGGATAAGAAGATTGTCGAGGTCGCCAAGGAAGAAAACTGCGACATTATCATCATGGGCTCCAAAAACTCCACTAAGATGAAGTGGTTAAAAAAAATATTCAGCAGAAAGATCGTGCAAAAGGTTATTACTCACGCCCCATGCCCTGTGCTTGTGTTAGGGGCGTCCTAATAAATCTGCCCTATCAATAAACCGGCCTCTCTTTGAGTCTCAGATGCCATACGCCTTATAACAGGTGCGGCAGCCTTCCGGCAGAGGATTTTGGGACAGTTCGTTTTTTAGCATCTTTTCAGCCTCCTCCAGCTCATGCCGGTCTATTGTAAGAGGGCCCATATGGCCGTAAGTCTTTTCGAATACATCGAGCCTGTTTTGATAAGATTTTCTGAATTCCATGTATTCGGGGCTGTTCCATATCTCCATAAAGTCTTTCTCGGCCACATTACCGAAGCGCATCTTCGGTATCTCGTGATATGAGCCGCAGAAGATCCTGGGTGTCGATCCCGATTTGGGCAGGTTGAGATACACGCAAGGCGAGACACACCCATCATGAGAAAAAAACACGATGCGCAAGGGGTTGAGTTCGCACATGATGACCTCTTCCATCTCCAGTGGGTAACGGCGAAAGGGTAGCCTTATTTGCCGGGACTTTTCCTCTGCTTCATGCATTATGCCTTTCCATCTGTTGTCAGCCTTGTGACAGGAAAAGACTCTTAAATCGTCCTGGGTCTCAGTCGGAGTATAGTCTAGGTTGTTGGCCACCAGTTCGTTTACGCCTATTTCTCGCGCCAGACGCACGGCATCCGG
The DNA here is from genome assembly GCA_040755415.1 of Thermodesulfobacteriota bacterium. Taxonomy (GTDB): domain Bacteria; phylum Desulfobacterota; class QYQD01; order QYQD01; family QYQD01; genus QYQD01. The sequence goes on along the minus strand of JBFMAZ010000108.1, from coordinate 444 downwards.
CAGTTCTTCGATATTTGTCTTGGTCATCAGGTAGGAAAATACCACCTTGGGGGTCTTTGATTTTAGTTTCGCCTTAAGTTGAGCGAGGATTTTTACGTTAGTAAGCAGGGTATCAAAATGTGAGCCGCGGCGTATCGCTTCGTGCGTCTCTTTTGATGCCCCGGCCAAAGAGATGGCAATTATGTCCAGGCCCTCCTCGATTAGTTTTTCTGAGCAGTCAGGGGTGAGAAGCATCCCATTTGTGGTCAAACTCACCTGGCAACCCCTGGCCCTGGCCATACGAATCATGGCAAGTAATTCGGGGTAGAGGAGCGGCTCCCCATAAGCGCTAAAATAAGAAGGTTGTATTTTAGCAGACATTTGTATATCATGGCGCCATGAAAACTACAGCGAATGATGGCGATTGGAAAATCATGTTGAGGTTTTTGCCGGCACATTGGGCGT
>JBFMAZ010000107.1:0-9924 GCA_040755415.1 Thermodesulfobacteriota bacterium | reverse complement strand
CCCTTTTTCAAAGGGGGAATGTAGGGGGATCCCCTTTTTCAAAGGGGGAAATGTTTCTCCTCCCTTTGGAAAAGGGAGGTTGGGAGGGATTTTAAAATACTTTTTCAAACAGCTAAACTGATACGAATGGATAAAATCAGGGAAGCTCGAAATCAGGGTGTATCCCCACGCCTCAATCCACGCAAAGGTTTATATTATGACTTTTGGAGAGGGTGACAGGGATGTCGGGAGGGTTATCACCGGCTCAAGCAATTTTACTGAGGCGGGGTTGGTAGATAACCTTGAGTTCAACGTAGAACTTAAAAACAGGACTGATTATGACTTTGCGATAAAGAAATTAAAACTGTATGAAGGTGTAATATTTTTTGAAGCCATACACATAATATGATATAGTTTATGTGTAAGGAGGAAGGATCATGGGTACGCGGACAAACGTTATTTTAGATGATGAAATAGTGGAGGAGGCAAAGAGGCTAACCGCCTTCAAGACTAAAAGAGAGGTTATAGACTTTGCCCTTAGAGAGCTTGTTAAACAACTAAGACGAAAAAGACTTCTTGCTGTCAGACATAAAGGAATGTGGCAGGGAGACCTTTCAGAGTGGAGAAAAAGCAGACTTGATACTAATTGATACCAGTGCTTTTATCGAATTTCTGAATAAGACAGGCTCTCTTTTTGATAAGGAGATAGAATCCCTTATTAGCAACAATGAAGACGTTGCCATTGCAGACATTGTTCTGACCGAGGTGTTGCAGGGCATCAGGGATGATAGAGATTATACTGAAGTCAAAAAATCCCTTCTTTCCTTTCCAGTTTACTCCCCGAAAGGTGTGGATTCTTTTGTTGCCGCCGCTAACCTTTACAGAAAATGCAGGAAGAAGGGGCTTACCATCAGAAGCACTGTTGATTTGCTGATTGCCCAGATTGCACTCGAAAACGATTTAGCCCTATTGCATAATGACAGGGATTTTGACACGCTATCTAAAATTTGTAAGCTTAAAATCTATAAATTGTCTGCCGGGCCAAAATGAATACTCTCCTTCAGAAGACCTTTGAGAACTAATCGAGTAACCGAGGGCTTCTCACCCCCAGCCCCTCCCCCCTGGCAGCCGCCTATCTGAGGCGAATTAGTTCCCATCCGAAAATCCCCCTGAATCCCCCTTTTCCAAAGGGGGATTCCAATATTTCCCCCCTTTAGCAAAGGGGGGTGTGGGGGGATTTGGTAGTTTTCGGATGAGCACCAATTAGTGAATGTTCAGCTTTCCTCAGACGGTCTTTCACGATTCCGCCCTTGCCTTCGGCCAGCACTTTTGCTAAGGTATCAACACGTTAAGCAGGGTTCAGCCTATGCCGGGCGTATACAATTTATTCCACCGGCCTGGAAACAATACCGATAGGGACGTCAATTGACAAAACATCTCTTAAGCATTACTATGATATTAAGTAATACCGAAAAGAGAAGTAAGGGGAAAAGGAAATGACAACAGCAGCAGTAAAGATTACCAAAAAAGGCCAAGTCACTATTCCCAAAAAAATACGGGAGGTACTTAAAACCAATACCGTGTATTTTGAGATTAGGAACGATACCGTTATAGTAAAGGCGGTGAGGGATGCGGCCGGCTCTCTGAGCGAATATGCGAAAAATGTTAAGCCCGGTATGCCGATGAAGGACATAAAGGAAAGGGCGTGGGAGGAGGCCGTCCGTGAAAAAACCCTCAAAAAATCTTCCTGACACAAACGTCATAGTCCGCTACCTGGTAAAGGACGACCCTGCCCTGTACAAAAAGGCAAAGGATTTTTTTGATAAAGTGAAAAACGGCGGCCGGCGAGCCGTTATCCTTGAAAGTGTCATTGCCGAGTGTATATATGTCCTGACAAAGATTTACAAGGTTCCAAGGGATAAGGCCGCAGGAAGCCTGCTGGATATTCTGCACTATAAGGGAATTGTCAACAACGACCGGGAGGAATTAATTGCCTCGTTGAATTTCTTTGCAGGGAGCAACGTGGACATTGTCGATTGCATCTTGTTGGCAAAGTCAGAAAGCAGCAACGGTTGCCTTTTCTCCTTTGACGAAGAATTGAACAGATTTGCGACCAGGATAGGACAAAGCGATTTAAAAAGCTGACATATTTGGAGCGGGACGTCCCCATCGATGTTTCTCCGGGTTACCGCTCTCCGCAGTCGCTCTCGGCGTTGACTCGTGGTCTCCGTTGCGCTTCGGACCCTCCAAACACTCTTCCTGTCCGCCGCTGGCGGATCACGATTCCACCCTTGCCTTTGGCCAGTACTTTTGCTAAGGTATCAACACATTAAGCAGGGGTTACCCTGTTAAATTTCCAAGTAACCGCTTGCGGTTCAGTTCAACAGGACTTTTTACAGTCGGCTTCGCGCCGTAAAATTTTTTTTATTCGTTATGTGCCCGAAAATGGGCCATAGGAGGAGAAAATGCCACAACTGAAGACGTATGATCTTTTTATCAGTCACTCCTGGTCATACGGCGACGCATATGAAAAACTATGCTCCCTTCTCGACGCCGCAACGAATTTCAAGTACCGTAATTATTCTGTTCCCAAAAATGATCCTATACACAACGCACCTTCAGAAAATGCACTTTATCAGGCTATAAAACGGCAGATATCCCCTGCTAATATTGTTATTATAATGGCTGGGAAATATGCCACATACAGCAAATGGATTAATAAAGAGATTCAAATAGCTAAAAAAGAATTTTACTTTCCAAAGCCAATATTGGCTGTCGCACCGTGGGGCTCTCAGCAAATTTCATCTGTTGTTCGTAATGCAGCCGATGAAATTGCTGGCTGGAATACAAGTTCGATAGTCGGTGCTATTAGAAGGCTGTCAGTTTAAGAAATGAGAATAGAAGATAATTTGTTGAATATTCCCCAAGAGGAATATAGCGGAGATTATAAAACTCATTGTCTTGAGCAGTACAAACTGTATATCGAGATGACAGACCGTATTAGCAGCCGCAGGCTTTCTGCTAATTCATTTTTCCTGACAGTCAATACATTATTAATAGGGTTTGTTGGATATGTTCATTTAGGTGCTGAAAAGGCAACCCATTTTTACTTCCTCATCAGTCTTGCTGGGCTTATACTCTGCTATACATGGTACCGATTAATCAGGTCCTACGACGAAATGAATTTCGCAAAATTTATAATAATCCATGCAATCGAAAAGCATCTACCTTTTACAATATATCATGCAGAATGGGAGGCTCTCGGGCGCGGTAAAGACCCCCAAAAGTATCTTCCATTCACAAAAATAGAAAAGCGCATTCCATGGATATTTTTCTCGCTACATCTATTTACTTTTTTGTTTTCACTCCCACAGAAAAAGCTATGGATTGTTTTTACTCAGTAATCAAGTATAACAAGGCACACATAACAACTGCATCATAAACGGCTGGGAATTCCGCTGTGTTCCATTACCATCCGGTTATGCGGAGCGTTGAGCCTATAGAGAAACCTTATTCGGGCCGTTTGGGAGAAATTGCAATCTAATAATTTCGATAGGTTATAAATGTGAAAGGCTTTAGAATTCTTTAATTTTAACCTTTTTCTACAGACACGTTAGCCACACGACAGGTTTTTTTGCTAAATGAATATGAATTTAGACCGCCCCAAAAGTCTTGGGAAAACGATTGAGGTCAAGGCCAGCAACCGGCCCATAAAGATCGCGTATCTAGTCCCCTACGACGAATTATCTGTTAATCATATGTTATTGGATGCGGTATTTTATGAGTCCTACACACGCTGGGCTGGCGCTTACACGCTAATCGTTCCTTCTGGTTCAATGGAGTTCCTTGAACCAGCTTATGAATCGTGGTTGGAATTTTTTGATCCGGATTTCGTTTGTGCATACGTTGAACTGGAAAAAGACTTGGTCGAAAAAATAGATAGGTTGTGCTCTCCGATCGCGTTTCTACGGCATGAGATTAGGAACCATGATTTGGACGATCTTCGCTGGCGCGCGTTTATCCATGACTGGCACCACTACTTTAGACCTATATCATCGATGACAACGATCCAAAGCCCCCATGCGCAGTATCCGTCCTTTATGAGGCAAAAACCAGAGAGTGAAATTACTGTCATCACCCAATACGGTAACGAACCCGCACCTCGCCTGTTAAGTGATAACTTTGGTACGGCATTTAAGGTTAACATAGTCACTCATGCCATCCCTGGGCTCTTTCGAACGCTTTGCCTAGTCCCTCCTGATCTATCCGACCGTATCATAGCAGGTACCAAGAGATGCAGTTCGATTGCAGATATACTTTCTGCGCTTAGTAACCGAAAGGCATTGCCAATTGCTAGATTTGCGATGGCACATAGCGAAGCTATACCTCGGGTTGAACCATATGAATGGGCGCATAGCTTTAACCTTTTCATAGGAAAAACACTTCTTGATCGAGTTCATTTCTGGAACGCTCGCCATTTCACTCCTAGTCACGCCACAACCCCGGGTGCATTTATCATAGAAGCTACATTTTTCAATGATGAAAACTTGATAAGTCAGTTGGGGCAATATCTGAACCAGAATAATTTCCTGGGACAAGAAAACGGTCCCGCTAAGGTTTCAATTCGAAGCTACAGTCACAGCGAAGAAGAACTACGTTCAATCCAAGATAAGCTGAGTAAGCACACCTACAACTCGATATTTGTTGGAAGAAATTTCAACGTACCTGCATTACCGGAGAAAAAAAGGTTACAGGAAAGTTACTTTAGAAGGTCAACCGACACATCCACATTCAAACTAAACGAAGATACCAATACGTTACCATCTGAAGAGCCCGCGCATTTCACCTATATACCTCCTCGTCACAAGGGCATTGCCAATGGTCAATGGGTCGTTGAGCTTGATATCCAAAGGCACAATAACTTGTCCAGATATTCTAATATTGTTGATAACTGGGTATTGCCGCGAAGACGTAAAATCGTGAGAGCTTTTACCGATAACTTAGGGAAAGTTACCATCGGCCACCGACTCGCACTTCTACCAACGACAGAAGACTTTCCCATCGGTGACCGATCTATTAATAAAGAATATTTGTATAATTTATCTTTACCCGATGATGAGATATTCTTCCGACACCTAGTGCTAAATTTCTTCCAGTATCCACAGGATGATTTGCGAGCTTCGATAGTAAAGAATTCTTACCAAGATCTATCCATATCAGATAAAGGACAGAATCTGAGAGGTGTTATCTCGATGTTTGATAGCCTTTCCGACGCCTATGGAATTCTGACCAATAAGTATTGGAGAGACGTATTAAGAGAAGGGAAAGAAGATTCAGTAAAATATCTCGTATATGACCGTAACAAACTAAACGGATTCCTCCCAAATGATCGGCCAACTAGAGAAAAATTAATGAAAGAGCTGAACTTAAGTAAGATCGACAAGGTTTCAAATTTTATGATGAACAATCTTACCGATACACTTGAATATCTAGTAAGAACTAATATCTTCTATCAAGTGCACCAGTGGAGATGTCAATATTGTGGGCATACGAATTCTCGCAGCTTCGATGGCATGAAAATTAAGAATAGTTGTGAAATTTGTAGCAGGGAATACTTGGCGCCTATTGATCTTGGATGGACATATCAACTTAATGATTTTGTTTATCGCTCACTAATTAAACAGACTGGCTTACCCGTACTGTGGACTCTGGGATTCTTACAAGAAAGATTTACTAGAGGAAGTTTCTGGTATCTCCCCGAAGTCGATTTATATGAGAAGTACGATGACCGCGAGAAAAAAAATGAAATGGATATTTTTTGCGTTCTTGACGGTAAGTTTTATGCAGTTGAAGCAAAACTCAGCGGTTCTCTTTTTATAAACAAACCCGGAGAAGTAGATAAGTTCATCAAAAAGATAAATTTGATTCAACCTGATATTGCCATGCTATCGTTTGAGCGATATTGTGCCCCTGAAGAAGATGTAGCGTCTATGAAGGCATCTCTAATCAAGGCATCTGATGAAATAAGAAACCGCATAGACTCTCATATCGAGTTAAAAACAATTGTGGCCTATGATGTTCAAGGATTTAATGATCATCCCGCTGACTTAGGATGGTTTGGAAGACGGACTAGCAGCATTTACTTAGCGTCGAGAGAGGTTAGTACAAGGGGACAGAGGAAAAAAACCGCTGGCGGGAAAAGAAGAGAAGGAACTGAAAAGATAAGCAGATGAAACTCACTGATAATGAAATCAGAGATATTAACCGGTATCTGGAGGCGGGCAAACCGTTGCCGGAGAAGTACCGTTTTCTGCTCTTTGAGGACAAGCGGGAGGTGGAGCTGGTCTGGAACGGCAAGACCAACGAAGTTTGTAACGTGGTTTTGCCGTTCCAGGTGATCGAGCAGGTTGACGAGCCCCGCGCCGAAAAAGATACCAAGCTACAGCTTCCCCTATTTGATATTGACCAGCGCGGGCGTCAGCTCAAGGGCTGGACCAACAAGCTGATCTGGGGCGATAATAAACTGATTCTGTCCAGTCTGAAAAACGGGCCGCTTAGAGAAGAGATCGAGGCTCAGGGCGGCATCAAGTTGATCTACATCGACCCCCCTTTTGACGTGGGCGCTGATTTCTCCATGGATATCGAAATCGGTGGCGATACATTTACCAAGAAACCCAATATCCTGGAAGAAATCGCCTACCGCGATACCTGGGGCAAGGGGGCCGATAGTTTCATCGCCATGATCTATGAGCGGCTAGTGCTGATGCGGGATTTGCTGGCGAACGATGGTTCCATTTATGTGCATTGTGATTGGCGAGTGAATGGATATATTCGTCTTGTGATGGATGAAGTCTTTGGCCCAACGAACCACTTAAATGAAATTACTTGGAAGCGATCTGATGCGCATAGTGATGCGGGCCAAGGTGCCAAGCACTTAGGAAAGATTTGTGACACTATCTTCCGATATTCGAGGAATCCAGAGCAGCAAACCACAAATATGCTGTACCAGCCACTGCCGGAGTCAACCAAGGATAAATGGTATAAGCATGTGGAAGAAGGAACGGGACGTAGATACAACAAAGCGGATATTACTGGTCCAGGAGGTGCCAAGAAAGGTAATCCTGTGTTTGAATGGAATGGAATAACTCGGGCATGGAGATTTAGTAAGGAAAAGATGCTGGAGTTGGAAAGGCAAGGACGTATTGTTTATTCAGGTACTGGTCAACCTTATCTGAAACGATATTTGGATGAAAGCAAAGGCGTCCCACTACAGGATATTTGGGACGACATAAAAATGATTAGAGGTATTCATACCGGCTCGGAAGGACTAGGATATCCAACTCAGAAACCAGAAGAACTTCTAGATCGAATCGTTAGGCTTTCCTCCAACGAAAACGACCTCATCGCCGACTTTTTCTGCGGCTCCGGCACCACGTTATCCGTTGCCGAAAAGCTGGGCCGAAAATGGATCGGCTCCGACCTTGGTAAATTCGCCATCCACACCACCCGCAAGCGGATGATCGGTGTGCAACGCGAGTTGAAAGCACAAGGCAAAGACTATCGCGCCTTTGAAATCCTTAACCTGGGCAAGTACGAGCGCCAGCACTATATTGGGATTAATCCCGATCTTCGGGAGGAGGAAAAACAAAAGCAGTTGCAGGAGCGGGAGAAAGCCTTTCTAGACTTGATTCTCCACGCCTACCGCGCCGAGCCTGTGGAGGGTTTCAACGCCTTCCACGGCAAAAAGGCCGGGCGGTTAGTTGCAGTAGGGCCTGTAAACCTGCCGGTAACCCGGCTCTTTGTAGAAGAAATCATCCTCGAATGCCGTAAACACCACATCACCCGGGTGGATATCCTTGCCTTTGAATTTGAAATGGGGTTGTTCCCCAATATCCTTGACGAAGCAAAAAGCAAAGGCATAGACTTGGCCATGAAATACATTCCTGCCGACGTTTTTGACAAGCGGGCAGTGGAGAAGAATCAAGTGGTGTTTCATGATGTATCCTATATCGAGGTCAAACCGCATTTTACCCCCCTTTCTTCCCCCCCTTCACAAGGGGGGAATGAGGGGGATTGCCGTGGAATTGACCGATTTCTCCGTGTTCTATTCTCAAGACTCCATTGCCAATGCGGAAGCCAGCGTGAAGGACAAAGGCAACAAGATCGTGGTAGAGCAGGGGCAAATTATCAAAGTCAGCCGCGATAAAGACGGGGTCATCTCTCGTGAAGTCCTCACCAAGAACTGGACCGACTGGATTGATTACTGGTCAGTGGATTTCGATTTTGAAAGCAAACGCGAGATCATCCGGGTAAGGAATGAAGACACCGGCGAAGTCGAAGAACGCTGGACGGGAGATTTCGTGTTTGAAAACGAATGGCAGTCCTTCCGCGCCAAGAAAGACCGCTCCCTGGAGCTGAAAAGCATATATCATGAATGCCCGCCGGGGCGGCGCAAGATCGCAATAAAAGTGGTGGACATCTTCGGCAACGACACCATGAAAATTATTGAAGTAACCATAGGGGGCAAGACGTAATGGCCATACATCCTGATTTTCCGGCTTCCCCTTACGCAATCCTGGACCCGGGTCTCCGGTGGTTCCCGGCAGATGAGGCGCTACGTGAGTCGAGTTACGAAAAGCTGTTGCCGCCTTTGGTGCATGAACTGCGTAAAAAAGTAAAGGCATGGCGGGACAGTAGCTATGCGGGGGCAACCGATACCAGCCGAGCCCTCTTGAACTGGTGGTTTAATCGTGAGCATCTGCTGCCGAAGCCGGACGGCACGATGGCAAGGTTTCAATATTACTTTGCCCAGAGGGAGGCGGTGGAGACCGTCATCTATCTCTACGATGCGGTCAAGGTCAAGGACAAATACGATCTCCTGCGATTTGACTCATCAGGCGCAGTATCGGCCGGGATGTTCGACGAGACCTGGAGGCGGTTCATAGTGAAAATGGCCACCGGCACCGGCAAAACCAAGGTAATCAGCCTTATATTGACCTGGTGCTATTTTCACAAGCTGTACGAACCTGAATCCGACCTGGCCCGGAATTTTCTCCTTATTACACCAAACATCATTGTGCTGGATCGGATTCGCAGCGACTTTGACGGGTTGCGCATCTTCTTCGAAGACCCGGTTCTGCCGGATAACGGCTATCACGGCCAAAACTGGCAGGATGATTTTCAGTTAACCCTCCATATCCAAGATGAGGTCAACGTGGTGAGAAAGACGGGGAACATCTTTCTCACCAATATCCATCGCGTTTATGCCGGTGATGACCTCGAGCCTTCAAAAGATGATGAAAACACGATGGATTATTTCCTGGGCAGGCGGCCTACCGGAGGAACTACCGATTCCAAGGTTGATCTGGGCGATATTGTACGGGATATCGACGAGCTTGTGGTTCTCAATGATGAGGCACATCATATCCACGACAGCCAGATGGCGTGGTTCAAGTCAATTAAGGACATCCACAATCGGCTGAAGCACAAAGGCAGTTATCTTTCCATCCAGATAGATGACACTGCGACTCCCAGGCACAATAACGGGGCCATTTTCGTGCAAACAGTATCCGATTACCCGTTAGTTGAGGCCATCTCTCAAAATGTGGTCAAACACCCCGTTCTGCCTGATTCTGCCAGCCGGGCTAAACTCTCTGAGCGGCAAAGTTCCCGATACACCGAGAAATACGCCGACTATCTCAATCTGGGTGTGGAAGAATGGCGTAAGGCCTATGCCGAGCATGAAAAACTAGGCAAAAAGGCAATCCTCTTTGTCATGACCGATGACACCCGGAACTGTGATACGGTTGCCGAGTTTTTATACATACGGTCATAAATAGTTGCGCATAATGTTCTTTTCTGCTAGTGTTTGTAGCAGAAAGGAGGTGGTATGATGCGCAAGCTTGAGGTTAGAGATGCAGAGATCATGCGAATTGCTGTGCAGCA
>JBFMAZ010000106.1:0-9000 GCA_040755415.1 Thermodesulfobacteriota bacterium | reverse complement strand
CAGAGGGTCCGGGAATTGCGAATCAAGATTGAAAATGAAATCCGCAACGCCGGAGATGACCTCGCAGCCAATAATGTCAAAGATCAACAGGAATACCTACATGCAAAAACCTAACCGGACAATGCTGTAATGTTCCAAACTATAGTAGAACTAATTCGTTTTGAATTTCATATTTTGGGCATTTGATATTGTTTCGGATTTCGTGCTTCGATTTTCGAATTTAGCCAGGTCATCTGTCTAAAATGATAAGGGCTGAATAGTTACTCCCAAACATCTAAAGTGTTACATTCATCAATCCAGTTAATCCTCTGTGCCCGAATTACCCGATTAATGCCACAATAGTCGCGTATTATGGAGACATTTCCAAAGGCCTTACGTCTTTCAAATTCCTTTAAGACTCTCGCTCCCTGTCCATCGCCTATCTCAAGGAAAAGCCAGCCTCCAAGCTTGAGGTGCGCAGCGCTCTGGATAATTATCTTTCGGATCACGTCCAGACCATCCGGACCGCCATCTAAGGCCAGCCGCGGTTCATAATCCCGCACCTCCGGCAACAGTTCCGGGAACATCTCTCCCGATATATAAGGGGGATTGGAAACAATAAGGTCAAAAGATACCCCCTGGCCGGCCAGGGGGGCAAAAAGGTCGCCCCGTAAAAAGGTAATGGAATCAGAGACCTTATGCCTCCGGGCATTTTCTTGGGCCACAGAAAGGGTCTCTTTTGAGATATCCACGGCATATATATCAGCGCCAGGGAGTTCTCTGGCCAATACAATAGCCAGGATACCGCTTCCCGTACAAAGGTCAAGTATGGTAAGGTCATCTGGAGGGATGCCCTGTTTTTTGACGGTATTCAGAACCGCCTCAACCAGGATTTCTGTCTCCGGCCTGGGGATCAAGACCTCAGGGGTTACTCTAAAGGAAAGTGACCAGAATTCCTGCTCGCCCAGGATATGTTGGAGGGGTTTTCTTTTTGTTCTCTCCCGGATAAGACCGGCCAGCGCCTTTTCTTCTGCGGGGGATAAGACCCGATCCATATTCAAGAAGAGGTTTAGACGATCTACCCCGAGGACATGGGCCATAAGTACCTGGGCGTCGGCCTCAGGCTCCGGGACGCCGGCAGCAGTCAGGATCTCTTGGGTACGCCTCAGGATGCTACCTATAGTATTCCGGGGGAGATTATAGAATCTGCTTATGCCTGTCCTACGGACTGTATTCTGCATTCTAACTTCTGTTTTCTGTATCTTATATCAATGTTTCAGCGCCTCGGCCTGATAGTACGCAATAAGCGGAGAGATGACGTCTTCCAGTTCACCCCCCAGAACCGCATCCAGCCGGTAGAGAGTGAGACCAATGCGGTGGTCGGTCATCCTACCCTGCGGGAAATTGTAGGTACGGATACGTTCGCTCCGGTCACCGGTGCCAATCTGGCTCTTACGCTCCCGGGCTATCTTTTCCTGCTGCTCTTTCTGTGTCTTGTCAAGCAACCGAGCCCTTAGTATCTTCAGGGCCTTGGCCTTATTTTTATGCTGCGACTTTTCGTCCTGGCAGGTCACCACCATCCCGGTTGGGATGTGCGTGACACGCACCGCGGAATCAGTGGTATTGACGCTCTGCCCCCCCGGGCCGGAAGAACGATAGACATCCACGCGAATATCGGCCGGGTCAATATATACGTCTACCTCTTCCGCCTCCGGAAGGATGGCCACGGTCACCGCCGAGGTATGAATCCTTCCCTGGGCCTCGGTCACGGGCACCCTCTGCACCCGGTGGACGCCGCTCTCATATTTAAGCTGGCTATAGACATTCTCACCGGATATAAGGGCGATAATCTCCTTGAAGCCTCCGATGCCGGTCGGATTGGAACTCATGATCTCGACCTTCCAGCTATGCCGCTCGGCAAACCGGCTGTACATACGGAACAGGTCGGCTACAAACAAGGCCGCCTCCTCGCCGCCGGTACCAGCCCGGATCTCCAGAATGGTATTCCTTTCGTCATTAGGGTCCCTGGGAAGCAGGAGTATCTTTAACTCATGTTCCAGATTTTCCAGTTCCTTCTTTAAATTATAGACCTCTTCCTTAGCCATCTCCCGTATTTCTTCGTCTTCATCGTGCATTAACTCCGTGTTATCAGCGATCTGCTCTTTGATTTCCTTGTACCGGCGGTAGGTTTCAACCAATTTTCCCATGGTTGAATGTTCTTTGGCATATCTCTGGTATTGCGCCGGGTTACTTACCACCTGCGGATCGCCAAGCATCTTTTCTAAACCGAGGTATTTTTCTTCTACTTCTTCTAATCTCTCAAACATAAAATTACCGACACATCTGGCCCGAAATTCTGGATTTTGGTTATTTGATTAATTTCGAATTTCGAAATTCGAATTTCGAATTTTTTGTAACTAGGAAGGGGCCTGATAGGGAACTTTGTATTGGCTGTTTAAAGATAAGGCACGGCTCAGGGCGCGTAAGGCCACTTCTATCTGATCATCGGATGGCTCACGGGTGGTAAGCCTCTGTAAGTAGAGCCCGGGCGCAACTAATGGACGTACCCAGGCACGATCTGATCGACTGCTTGTCCACCTCGTAAGCTCATAAGATAACCCGGCTATCGGTAACATAAGGCCTATCTTTAAAAAGATATAAGCCACATTGGATACCCAAAATGGCCAGGCATTTGGTTTCGGTATGAAGGCAAAGACTATGGAAAATATAACTATGCTGATAATTAAAACCATCAGGATAAACGCCGTCCCGCATCGGGGATGGAGGGTCGAGTATTTCCGGGCATTTTCCACCGTCAGGGCTTCACCTGCTTCATAGGCATAAATTGACTTGTGCTCGGCGCCGTGATATTGGAATATCCTCTGTATATCTTTTAGTTGCGAAATTCCCAAAATATAGAGGAGAAAAAAGGCAATTTTTAAAAGTCCATCAATCAGGTGAAAGTAAACGGAATCTATGCCCAGAGCCTCCGGGGCAATCTCAGCAATCCAGAGACTTATTACATGGGGCAGTACCACAAACAGAAATATACCCAGGGCCATGGCCACTACCATAGTAAAGAAAATAGCCCATGAGCCGGTCCCGGTAGTACGCCCACGATCCTCTTCTTCCATGGCCTGATTCGCCGAAAAACTCAAGGCCTGTATTCCGTTGACCAGGGCCTCGCCCAGCACCAGTACACCCCGTAAAATTGGCCATTTGAGAAATGAAAAACGTTCGGCCAGGGAACGCCAGACATCTCCCTTAATCACCACTTCGCCGTTGGCCTTGCGCACGGCTATGGCTATAGCCCGGGGGGCACGCATCATGACCCCTTCAATGACTGCCTGCCCACCGACTCTGACCCCTTTCTGATTGAGAATATGCAATGCTATTTTTGTCCCTTTTCGTATTTCTTTAAGAAACGCTCTACACGGCCTGTTGTGTCAACCAGCCTCTGCTTGCCGGTGAAAAAGGGATGGCATTTGGAACAGATTTCCACACGTATATCCTTTTTGGTGGAGCCTGTCTCCATTTCATTGCCGCAGGCACAGCGTACCGTAGTTTTATGATACTTGGGGTGGATATTCTCTTTCATCTTTATCTCCCTTTCTTAACCACAGAGATCACAAAGAGTCGAAAAACCAGTGTTCTCTGTAGTTGAATTTATCCCTTCTTATATAATAATCGTATAAATTTTTTGCAAGTTAGATTATTAAAACCAAGATCTTATCGATTCATGGAATCCAGAAACTCAGCGTTATTCTTTGTGCCCTCCATTTTTTCTAAAAGAAATTCCATACTATCCACAGGATTAAGGGGGGAAAGAAGCTTACGTAATATCCAGACACGGTTAAGATCAGCCGGCGGCACCAAAAGTTCTTCCTTTCTGGTGCCGGAACGATTTATGTCTATTGCCGGGAATATCCGCTTATCGCTCAGTTTTCTATCCAGATGTATCTCCATATTGCCGGTTCCCTTGAACTCTTCAAAGATAACCTCATCCATGCGGCTACCGGTTTCGATAAGCGCAGTGGCGATAATAGTCAGGCTGCCTCCTTCTTCAATGTTCCGGGCTGCTCCAAAGAAGCGTTTCGGCCTATGTAACGCATTAGAATCCACACCCCCGGAGAGCACCTTGCCGCTGGGAGGAACCACGGTGTTATAAGCCCGCGCCAGACGGGTAATACTGTCCAACAGTATTACCACATCCCGCTTGTGCTCTACGAGCCGTTTGGCCTTCTCGATAACCATCTCTGCCACCTGAATATGCCTTTGAGCTGGCTCGTCAAAGGTTGAACTAATAACCTCGCCCTTGACCGAGCGTTGCATGTCAGTGACTTCTTCGGGCCGTTCATCAATCAACAGCACAATCAGAATTATCTCCGGATGATTCATGGTAATGCTATTAGCTATATTTTGCAGGAGCATGGTCTTGCCGGTACGCGGCGAGGCCACAATAAGTCCCCGCTGACCCTTGCCGATGGGCGTCAGGAGATCCATAATTCTCGCAGAGTAGTTGGCTGGTTCGCCCTCTACCTCCAGCCTAACTCTCTCCATAGGGTAGAGCGGCGTTAAGTTGTCAAAGAGTATCTTTTCCCGGCCGAGGTCGGAATTCTCATAATTGATACCCTCAACCTTAAGCAGGGCGAAGTAACGCTCGCCTTCCTTTGGAGGACGAATCTGGCCGTTAATCGTATCTCCCGTACGCAGGCCAAACCGCCGTATCTGTGAAGGTGAAACATATATATCGTCCGGCCCGGGCAGATAATTATAGTCAGGCGCCCTCAAAAATCCAAACCCATCAGGCAATATCTCTAATACGCCGCCGCCATAAATAACGCCGTTCTTATCGGATTGGGCCTGCAAGATGGCAAATATGAGTTCCTGCCTGCGCATATTGGCCACGCCCTCGATATTGAATTGCTTAGCCATGTGGGCAAGTTCACCGACTTTCTTCTCTTTAAGATCGACCAAATTCATAAACTACTCCTTTATCTTTACTAACATATCATCAAAAAATTAACCATAGAGACCATAGCGCGGCAGAGCCACAACCAAAAACGCTCTGCGCAAATTCAAATGCCAAAATCCAAGGTTCAAACAAAGTCCAAATGATTAAAGTAGAAGTCATTAGTCAATGGTCATTGGTCACATTAGGATAGTTACAAGTTACAGGTTACACAAGTTACAAAGTTGTAACTTGTAACTTTTGCAACTTGCAACTTCTGTAAGTGACGAGTGACGTTTTGAGCTTTGGGATTTGACATTGATTTGAACTTTGAATTTTGAACTTGTAATAGCTCGTTTTTATTAACAATATACGAAAGGCTTTAATAAAATTTAAAGAAAAATATCGTTAGTAGCACAGAGGGTCAGGATTAACCAAAAAACTATTTTTTTCTTTAACTGCTTTCTTTTTTCTTTTGATTTTTTAAAAAATTATTTGATTTTCTCGGTGCACTCTGCGGTTGCCCGGGTCTAGGTGCACGCATTCAAGGCAAAAATACAAAAAAACTAAGCCTCGATATTATATCGACTGACCAGATGGATACCTTGAAAAAACACGGATGTTTTCTGATGAATATTTTAGAAATTCAAACGGTAGTATGTCTTTGGATTTTTTGCCCGCTTCCAGGAAGGAATAACGTTTTTTGTAATAATAATGAATAAAAAGACAAAAGTCAAGTTTTTTTCTGACAACAGTTTTTTCTTGTTTGTCAAGCCAAATTAGTGTTCATCCGAAAACTACCAAATCCCCCCCCACCCCCCTTTGCTAAAGGGGGGAAAATATTGAAATCCCCCTTTGGAAAAGGGGGGTACAGGGGGATTTCCGGATGAAAACAAATTAGAAATGTCCGGTCGTAGATGTGCCGGGGCATATTTTCATGTTCGATGTCCTCGTAAGCCAATGGGTATCTCATTAATAGTTAAAGTCTATCACCGAAGCGCCCGATGTTAATAGATGTAAATCAGAAATACACAAGGGATGCATAGCCGTGGAAGAAACTCAGGACTCGCCAAGGGAATTATCGGCCTCGATCGACGCCGGGCGGCAAGATAAGCCCAAGCGTATTATGGATACGGTTAACCGCGGGGATTTTCCCGCGGTCATGGAACATGTATCCAAACTCATAGCGGCGGCCCAAAGTTCTAATTCCTCGGCTAAAGACCTTTCAAAGATAATACTTAAAGACCTGGGGCTGACAAACAAGGTATTAAAGGTTGCTAATTCCGCTTACTATGGCCTGCGTTCCCGGGGAATTAGGAAGATATCTACGGTGACCGGTGCCGTCATTCTCCTCGGATTTGAGGCCGTCCGGGATATCACCGCCACCATCGCCCTATTTGACTATTTTTCCAAGAAGGCTACGGACATACGGGAACTGAAACGAATGGTGGCCTTATCCTTCACCGGAGCCACCTTTGCCAGGGAACTTTCCCGGGCCATAAACTATCCAGGGGAAGAAGAAGCCTATTTATGCGGGCTATTCCATGATTTTGGCCGTATGGTCGCTGCCTTCATGCTTTCCGATGAATACCGTAAGATCAAGAAAGAGATGGAAAATGGTTCCACTGAAAATAAGGCGGCAAAGGCTGTCCTGGGTATGAGTCTCAGGGAGCTAGGAATTTCTGTAGCCAGGATGTGGAATTTCTCAGAAAAAATATGCAAGAGTATGGAGGGCATGCCCTCCGCCATGGATGGATCACCGACTGAGTCAGACACATTACGTGCCCTGGCCTTCATGGGACATCTCATCTCAGAGGCGGTCTATTCCGGGAAGAACTTCGACGAAGAAATCGGCCGGATTGTATCTGTCTATGGTAAGGTGTTGCCAATTAATGAAGACTTGATCGCCGACGTCAAAGAAGAGGCTGAACGGCGCACCATGGAACTTATGGCCCCTCTTGGGCTGGACATATCAGTCTTAAAACCAAGGGGGGGAGAATATCAGCCGGAAACCGCACAGCCCTCAGATACTCAAGACGAAATAGACGATCTGGAAAGACGCAAAGAATGTATCCTGAATGCATCCCTTGAGATTACCCAGTCTATAGTGAAGGAATGTGATTTAGATTCCATCTACATGATTATTATGGAAAGCATGCAACACGGTCTGGCATTCGATCATGTACTCCTGGCCTTGGTGAACCCTGCCCGGACCATAATTAAAGCCCGGTATGGAATTGGCGAAAAAGCGGAAAACATCATCAGCAAGCTCGTGCTACCACTTCGGGAGTCTTCAGGGATTGTAGCCTCTTCAGTGGCCTGGGGTAAGGATATGATAGTTAAGCTTGAAGACCCCAACCTCACAGAAGGAGACAAGATGATACTCTCGGATATCAAGGCCTCGTCCATGGCCGCCTTACCCATAATGGTTGATAACCAAGCCATCGGCAACTTTATTATATCTAAAAAAGGTGGACGCATAGACGCTGATAGTCTAAGACAAGCCGGTAAATTACGCGACTACGCGTCCTTAGCTATCGAAGCCACCCGAAACAGGACGCCGAAAAAATAGCCATCCTAAATAATACCTTTACACTTTAACTTGGACCCGCCATAGGCGGAGAATCAAAAAAGGGTTCTCGTAAAAATTATCGGCGAATAAACCCTATCCCCCGGCAATAAGCCTAAGCTGCTGGGGAACTAGATACCAGGAAAGAATGCCCTTACGGGTAGAAAGCTCTAGGACATCGATCCGCCCCACCCCACCCATGACAAATTTTATCCGTGCCTTGCCTTTTTCCGTAAGGAGAAAAGAGGCCACTTCGGCCAGCGATGGAAGATGGCCAGCCAGAATAATACTGTTCCTGTCAGAAAACTGCCGCAGATATTCGACCGTCTCCCCGGGCGGGGCAAGAGGCTTTAGTCTCTCAGAAACCTCAATCCGCCCTTCGGGATAACCTACTTCTCGAGCTATGATGGAGGCCGTCTGTTTGGACCGCTTTTTAGGGCTACTTATAATAAGATCGGGTTTGATGCCTAATTTTGAAAGCGCCTTTCCCGTATGACGGACATTATCTTCACCTTCCGGGCTAAGTCCTCTTTCCGGATCTTTCTCTTCAGGCAAGGCCTCACCGTGTTGCACAAGATAGATTTCCATAATCACATCTCCTTCGGTAGTTAGTGTAATTACCTTTTCTCCTGCGGCGAATCTACCGGCAACCCCCTTTTGCAGTAATTTTACTGCGTAACCGGGGCTTAATGCAAGATATTATCATGTGGACTTTCCCCACATTTAGGTTGACAGAGCAGTTGGCTTCAAATACGGTGTGAATGTCATTGGATAAATACATTTTTGGGGTGCTGCAATGGAATTGACAGATATTTTATCAAAGGAAGAATGGGGAGAAGTAGCTGAGGAGATTAACAAAAGATTTGGGATGAACGGCAGTGTAAACGACAAACAGGGTTTGCTTGTTGCTGCCAGTCCTGCCTTGGCAAACAAAATCTGCCCAAGCATTAAGGCAGGCGAACAGAGCCGGGCGGTCTGTGCGACTGCCCACAGGCATTTGGCCCAACTGGCCCAGGAAACCAGAGAGACTGCGGTGGGGGAATGTGATGCCGGCTTTACCAAGTTTGTGGTGCCCATCTTCTATAAAGATGAATTTTTGGGTACTGCCGGGGGGTGTGGTTTTCTCGCAGATAATGGCCGGGTAGATGTGTTTTATGTCGCAAAATTACTTAATCTCAGCGAGGAAGAAGTGAACGCATGGACTGCCAACATCAGGAAGATTTCGCGGTCGGACTTACAGTCAGCCATAGAATATGTCGAAGGGCGACTGCAAAAAATCCTGACGGCTTTGTAAAGGGGTCAATTCCTCACGCAAAGGCGCCTGTCTACGTGCGACGCACAGGCAGGCAAAGACCGCAGGGATAGAATCTCAAATTTCGTAACACTTTAGCTGTTTGAAAAGAGCTAGTCGTCCAGAAAACGGCGCCTCGAAAATCCCCCTTAATCCCCCTTTTTCAAAGGGGGAAATGTTTCTCCTCCCTTTGGAAAAGGGAGGTTGGGA
>JBFMAZ010000105.1:0-5534 GCA_040755415.1 Thermodesulfobacteriota bacterium | reverse complement strand
AAAACGGCGCCTCGAAAATCCCCCTTAATCCCCCTTTTTCAAAGGGGGAAATGTTTCTCCTCCCTTTGGAAAAGGGAGGTTGGGAGGGATTTTAAAATACTTTTTCAAACAGCTAAACTGATACAATTTTTTGAATTTTGGTGATTGGATATTGTTTCGAGATTCGTGCTTCGGATTTCGGATTTGAAATCATGCTGTACAGCAACCACGATGTGTTTACGGTCAGGAGCTGACTCGTATGAAAATAGGGCGGTGGATTTGAGTTAATAGGGGGTTTACTTTCTTAACTGATATGTGATAAAAGAATATATTATGTTTTGAACAGCGGGGCAATACAGGCGAAGGTAGCCACCAGGAAGACCTGACAGGTTGCCAGGCAAAAGACCGATTAACCGGGGGTGAAGGGAATGACAGTAGAAAGCACTTCCTCAGCAGTAAATAAACCGCGCATAGGCGTTTGGATATGTGACTGCCAGGGGCGGATTTCCACGAACGTAGATACGTTATATCTTGTTGAGAGGGCGCGAGAGATGGCCGGCGTGGTCACGGTGAGGCGTGTGGATGCGCTGTGCAACACGGAGGAACTGGCCCGGCTCCGGGCGGAGCTTAGGGAGAACGACATCGATCGGTTCCTCTTTGCCGGATGCTCTGCGCGGTCGTCACTTCGTTTTCCCGAGCAGCAGATAAGCACCGTACTGGAAAGCACACAGATAGATAAGGCCATGTTTGAGGTGGCAAATATCCGGGAACAGTGTGCCTGGGTCCATGATGACCGAAGCGCGGCGACGGCCAAGGCCCTTGACGTCCTCCGTATGGCGCATGTCAGGTTGAAATTGGACACCCCGCGCCCGCCGGCGATCAAGGTAGCGCCCAGGGCCTTGGTAATAGGTGGCGGGCCGGCCGGCCTGCAGGCCGCCCAGGATCTGGCAGCCCTTGGACAACAGGTAACACTGGTGGAACGGGGGACATACCTGGGGGGGCGTATGTGTCAGGTTCCCTTTCTCTTTCAGACCGAAAACTGGCCCGGGCGGTGCGTGAGTATCTGTGTCGGCCCGGTGCAGGCCGCGGGCAGCATGTTCCATCCGAATGTACAGTGTCTTACGGCCGCGGAGGTCGCTGATATCGAAAGAGTTAATGGGAATTTTCAGGCCCGCATCCGGATAGGAGCCCGTTTTGTGGATCAGGAAAGATGTATTTCCTGCGGAAAGTGCGCCGAAGTTTGTCCGGAGGAGACAGCGAGCGAGTTCGAGGAGGGGCTGTTTCGAAGAAAGGCCATAGATAAGGATTTCCCTCGGGCGGTTCCGGATGCCTATAATATCCTGGAGCGGGCGTGCACCGGGTGCGGGAAGTGTGTCGAGGTATGCCCGGCCGGGGCCATTAATCTTGCGGCGCAGGCGGAAGAGAGAGAAGAGGACTTCGGTGCCGTCTTCCTCTCTACAGGATTTGACACCTATGACCTTAGCCGGAACCGTGAGTTCAACTATAGCCTCCCCGATGTAATTTCGGGTATGGAATTTGAGCGGTTACTTGATCGAGGGGTAAGGCGTCCTTCAAATGGCGAGGTCCCCCGGCATATCGTCTTTGTCCTTTGTGCCGGATCAAGGGCAACCAGGGAAAAGAGAGGCGAGGGTGTGCCGTATTGCTCGAAGACCTGTTGCGGGATTACTATGAAACAGGTCGAGCGATTAGGCCTTACCATGGGTGAGACGGATATTACCGTGATCTACTATTATGATATACGGGCCTATGAGCGAGCCTTCGAGGCCATGTATGATCACGTGAAAAGGATGGGTATCGAATTTTTGCAGGGAGAGATTGAAGGGATCACCGGAAGTGACGATGGGGTAAGGATTCGTGTCGCGCGACTGGAAGACGGATATACCTCCGCCGGCGCTGCGCACACTTTTGATGCCGAAGGTTTTGTCACCTTGGACGCTGATCTAGTTGTCCTGGCCTCGGCCCAGACGCCCCGGAGAGAGGCACAGCCGCTGGTTCGTAAACTCGGCCTCCAGACCGACCAGTTTGGGTTTCCCATGGAAAACCAGCCGCGTATTTTCCGGCCCACAGAGTCCTTTGTGGACCGGGTGTATGTAGTCGGCGCAGCGAGCGGACCGAAGGTTGTGCAGCAGAGTGTGGAGCAGGGCAGCGCCGCGGCGATGAAGGCGGCCCCCTACCTCATCAAAGGGGAAAAGGAGATTCTGAAGTTTGTGAGCCGCATTGACCCGGCTGCCTGCGTCCGCTGCCGAATCTGTGAGACGGTTTGCCCGCACGGGGCTATCCGCATCACGGAAAACGGGGCATTGAGCGATCCGGCATTCTGTCAGGGCTGCGGTTTCTGTATTGCGGCCTGTCCCACGCATGCCGCAGAGCTGATCAACTTCACGGAACAGCAGATCCTTGATCAGGTCGATGTCGCCTTTCAAGGTGTACCCCCCGGCGCACCCAGGATTATGGCCTTGCTCTGTTACTGGTGTTCCTACTGTGGAGCGGACCTTGCCGGAGCGAACGGTTTGAAGCTCCCGGCTAACTTCCGCAGCATCCGTATCCGGTGTTCTTCGTCGGTGAATTCTGCTCTCGTTATGGAGATGTTCCGGCGCGGAGTGGACGGCATCCTCGTAGGTGGATGTCCACCCGGGAGTTGTCATCACGTGAACGGAAATTACCTGACGGACAAGAGGACGTCCCTGATGCAGAAACTCATGGCCCAACTAGGGCTGAGTGAGAAGCGGCTGAAGTTTGATTACATAGGGGTCCCGCACTCACAGAAGTTTGCTGATACCATAACTGCAATGGACCGCGACCTGCGTGAACTTGGTCCCAATCCGGTGGCCGTGAACACCAGGGAGAGGAGTGAGACTCATGGCAGATAAGAAAAAGATCGTGATGAACTGGGCGAGCGCTTGTGGAGGATGCGATGTCTCCCTCCTTGATATTGAGGAGAAGATCTTCAGTGTCCTGGATATTGCGGATATCCTCTACTGGCCGGTAGCCACGGACTTTAAACGGCAGGATGTACTGGCCCTGGGCCCGGGAAGTATTGATATTGGCCTTTTCAATGGGGCGGTGCGCAGCTCGGAACAGATGGAAGACGCCCTGATGTTGCGTGAGCGCTGTAAGGTGTTGATTGCTTACGGTGCCTGTGCCTGCTTCGGCGGGATCCCGGGCCTGGCGAATCTCTCTGACCGGGCGGGAATTTTTGACGTGGCCTACCACGAGACGCCATCTACGGTCAATCCAGAGGGCGTGGACCCTCAA
Source organism: Thermodesulfobacteriota bacterium (assembly GCA_040755415.1). Classification (GTDB taxonomy): domain Bacteria; phylum Desulfobacterota; class QYQD01; order QYQD01; family QYQD01; genus QYQD01. The sequence continues at coordinate 2,279 of JBFMAZ010000105.1, read as the reverse complement.
ACGGTATGCCGGGTGCCTGAAGGAGAGGTCACTCTCCCCGAGTTTTTTGACACGGTGTACGCCTTAAACCAGGTGGTAAAGGTCGATTACTATCTGCCCGGGTGTCCCCCTACCGAGGAACGCATCCTTGATGCCATAAACATAATCGCCGCCTACGCTCATTCCGGAGAGCTTCCGCCTCCCGGGACGGTGATTGCTTCGCAAAAGGCGCTTTGTGATGAATGCCAGCGGCTCAGTACGCGCACCGGCACGAGGATGGTCAGGATCAACCGGCCCCACGAGATGATTGCCAATCCGGATATTTGCTTTCTGGAGCAGGGAGTCATCTGTATGGGCCCGTTTACCCGGGGTGGCTGCGGTGGAAAATGTATAAATGCGAACATGCCTTGCCGTGGCTGTTTCGGACCGACGGAAAGGATGCTGGACCCCGGAGCGGAGGCCCTGTCTGCCTTTGGCTCGATAGTCGGCCCGGGGGGCGAGGATGCCCTGGCCATACCGGAGATGAAGGCGGCCGTGAACAGCATCAAGGATCCGCTGGGGACTTTTTACCGGTTTACCCTGCCCACCGCCATTATCAACCGGACCCTCAAGGACGGCCGGAATAAGACAAGAAAATAGGGAGATTATCAGCATGGCACAGAAGATTACCATCTCTCCGATAACCAGACTGGAAGGCCACGGAAAGATCGATATCTTTCTCGATGACCAGGGAAACGTCAGCGATACCTACTTTCAGGTGGTAGAGCTGCGGGGTTTTGAAAAGTTCTGTCAGGGACGTCCGGTGGAGGAGTTGCCGCGCATCATGCCCAAGATCTGCGGTGTCTGTCCCGGCGCTCATCATATGGCCTCTTCCAAGGCGGCGGATGCCGTTTATAAGGTGAAGATCCCAACGGCGGCGCGCAAGTTGCGGGAACTCTTTTATAACGCACATATCGCCCATAGTCATATCCTTCATTTCTTTGCCCTGGCCGCCCCGGATTTTGTCCCCGGGGCAGAGGCCGATCCGGCGAGAAGAAACGTCATCGGCCTGATTGACGCCGTGGGCAAGGATGTCGGGATCGAGGTGTTGAAGAACCGGGGGTATGCCCAGAAGATACAGGGTATTATTGCCGGCCACCCGATCCATCCTGTGGCCTCCATCCCCGGCGGGATGTCAAAACCGCTGAGCGGGGACGAGAGAAAAGAGGTCGAGCGAATGGGGAGGTCTCTGGTTGCCTTTGCGCAGAAGAGTCTCAAGATCTTTGAGGACCTCGTGCTTGGTAATAAAAAGTATGCCGATTTGATTCTGGGCGATATCTATCACCATGAGACATATTACGCCGGTCTCATAGATAAACACGGATACGTGAACTTTTACGATGGGCAGGTGCGTGTTGTGGACCCCCGGGGTAAAGAATTTGTCACATTTGATGCGGCAGATTACCTCCAGCACATCGGAGAACGTGTGGAACCGTGGTCTTATCTGAAATTTCCCTATCTGAAAGCGGTAGGCTGGAAAGGTCTCGTGGATGGACCGGAGAGCGGGGTTTACCGGGTCAATTCCCTGGCCCGCCTGAATGTGGCGGAGGGCATGGCAACGCCCCTTGCACAGGAGGCCTATGAAAAGTTCTTCGCCTTTTTCGGTCGAAAACCCGTTCACAATACCCTGGCCTTCCACTGGGCACGGTTGATAGAAAACCTCTTTGCTTGTGAAGAGGTTCTCCGGCTGTCCCAGGACCCGGAGATTACCAGCCCGGAGGTGCGGACCTTGCCCACAGAAAAGCCTGCCGAAGGGGTGGGGGTTGTAGAGGCGGCGCGGGGTACGCTTTATCACCACTACATCACCGATGACCAGGGGATCGTCAAAAAGGTAAACCTGATTGTGGCTACCGTACAAAATAATGCCGCTATGGGCATGTCGGTCAGGAAGGCGGCCGGAAAGCTGATCAAAAACGGTGAGGTGGATAACCGGTTGCTGGATATGGTGGAGATGGCCTTTCGGGCCTATGATCCATGCCTGGCCTGTGCCACCCATTGTCTGCCGGGGCAGATGCCATTGGAGGTCAGGCTGATCCAACAGGGGAAACCAATCAAAACCCTGGCCAGAAATATGAGTAAATAGCAGGGCAGTGCCAAAGCCGCCAGGTTAGGAGAATCTCAAATCTCAAATTTGAAATTTGAGATTTGGTATCAGTTTAGCTGTTTGAAAAAGTATTTTAAAATCCCTCCCAACCTCCCTTTTCCAAAGGGAGGAGAAACATTTCCCCCTTTGAAAAAGGGGGATTAAGGGGGATTTTCGA
>JBFMAZ010000104.1:0-51648 GCA_040755415.1 Thermodesulfobacteriota bacterium | reverse complement strand
TCCTTACCTGTTGATCAGTTACCATATCAGCCATCCTTTCTTTAAAGATGGCGGACAGTTTACAATTCCCTTCAGTTCCGGGAATTATAATTGTCGTCAGGCGGGAGTTTTAATTGTCGCACATCACAATAGTCTTCACGGCTACATTCTCTTTAACCCTTATAGGATAAAAATACAAAAAAAGATTGACAATTGGATTTGGCCATGATAGTTAGAATAATCTAACTTAATTAAGTATTACTAATTAATTTGGCGGTTATTATGTCCAAAGAATCTTTGACCCCGGCCATGGAAGATTACCTGGAAGCCATCTTTAACCTGGAAAAGGAGGTTAAGGCCGTCCGGGTTAAGGATATTGCCAAGCGTCTGCAAGTTAAGCTACCCACTGTCACCAGCATGCTAAATACCCTGGTTCGAAGGGGCTTGATCAGCCATGAGAAATATGAATATGTGGAACTAACCCGGGAAGGGCTGGGGCAGGCCACAGAGGTTAACCGCAGGCATGAGATTCTACGTAGGTTTTTTACGGACATACTGAAGATAGACGCCAGCCAGGCCGATGTGGATGCCTGTAAGATAGAACATGCCATAAGTCCGGTCTCCCTGGAGGCACTGGTACGTTTTATGGAATTCATTGAAAATTGTCCCAGGGGAGGGGCCGGCTGGCTGGAATATTTCAGCGAATATTGCCGGCACGGTCGCTCTGACGATAAGTGTCTGGAACATATGAAGAAATTTATGGAAAATTACGGCGCTAAATTTAGAAGTATCGAAGGAAAACAGGGAGGTAAAATGACCAGACCGTTAAGCGAGCTTTCCCCCGGGGAGAAAGGTAAGATTGCTAAGGTGACCGGAACAGGCCCGGCTCACCGGCGTATTTTGGATATGGGCGTGGTACCCGGGGCCTTGGTGGAGGTAGAAAGGGTGGCCCCCCTGGGAGATCCTGTGGAGATCAAGATCAAGGGGTACCACCTGTCGCTGCGCAAGGATGAAGCAGCGCATGTCCATGTGGAGGCACTATAAAAGGAGATCTTATGCCACTTAATATGGTGAAACCAGGGGATGAGGTTACTCTTATGGCTATACATGCCGGTTTGGGATTGCAGTCTAGGCTTCACAGTATGGGATTATTCCCGGGCGTGAAGATGAAGGTCTTAAAGAGTGGCCCCGGCCCCGTGATAGTTTCAGTAGGAGATACCCGACTGGCTCTGGGTTGTGGGATGGCCCATAAGATTATGGTTAGGTGAAAATTTTTTGTCCTTAAAGTTAGATAAGCCTAACTGAGTTTTAGTTGCCTAAAGGAGGTTACAGATGGCTAAAAAAATAACCATTGCCCTGGCCGGAAATCCCAATTCCGGCAAGACCACCATATTTAACAACCTGACCGGCGCCCGCCAGCATGTAGGCAACTGGCCCGGGGTAACGGTGGAGAAAAAGGAAGGAAGCCTAAGATACAAGGATTATGAGATCAAGGTGGTGGATTTACCCGGCACTTATAGCCTAACAGCCTATTCTTTGGACGAGATCGTAGCCCGCAATTTTGTGGTGGAGGAAAGACCGGATGTGGTGGTGGACATTGTGGATGCCTCCAATTTGGAACGTAATCTCTATCTAACCACCCAGTTTATGGAACTAGGCGTAAGGTTAGTCATCGCCTTAAACATGAGTGACCGGGCTGAGGCAAGCGGACATAAGATTGACACCAGGGAGCTTTCTGAGCTTTTGGGGGTTCCGGTGGTCTCTACTATAGGACATAAAAATAGAGGAATGGACGAACTCTTGCAAGCCATTGTAGATGTGACTGATGGCCGCCCCGAGACCGGAAAAATGGGCCTGAAATACGGGGAAGAACTGGAGGAGGAAATAAGAAAGCTAGGGCAATTGATTGAGAAAAATGAGGCCCTTGCCCGGAGATATCCGGTCAGATGGTTAGCCTTAAAGCTTCTGGAAAGAGATGAAGAAGTTGTTAAGACCATTAGGGGAGAAGTCTCTGGCATTACGGATGGACAGGCAATACTTGATCAGTTGAGAAGAAGCAGCGGGCATCTAAAGAGTATCTTTGATGACGAGGCGGAAACTATCATTGTCGATAAAAGGTATGGCTTCATCAACGGCATCTACAAAAAAGCGGTCTCCAGACCGGCGATAGAGAGGCTGAGCGCCTCGGATAAGATCGACCGTATAATTCTAAACCGGGTACTGGGGATACCTATCTTTCTATTTTTGATGTGGCTCATGTTTAAATTTACCTTTGTCCTCAGCGAGGTTCCCATGGGCTGGGTGGAGTCTGGCCAGGAATGGCTGGGGGATACATGCGGCCGCTTTTTTTCGGAGGGAAGCGCTTTTCAGTCCCTGGTGGTAGATGGAATTATCGGCGGGGTGGGCAGTGTCATTATTTTTGTACCCATTATCTTTCTCTTATTCTTCTGTATGGCCATACTGGAGGATTCAGGCTATATGGCCCGGGCGGCCTTTGTCATGGACCGGTTTATGCACAAAATTGGGCTGCATGGCCGGTCCTTCATCCCCATGATCCTGGGATTGGGCTGCAATATACCGGGGATCATGGCCTGCCGGACCATTGAGCAGGAACGCGATCGGCTGACCACCATCTTAGTCAATCCCTTTATGAGCTGCGGGGCCCGGCTGCCGGTATATGCCCTTTTAATCGGGGCCTTCTTTCCTGAAAAAGGGGGTACGGTACTTTATTCCATCTATATCCTGGGCATAGCTATGGCCATAGTTATGGCCAAGATATTTCGAAGATACCTCTTCCCAGGACCGGCGGCCCCCTTTGTCATGGAACTCCCCCCTTACCGAATACCTACCATCAAGGGGGTAATTATCCATATGTGGGAACGGGGTGTCCTTTATCTTAAGAAGGCAGGTACTGTTATCCTGGCCGGCTGTGTCCTGGTCTGGTTTCTGGGCAACTTTCCCTGGAAGCCCGAATACTTACAGGACTACGACCGCCTGAAACAAGAGGCAAGGGCAGACTTCGCCGCCGGTCTGATTACCAAAGAGGCCATGAATGAAACCATAGCCAACCTGCAAAATGAGCAGGCCCGGGAGAAGATGGAGAGGAGCTACCTGGGCCATCTGGGAAGAATTATAGAGCCGGTGGTAAAACCCCTGGGATTTGATTGGAAGATAGGGGTTGGCCTTTTCGGAGGATTCATTGCCAAGGAAATCGTGGTAGGCACCCTGGGCACCCTTTATGCCGTCGGCGAGGCAGACGAGGAGTCAGCATCCTTAAGGGAGCGGATACAGAAGGATACCTGGCCCAATGGGAGTAAAATCTATACCCCCCTTACTGCCTTCACCCTGATGGTCTTTACCCTTCTTTATATACCGTGTGTGGCGGCCATCGGGGTGATCTACCGGGAGACCAATTCGTGGAAATGGCCCCTGTTTGCCGCAGGCTATACCACAGCCGTAGCTTGGATCGTGTCCTTCATCGTCTATCAGGGAGGAAGGCTGATAGGATTGGGATAAGCACACTGAGGGATTGTCTCCATTGTTTAATGAACAGATGAGTAATCAGAGGTCAAGAAAGTGGATAAAAAAGTCAGTCAGAAAAAACAGATAAGGAAGAAGGGAGAGAGATTATGAGGAAAGGCCTTATACTTTTATGGACTGTTTTGTTTGTGGCCGCTATGGCGCTGCCGGCTGCTGCCGTAGATGTAAGCATCAGCGGTTACTACCAGGTGCGGGGCATCTGTCAGAGCAACGCCAACCAGGGCATGATTACCCCATGGGACGGATCATCCGTACCGGCCGCTGATGATAATTCTTCGCCAGCGGACGCTGATTACGATGATCCGGGCGATCTTCCCGGCAGCTACGCCAGCCCGGAGGCCTGGTGGGATCATCATCTGCAACTTAATCCCGTATTCAAGATAACCGACAACCTGAAACTTCACACCGCCATCGGCATCTTTAACAACCAGATGTGGGGAAGTGACAAGACCAGCGGTGCGGTGTCCAAAGCCGGAGAGGTCGGCGTGGATGCCTTTGGCGATTCCGCCACAAACATCAGTTGGGATGCCGCTTACATGGAATGGGCCACTTCTAAGGGGACCCTTATGGTGGGCCGCATGGCCGGTAATTACATCTATTTTACGGACTGGGCCAACACCGAGATGTGTCTGGACCGCGTCGAATATACCTCGCCGCTGTGGAACGGCTTCGGTCTCAAAGCCTTCTATGAAAAGCGGGCGGAAGGCAGCGCCACTTCAGGTAATAACATCGCGGATGAGGACATCGACCGCTACTCCCTCGTCCTCAGCTACTCTCAACCTTGCTACTCCATTGGCGCGGGCATCAACTACGTGCGCGACCGGTATGGGGATGCTGACCCGACCGTTCCCAGTACCAGTACATACAAGGCTGATCAGTATGACTACGTCTTCGGCCTGACGGCCAATGACCCCACCAACACCTACTTCTTCGAAGGCGAACTCATGATCAACGACGGCGACTATACAGATTACTACGGCGCTACGCAGGACATCGACCGGGGCGGCTGGGGTTACTATGTCAACCTCGGCATGAAGAAGGATGCCCTCACGGTCGGTGTGGCCACAGCCTTCACCTCCGGCGACGACAGCGCCGGCGACAGCGATTACGACGTGGGTCCGGCCTCAGGTCTGGATTTCCAGCCCCTCTATATTGTCTATGGTCCATACGGCAACATCCTGAATTCCTCGCTCATGGATACGACACGGAAGGCCGGTTACTCTAATACCGCGGGGGAACAGTTCGGCCTCCCGGCAGTTGACGGCGGCGCAAACGATACCGCAACCGGTTCACAGGTCTATTGGCTCTATGCCGACTACCAGGTCAACCCCCAGTTGGCCGTACACGGCGCCCTGGGCGTGGCTTATGCGGACAAGGTCAACAGCGCTCTCTACCAGGACGATGAATTCGGCACCGAGTTTGACCTGGGCCTGAAGTACCAGCTTATGAGCAACCTGGCCTACGAGCTGCACTTCGGCTACCTGTGGACGGGCGACTTCTTCAAGGGAACAAGCGCCAACAACTACAACACGGATGACGTCTATCAGATCGACCACAGCCTGACGCTGAGCTTCTAGGAAAATCCCCCCTCACCCCCCTTTGATAAAGGGGGGATGGGGGGGATTTTAGGTGATGAGTACTGAGTAGGACAGGCGTCCGTCCCCGGCCGACCTGGCGTCCCGCCTGTCTATATTGCCAACGCGACGGCCCCGGGCCCTATCCCAGGGGCCGGCTTTGGATCGTACTCCATCTTGGCAGCAAGGATAGTGCTTCTCACTCGACATCCTTTTCCGCAAAAGAATGCCTTCTTGGTACAACAAAGAATAAGGAGACCGCCCAGGCAGGTTTGCTAATGAAGCAATCCACGACAGATACCCGGCGACAGATGGCGTTTAAGGAGCAAAATGGATATCCGGTAGTCTCTTCAAACCGGACAACATACACAGAACCAGGATTCATGCCTTAAGAAAGAAAGATAGATAGTAGCCTTTTATTAAGGGACACCTTATAATACTTATAAAGAGGCTCCCATGAATGACAAAGATTCAGCGACCCAAGAGAATAACAGAATAACCGCCATGCACCCGCTTCTTGGTTCATTATTTCGTTTTTTCCGTTGGGGACTTGCCTTTTCAGGATTGTATGCGATGTTCGCTGTATGTCCTTTTTGCGGGCGGGTTGGTTGCCCGGTTGGAGCCGGTAGCGCCGGTTTGGTGGGTGGATTCTTTGCTTTATGTATCCAGGTCTGGGAAACACTAAAGCGCACTTTCCTCAAAAGCCGGGTCCAAATGCTGGCTGAGGAGCTGGCGGAGTTCCAGCGTCGCATTAAAGACCTGGAGAGGAAAGATTAAGAAAAAATTTTGAACAGGCTCAGATATGAAGATTATCATTGTCTATGATAACGAGGCCCTGGGAGAGGGCCTTAAGGCTGACTTTGCGGGTGAGATCTTATGAAGAAAAGCAGGTTGGAAAAAGGTGGGTTTCCTCTTGAGGGTATAAATTTGGCCCTCTGTGAAAACCCGCTTCCCCCAATAGATGAAGCCATAAAAGGAGCTACGGAAGAGATCCATCTGGGTAATCACTATACAGAACCCTATTCATGGAGGCTGAAAGAGAGAATATCAGACTATGTCAAGGTTCCTGTGGAAAATATCCACATAAATGCAGGCTCTGAACTTATACTCCGCCAATTGTTTTCACTTTATGGCCAGAGGGCGCATTTAATCGCGCCTACCTATTACCTTTTCGAGGAAATTGCAGAGAAAAAGACTTGTACTTTCTTGGCTGAAAAGGAAGATTTCCTTTTTAATATGAAAGTTCTTAAAATACCGGAAGATACAACTGTGGCAGTAATCGTTAACCCGAATAATCCTACCGGCACCGTCTTTAATATAAAGGAGAATCTTTCGCTTATCGAAAGACATCCTGAAACCATGTTCTTAATCGATGAGGCATTCATTGAGTTCGGAGGCAACACAGCGGCAGGTCTGATTTTTGAATACAAAAATGTTATTGTAACTCGTACGTTCTCAAAGGCATTTAGTTTGGCAGGGTTTAGAGTAGGCTATGCCATTGCAGGTAAGGAATTGATAAGCTATTTGAACAATCATAATGATGCCTATCCACTGGCAAGGCCTGCCGAGGCTGCGGCCATAACATCCCTTGAACATTTGGATAAAATTGATGCCAGGGTTGTAATGCTAAAAGGCCTGACCAAAGGGTTTGCAAAATCATTACAGGATTTAGGTATTATGACATATCCTACAGAAACTTACTTCTTTCTGGGCAAAATTCCTCATATGAGCGCAGATGAATTTGCTAAAGTTTTAAGCGACAAAAACATCCACATCCGGCCCCTTCATCAGGAAGGGCTGGGAAATAATTTTTTAAGGTTTGCGACCTCTACTTCGGAAAACAACAGGATAGTCCTGGATACCATAAGAGAAATCTTCGAAAGTAGTACAGGAAATCTATAAAGGAGGTACGTTATGCCGTATCGAAGAGGCTATGGTAGAGGATTTGGTTTCAGAGGATATGCACCACCCTGGCCCTATATTGGCTGGGGACGCGGCGGTCTCCCCCGCTGCTGGGCCTTTGATTATTACTGGGGCCCGCCTCCCTGCTACGAACCGGCCTGGGAACCACCTTATTGCTATTGGCAGCCACCGGTATCAAAGGAGGAAGAGCTAAATTTTTTAAGAGATGAGATGGCGTCACTCAAGGAAGAATTAGAGGCCGTTGAGTCGAGGATAAAGGAATTACAAGCAGAAAAAGAAAAATAGCCCCCTGCTATATCGCAGTCCGCCTGCGGCAGACTCAGCTTTCAATTCGCACCTGGCCTGGTGGCCGGAAGGTGCTTCTATGGGCGCTTCTTTGTCCTATCTGGCCGCCGTAGGAGCGGCTTCCAGCCGCGACTGGTGCAATGACAGGCTTGGTCGGTTCAAACCGATCTGTCACCCTAATTTATAAAGGTCAACAGGGTTTTTAATTTTTTGGTGGATTCAGGTACAGCCATCTGAAATGATCTTAACTTATATCATCATATTTAGTTTTGCGGGCAGTATAGGAGCCATCGCCGGGGCGTCCATTCTCATGTTGCTCGGTAGCAAGGTCAAGAAGGTCATTCCTTACATTTTAAGTTATGCCATAGGCACCTTACTGGGTGCCGCCTTTCTGGGTATGCTGCCCAAGGCCATGACTATGCTCAGCCCGGCCCTCGCCTTGAAATGTGCCCTAATAGGTCTCATATTTTTTTTCCTCCTCGAAAAAATAGTTATCTGGCGGCATTGTCATGATCCAAAGTGCGACGTCCACAGTGCGGCTGGTTACTTAATCCTGATCGGAGACGCCTTTCACAACTTCATGGACGGCGTCGTCATTACCACCGCCTTTATGGTTTCCGTACCTCTCGGAATAGGGACATCCCTGGCCGTAATAGCCCATGAAGTTCCCCAGGAAGTAGGGGATTTTGCCATCCTCCTGGACTCCGGCATGAATAAATGGAAGGCCTTCTTTTATAACCTGCTCTCCGCATTTCCCACACTACCCGGGGCCTTGATAGCTTATTTCAGCCTTTTGCGATTAAAGCAGTTTATTCCGTTTATCCTGGTTCTGTCAGCCAGCAGTTTTATATACATAGCTATGGCGGATCTTATTCCGGCTACACATAAAAGTGTTACCCGGAAGACTGTTCTGGTCGAACTCATACTCATCCTGGCAGGTATCGGCACCATTGTGCTTTTTCACCGGCAGTCTTTTTGAACGGTCCCTTGGCTACTATTTTGCTCCAATTCTACTTCTTTTCCCTTAATACCCGTTTATCCCCCACCCGAATAGTGACCTTTGTGGTATCAAAGTATTCCAGGAGGGGAATCATGTACTTGCGGGAGAGGCTGGTCACTTCTTTGAACTGGGCCGGGGTTATTTCCTGGTGTTTTCTAAGAAAATCTACGATGCGGTCCCTAAGATCAGTTAAGGGCTTGTTGTGGAAACAGAGGTCTTCCTTGACCTTTACCAATATATTTTCCCGGATGAGAAGGTCGATGAGTTTCCCGGCCTGCGGACCATCTTTTCCCAGAAGCTCTGATACTGCACTACGCGAGGGCGGCTCCCATCCTGCCTTAAGGTATATCTTCTCTATCCTATCCTTCAGGCCCTTTTCATCCACCTGCAAATCCACCTTATGCCCGGGCAGGCGCAGGAGTTCCTTTTCGGCCACAAGTCTTTTGGATTGAACCAAATCGTTTATTAAAAAGGAGAACAACTTTGGGTCCATCTCGGAAGAAAGTTTGCTCCTCAGCTCCTCCTTCGGGATGCCGAAGAGAAGTGGATTGCGTCTGTGGTAATCCTGCAGGATGCCAAGGACATTTTTTTTGGCTCCCTCATAGACCCCGGAGGCCACAAAGGCCTGGTGTTCCTGGTTGAAGAGCAGAATAGCCCCGCCTTTGGTCAGTTTGTGGATCGTACTGGCCAAATCCTGTTCACTCAATCTGCTGAGGAGGGCTAACTGCCTGCGCGTCAGCCCTTGCGTCCCCGCCTTGTTTACATGTAAAAGAACGATCTCTGCCGGGCTTCCGGCCTCCAGGATTTTTAAATCCGAAAGAGTAGCTTCCATGAAGCGTTTATGCCGTTTGGGGACAGGATGCAATATTTCTCCCCCGCCAATAGTACGCGTCGGTGAATAGCTGCGCAGCACATAGCGGTCTCCGGGCAAGACGGCCGCTTTTTTAAGCAGTCTTAACTGGGCGTAGGTCTTTTCTCCCGCCTTTAGTTCATCACGGTCCAGCAGGGTTACTCTGGCGGCGATCTCGCATGTTCCGGTATGGAACCGCACCGGTGAGCTGTTCTTAAGCGGTCGGGGAATGCTCGGCAAGTAGTAAAGGCTGACATCCAAGAGGTAGGAGTTTTCCAGGCTGTTTGCCATAGCCAGGACGTCTCCTCTCTCAATGGTCTCTTTTTCTATGCCCTGGAGGTTTACAGCCGTACGAAGCCCGGCCTTGGCCTCGCGCACTTCCTGATTATGTACCTGAAGGCCGCGTATCCTGGCCGGCAGGGCACGGGGATAGATGGTAACGCTGTCTCCGATGCTTATTTTACCTGAGATGGACGTGCCCGTAACCACGGTGCCAAAGCCTTTGATAGTAAAGACCCGGTCTATAGGCAGACGAAAAGGCCCGCCCGCCGGTTTTTCTACCGCCCCGGTGGCCAGGGATTCAAGCACCTCGGTCAACTCAGGCAACCCATCCCCGGTTAGTGAAGAAACGGCCACGATCGGTGCTCCTTCCAGGAAGGTTCCCTTGAGAAATTTGCCCACGTCATCCCGCACCAGTTCCAGCCATTCTTCATCCACCATATCTTTTTTAGTCAGGACCACCAGACCGCTTTTGACGTTAAGGAGCTGGCATATTTCCAGATGCTCCCGCGTCTGGGGCATGACTCCTTCATCGGCCGCTATAATCAGGGCCACTATATCGATGCCGCTGGCCCCGGCCACCATGTTCTTGACAAAGCGTTCATGCCCCGGGACATCGACAATACCCAGTTTTTGGCCGCTGGGCAGGGTGAGATGGGCAAATCCTAACTCTATGGTGATGCCGCGTTCCTTCTCCTCTTTAAGCCGATCGGTATCTATGCCGGTAAGGGCCTTGATAAGGGATGTCTTACCGTGATCGATATGCCCGGCCGTGCCGAGGATTACATGTTTCATCTCTAAGTTACCTGCGGAAATTTATGCTTATGGGATAACAGAGATTTCAAAAGTTGGCAAGAATATTACACCAAATGTCGGGGCTAGTGTCCATCCGGAAACCTCTCTCCTGGCGAACCCTTCGTTGTAGGAGCACCTTCCAGGTGCGATGGTGTCGCGGCAGGATGCCGCTCCTACGGCGGCGCGGGATTTTTGGGTTCCCGGATGGACACTAGCTATTGGTTTTTTCAGACCTTAAACTCGGCCTTAATCTTGAATAAGCGTATGGCAGGAAAATTATAGATCCTGACGCTGGTCTTCTCGGTTATTTCTGCAAGCTGCCTTTCTATAGCCTCTTCCGACTCAGCAATAAAGGTAAACCAGACATTAAAGGCGTGTTTCCGCAAATAGTTGTGGGTTACGCCGGCATAAGAATTTACGACCTCGATGAACTCCTCCAGCTTTTCCGTCGGAACTTTGGCCCCGCAGAGAGTAGTCATATAGCCCAGGCGGCGGGAATCAAAATTTGCCCCCAGGCGGCGTATGATACCCCTATCCTGCAAACGCCTAATCCGGTCTAAGACTTCCGTCTCCGTGAGATGGAGACGCTCTCCTATGGTCGCATAGGGGCGGGATTCAATCGGAAAATGGGATTGTATCTCGTTTAAAATGGCCCGGTCTGTAGCATCCATTTTGTTAAATCCTAGCGGCCAAAGTCCAAATTTCAAAACAAACTTGAGCGCTTGACACCCGGCTGAACGCTAATGACCTTCCTTCGCCGGCGCCCGCAGTTTTAAGGGTTGATATGTACAGAGGGGTTCTTCGGCCAGGTAATCACCGGACATCTCATGGGCCCGGGCCCTGCATCCCCCACAGAAGCGATGATACTCGCAGACACCGCACTTGCCTTTGTACATCTTGGGATTACGCAGGTTAAGAAAGGCCGGTGATTCCTTCCAGATGCGGGAAAGGGGCATCTCGCGCACCGAGCCGCAGTTTATCTCCAGATAACCGCAGGGCTGGACATCTCCCCGATGTGAGACAAAGCAGAAGCCGACGCCTCCCAGACATCCGCGGGTCACGGCATCCAGCCCGTGGGACTGGAAGGTAACCTCCTTCCCTTCCGCTTTGGCCCGCTGCCTAAGGATGCGATAATAGTGGGGGGCGCAGGTGGCCTTGAGATGCAGAGGGACCTTATCCCTCTGGTCATAAAACCAGTTTAAGGTCTCTTCATATTCTCCGGCAGAAAGGGCCTGGTCAGCCAGGTCCTTACCCCGTCCGGTAGGGACCAGGAGAAAGATATGGTGGGCTACCGCCCCAAGTGATACGGTGAGTTCCTGTATAGCCGGCAGTTCCTTGAGGTTGATTCCGGTAATAGTGGTGTTGACCTGGAATTCCAGACCTGCCTTTTTGGCCTCTTCAATCCCCTGAAGCGACCCCTTAAAGGCCCCTTCGACCTGACGAAATTTATCATGACTTCCAGCCGTAGCCCCGTCAATGCTTATACTAATCCTCTTTATCCCCGCCGCTACCATTTTCCCGGCCACTTCCGGGGTGATGAGGGTGCCGTTGGTGGCCATCACCATACGCAGACCCTTGTCTGTGCCATAACTCGCCAGTTCAAAGATATCCCCGCGCAGAAGAGGCTCACCACCGGTCATAATCATAACCGGCTGGGCATGGGCGGCAATATCATCGATAATCCCCTTGCATTCTTCGGTTGTCAATTCATTGTCATACGGCCCGCGGGTGGCTGCGGCTCGGCAGTGGACACAGGAAAGATTGCAATTTCTGGTCAATTCCCAGGCTATAAGACGAAGGGGCGGCACATCCTGCCCGGATGTATGGTCATGAGCGTGGTGGGGATGCGCATGGGGATGGTTCGGTTTCATCTGGTCAATAACCTCGCTGCTTCCTTGGCGTAATAAGTGATGATAATATCGGCTCCGGCCCTCCGGATACTCAGAAGACATTCCATCATGACCCGCTCTTCATCCATCCAGCCCATCTTGCCCGCTGCCTTTACCATGGCATACTCGCCGCTGACCTGATAAGCGGCGATGGGATGGTCGAATTCCTCCCGCAAACGAGAGATTACATCCAGGTAAGGCAGGGCCGGCTTAACCATCAGGATGTCAGCCCCTTCCTCCATATCCAGGGTGGCCTCGCGCAGGGCCTCACGGCTGTTGGCGGGGTCCATCTGATACGAACGCCGGTCGCCGAACTGTGGGGCGCACTCCGCCGCCTCGCGGAAGGGCCCGTAAAAACTGGAGGCGTACTTGACCGCATAAGACATAATGGGTATGTGTTCAAAACCGGCTTCATCCAGAGTCTCACGGATCTCAGACACCCGGCCGTCCATCATATCTGAAGGGGCCACCATGTCCGCGCCAGCCCGGGCATGGGAAAGGGCCACCCTGCCCAGTATCTCCAGGGTCGCATCGTTTTCGATCTTGCCCCCGGAGACAAATCCGCAGTGACCGTGACTCATGTATTCACAGAGGCAGACATCCGTAATAACCAGAAGGTCTTTATCAGATGCCTTTATCTCAGCTATTGCCCTTTGCACAATGCCGTCTTTGGCATAGGCCTGGGAGGCTATCTCGTCCTTCTTTTCCGGAATGCCAAAAAGGAGAATAGACCTGAGCCCGGTGTCCTTTATCTCTTTTATTTCAGCCTTCAATTGATCCAGGGAAAGCTGGAAACAACCGGGCATGGAAGGAATCTCTTTCCTGACCTTTTTCCCCGGCACGACAAAAAGGGGATAGACAAGTTGATCAGGTGCAAGGTGTGTCTCCCGAATCAGGGCGCGGAAATTTTCATTCTGGCGCATACGGCGCGGGCGATAATCCGGAAACAACATCTCTAAGCCTCCTCGGCAATCCCGATCTCTTCATCGGTCAGATAACAGGCCGGGTCCGGCGCCCAGATATCACCGCTTACGGCCTCTGCCCGGACCCGGAAATTACCGGCGCAGATACCCAGCCACTTGCATCTTGCGCAACGGCCCTTGACATGGGCCTTTTTATTCTTGAGGGCCGCCATGAGCGGGTTTGAAAGGTCTGTCCAGATCTCGCTGAACGGCCGCTGACGGACATTGCCAAACGAGTAATACCTCCAGAATTGATCCGCATGTACACTCCCATCCCAGCTTACACAACCGATGCCGCGCCCGGAGTTATTCCCCTCGTTCATTTTAAGCAATTCCAGGACCTCGGCGGCCCGTGGGGAATTCTCCTTTACCATCCGCAGATAGACATAAGGTCCGTCGGCATGGTTGTCCACCGTCAGCACCTCTTTGGGCTTGCCGCGGCGGTGCAGGTCGGCGGTACGATCGATGATAATATCCACTACCCGCCGGGTTTCTTCGTGAGCGAGGTCTTCTTCGACCAGCTTACTGCCCCGGCCCGCATAAACCAGATGATAAAAACATATACGCGGGACTTCTTCCTTTTCCAACAGGTCAAAAATGGCCGGTATCTCGGCGGCATTAAGCTTATTTATGGTAAACCTTAATCCCACCTTAATACCAGCTTCCTGACAATTTCTAATGCCCCTCAAGGCCCCGGCAAAGGCGCCCTTGACCCCGCGAAAATGGTCATTGACCTCTTCCATGCCGTCAAGACTTATCCCCACATAAGAGAGGCCGATCTTCTTCAAAATTCCGGCCATCTCTTTGCTTATAAGCGTGCCGTTTGTAGAAACTACGGCCCGCATCCCTTTTTCCACGGCGTAAGCCGCAAGCTCAGGCAGATCCGGACGCATAAAAGGCTCACCTCCGGAGAAAAGAAGGACCGGGCTGCCGAACTGACTTAAATCATCGATCAGTTTCTTCCCTTCGGCCGTGGAAAGCTCATCCGGTGCGCCCACATTGTCCGCCTGGGCATAACAATGCACACACTTTAAGTTACAACGCCGGGTGGCATTCCAGACCACCACCGGCTTTTTGTCCGCCGAAAACTGGAGAAGGTGCGAGGGCAGCTTCCCGGAGTGTCTGCCATAGCGCAAGGCGTCAGACGGCTCCACCGTACCGCAATAAAGTTTAGATATACCGATCATATTTTTCTAAATGCTCCTTTGTTTTAAAAAATTAAATCCCCCCTCACCCCCCTTTGGGAAAGGGGGGATGGGGGGATTGGGCAAATTTATATATTTAATTGCCGGAGTAATAGTATTCTGTCTCCTGTATTTTTTGCCCTATTTTGGGGAATTACCAAAAGAATTATCAAGGGACTCTTTGATCAGATGGCTGATAAATCCTTCCGGGGTGGACACCGCCTCGGTAGGAAGATGAAAAACGTTTTGCCCGGTCCTATCCTGAATTATTCTCAAGGCATACTTATATGATTCGGTTAAGGTATTGCAAATGACATAAGCCGTGCTGCCTTCCTGCCAGGCCTGTCCAATTATCTGGTCGATAGCCTCATCTTCAAAGATGATCTTTATGCCATATTTATCCAGAAAAGTGGCTTCATAATCTTTTATTTCCTCAGTTATAAATAGAAGCTCTTCCACAGAGGCCTGTATATCGATATCTTTGGTCAAACATAACTCGGCCAGATACCGCAGCCTGAATGGCGTGACAGATAGCCCACGGTTGTCAAAGATTTCTTTTTGGCGTTTCACTATGGTTGATTTTATAATATCCAGTTCCCTCTTCCAGGCCCGGTGGTAACGTTCGATATAGGCCGGATCATCCGGACAGGCAAGCAAACGATCCAACTCCGCAACCGGGTTCTTAACCATCTCCGGAGTGACAACCAGGGAACGGATCGAAGTTGAAGGCAGGGTTTTTTCAAATCCTAAAAGGACCTGCTCTACAACTCTGGACAATCCCCGCGCCCCTGTCTTCTCTGCATAGGCTCTCTCAGCCAGGATTCGTAATGCCTCATCTTCAAATGTTATGTCTATACCGTAGGCCTTAAAATCACGCTTTTTACCTTTTATCACCGGGCAACCCGGATTTTTGAGGATATTATACAGGTCCTCCACGGATAAGCCCTCAAAAACCGCTACCACGGGCAACCGGCCCACAAACTCCGACTCGAACCCGTATTCAATAAGGTCTTCCGCCTTAACATGGCGTAAATAATCAACCCTGTCACCCTTGGATGTAATAGGCGCACCAAAACCGATTCCCTGATCAGTCAGGCGCTTCTTGATAACATCCGCCAGGTCATTGAAGGCACCGCTCACTATGAAAAGGATATTTCTGGTGTTAACCGTCCTTTTCTCCCGTTTGCCGGTCTTCCGATAACGTTCTATGGCCTCAAGCTGGGCGATGGGATCGTGGGGAACCCTGAGATCTACGTCTGTTTCTTCCATCGGCTTTAGAAGGGCGCGCTGAACACCGGTACGTGAGACATCCGGGCCTAAATGGTGGACGCTGGAGGCAATCTTATCTATCTCATCGATATAGATGATGCCATATCGGGCCAGCTCCATATCCCCGCCCGCCTCCTGCACAAGGTCACGAACCAGGTCCTCCACATCACCACCCACGTAACCGGTCTCGCTGAACTTGGTAGCATCGCCCTTAACAAAAGGCACGCCGAGCTTCCTGGCAATCAGCTTTATCATGTAGGTCTTGCCTACACCGGTCGGTCCGATCATAATGATGTTATTCTTGATCTGCCCCACCTCCGTATCTCTCTTATGCTCCAGTGCATACTTAATACGGCTAAAGTGGGTGCAGACCTTGGTGGCCAGGATAGCCTTGGCCTCATCCTGTTTGATTATATATTCATCCAGGTAGGCCTCGAGTTCTTTAGGTTTGATATTAAAATTTAGGATAATATCCCTACCCCTCAAGGTCTTCTTGCCTTCAGATTCGGACGGACCCGGTTTTGGAAGGACAACCGGTGAGAGAATACGCACCTTATCCCCGTATTTCTTGGATAGATATTCCGCCAGCTCCTTTTCTAATTCCTTCTGGTCAGGAACATTATTATATTCTTTATCGTTTCCCATCTTAAAATTACCAGGTTTGACGAACTCGTAAAAAGTAAGATTTTACCGCAGAGATCGCTGAGAACGCTGAGATAACATGTTGAATGGGTTACAGTTTTTCTCTGCGGGCTCTGCGTGCTCAGCGGTGAAAAGGCTTTTTTACGAAATGATTAAGTCTTATACAAAATCTCTTATGGTTATCAATATAGTCACTAACTACCCATATTTCAAATTATTTTTATTGCCCGGATCTTACACTGTCCAGGCCTAGGGCCTTCATCTTGCGGTGCAAGTGGCTTCTCTCCAGACCTATCTTTTCAGCCGTCTGGGAGATATTGCCGTCGTTTTCAGCCAGCTTATGCAATATAAACTCGCGCTCGAAATGGGCCTTGGCATCCTTAAACGTCTCGAACGCAAGCATATCGCCCGCCTTCTTTTCTGCCGCTTTAGCCCCCCGTATCGAAGAAGGAACGTCCTTCTCTGTAATAAGTGCGCCCGGGGACATAATCACCAGTCTCTCCACAACATTTCTCAACTCCCTGACATTTCCGGGCCAATGATAGGCGGCGAGCAATTGCAGGGCGCCATCGCTTATTTCTTTGCGCTTTAACCCGCCATCCGAAGCAAATTCAGACAAGAACTCCTTAACTAAAGGGGGAATATCGCTCAACCGCTCCCTTAGCGGGGGCACTTCGATCGGCACTACATTTAATCGGTGGTAAAGATCCTCCCGGAAATTCCCCCTTTTAATCTCTTCCTCAAGATTCTTATTAGTTGCAGCGATGACACGCACATCAACATTTATGGTCTTTGTCCCGCCTACGCGTTCGAATTTTTGCTCCTGCAGGATACGTAATATCTTGGCCTGGGTCTTAAGACTCATATCGCCGATCTCGTCCAGGAAGAGCGTGCCTTCATTGGCCAGGTCAAACTTGCCGCGCCGCATGGTAGTAGCCCCCGTAAAAGAGCCCTTTTCATGTCCAAAAAGCTCACTTTCGATAAGTTCTTCAGGAATGGCTGCACAGTTGACCTCGATCAGCGGCCTGGCTGCTCGCTTACTCTGCCTGTGTATGGCATGAGATACCAGCTCCTTGCCTACCCCGTTCTCCCCCTTTATCAATACCCAGGCCGAAGTGGGCGCCACCAGGACAATCTGCCTCTTCAACTCCAGCATCGCCTCGCTTTGCCCGGTGAGTTCCGGTTTACGCCCTACCCGCTGGCGCAAAAGGAGGTTTTCCTCTTCTAACCGGCTGTAATCAAGGGTATTATTTATAGTCAGAACGACTTTTTCCAGAGAAAGCGGTTTTTCAATAAAATCATGCGCCCCCAGCTTGGTCGCCTTGACTGCCGTCTCCACCGTGCCGTGGCCGGACATAATCACTACGGGAAGAAATGGATAATCGAGCTTGATCCTTCTGAGCACTTCCAGCCCATCTATACCTGGAGGCATCCACACATCTAAAAGCACTAAATCCGGCACTGCCTCACTTACCCGGCTCAGGGCCTCCTCGCCGTTTTGCGCCCGGACAGGCTCAAATCCCTCGTCCTCCAGTATCCCGCCCAAGGAGTCCAGGATACTGACTTCATCATCGACTATCAATATGCGCTTGGCCATATCCTAACCCATACTTCCTTCCTGACTGTCGGCAGACAGGTCATACCTGTAAAGGGAGCTCTATAACAAACCTAGTCCCTTTGGGTTCATTGTCCTGCACCCTTATATAACCATTGTGATCCGATATAATAGTGCTTACAATACTCAATCCCAGGCCCGTCCCGCCTTTCTTGGTTGAAAAATAAGGTTCGAACAGCCTCTCTTTGTCTTCCGGGGCAACGCCCTTGCCGGTATCACTGACTTCGATCCTTATCATGGGCGGATTAGAACTGTCATAAAAAAGTCCCGTCTCAATTTTACCATGACCCTCCATAGCGGCAAGCGCATTATCAAAGAGATTGATCATGACCCGTTTGATCTGCTCGCGGTCAAAGTAAAATTGGGGGATAGGTTGATGCACCCTAGTGACAAAGTCTATATCTTTATGACTATCCCGATACAGGGCTATGCTTTCCTCAACAACGCCTTCCAAATTATTCAGGGCCGGATTTGTCGCCGGCAAGCGGGCAAAAAGCGAAAATTCATTGACCAATCGCTTCAATTCCTCTACCTGGTTAATAATAGTCCTGGTACAGTCGTCGAGCACCTTGCTGTCATCGGCCAGCTTCTCGATATATCTCTTACGCAATCTCTGGGCCGATAATTGTATCGGCGTCAAAGGGTTCTTTACTTCATGCGCTATGCGCCTGGCCACTTCACGCCAGGCCGCCATCCGCTGGACCTTTTCTAATTGGGTCAGGTCATCAAAAACAATGACCATGCCGATATCATTGCCAGCATCGTCTTTCAAAAGTGTGGCATTAACGAGGAGGGAAAGGCCTCTGTTGCCGGCCGTAATTCGAATTGACTTCTGTACGGAACCCTTCTTGGCCCGCCGGGCTTCATCCACCAGGGCATTAATTATAGCCAATTGCCCCGGCGTAGCCAATTCCTGATAGGTCTTGCCGATAACGTCTCCGTGGCGTAACCCAAACAATTCCTCGGCAAATTTATTCATGGTGCTGATGCGTCCGTCATTGTCAATGGAAACGACACCGGCCGCCACATTCCTCAGGATTATTTCCGTGTAGCGCCGCCTCTGTTCCAATTCCAGGTAACTCCTTTGGAGTTCTTCGCCGGCCCTTTCCAATTCGGAGTGACTTCTCTTGAGGTCGGCGGTCATCTTGTTAAACGACTCCACCAGGGTTCCGACCTCATCTTCTGACCGGACGTCAATGGTAAAATCAAGGTCGCCTCCGGCGATGCGACGCGTCCCTTCGGCTAAATGCTGAATAGGGACGGTAATGCCTCTGGCCAGGTAAAAGCCGAACCAGGTCGCAGAAAAAACAATAATCAGACTGATGATCAAAAGAATAATAATTAAACTGACCTTGATCGGGTTTTTAAGGAGTTTTAACTGCTTATAGTTTTCAATACCCCCGGCTATATTCTTCATCTTGTCGGTAAGGCCGGCCGGGACAAAAATACCAACAGCCAGGACGCCGATAACATCATTCCCATCGGCAGATGAAAAAATAGGATCAAATCCCCTCACTAAATCACCATCAGCGGAGATAAAGGTATCGACAATACCCTTTTCGCCATTGAGACAGCGTCTTAATGTTTTTGAGGAAATTTGTGCCAGTTCAAACATTCCGACACCCGGCCGCCGGTAACTGGCCAATTCTTCATACGAAGGGAGAATAACCTCCACAGTATCAAGGTGAAACTCTTCTGGCCTGGCCCGCAGATACCGGGTGAGTTCGCCCCGGGCCGCTTCAGACATCAATCCAGACCGGGTGATTTCTCCGCTCATCCGGTCGGCATGGGTAATTACATTTTCCTCGACCTGTTTATAGAATGTACGCCCTACTTCTAAAGAGTCCTCGAGAGACTTTTCTACACGTACATTAAACCAATAATCAATGCTCGTATTTATGAACTGCAATGCAATAAAAAAGAGAAAAGTGGTTGGCAGCAGAGCAAACAGAACAAAAGCCACAACCAGCCTGGTCCGCAGCTTAGCCCCCAGTATGTTGTGACGACGCTCAAAGATAAGCTTAACCACATTTCTTAGAACCAGAAAAATAAGGAGAAGAATAAGGATAAGGTTGATATTTATGAGGGCAAAAAGGAAAATATTCCCGCCGAAAACCTTAGACGGAGAAAGATGTAAGACCCTGATACCCAGAAAAGCCAGCCCGATAATCAAGACCAGCGTAATCAGAATAATAAGCCTTTCCCGTTTCTGTCTTTTCCTTTCCCTGTCTTGAATATCCGGTGTTTCGGTCATTCTTTTAGTATTTGTAACAGTTTAGCTGTTTGAAAAAGCATTTTAAAATCCCTCCCAACCTCCCTTTTCCAAAGGGAGGAGAGACGTTTCCCCCTTTGAAAAAGGGGGATTAAGGGGGATTTTTGAGGCGCCGCTTTCTGGACGACCAGCTTTTTTCAAGCAGCTAAAGTGTTACTAGTATTTAAACTCTACGCTATAATTATCTGTCTCCGAATCCCAAAAAGAAAACAAAGAGATTATATAATGAAATGCAGAGGAAGTAGGCTCTTTCTCAAGGATGGCCTTTATCTGGAGCTGATAGAGATTGTTTGGGGTAAGTTTCTTTAAGGCAATAACCGGGACACCGGTTATTTCGCTTACCGCTTGCTGGGCCTTGGCCGCTTCCCTAAATCTAAGCTTTTTACTGTCTAAATCAATGAAGAACTCCTCCTTCAGCGCGTCATAGCGAATACTGTGTTCCATATCCAGCGAGGCTAAGAGAGAGTCCGGCCAGAGATGGTAGACCTGGTAAAGACGGATATTAAAAGTAAGCCTTATCGTAAGGCCGTTCATAAGGGCCTTCCTGGTGTCGCTATCGAAGCAGTTTCGAACGTTAAAATAGGCCAACAGGTCATTGCTGGAATTGTTTACAATAACATCAGTTAATTTTATACCCTTGGCCTCCAGAGATGGCGTAAGAAACACGGATAGGGCTACAAAAATAACAAGAAGGCGCCACCAACTATGATAAATTGTTTTTCTCATGCGTTATGAGGCAGAATCAGGTGTGTTTTTGGAAAATTTAACTAATAGCATAGTGAATTGCAACAGCTTTTCATCCATCCGGTCTGATCCAGAGGGCTTATACCTAATTAGTGCTCATCCGAAAACCCCTATATCCCCTCCCCCTTTGACGAGGTGGGGGTGAAAAAGTGGCAATTTCAGCCTATTCACCCTCCCCCTCGTCCCCTCCCGTCGAGGGAGGGGGAATCTTTTGGTGGTTTCCGGACGAAAATGAACTAGGTCATAGTAATGGAACAAATATCCGGCAGGTTACGGTAATTCTCGTTGTAATCAAGGCCATATCCTACCAGGAAACCTCTTTCCACTTCAAAACCCATATAGTCTATAACAATGGGGGTTTCCCTTCGCCCAGTCTTACTTATGAGGGCGCAAATCTTAACAGAACGTGGCTTATGAAGGGCTATTATATCTTTAAAGTAGCTAAGGGTATGACCGGTATCTATAATGTCTTCCACCACCAGGACATCTTTACCGGTAATAGGCAACTCGATATCCTTGGTGAACCTGACCTCGCCGGTGGATTCTGTTTTGGAGCCATAGCTGGCCAAACGTACAAAGTCAACCTGAACCGGGATATCCAGGAAACGTATCAAGTCAGCCATAAAAACAAAGGCGCCGTTTAATACACCGATTAATATCAGTTCACGGCCAGCATAGTCCCTGGAGATTTCTTCCCCTAAGTCCTTGATCCTTTTCTGGATTACATCCCGGGGAAACACGAGCTGCTTCTCATACATGGGATTTCCCTGTTTATAGACCAAATTCAGATGCTTACGTTAGAACAAAGATGAACGCTTGTCAACTTATGCTTTATACCCAAATTCACCGCCTATTTTCGTACGAGTTAGCTCCTGACCGTAAACACACCATGGTTGCTGTGCAGCGTTATTTCAAATCCGAAATCCGAAGCACGAAATCCGGCGTCCGTTGTCTGTTGCTAGTTGTCAGGTACAAATTAGCAACGGACCACGGACTACTGACTACCGACATTTTGTTTCGGATTTGAACCCGGCTGCCTGGTAATCAGAGATCACCCATCGCTCTCTGTCAACAGTTTGATGGTGGATCAAGGAGAGAAACGGACATTGACATTAGGCATCTGATTTTTTAAATTGATATCTTAAAAACTATTAAGGAGTTAGGAAGCTGACGCTACCCCTTATTGCCTTGACTATGGGTTGTCCGGTGGGAATCGGTCCCGAAATTATTGCCCGTTCTCTCGCCACACGAGAGGTATATACCTATTGCCGGCCTGTTGTGGTGGGGGATCGGGCTATCATGGAACGAGCGGTTAAAACCACAGGCGTCTCTTTAGACATAAGCGTAATAAAGGAGGCCGATATTGAGCAAATCGAGTACTCCTTTCGACAAGGCGATCGGCCTGAAAAAATCTTTCTCCTCCCATTTTCTGAGCTGGATCCCGCACAGTGTGTTTATGGCCGGCCGACTGCCCGGACGGGCGCCGCTATGATTAATTACATCCTGCGGGCTATTGAGCTGGCCCTCTCCGGCTGTGTCCAGGCTATAACCACCGCCCCGATTAATAAAGAGGCCATGCACATGGCAGGGTATGAATACCCGGGCCATACAGAGCTCCTGGCGGAGAAAACAGGCGCAAGGCAGTACGCCATGATGCTGGCGGGCGATAGGTTAAAAGTAGTGCCGGTGACCATCCATCTGCCTCTCCGTGACGTGGCAGCCCGGCTGACCCAGGATAAGATTGTGGAAAACCTGATAGTTACTGATTTGGCATTACGCCAGTATTTTGGTCTGGAACAACCCCGGCTTGCCGTTTCTGCCTTAAATCCACATGCCGGAGAAGGAGGTCTATTTGGGGATGAGGAGGTCAAAATAATCGGCCCTGCTATTGATGCCGCTAAGGGATTGGGGATAGATGCCCGTGGGCCATTTCCGGCTGACACTGTATTTTATAGGGCCGGCCAGGGAGAGTTTGACGCAGTCATCGCCATGTATCATGATCAGGCCCTTATACCTTTTAAACTATTGCATTTCAAAGACGGTGTAAACATAACCTTGGGTTTGCCTATTATTCGCACTTCGGTAGATCACGGAACGGCCTATGACCTGGCAGGCAGTGGAAGGGCCGATCCGTCCAGCCTTCTGGCTGCGCTTAAGCTAGCCGCCTATATGGCTACGCATCGGAAGGGACACGGTGTCTGAAGCTAAATGGCTTCTGAGAATATAGTCATAAGGGGCGCTAAGCAACATAATCTCAAAAACATAGACGTTACCATCCCCCGCGATAAACTCACTGTTATAACGGGCTTAAGTGGTTCCGGCAAGTCCACCCTGGCCTTTGATACCATCTACGCCGAAGGGCAACGTCGTTATGTGGAATCCCTGTCGGCTTATGCCCGGCAATTTCTGGAGCAGATGGATAAACCGGATGTCGAATCCATTGAGGGCCTTTCTCCGGCTATTGCCATTGAGCAAAAGACAGTCAGTAAAAACCCCCGTTCCACCGTAGGCACAGTAACGGAAATTTATGACTATTTGCGGCTCCTTTTTGCCCGCATTGGCCGGCCTTTTTGTTACCAGTGCGGTCGCGGGATCCAGACCCAGACCATTGATCAAATGGTTGATACCATCATGCGGCTAAGAGAAGGAAGCCGGATAATAATCATGGCCCCAATAATAGTACAGAAAAAGGGAGAGCATCAAAACGTCTGGCAGCGGCTCAGGAAAGAGGGTTTTGTCCGGGCCAGGGTCGATGGCCAGATTTTAAGTCTAGAAGAAAGTCCAATCCTTGATAAGCACAAGCGGCATACTATTGAGGCGGTAATTGATCGTCTTGTTATCCGGCCGGGCCTTGAGAGAAGGCTGGCCGATTCTCTTGGCCTTGCCACTATGCTATCTGAGGGCGTAGTCCTGGTGCAAGTTAATGAAGAGGAGGAAGTATTTTTTAGCCAGAAACAGGCCTGCATCTATTGTGGGATCAGTCTGCCGGAATTGACCCCGCAGCTTTTTTCTTTTAACAATCCCCGCGGGGCCTGTCCGGCCTGTGATGGACTGGGCACTCGTCAATTTTTCGATCCCGATTTGATTATTCCCAACCCCAATCTGTCGCTCCGTGAAGGTGCCATCGCCCCCTGGGCGCACCGGCACGGCGTTCATTTTATACAAATACTGGAATCGATGTCCGGACATTATCACTTTGACATCCACACCCCTTTCAAGGCCCTCCCAGATCAGGCCAAAAAGGTCTTACTTTATGGCTCTGATGGGGAGGAGATCTTATTCTCTTATGATAAGGACGGCCGCCGTCATTTCTACAGACAACCGTTTGAAGGGGTAATTCCGCAGCTCGAACGTCGTTACCGTGAGACATCCTCCCACTCAGCCCGGGAGGAGATCGAGCAATACATGAATGAACAACCCTGCCCAGGTTGTAAGGGAGCCAGGCTCCGAAAAGAGGCCCTTTCGGTACGGGTTGGTCCTTGGACTATAGATCAGATGGTAAATCTGAATATTAAAACGGCCATACAGGTATTCGAAAGCCTGCCGCTTACGGATAAGGAATTCGAGATTGCCGCGCGCATATTAAGGGAGATAAACAATCGCCTGTCTTTTCTTAAAGAGGTGGGGCTGGATTACCTGACCCTTAACCGGACATCGGCTACTTTGTCCGGCGGTGAAGGTCAGCGCATCCGTCTGGCCACACAAATCGGCTCGCAGATGGTGGGAGTCCTCTACGTACTGGACGAGCCGAGTATCGGCCTGCATCAGCGCGATCATGCCCGGCTTCTGGCTACCTTGAAAAGACTGCGGGATATGGGCAATACGGTGCTGGTGGTCGAACACGACCCTGAAACGATCTGCTCTGCTGGCTACGTTATCGACATGGGGCCAGGCGCAGGCCGTCAAGGCGGCGAAGTGGTTTTTGCCGGGACGCCAGCAGAACTGCTACAGGCCGAGGCCTCCCTCACCGGACAGTATTTATCCGGCCGGCGATCCATTTCCGTACCGGCTAAGAGACGTACCTTAGCGCATGGGTATATCACGGCGGTAGGGGCTTCTCAAAATAACTTGAAGAATATTACGGTAAGTGTCCCCCTGGGGCAGATGGTATGTGTCACCGGTGTATCCGGCTCGGGAAAGTCCACGCTGGTCATCGATACCTTGTACAAGGCGCTGGCACAGAGGTTATACCACTCAAAGGAGCGAGCGGGACATGTAGAAAAGATTGATGGATTGCAGTTTATAGATAAGGTTATCGATCTTGATCAGAGTCCCATTGGGCGGACACCACGATCCAATCCGGCTACTTACACCGGACTTTTTGCGCCGGTACGTGAGCTTTTTGCCCGTACCCCGGAGGCCAGAGCACGGGGTTATAAGGCGGGGAGGTTTAGTTTTAACGTTAAAGGTGGCCGCTGTGAGGCCTGTGACGGAGATGGCCTGATTAAAATAGAGATGCATTTTTTGCCGGACGTGTATGTGACCTGTGAGAACTGCCGGGGAAAGCGTTATAATCGGGAGACCTTGGAGATAAGATACAAAGACAAAACCATAGCCGATGTCCTGGATATGACGGTGGACGAAGCCTGTCAATTTTTCCAAAATATACCGGCTATAAAGGCCAAATTGAAGGTCTTACGCGAAGTTGGTCTGGGATATATTCAACTTGGCCAGTCAGCAACCACACTATCCGGTGGTGAGGCGCAACGGGTAAGGTTGGCCAGGGAACTATCAAGACGTGGTACCGGACGAACCCTTTATATCCTGGACGAACCTACGACCGGATTACATCCGGCAGACGTACACAAGCTGTTGGAGGTGCTTAATAAATTAGTCGAAGCAGGCAATACGGTAGTTATTATTGAGCACAATATGGACGTGATCAAGACGGCCGATTATATCATTGATCTGGGACCGGAAGGTGGTGACGAAGGCGGCTGGGTGGTAGGCTCTGGTACGCCGGAAGAGATTTCCCGTCTGAACCGGTCATATACCGGCCAGTTTTTACGGAAGGCATTAGCCTCTAGTTGTCAAGTAATAAGAGATACAATCTAATTTTATAGTGAAGTCGACATGTTCAACTATGATGTTTCCAGGTACCTGGAGGATGACAGGGGCAAAGTTCAAAAGGCCTTTCACCCCAGCCCTAATAGCCAAATCAGCCACCCGTTTTGCCTGATCAGCCGGTGTAGTGATAACCCCTATCTCAAAAGGTTCTCTATTTATTACCTCAGCCACATCTTTTACATGCGAGATTGGCAAACCAGACCCGATGGTTTGTCCTATCTTGGCAGGATCGACGTCAAAGGCAGCTACGAACCGGTATCCCTGCTTAACAAAATTTGGATAGTGAAGCAATGCCTGGCCCAGGTTTCCCACGCCAAAAAGGCCGAGCCGCCATTCTTTTTCTAAGCCCAGGATTTTCTTGATATGCTGCAGCAGGGTTTCCGTGTAGTACCCCACACCCCGTACTCCAAACTCACCGAAGTAGGCCAGATCCTTACGTAACTGAGCGGAGTTAACCCCACATTCATTAGCCAGTTTCTCTGATGAGACGACATCCAATCCTTCCTGTATCAACACGCCTAGCTTTCTACTATATATGGAGAGCCTATTGATAGTAGCCGGGGGTATTTTAATGTATTTCATAACTTATAAGCCTCAAAGCAGAAAAGTATCCTGGCCGGATAACTAAAAACCGGGGTTGTAATAAGCAATTTACAACCCCGGTTTTAAAAAGAAAAAAAAACTTTCTTAGGCCAGACCCATAAAGGCCAATACCTTGCTAGTCGCCGGGTTGGCAAAGAGCATGATCAAACAAATAACCAAGGCATAGATAACCAAGGACTCGATCAACGCCAAACCGATGATCATGGTAACCGTGATCTTGCCGGAGGCTTCTGGGTTGCGGGCTATGCCCTCGCAGGCTGCCTTAATGGCCGCACTTTGTCCAAAAGCACCACAAGAAGCGGCAATGGCGATACAACCACCCGAGGCTATGACAGTCCAAATGAAGAAGTCTAACCCTGCCGTCTTGGCATCAGCCGCTTCCTGCCCAAAGGCAACAGAGGCCACCCCCATTGTAAGGACCACGAGTAAAGATACCAATAACGCCTTTTTCATCTCTAATATCCCCCCTTTCTTTCCATAATTTATATGCCTGCCTTCTTCCAAAAAGGTTTACGCTTCTAGTGTGCATGTTCCATAGCCCCTGAGAAATAGAGCATAGTTAAGAGGACAAAAACAAAGGCCTGCACGAAGCAGACAAATACACCCAAGGCCATTATGGGTAGCGGCCCCAAATATGCTCCGGCCAGAATAAATAGCAGTCCCAGCAATACCTCTTTAGCCATGATATTGCCGAAGAGTCGTATAGAGAGCGACAGGATGCGTGCAAAGTGTCCAATGAGCTCAATAGGTAGCATAAGCGGTGCCAACCAGCTAACCGGCCCCATGAAGTGCTTGACATACTTTGCCCCATGGAACTTAACGCCCAGGATATGTGTAGTTACGAACACGGAAATGGCCAGCGACAAGGTCGTATTTATATTGGCTGTCGGCGACATAAATCCAGGGAACAACCCAATAAGATTGGCTATAAAAATGTAGATTCCCAGTGTCGCGATCATGGGGAACATTAATTGTGCCCCATGTTCACCCATGTTCTCAGCCGCAAAGCCTTCTATACCGGAAAGTACAGCTTCGAAAAAGTTCTGCCCCTTGCCGGGAATCATTTGGATTTTACCGACAAAGAGTTTGGCAGCGAGGATCAGTACGAGCATGACGAACCACGCATTTGTAACGTGTGGCGCCAGTATTTTGGGCAGGACACCATGCCCGCCATGAACTGGAAGATGAAATAACTCCAACAAGAGATTAATAAAAAAAATAGGATGTTCCATGGACTAGATTGCCTCCTTTGTCCTGATGATCTTCCACAATTCTGTGAAAGCAATTACCATAATATTAATAACAATTACTGAAAGCCCGACGATTAATCCTAAAAGATGTACTATATTATTCACTATCATTTCATAGAGGACAACCCCTACAATGATCAGGCGCAGATAATATTTTATATAATAAATAACTTTGGTTCTGCGAACAACGTGTTGATCAAATATCTTCCGAAGCGCCGTCTGAAGCCAGTAAAAGTTAAAACTGGCTACTATTCCACCAGCCAATACACCTAAAGCAAAATTTAATGAGATAAAGATAACACTGAAGAGGGTTAGGATTAGACATAATACAAGACTCGAAACCTGGACCCTTTTTATTAATTGTGCTGAACTCCAGAAATGTAACATTGGTGCTACAGATCCTTACGCCTGGCCAGCCGGACCAGATTCCGAAACCCGGCTATAACTCCGAAAATAAGAAAAATGACAGTCAGCCATGGCTTCGTGCGGCCGCCAAAGAGATACTCATCCAGCGCGTAGCCTATAAAGAAACCAATAAATACGGAGGCGGCAATAGCAATGCCGATAGTGCTAACGTCTCCGATTAATCTAAAAAGCCTTTTCAGGTCTTCTTTCATTAAGCAGCCTGCACAGTTGAGTGCCAAGTGCAATTGATTGAATATATCAAACAGCAAGGCCGAAAAGGCAGTCTATTTGGTATCATAGCAACCCGGCAAAGTCAACACTTTTTTGAATAGTGATTCAGAAAATCTTAAAGCATTCCTCCGCGGCATTCAATGTCCTATCAAGATCTTCCTTTGTGTGCATGAGCGAGATAAATATGGCTTCAAACTGTGACGGAGATA
Organism: Thermodesulfobacteriota bacterium; assembly: GCA_040755415.1. GTDB lineage: Bacteria > Desulfobacterota > QYQD01 > QYQD01 > QYQD01 > QYQD01. Next base: position 23,081 of record JBFMAZ010000104.1, on the reverse strand, counting down.
AATAAATACCCCTTTCCAGCATGTTCCGGTAGAACTGGGCAAAGCGGTTTGTATCGCTGGTCAGGGCAGAACTAAAGTCAAATACCTCATCTTTTGTAAAGAATATGGTCATGAGGGAGCCGGCACGGTTGACCCGGGCCGGGATGGAATAGCGCTGGATAAGCTCATTGATATTTTTCCCAAGGTATGCACCTTTTCCCTCCAGATCTTCATAAGTGCCTTTTTGGAAAAGTATTTTTAATGTAGTTATACCAGCGGTTACGGCCAGAGGATTGCCGGAAAGCGTCCCAGCCTGATAGACATCTCCTTCAGGCGCAATACGCGACATGACATCTTTGCGTCCGCCGTAAGCGCCTACCGGTAGCCCGCCCCCGATAATCTTGCCGAGGCAGGTTAAGTCCGGGATGACACCATAAACGGACTGCGCGCCCCCCCGGGACATCCGGAACCCGCTGATCACCTCATCGAAGATAAGCAAAACACCGTATTTTTGTGTGAGTTCTCTTATTGATTTCAGATAGCCAGCGCGGGGCAGGACCACGCCCATGTTACCGGGTACGGGCTCAATAATAAAACAGGCCACGTGCCGGCCTTCCTTTTCCAAAACTTTGGCCAGGGCATCGGCATCATTATATGGAATGGATATAGTATGGCTGGCAATCTCCTCCGGTACGCCCGGACTGCCGGGTATGCCCAGAGTAGCTACCCCGGAACCAGCCTTGACGAGGAAGGCGTCTCCATGTCCATGATAACAACCATCACATTTTATGACCTTCTTCCGTCCGGTGTAAGCTCTCGCCAGGCGGATAGCACTCATGGTAGCCTCTGTACCGGAACTAGTCAGCCGGACCATTTCCAGTGAGGGAACGGCCTCTATGAGTAATTCAGCCAGTTCGACTTCGAGAGGAGTTGGAGCCCCAAAGCTGGTCCCATTTTCGAGCGCTCTTTTTAAAGCGGCAGTAACTTCAGGGTGGGCATGGCCAAGGATCATTGGCCCCCAGGACCCCACATAGTCGACGAAGATATTGCCATCGGCGTCGTATATTTTAGAGCCAGCGGCCCTGACTATAAAAAGGGGATCGCATCCGACCGAACGGCAGGCCCGAACCGGACTGTTTACTCCTCCGGGGATAACACCCTTTGCTTTTGCGAAGTAGGCCTGGGAACGCTCTCTTTTCACACCTGATCCTCCCTGAAGTATCTGATGTTAGATCTTTTTAATTCTTTTTCACTGAAGAGTATCTGATAATCGGTTACGCCGGTCTTTTCTGCTATTTCCTGGGCCACCGCATGACATTCGCCGTCAGTTTTGCCATGCACCATGGTATAAATGTTATAGGGCCACCCGGGTCCTGTCCGGCGTTGATAACAGTGGGTCACATTGCTAAAAGAGGCCATGGTTCGGCCCACCTTTTCTATCTCCTCTTCTTCTACATACCAGGCGATCATGGCGTTGGCAGCATATCCGGAGATCTGGTGCTGCAGTGTAGCACCAAAGCGGCGTATGTACCCTTCTCTGCAAAGATTTCTTACACATGCCAAAAAATCTTCTTCAGACAGACCGGCCCTTTCAGCTAATATCTGAAAGGGCCTCTCTGCCAGAGGAATTCCGTCTTGAAGGACCTGGATTACCCTCTTTTCTTTAGGTGTAATAGAGGAGTTTTTGCGATCTAATGCCACGTTAAAATTTTCCTATTATTATAGCTATGCCTATTATTATAAACAGAAGGCCTGCACCCATCCGGATGTACTCCGGCGGAATAGTCTTCATGATAACCCCGCCGGCCATTACTCCGATCAGGCTGGATAGAACGAGGGCCAGGGAGGCCCCAAGGAAAATAGTCCAGCACCTCCCGCTGGAAGCGGCCAGTGAAAGGGTAGCCAGTTGAGTCTTATCACCTAATTCAGCAAGAAAGATGGCAATAAATGTGCTGGCAAAAAGCCTTAAGTCCATAGCCGACCTCAAAGCATAAGTTAGTCCTTCAGGTTAGCAATGTAACATAACTTTTAGTTTAATAAAAGCAAAAGAGAGACCCGCTAAATAGGAAATCAAACCGGGATAAAAAATTCTGCAAGAAAAAACCCCGGCCATCGTGGATAATGACCGGGGTTTTTCTTCTCGATACCGGATTCTGTATCTTAGTACATACCACCCGGGGGCATAGGCGGCATCTTGGGCTCTTTCTCTTCCGGTTTCTCTGCCACCATTGCTTCGGTTGTAAGCAAGAGACCGGCTACACTGGCCGCATTCTGCAGGGCAAAACGCGTTACTTTAGTTGGGTCAATGACACCAGCCTTAATCAGGTCTTCAAACTCACCCGTCTCAGCGTTGAATCCTGAAGCATTTTTTTCTTTTTTGACGTGCTCGACAACCACCGAACCCTCATACCCGGCGTTATTGGCAATCTGCCGTACAGGTTCCTCAAGGGCTCGTTTGATCAGATTAACACCGATCTGCTCATCACCATGGAGCTTCAACTTATCCAGAGACGAAATGCATCGGATAAAGGCCACGCCTCCACCGGGCACTATCCCTTCCTCCACGGCTGCCCTGGTAGCGTTTAGGGCATCTTCCACGCGGGCCTTCTTTTCCTTCATCTCCGTTTCAGTGGCCGCACCTACATTTATTACCGCCACACCGCCGATTAGCTTAGCCAAACGCTCCTGTAGCTTTTCGCGATCGTAGTCTGACGTAGTCTCTTCAATCTGGGTGCGAATCTGTTTTACCCGTCCTTCCAATGCTGACCGCTCACCGCCACCATCGACTATAGTTGTATTGTCTTTGTCTATAGTAATGCGTTTAGCGGTCCCCAGGTCCTTCAAGGTAATATTTTCCAGTTTGATGCCCAAGTCTTCAGAAATAACCTGTCCACCGGTCAGGATGGCTATATCCTCCAGCATGGCCTTTCTTCTATCGCCAAAGCCAGGGGCCTTGACCGCGGCACACTGCAAGGTGCCACGGAGTTTGTTCACAACCAATGTGGCCAGGGCCTCACCTTCGACGTCCTCGGCTATAATCAGAAGGGGTCTCCCCATCTTGGCAATCTGCTCCAGGACCGGCAACAAGTCTTTCATGTTGCTGATTTTTTTCTCATTGAGCAAAATGTAGGGCTCGCTTAAGACCGTCTCCATCTTTTCCGGGTCGGTAACAAAGTAAGGTGAAATATAGCCGCGGTCGAACTGCATACCCTCGACCACATCAAGGGTGGTCTCCATACTTTTAGCCTCTTCAACCGTGATTACCCCTTCTTTACCTACCTTTTCCATGGCTTCGGCAATTATGTTGCCGATGGTGGAGTCATTATTAGCAGAGATCGTTCCCACCTGAGCGATCTCCTTCTGATCCTTGGTGGGCTTGCTGATCTTTTTGAGTTCGTCTACTACCGCCTCAACCGCCTTGTCGATACCGCGTTTAATAGCCATGGGGTTGTTTCCGGCGGCCACGAGCTTTGAACCTTCAGCGTAAATGGCCTGGGCCAGGATGGTAGCAGTTGTCGTACCGTCCCCGGCTACGTCGCTGGTCTTGGAGGCGACCTCCTTTACCATCTGCGCGCCCATATTCTCAAATTTATCGGCAAGCTCGATCTCTTTGGCTACCGTAACACCATCTTTGGTGATCGTGGGGGAACCGAAACCTTTCTCTATTACGACGTTGCGCCCCTTTGGTCCTAAGGTTACTTTTACTGCGTTGGCCAGGGTGTTTACGCCCTTCAACATGGCCTCTCTGGCCTTAACATCATATTTTATCTCTTTTGCTGGCATGACTACCTCCTTAATTTACTGTTATTTTTAGATCAAGTCCTGACATACTTTATTTTTCTATAATGCCCAGCACATCATCCTCACGCATAATAAGATGCTCTTCACCCTCAATCTTCACTTCCGTGCCGGAATACTTACCGAACAAGATGCGATCCCCCACCTTTATTTCGAGCGGTACCCTTGTTCCATTTTCTAATAACTTGCCATTACCAACGGCAATCACCTTACCCTCGATAGGCTTCTCTTTGGCAGTATCCGGGATAATTATCCCGCCCTTGGTCTTTTCTTCTTCCTCCAGGCGTTTGACTACAATCCTGTCCTGTAATGGTCTGATCTTCATATCCGTCCTCCTTACTCTACTTTTTCTCTTTGTTTAGAATTGATTTTTTAAGAATTCAGCGAAATTGATAGGGTAGAGTGCTCTACCATCACCTCCTTGTGCAGAGTCGAACCATCGCGGCAGCGTGCGCTGTTAGCACTCGTCTTATGCGAGTGCTAATAATTAGCAGGTGCCTTTAAAAACGCAATTTTGATTTTATTGAATTATTAACAATAATTCCCGAAATTTTAAAAGAATATCCTGTTTTAGGTAAGTTATTTTTAGATAATAATAATTTTTTTGTTTTTTTGCTGTTTTTTATCAGGATAGCGTGGGGCGGCGGTATAACTTTATGTGGTGGTCTCATCTGATAACATATCATATCTAACTGTAATTAATTGCAATTATTCCATGATGGGGTACTCCCTGGAAAGGCATTTTTTTCTGTTTGATTTCCAGGAGAAGTGTGATATAGAAATCGTTTATGCAAAAAATCTGAGGAAGGTGAGCGGGTTAAGTGAAAAAAATTCTTATTGCTAATCGTGGGGAGATTGCACTACGGATCATACGTGCGGTGCAGGAGCAGGGGTTAATAGCGGTCGGAGTCTATGAAACTCCGGATAAAGAGGCGCGTCATATACGCGCGGCTGATGAGGCCATCTGGATCGGCGAGGGACCACGCAAGGACTACCTGAACATTGACAAAATGATCTGGGCGGCCCGTAAGGCCGGGGCCGATGGCATCCATCCCGGTTATGGTTTTTTGGCAGAAAACCCTGATTTCCCCAAGGCCTGTGAGGATGCCGGGCTTATTTTCATTGGCCCCCCCGCAAAGGTTATCCATGCCCTGGGCAACAAGGTCATCGCCCGGACCATTGCCGAAAGTGCGGGTGTTCCGGTCATCCCGGGCAGTGAAAACCTTTCCTATGGACAGGAAGGCGAGGAAAGGGCCCTGGCCTTTGCCCAGGAACACGGTTTCCCGTTGATGCTTAAAGCCACGGCAGGTGGTGGTGGCCGGGGGATCCGTAAGGTAAATAACGCCAAGGAGCTAATCGATCAGATGCCGCTGGCCCGGGCCGAGGCCAAGGCCGCATTTAATGATGGCCGGATCTATTTAGAAAAAGGTGTAATAAATCCGAAGCATGTCGAGGTTCAAGTACTGGCCGATAGTTTCGGCCATATCATTCACATGGGTACGCGGGATTGCTCTATCCAGCGGCGCAACCAGAAATTGGTGGAGATAGCACCAGCCCTCATTCCTGACAAGACCCTTCTGAATAATATCTGTACTGCGGCTATCAAGGTAGCGCAAGAGGCCCATTACGTGAACGCCGGTACCGTGGAGTTCCTGGTGGATGAGGCCGGGCATTTCTACTTTTTGGAGATGAATACCCGCCTGCAGGTCGAACACACGGTCACGGAGATGGTCACCGGTATGGACATTGTCCGGTCCCAGATTGACATTGCTGCCGGACAAAAGCTCAAGTTTTCTCAGAAAGATGTCCACATCCGGGGCCATGCCATCGAGATGCGCATTAACGCGGAAGACCCCAAGAATAATTTTCTGCCGGAAGGCGGCAAGACTATAACGGTTTATAATTCTCCCGGGGGAGCAGGCATAAGGTTAGATGGTATTGTCTACCAGGGTTATGTCATCCCGCAGGTCTATGATTCGCTGCTGGTCAAATTGACGGTGCATGGTTTTACCTGGCTGGAGGCCGTGGAACGGATGCGCCGGGCCTTGAAGGGTTTTGTCATCGTGGGCCCCAAGACCACAATCCCCTTTTACCTCAATATCGTTAATGAGCCTGATTTCCAGAAAGGTATATTCAACACCAGCTATCTGGACCTGAAGCCCAATCTTTTTGAATATAAAGAAGAAGACCGTGAGGTAGCCAAACTGGCCAAGCTGATCGCCACCATTCACCACAAGGGGTTCAATCCCTTTGCTACATAATCCGCTGTACAGTAAGGAAGGGATAATAAGATGAAACGCATTCGACCGGGCATGGACACTAAAGATATCCTAAGGCATCTAAAAGAGGCTAAAGGATATTTTATCACTAATACGGCGCGCGACTTGTCGCAATCTGACTTTAAGAACCGCATCTTGCTCCATACCGATTTATTGGCGGCCAAACCGCGGGATGCGGCCGGATATTTCTCCCTGGAGATAACCGGCGGGGCCTCAGTGCACGTGGATATGCTGCGCAAACAGGTGAACCCTTTTCTTAAACTGGAACTCCTCAGACGTGAGATGCCGAACACGTTATTCCAGACCCTGTGCCGGGGCGTCAACCTATTCGGATACCGGCCATATCCGGAGAATGCTGTCCGGCTGACGGTAAGGGAATTTGCCAAGTACGTGGAGGTCTGGCGCGTCTTTGATTTTTTAAACCATATTCCCAACATGGTCCCGGTATTTGAAGAGGTCAGGAAGGCCGGGAAGATACTGGAGCCGTCTATTTGTTTCTCTACGGGACCGGAACACACGGATGAATTCTACGTAAGTAAGGTGCAGGAGATATTGGACGTTACCGGTGAGGATATCATCCTGTGCATCAAGAATCACGGCGGCCTGGGGACGCCTAAGCGCATCGGTGAACTGGTTTCATCCATTAAACAGAGGTTCCCGGACCTGTTAATCCATTACCACGGTCACAATACAGACAGCAACGACGTGGCGCGTATTGCGGCAGCCATCCTTTCCGGGGCCGAGATTGTCGATGCCGCCGATCATGCCTTTACCGGATTTTATGGCCCGCCGCCGGTTTTAAGTGTTATCCAGACCATGGAGGCCTATGGTATCCGGGCTGAGGGCGTAAGCACCGACGCCGTTATCGAGACCTCCGAAGCGTTGCGGCCGGAGCGATCTGCCTATGCGGATTTTGAGTCCCAGTTCAAGGGTTTTGATTCCACCGTCCAGGTGCATAAACTGCCGGGCGGGGCCACCGGCAGCAGCTTCGAGCAGGCGGTTAAGGGCGAATTCCTCCATCTCATGCCGAAGATTCTGCGCGAGGAATTGCCGCGCGTTCAGATTGAGTTAGGTAACTGGTGGAGTGTTACGCCCGGCTCTCAGATCCTGTGGACTACGGCCGTCAATAATGTACTCTCGGGGGAACGATATGAGAACGCCAGCGGTGACCTGAAAAACCTCCTCCTGGGCAAGTATGGACCATTTCCGTTTTATCGGCCTTCTGAAGAGATTTACAGGAAGGTCTTTGGCCCGAACTGGGAAAAAATCCTGGAAGAGCAGGGCGGGCTGGCCAAAATAGAAGACATTGATCTGGAAAAAGAGGAGGCCACACTCGTAGAGCGCCTGGGCCGATCAGTGACCAGAGAAGAGCTGGTTCTTTATTTGCAGCATCCAAACGACGCCGTTGATTTCCTCAAGTTTGAAGAGGAATATGGCCACGCCTACGTCCTTCCTCCTCAAATCTGGTTCCGGAAAGGGAGCTTTAACCCGGGTGAACACCTTGATTTCGTGGACTATACAGGTAAGTCCCATGTGATTGAAATCGGGCCCTCGTATCGCTCCGAAAATGGTAAACAGACCCTTTACCTCTTTGTGGACCACCACTCTGAGGTCTTCCTGCTCGAGGAAGAAAAGAAGGCCGGGGTGGAGGCGGCAGCAAAATTGAGTAAGGAAGAGATCGCCTCCCTGGCCAAGGTGGGAGATATGCGGGCGCCTTTTGCCGGCAATGTATGCCAGATACCGGTCAAGGCTGGCCAGGAAGTGAAAAAAGGAGAGCTTGTCGTTGTACTGGAGGCCATGAAGATGCAAAATCCCATAGAATCTCAACTTGACGGGAAAATCGATCAGGTTTCTGTTAAACTGGGGCAGGCCGTACAGGTTGGAGATAAGCTGCTTACTATCTCTCCCCTATAACAAGTTCTAGGTTCAAGGTTCACGGTTTTAACCTTGAACCCTGAACTTTGAACCTTGTCATTCTTCTGACTAAGGAGGTTATTCCAGTGTCTCTGCACAAGAAACTTACCACATTATTTTTATTGATCGTGTTTGCCGTAGCCCTGGGTTGTGCTGCCACCTCAACCCGGGAAAGCACCGGTGAATATCTGGATGATTCGGTTATTACAACCAAGGTTAAGGCCTTACTGGCAAAGGATTTGGTCCTCAAATCCTTTGCCATAAGCGTGGAGACCTTTCGTGGAGTGGTTATCCTGAGTGGTTTCGTGGATAGTAATGATCAAATCGACCGTGCCGTCCAGATTGCACGCGGTATAAAAGGCGTCCGGGAAGTCAGAAGCCACTTGGTATTAAAACCCAAATCCTGACGAACTCGTAAAAAGTAAATTTTACCGCAGAGGCCGCCGGGGTTGGCGTAGGGGTCCGCCTGGGCAGGCCCAATAAGGGCTCAGCAAGCAGCGCCCCCCGACGTTGCGAGTTACGGACTCTGCGGTTCCCCTGTTAAATTTTCCTATGGGAACCCTATTTAACAAGGCGAACCAGCGGTGAAAAGGCTTTTTTACGAGTTCATCGACACTGATTTTCGTTATTTTTGCCTTTCTTTTTCTTGTTCGTATCTGATTAATTCCGCTAAAGCAGACATCTCTTCGGCCAGGAGGTCTATCAAATCATCCAGGGTCACAATACCGGCCAGGTTGCCCTGCTGATCTATTACTGGAAGGTGCCGAATGCCCCTGCCACGCATAATCCGGATACCATCTCCTATACTTGCCGATTCCCTTACGGTGATCAGCCGGGCGCTCATGACATCTTTGACCAGACTCTGGTGCGGATCCCTCCCCTCGGCCACTACCCGGATGGTTATGTCCCGGTCGGTCAGGATACCTATCGGGTGACTGTTTTCGGTAATTATTACGGAACGCACTGAATAATCCCGCATGCGCTGGGCTGCCTTGTGAATAGAGTCTGTGGCCCTGGCGATGACTACTTCACGGATGCAAATCTCACCAATGGACATAAGGTACCTCCTGACTGGCTACCTCTCTGAGTCTCCATAGATCACGCGAAGTATTTGGACTCGAAGTATCTAGGCTCAAAAGCGATATGGGCGTCTTTTAGCCGCTGGTAGTCCATCTTTAAGCGCTCGTTTGCAATATTCTTATTCAACCTGTCCGCATCCAGGGATTCGCCCGTATATCCCATTGCATAGACCTTTGAAACCTTCCGGCTTTCGTCTTCCACCCTGAAGGTGTATTCTCCGGTCAGGAGATAGGCGTTTATTTCACCCTTTCCCTCCTCCGTTTCGTCCGGATGTGCCTTCTGTACAATACTCTGTTTCTCTAACTTGACCTCTGCTTCGACTCTTTTCCCTTCTCTGGCGAGGGCGATGAAATCCTCCAGCCTGACCGGCCTATCCTTTTCCATAAGCGCCATTATCCCGTCCTCCTCTCTTTTTATTTATATCCCACCGGCATAATCAAGATAGGATCGTAAGCTTTGCCGATACCCAGCACCTGCCGGACCCCGTCGTTATGAAAGGCCCCCACAATGCCGGCCCCCAGCCCCAGGGCCTCGGCCTGGAGAAAAATGTTCTGCCCGGCATGTCCGGCCTCGATGTACGTATAGGGGATGCCTCTTTCTCCATACTTCCGCATGCACCGTTCATATTCCCCGGTTATTATGAAGATAACAGGGGCCTCAGCCATCCAGCTCTGGTAAAGTGAGGCCCTGGCGATATCGTCCCGAACCTCTCCGGCCTTCACCCAGGTCAGCCTATGCGCCTTCGGGATGTAGAGATAGACTCCGGCCTCCAATCCTTCTACCCCGTTTTTCCCTGCGGCCACCCAGATATCCAGAGGGTAGAGGGCCCCTGCCGACGGTACAGATTTGTAAAAGCCGTTTGCGGTAATGCCATAGGCGGCCCAGAGGATTTGGGAAAGCTGTTCCAGATTCAGGGCCTTAGCCTTAAAATGGCGGATGGTCCTCCGGGCCTTGATGGCCTCTTCCACGGACTTTTTGCCGGTAAAGGAGGGCCTTGGAAGTGGAACATCCGCATGGGTTTGAGCCAGAGCGAAGATGGGCAGGAAAATAAAAGAGATTATAAAAATAATGCCCAGGGGATTCATGACGTTACCTTTTTTAATAGCATACAGAATTTTTTGCCAGAGGCGTCATGCTTAGAATTTTTATCTTTAGAGGTTCTTGCAAAAATCGTCACACCGGTGAAAACCGGTGTCCAGAGGTATCTAAACTGCTTGAAATTACTGGATTCCGGCTTTCGCTGGAATGACAAGAACGCCATTTACAAGACTTTTGCAAGAGGCTCTTTATATTTAATTATACAGATATGTGATAAGAAAATACAATCTGATAATTACAATAACCAGCGCTGCAACTATCTCATGTCTTCTAGAATAGAGTGGAGCTCTTCCAGCGAAAAAATAAACAGGTTCTTGCAGAACTCGCATTGAATCTCTATCTCTTTTCCCTTCTCTATAAGATCCTTAATCTCCTTTTCGCCGAGGGCAACGATGGCCCTGATAATTCGTTCTCTGCTACACGGGCAGCTATGAAGGACTTCTTTCCTATCAGTAAAATCTATAGGCAAGCCCACGGCTTTTTTTAATATGTCTTCCAAGGTCATTCCACCGAGGATCATGGAGCTAATAGGCGGAAGCTGCCTTAATCTGTTTTCAAGAAATTTAATGGTCTCATCCTTAGCACCGGGAAGGGCCTGGATCATGAATCCACCCGAGGCTTTCACTGTGTTATCGGTATCTACATATACTCCTAGGGAAACTGCCGACGGTATCTGCTCCGACGTGGCCAAATAGTAAGCCAGATCCGTGGCTATTTCACCAGTCTGGAGGGGAACAGTGCCCCGGTAAGGATGGGCCAGACCAAGGTCTTTTATTACGTGAAGCAACCCTTTTCCAATGGCCCTGCCAACATCCAACTTGCCATTTTTAAGCCCGAGGTGAATATGTGGCCGACGTACATAACCTCTCACCCTTAAAAGCCAATCGACCTCTGCCACAATCTCCCTGAGCGGCCCCTCTCCGGTCACCTGGAGTGTGAGTCTCTGGTCTTCTTTGAGCATAGAGGCCAGCAGGAGGGCACCACTTATTACCCTTCCCAGTGCGGCAGAAGCAGTCGGATAGGTATCATGGATTGACCGGGCCTTTTCTACCGTCTCGGTATCAATAAGGCTGACTGCGAGAATGGCTTCTTTCCTTACTATGCCTTTTAAGAGCACATCCATTGGTAAACATTATATATCACAGCTCGTGAGTGTTTTCTACTTTACATCTTTTGATTCTCTGGCTATACTAAAATTGAAAGCCTGACCGACCGGAAAATCCGCTGTCCGGCCTATCCTTCTCCAGGAGGGTTAATGGAGGGGTAGCGGTCCTCCCAGGCTTTCTGGTCATATTGTTTAAAGCCCTCTGAGCGTTCCTGATCTTCGATTGACACCAGATTGTTCCACAGCTATACTATCTAAAAAGCCCTATTTCTGTCCATTGGTGGGAGAGTGGTATGAGATTTGATACGTTCCCATGGCGACCGTACATCTGGGTGCTCATGCCCATCCTCTTAGTCTTGTCAACAGCCTGCTCCCCAAAAATCAAAGGTTGGTCACAGGAATCCTACCGGAGGCCCGGCTTCAATAACGATGCCCTTAATCAGGAGCGGCTGGCCCTCCTCCCCGTAATCGTTCTGGAGCGGCCCCTCGAGAAGGCCAAGACACCCGAGGGTCGGACTATCTCTGCCCCTTATACCCCGCAAAGCCCTCCGGGCGATTCTGAGGGAGGAGCACCACTGAATGCTCACGATGCCTACCGGGTCTGCCTGGGTGAGATCCTGCTTAGCAAGGTTCAATCCCGGCGGCCTAACCTCAGACTGGTACCTCCCAATGACGCCCTGAAGCGTCTGAACGACGAGGGATTGACTGGCGCCTATCTTAAGTTCAACCGTGATTTTCCCAAGGCGGGGTTTGACAGCGCCTTGCTTAAGGACTTTGGAAAGGCGCTCAATTGCCGCTACCTTTTCGTCACTCAAGCGGTAGTGACTGAATCCAAAGCCGATGCCTCACTCAGCATTATTTGGACATTTGGCCGCCAGTCGGTGCTCCATTCCGTCAGGATCTCCGGACAAATCTGGGATGTCGCCAGTGGTCAGCAAGTCTGGGAAGGGTCTGGCGTTGGTTACAACAGGCTCACTGCCTATGAGGGATTGCCCCTCCTCGAGGAAATGGCGAATCAGGCCGTGGACAGGCTCCTCGGCACCATCATGCCATGAATGTCCTCCTCAATTGCCGCAGACCGGAAATACAACTGGTTTTTATCTGCATTGTCACGGCCTTCATCGCGGTCTCCGGCCTCACTAAAGGCACCCAGGCGGCTGAGAGGATTTCCCCGTTTCATCCTGGTGAGAAACTGACCTTTCAAATTAAATGGAGTTTTATACCGGCCGGGGAGGCTGTCCTTGCGGTACTCCCGATAGAAACCATAAACGGCGTCGAATCGTATCATTTTGTGATGCTGGCCAGAACTCATCCATTTATTGATATTTTCTATAAAGTTCGCAATAGGATAGATGCCTATACGGACATAGCGATGACCCGCTCAGTTTTATATAAGAAAAAACAACATGAGGGAAGAACCCAAAGGGACATCATTGTAAATTTCGACTGGGAAAGAATGGAGGCCCAATACTCCAACTTTGGAGAAAAGAAAGACCCTGTTTCTATATTATCCGGTTCCTTTGATCCCTTGTCTGTTCTTTACGCCTTACGCCTTCGTGATCTGAAAGAGAATACAGAAATTGAGATTCCGGTGACCGATGGGAAAAAATCTATAATGGGAAAGGCAAAGGTCGTAAGAAAAGAAAAAATCAAGTTGGCAAGCGGAACGTATGAAACCTATTTAGTAAAGCCGGAATTAAGGCATATCGGCGGTGTATTTGAGCGAAGTAAAGATGCTGAACTCGATGTATGGGTCACGGCCGATGAGCGGCGAATCCCCGTTAAAATAAAGAGTAAGGTAATGATTGGGAGTTTCGTAGCTGAACTTATTTCAGTCGAAACGGTTGGTCAGGATATAGACAGGTTATTATTATGAACCGCTGGCTGTCTTTTTTAATCTTCTCCTCGCTATTTTCGCTTATCTACGGCAGCGTCCATTTTTATCTCTACAGACGCATCCGGTCCTATACGAATTTCCCGCGGGCTTTTAATAAGGTATTAGCCGCCTTTTTCAGCATCATGGTGGTCTCTCCTATAGTGTGCCGGATGTTTACTTGGGAAAGGTTTTTTGTCCTTGGTTATGTGCTGACCTGTATCTCATCCCTCTGGATAGGGTTTATTTTTTACTTCTTCCTGGTAAGTTTAGTATTTGATTTTGCGGGCTTAGCTTATGGTCTTTTAAGCCAGGGGTTCTCCAGACAGAGACAGGACCCTTTGCCCAGGAACTGCAGTTTGTTCATCATGACTATCATCATTCCCCTAGCTATATGCACCTATGCCTATTATGAGGCCCTTAACGTCCGGGTGACGAATGTCCACATTCATACTGCGAAACTGCCGGAAGGCATTAAAGAGCTGGTCATCGCCCAGATTTCAGATGTACATCTGGGAGTCATCATCGGTGAGGGAAGGCTTAAAAAGATAACCAGTTTGCTTCGCAGGATTAACCCGGACATGATTGTTTCAACCGGCGACCTGGTGGATCAGGAGGTAGATAATATAGACCATCTGGCGGGCGAACTCCGATCTTTGGCTCCGCCCCTGGGAAAATATGCAGTAATGGGTAATCATGAGTTTTACGCCGGTGCGGAAAAGTCTTCTAAATTTATAAAAAAGTCCGGCTTTAGGTTACTGAGAGGAGAGCACATTAATGTAAATGGAATAATTAACATAGTCGGTATCGACGACCCGGCCGGTAAACCTTTTGGGGTCAAGGGCGAAAAGGATGTCGCTCAATTAGTTTCTCAATGCCACCCGGGATTATTCACACTTTTTCTCTTCCATCGCCCGCCTAATTCTGAGGATTACGTAACTAATCTGCCCATAGACCTCCAACTATCCGGCCATACGCATGGCGGACAGCTTTTTCCGTTTGGTTTCGTCACAAGAATTTTCTTTCCGCTCAAGACTGGGCTTTATGAAATAAATGGCCGCCGGCTTTATGTCAGCAGTGGGGTCGGCACCTGGGGTCCGCCTCTCCGGTTTTTGAACCCACCAGAGATTGTGGTGATCAGATTGATCCGGGATCATTTTCACCAAAAATCAAGGCAGTGAACACGTAGATCTCAGCACCGCTTCGCCAGCAGTCGCCATCCAGGCCGGCTTTATAACAGGTATGTTCAAGGAAGGTAATTTTATCCCAGTTGTGCTCTGTAGCCACCTGGGGGAGTAAAACTCCCCGGTTGAGCTCTTTTATAATATAAATGCCGTGTTTTCCTATTTCTATTTCATTGATCTCGCTGATTTTTTGTAGTGGGGAGAGAACGGATATCTCAATATCGATATCGGAAAGCTCGTCGGCCGTAAGTGGTACAAAACGCGGGTCTTTAAACGCGGCAAAGCTGGCCATCTCGCGTACCGTTTGATAGAGTGGTTGTGCAGGAGTAAATACACCGATGCAGCCCCGGAGATTCCCATGTTTATGGAGCGTAACAAAGGCACCATGGCGGGCATAGAGCGTTCCCCCTTTAGGCAAATCAATCTTTTCACTAATTCCGGTCAGATTACTTTTGATCTCCGCCCTGGCCAGACTCAAGAGGATCTTTTTTTCCTGTGGTAGAAGGTTAATGTCTTTCATACGCATATTAATATAACACCAACGGGGACTAAAAGTGAATATCTTTCTCACAGTGCTGGTATTTTACAGTTGTCACACCGAGATAATTTTATTAAAGTCGTTTTGTTCTCTGTGGAATTCGATTTGGTTATGCGCCATTTTCTGCTAATTGTCTTTACAGGCATAATGTTATGCGCCTCGGGTTGTATGACCACAGCCTATAAGCTAGCTACAGACGAACGAACGGTTGGCTGTTGCGTCGATGATGCGGTCATTGCAACTAAGATACGCAAGAGCTTCATCGATGACCCTGTACTGAGTGTCTTTGACATCAAGGTCATGGCTCACAGAGGGCACGTGGTCTTGGCCGGGATTATTAAGACCAGTTCCCAGGCTAAACGTGCTACTTCCCTGGCGCGGAAGGTGGCCGGGGTGCGTGAGGTAAAGACTTATTTTTTGTCCGGACGTAAGCCCGGGCATTCCCTTAATGGGTTTATCGACGATTGCCTGATTACGAGCCGAATCAAGGCGAAGCTTATCGGTGACCCTAACCTCCGGGTTTTTCAGATAGACATCTATACTGTTTGCGGGCATGTGGTTATGGCGGGGATAGTAAATAATAAGGAACGCGCCAGCCTGGCTGTAAGATATGCTCATGGAGTCTCAGGCGTACGCAAGGTGCGGTCTTTTATCATGGTCAGTAAAGGAGACAGCCTTTTTTAAGTGTTTTGTAACTACTCAGGTTCAAAGTTCCAAGGTTCACGGTTGGCTCGGAATGGAGGGATGGGGAGATGATTGAACGGTACTCACGGCCGGAAATGGCCTGTATATGGTCGCTGGAAAATAAATACCGCACCTGGTTAAGGGTGGAGATATTGGCCTGCGAGGCCTGGTCCAAACTGGGAGTTATCCCCAGGGAGGCCTTGCAGGTAATAAAGAAGAAGGCATCTTTTTCTGTAGCCCGCATAGACGAAATAGAAAAAGAAACGAGGCACGATGTTATAGCCTTTTTGACCAACGTGGCCGAGAATGTCGGGCCGGAGGCCCGGTTTATCCACTGGGGGCTGACCTCTTCGGATATCCTGGATACCAGCATGGGTATCCTCCTTAAGGAGGCGGCGGATATTATCATTGAGGATGTGCATAAGTTGCTCTCGGTTATCAAGAGGCGGGCTTTGGAACACAAGGACACGGTTATGATCGGCCGGTCGCACGGCATTCATGCCGAGCCCATTACTTTCGGCCTGAAACTGGCCATCTGGTATGATGAGATGCGGCGCAACCTGGCTCGCTTAAAGGAGGCCAGAGAGACCATCGCCTACGGGAAGCTTTCCGGTGCAGTGGGTACTTTTGCCAATATTGATCCGGAGGTGGAGGCCTACGTCTGCAGGAAGTCCGGTCTCAAGCCAGCCCCGGCCTCATCACAGATCATCCAGCGTGATCGCTACGCACACTTCTTTAACACCCTGGCCGTCTTGGCCGGTTCCTTAGAAAAGATTGCGGTTGAGATCAGGCATCTTCAGAGAACAGAGGTCCTGGAAGCCGAGGAATATTTTAGCGCCGGTCAGAAAGGCTCTTCGGCTATGCCCCATAAACGCAACCCGATCAATTCTGAAAACATCTGCGGCTTGGCACGATTAGTGCGTTCTTATGCCATAGCCGCTATGGAGAACATCCCTCTCTGGCATGAGAGAGATATAAGCCATTCTTCAGTGGAACGGGTTATTGCTCCAGATGCCACTATACTGGTTGATTTTATGCTGCATCGCACTACAAACCTCCTCGATCGTCTGGTCGTTTACCCCGAACGGATGGCGGAGAACCTGCGGAAGACGGGCGGACTGATATTTTCGCAGCAGATCCTTCTCCTTTTGACGCAAAAGGGGGTAAGCCGGGAAGAGGCATACCGGATAGTACAAAGGAATGCCATGCAGGCCTGGGAGCGGGGTAGGGACTTTAAGAAACTCCTTCTGAAGGATAAAGATCTGGCGCGTTATATAAGCAGGGCAGAACTTGAGCAGACTTTTGATCTCAAGCATCACCTGAAACATGTGGATACTATATTCAAGCGGGTGTTTAAGTAGAGTCTTTGGACGCAGATAAACGTCCGCCTCTGGCGGATCAGGATGTTAAATAATTTTCTGCGAATATCAGTCCGCCTCAGGCGGACGTCCTATTTAACCTGTTAGGAGAAATACATGGATAATGAAAAAGAGCGCCTTAAGGCGATTCTTATTGAAAAATCTTACCAAAAAAGGAAAGTCGTCCTTACTTCCGGCCGGGAGAGCGATTTTTATATAGACTGCAAACAGACTACGCTTTCAGCGGAAGGGGCTTATTTAGTGGGAAAGGTGATGTTTGAACGTATCCGTAAGGCCCCGGTAACGGTTCAGGGCGTTGCAGGAATGACCTTGGGCGCTGATCCGATGGTTACGGCCATAGCTGTGGCGAGTTATATGGCTGGAAATCCCATCCATGCCCTTATCATCCGTAAGGAACCCAAGAGGCATGGAACGGCTTCCTGGATTGAAGGTAAAAATAACTTACCAGCGGGGACTGCAGTGACCATAGTGGAAGACGTGGTAACGACCGGCGGTACGCTCCTTAAGGCCATAGAGAGGGCCGAGGCGGAGGGATTTAAGGTTGTCCAGGTATTGGCCTTGGTGGATCGTAACGAAGGCGGCAGGGAATTTCTTAAAGAGAAAGGCTATGACCTTGAAGCTGTTTTTACGCGTGAAGATTTAGTAGGATAGCATAATAAGATACAGGTATCACTTTAGCTTTTTGAAACGGTTATTAAGTCCGAAGGCTCCGACTGCTTCGGGAACAGGGCCAAATCCGAAATTCGAATATCGAAATACGAAACAAATCCAAATTACTAATGTCTCAATGTTCAAAACCGCAGCATGAACAATTCGTTTTGATAATTTGGATTTTGATCATTTGATATTGTTTCGGGATTCGTGCTTCGGATTTCGAATTTGAAACCATGCTGTTCCGGGAATTCAGCGTATTTCGTGGCCCATAGCGTTTCAAAAACCTAACCGGTTACAAGTGCAAGAAATAGTTAAGGAGGGCTAACAAATGCCGATCTATGAATTTCGCTGTCTGGATTGCCAGCATATCTTTGAACTCCTGGCGTTAAATAAAGAAGATCAGATTGAAGCCAAATGTCCCAAATGCGGAGGTGAGTCCTTTGAGAGGGTTTTAAGCCGGACCAATTATACTATGAGTAGTAGCCGATCAGGGGCAAGTTCCGGTGGTACGAGCGTGAGTAACCGTTCTTGTGCGGGAGGCAGTTGCACGACCATCGATATCCCCGGGCCTTCCCGGTAGTTAGTTGGGGTGAGAAGCCGCGGAGTTGACCTTTATTTTTGAGCAGCGATTCATTTTTTGACTTTATCTCCGGTGTATTTTGGTGTATAAGCAGGAACGATAAGAAGGGATACTACTTCAAGATAATTTTGGGGGGAGAAGTATGAATGAAAATGCGGTGCGTTCCTTAGCAGTAATCATTGTGCTTTGCTTGCTTGTAGTCGTTTCTTCTGGCCTGTCCTGGCATATCTGGCATTCCTGGGGCCACCTCATTGTTGCAGAGCTTGTGTTCATTGGCATTATGGGGTTCCTGGTTCGTAAGGTGATCAAGTTCTAAGGAATAACCAATTCCTATTTGGATGACAGTGACAGAAGAATACCAATAGCCTGATCGCCCAGGATGCGCTCGATTTTTATGTCTATTATCCCGCCGAGAGACACACCATTTGTGTCTATCAAAACCGGGATATAATTGGGCGTAAGGCCTTTATAAAGTCTAGAATGTCTGTCCCGGCCTTCGATGAGGAGGCTGGTATTTTGTTCCAGGTTTCGAAAATAAAAAGCTTTCTTTTTAAGTAGCCCCATCTCCTTGAGCTGTTTGGCCCGTATGGTAACCGCTTTTGTGTTTACGCTCTCCGGAAAGGCATAGGCGGCGGTTCCCCGACGGGCGGAATACCGGAATACGTGCAGATAAGTTACCGGTAGTTCGGATAAGAGATCATAGGTATCTTTAAACTCCTTTTCCCCCTCTCCCGGGAAGCCGACCATTACGTCCGTGCCTATGGCTGCCATAGGTATGGCATCATGGATCATGCCGATCATATCCCTATAAAATTCCGGGGTGTAATGGCGATTCATCCTTTTTAATATCTCTGCGCTTCCACTCTGCAGGGGAATGTGGAAGTGGGGACAGACGACCTCTGATCTGGCCATGAAGGTTACTATTTCTTTTGTCATTTCCGCGGGTTCGATCGAACTGAGGCGTATTCTACAAAGTCCGCTCACCTTTTCCAACGACACCAGAAGTTCATAGAGCGATGTCGGCGGGCGGAGATCCCGACCGTACCGGCCCAGGTTGATACCGGTAAGGACTATTTCTTGATAGCCGCCCTCTACAAGCCGCTCCGTCTGTTTAAGCACCTCAACCGGCGGCAGGCTGCGGCTGCGCCCCCGGGCATAGGGGACGATACAATAGGAGCAAAAGGCATTGCAGCCGTCCTGTATTCGGAGAAAGGCCCTGGTCCGCCGCGGGAAATGTTCAACAGTGAAGGGAGAGATATTTTTTACCTCTCCTATAGCCCCTACATAGATTTCAAAGGAGGCCTCCGGATTATGCGGGGTGAGGTAGTTTGCCAGGTTAATTTTCTGGTCATTCCCAACCAGACAGACATTGCCAGCCTGGCAGAATTCCAACAGTTCCCGGCTGGCCGTCTGGACATAGCAGCCGGTGGCGATGATCCTGGCGGCCGGATTGGTACGCATGGCCCGGCGGATGAGTTGCCTGGACTGAAAATCCGCCTTGGCCGTGACCGTGCACGTGTTTATGATGTATGCGTCGGCCGGCTGCGAAAACGGGACTATAGTATGACCGTTGGCCCTGAGCTGTTCTTCTATGGCGGCCGATTCAAATTGATTGACCTTACAGCCCAGGGTCTCAATGGCGATCCTCTGTATTTCAGGCAATGAATCCGCCTCCTACCACCACATCCCCTTTATAAAAAACGGCTACCTGTCCCGGCGTAATGGCCTTTTGCGGTTCCAGAAACCGGACGCGGACAGTGGCAGCATCTACAGGTGTCAGTATTGCAGGGGCCTCCCGGTGTTTATAACGAATACGCGTTTTGACCTCCAATGCTTGCATGATTTCCCGGATAGAGACCCAATTTACTTTTTCTACCATGCAATCCTGGCGATAGAGGTCTTCTTTCTTGCCAATAATAACCTCTTTTTTCTCAATATTAAACCCCAAGACGTAAAAAGGCGTCGTATCCGGCAGGCCAAGCCCCCGGCGCTGCCCGATGGTGAAATTAAAAATTCCCTGGTGTTTTCCCAGGATACGGCCTTTAGTATCCACGATATCGCCGGAATTAGCCAGGCCTGGCGGTAGCCGTCTTAGCAGGAATTTTTTATAATCTCCATGGGGGATGAAGCAGACCTCCTGGCTTTCACGTTCGGATAAGTATTTAAGCCCTAAACGGGAGGCATAATCTTTGACTTCGGTCTTAGACATTTCTCCCAGCGGAAGAAGGATTCGGGCCAGTTGTTCCTGACTGAGAGTAGAGAGAAAATAGGACTGATCCTTGGTACGGTCAGAACCCTTGCGCAGGATAAATCGGCCGGACTCCTCATTATATGTCACCCGGGCGTAATGGCCGGTAGCTATCTTTTTCGCGCCGAGGGATATGGCCTTCTCCAAAAGGACGCCCAGTTTGATCTGCCGGTTGCAGACTACGCAAGGGTTGGGAGTCCGGCCATGGAGGTATTCATCGATAAAATAATGGATGACCTCTTCGGTGAACGGCTTTTCCACATCAACGGTATAAAAGGGGATATTGAGACGACGGGCTACGGCCCCGGCTTTTTCGGCGCATACGGCCATCCCGGCCGTGGGGATCAGCATGTGCAGGGCAAAGATATCGTATCCTTCCTCTTTAAGCAGGGCGGCGGCCACGGTGCTGTCTATGCCCCCGCTTAAGGCTACGGCAATCCTTTT
Organism: Thermodesulfobacteriota bacterium; assembly: GCA_040755415.1. Taxonomy (GTDB): domain Bacteria; phylum Desulfobacterota; class QYQD01; order QYQD01; family QYQD01; genus QYQD01. The sequence goes on along the minus strand of JBFMAZ010000104.1, from coordinate 2,244 downwards.
TTGTGGGGGATAGTGACTCATAGAGAAAGGGATAAAGCAGGGAGACCACAAAAGGAACAGCTTTTAAAAACCTGAGGCATTACGCAGATGGACTTCCATGGCCCGTACCGGGCAGGCCGCCACACAGAGTTCGCAACCGCTGCATTTTTCCGGTTCGAAACATACCTCCATCTCCGGACGGCGGATATAGAGGGCCCCGGTAGGACAGACGCCGGTACAGGCCCCGCATTGAAGACACTTGTCCATATTGCGGTTGATGTCCTGACCAATGGTCTTTATTTTTACCCTGCATTCTTCCAGATACTTTATCCCCCGATTAAAATTCTTGCGGTGTCCGCTCAGCTCCATAATCATAAGACCTTCCTGCCCCGGCAGGATGGTGGCCTTGAGGATGTTGAAAGAGAGGTCAAATTCCCTGACTAGGTTGCAGACGATCGGTCTATCTACGATATCGTGCGGAAAGCGAAGCACCAGCATGCGTGAATACATGACATCACCTCATGGTAATTGGGACGGCCTCGTAAAAAGTCCGTTTGCTCTGTATTATTTATGCCTTTTTGCGGCGTATGTCAATTTTTCAATGTCGGTATCATACATGCCTCAGCGTCAGGCGCCAAGATTCTTCACGGACTCCGCATGTACTGTCTCAGAAATGACTTTACACAACGGTCATTCCGGATCCCCAATCAAGTTGAGGACAGGCTTGATCCGGAATCCAGTTTATCCTGTTGCGTTTTTTAGCAGATTTCTATACGATACCTCTCATATTCAGCTCAGACGAAAAAATAGAGTCTATATATAAATTAGGGGCTCCAGGAGATCTATCGACGGCACAATGCCCGTAAACCGATCGACCAGCTAAGCATTAGGATCGCGCTTAGGGATAAGCTGCCGAAGGACTTCCGTTCGTCTCAAGTCAATCACCAGTTTCTTCATGGTAATTCCCTCTCATTGCTTGGTCTACTCGCGATCGATCCGGAGAGTGCACGCATTCGAGATACCGAACGTGTTATTCTGGCGATCCGGGACCTCGTCATCGAGAATCCGCAAACGAGGACCATTTCCGCAGATCTGATCGCCGAGAGGCTTGGACTTGATGAGTTGTACACGCAGGAACTGTTTGCCCTTATGTCGTCCGCAGGCCATTTCTGGTCATCGGCGTCAGGTGTACCATCTGGGTATGGCTATTCAAGTATCAGCATTGATCGCGAGGAGAACCTTCAAGAGTTCCTAGCCTTCGACGGCATAGAAGTACAGCTTCGGCGGCATCTCGAGGAACGTCGGCGTCCAGCTGATGGTATCGGCGATCTTTTTGGTGAAGAACCTCGCCAAGAAGTAAAGACCAACACTGCATTCATCATCATGCAGATGAGTCGGTCGCAGCCGGAGCTCGAAGATGTGTGCAACACTATCAAGGAGGTCTGCGGTAAGTTCGGCATCCGCGCCGTCCGAGCCGATGACATTGAGCATCAGGAGCAAATCACAGATGTGATTCTGGACCACATTCGCCGATCCGAGTTTTTAATCGCAGACCTCACGGGTGAGAGGCCAAATGTGTACTACGAGGTTGGATACGCACATGCGCTTAATAAGAGGCCAATTCTCTACCGTCGCGCCGGTACCTCCCTGCATTTTGATTTAGTAGTTCATAACGTACCTGAATACGAGAATCTGACGGATCTGAAAGCGCAGTTGACACGGCGGCTTGAGGCGATACTGGGCAGGAGCCCAGCCGAGGGGACAGCTTGAGTGGTGTTAGGGAACTTAACTTCACGCTTCAACGGACCGGCTTCGCCAGCCGCTGAGCTGGGACGTTGAGTCTGTAGAATAAATCTATTATTGAGATTTTTCTAAAAATAATATTCAATACAAACAATAAGTTACAAAATGCCTAGTTATTGATTTTTTGGGGTTTTTCTACAGACTTGTTAGAACCTCTGATCCAAAACATCACTACCGTGCAAGCAGTAACTTTGTCCATCGCCGTCTTGGGCGCGGTGCTTGGCATTATCAATACGTGGCATGGTCTGGATAAATCGCGTGTGAAGCTCAAGGTGCGGCCGGCTCATGCGATTCCAGTCGGCGCCGCAGACCCCAAGTTAACATTCTGTATTGAGCACCGATTTTCGCAGAAGCATTCTCCTTGAGATTTGAAAAAGATTTCATGGGTGTCAATCAAAAATAGGGTAATAAAAAAAGCATGTTATAAATATTTCTTGTCGAGAAGTCTCTGCGAAATCTTAT
>JBFMAZ010000103.1:0-8681 GCA_040755415.1 Thermodesulfobacteriota bacterium | reverse complement strand
CTCTTTGAACGCCTTCCACTGGCCAAGAGTGGAGACAAACTCCGCGCACTCCTGCCCCAATACATTGACCGGGAGATGCTGTCCCGTAGACAATCGGACTGAAAGGGCGGTTCAGTTGGCGCTTACCTTGCAACCCGCAGTCAGTTCCTGTAAGGATGTGCGGTTTCTGGTTGAAACTTATGGACATCAGGTCAGAAGAGGACCTTCGAAAAATGATCGTCGAGCCATTATTAGCGCTCGAAGATGGCTGGGACATTGCAAAACTACCGCCTTTACCTTGCTGGTGATTGTAGCAACAGTATGAAATAAGGTTAGCGGGCACAGGTACGCTTTTATCCTTCAATCACCATATCAACACAGGAACACCCACTCAGCTTCTTATAGGTGTTGCTACTGAGATAAAAAGACCACCACCCAGCGTCTTAAATCTTAAACCATCCTTTTTAAATCAATTTCCTCCTCGGACGCTATTTGTCCTATGTCCTGTGTTATAGTCAGTACCGCCGACAAAATACTCGAGGGGGTTTTATGATGCTGGACAGAAGGGACTTTTTGAGGACTATCGTAGGTGGCGGCCTTGCCTCTATTTTGAACTTCAACGTTGCAGGGGGATATCCACAAAGGAACTCGTTCGGCCTCCATACAGACTTTGAGCTTTCTTAAAGAGGAGATATTTCCTGCGAAAAGCCAGCCCTGGCTCCGGCGGTTTTTCTCTGAAGAGACCCTGGACTGGGCTGTAAGAAATGAATTTTATGCTTACTGCATCTACACGGAAAGAACCAGCGAGATAAAACTCATATACGGGACCCTAATGAACCCATCCTTCGTGGCTGAGTGGACTCGGGAAAGAAATGCCTTCGCGCCTTATATTGAAAAGTACCATCCCCGGAGTTTTAAGGAGACGCTCTTTTATTTAGACCTTTATCCCCATAAGCCCGAGGAAATAATCGGCGGCTTCTGCGCGGGCCGGTCAACTACTGCCGGGGGCATAGAATTGATGCTGAAAGATACCAGGGGAATTCTCCTCTGGCACCACCAAGTAGAGGACATGATTAACCTGTTCGTCCGGGACAGGACCGAAATTATGGCCCTCAGGAAAGGTATAAACGCAAAACGGCCCGAAGCTATCGAATTTTTAACGCAGATACATATCGAGAAAAATCTGACGCTCCTGGACTTCATCCAGAACCGGATGATCCGTGGTTACACCCGCTATCCCAACGTCCCAGGAGCTTCTGTACTTTATGAGTTGTTATGTTCAGCAGAGGGCAATTTCGCAAGCGATTAAAGCTGACTCTCTTTGGAGCCATTTTGCCACCGTGAAACAGATTTTTAAAAGTGTTTCATTTTAGGGTTTCTGAGGCCAGAATTGAAGCTCCCCGCAGCAAGCTGCGGGGGATCTCCGTATGCAAGGTAAAATGCATCGTATTCGCTCGCTAACCCCACTGCAAGCAGTGGGGAATGCGCTCGCTATGCATGTTCAAGGGGTAATTTCCTGCCCTTTTCTTACTGATCTGAAACAAAATATTACATTTTGTTTCATTACCATGAGGGTCAGAATCTATCCATTTCCACCAGAAAAATCTTTTCCTTTTGTGCAGCCCTTATTATTTTGTCTGTAAAGCCTGTTCGGCTGAACAAGGCCAGGTATTCATTCCGCCCCTTCTTTCCCCATGCCACCCTGGACGCCTTTCGCCTCAAATCTTCTAAGACATTCATGCCTACCTTTTTAGTGCTCCATTTCGCTTCTCCGAAGAGTATGGAGTTTGCGTCCTCATTTATTGCTACGACATCGATCTCGGTATCTTTACTCCACCACCAGCCCACCATGTTGAATCTCAGTCCGTTGACTCCTTCTTTTCTTACAAAAGATCTGCAAACCTCCTCAAAGGTGAGGGACGTAAATATATCTATCCGCGGCCTTATCTTCTTTTCAATCACATATTCGATTTCACCCTCCTGAATGAAGCTCTTGTTTGGAAAAACAAAATTAAACCAAAACCTGAAGAAGTTGTCGTCGATGGTATAAACACCTTTCTTGCTCTTTTCGAACGACTTCTCGGTTACAGGGACTTCCCTTTTTACGATTTTGAGGTCTGTAAGCACAGAGAGATACTTGCCTACTATGTTCTTCTCGAAACCCGTTTCATTGATGATCTCGCCGGCACGTGTCTTACCCGCGGATATTGCCCGCAGGATGGAAAAATAGTTTCTTGGCTCACGCAGTTCCTCTCTCAATATGAATTCAGGCTCACTGTAGAGGTATGCCTCCGGCGTAAGGATTCTGTCTCTGATGTTCTTCCACAAGTCGACTTCCGGATCAAACTGGAGCAGATAGGCCGGTATGCCCCCAAGGGTTGCATAGATATACATGCACTCCTCGATGGATTTCTTAGGGAAAAATTTTCTTGAATCCCCGAAACAGAAGGGTTGTATCAGCATCTGTGCTGTCCTCCTTCCAAACAATGGGGACTTATACCCGAGGACTTCCGTCTCCATCATACCAATGCTTGAGCCGAGCAATATCAGAGAGGCGCCGGAGTCCCGAAGTTCCTCGTCCCATCCCTTCTGGAATATGGAAGGTATGGCACGATTCGCCTCTATGAGATAGGGGAATTCATCAATGGCGATAGCGAGCTTTCCCTTTCCTTTAATATACTTGAAAAAGTCATACCAGTTCCCGAAGCCCCTGGAAAGCAAGAAGTCATCGGCGTATAGAATACCTACCTTTTCGGAAAGTATCTTCAGATTGTCCTTTTCGGGTGACTTGTCGGCAAGGAAGTATATGTGAGAAATGCCCTTAAAAAGCTGTTTGATGAGCTCCGTTTTTCCCACCCGCCTCTTGCCATAGATGATTATCAGATGTGATTCATCAGCCTTTAGTGCCTTCCGGAGAAATTCAAGCTCTTTTTTCCTATTGATGAACATACTTCACCTCACAAAAGATTACTTTAAAGTATTATACTTTAAAGTAACTTTTTAAGGCAGATGGCGTTTAATTTATCTTCCCCGAGCACAATTCTAAAACCTCCTTAAGGTCTTTTTGCAGTTCATCAAGCGTGGCTCCTTGGGTATGCGCACCGGGAACTCCAGGGACGACCCCGACATACAGATTCGTTTTAAGGTCCTATTCTACATAGGCAATGAAACTTCTGAGATCGGGATTCAATAATCATCGTGGGCACTGGGTCGGCATCCCAAGAAGATTACTTTAGAGTATTATACCTCAAAGTAACTTTCTGTTGCATACTGACAGATTTTTACAGGAGGTGGGTTACTCCAAGTAATCTTCACCCTGCTTCTTTAGGAACGTAACAAAAACCGGCTTTTCTGATAGAATGAGTCTTGCCATTGCCGCCGTGATGTCGTCCGCTGTTACTGTTTCATCCGACACTTCAAAAACAAGATGACCGAGCTTTTGCACATAATAGGGCTGGCAGGAAACGCTTACGGCAAGTCTGCGCGCTCTCTGTTACAAATGGAGGGCGTCGAGGGGAAGAGCAAGGGGGGTAAATATCATGAGCGGCGTTTTCTTGCGCACAGCGGTTTTGCTGGGCTTAGCCCGCCCTACATGGCTATACTTGTTCAAACTATCCCGGTAATAACCCCGGAATCGTTCGGGCCCTGGAAAGGAGTGCGCCGGATTTCCCTCACACCGGCCCCGGCCAGCATATCCATGATCTGTTTTTCCGAATAAGACTGCCCCTGGGCCGTGCCCAGAAGCATGTTGAGAGAAAAAAGCGCCGGGAAAAGCGGCCCGTCCATAGCGTTATTTAAAATGAAATCGTGAACTATAATCATACCGCCCGGCTCCAGGACGGAAACGGCCTTCCGGATAGTCCGCCCCGCGTCTTCCGGCCCTTCCCCGTGGAGAATATGAGAAAGCCAGGCCACATCATAGACCCCTTCGATACCTTCCTCCAGGTAGTCGCCATCCATAAAGTCTATCCGGTCACTTAGGCCGAATCTTTCAATAGTCTTTTCTGCAAACGGTCTGGTAGTAGGAAGGTCATAAACCGTGGCCTTGAGCCGGGGATTTTTAAGGCAAAAATGGATGGCATAGGTCCCGGGTCCGCCGCCCAGATCGAGGAGGTGCCGCCGGCCGGAAATATCTATTTCAGTGACCAGCCTGGGGGCCAGATTCATGGCTAAGTTGAACATGCCCATAAGGAAGCTCTCCCGCCATTCCTCGTTACTGTAAGACGCCCTTTTTCGCATCGGCTTGCCGGTCTTAACGGCCTGGTCCAACTGAAACCAGGAATCCACCAGATGATGATGGTGCATAATCATGTGACCGATATACTCAGGAGAGGCCTTGGAGAGAAAAGACAGGCCGGCGGGCGTGTTGGAATACTTGTCATCCGCCCTTATCAGTAGATTCATGGCGACAAGGGCATTGAGGAGCATGGTTACCCCTCTTTCATCCCCGTTCAGCCTCCGGGCGACCTCCCCGCCGCCAAGCCGTTCGGCGCCTATCGCGGTAAACACGCCGAGCTTGACCGCGGCATGAAGGGCACAGGTCTTCCAGTAACTTCCAGATACTTCCAGCAGCTTGCCCGGATTCCATTCCGGCCTGTCCATATAGGGCTCCTTGTCTATTTTAATCTTGGTAACAGTCCGTCTTTCAATGACCTTGCCCCTCTCTCACTTTTGCAATCTCGACATCCTTTCCGGCGAGGTAGGTTTACTGCTTTTTTACTCTTCGGCAGGAGAGGCTTGACTTTTATTAACTAAAAGTAGCGATTTGTTACGCCGATTTAATCGTATGTCATTTCGACTTGAATTCCTTAAGCCGCGTATGTTCGCTGAGTAGGTTAAGCGTCTTTAGCGTGAAGACCTTGCCTCTGGTCGCAAAGATCATCTTCTTCATGTCCTCACGGCGAACACCGAATCCTCGTCCACCAATGCAAGCTACGACTTCGTATTTCGGGTTGTCCGCCGTGCGCCCAGCAAGACTCAATTCGCCCAAGTGTTGAATACGAGTTACCTTGTCCCTGGCTGTGCCGTCGTCTTCGGTTATCTTTGCTTCGATGATGACCTGGGGATTGAACTCGCTCGGAATGATGAAGTCCGGAGTTTGGTCAAACCCCTCGATCCGTTCTGCTCACTTCGTCTTCCGGTAACTGATGCCAGCCTTGGTCAAAACGTCCTCGATAGCCGATTCAAGGCTGTCACCGACCAGCTCGCTGACCGAATCGCGATGACCTGCAAACGGTCTACCTAAAAAACGCTCGTACAGAAGCATGGCGTAGGGCACACCCATCCCGCGATATTCTTTATGCTGTCGATACCGCGTTTGGTATCGGCCTTGTTCAAACGATGCAGTTGATCGTCTTCGACTTGCGGCGTACCTTCGGTTAGCATGAAACAAGCCGTTTCCACCAACGCCTTTAGCCTTTCCTTAGTAACGCCGTTGGCGTTAAGAGGGTTCTCCGGTGACATTCTAACTTTTCTGTCGAGCGACCTGACGAATCCCTGTGTGACGCTCACGCCGGTTCGCTGTGTTGCCAGATAACCCCATTCAGGCGGCGTAAATCCGAGCATTGTGCGCAAAATAACTATTGAAATCGGCTCCGCCAGCGTCACAGGTAACACTTTGACCGGCTCGAGTTCGGAAAATCCCTTGGTTGCAGTCTTTAGCGCCTCGTATCCCCGTTCAAAAACTGGATACTCAACAAAGCCGACGCCTTTGGGCATCACCAGGAATTCCGACTCTAAGCACGAGAAAACGGCATCGACATACCGTTCAGAATCTCCCAGAATCTCATTAAAGGGCACTTCAAAAGGATACTTCGGCATGAGTGGCTCCGTATTTCTTTTGATTTTCACGTACAGCAAACAAGGGTGCGTCATGGGAAGGGTCTTCTGGTTCAGCAAGGTAGTTTTCAATCTCGTGCCATCCGCCAAACTTCAGGAGCCAGGATGAAACCCTCGACAAGCGCTTGTTGATATCTGCGTTCTTGTCCCATGCCTTGCGAAGATTCCATATCGCCAAACGGATAAGATGCCCGTAGGCGATGCACCTTATGTCACCAAGGGTCGGCGTGACATTTCCGGTGCGAAGCTTGGTCAAGTCCTCTTTAACAAGCTCGGCGATGCCCTCTATTGAATCGACCACCCATTCCCGTGGCACAGTGCCGGTTGATCTGCATACGAAAACGGTGTCAATGATAGATGAGCCAGTTCCGTTGATATGAATGGAGGCCCCCATTTCCGCCGGACAAGGCAATGAGGCGGAGCAGGTCAAACCAGCATCGAGGATGGCGACGGCTATCGGATAATAAGCCGCAAGATCATTGTGGTGATAGGTAAAAGCCAGCGGAGCTCCAGGCTTAAGGGCCTTTGCCATCTGTTGGAAGACGGATGACAGGCCTTGGGCGAAGTGGTCAAAGCCCCTGCCCATGTCTTCATTGCCGGTTAGCTCCTGGGGGTTGCGTGTTGAGAGATTGCCGAATGCATCGACCTCGCTGTGTATGAGACGACGGAGCCATACATAACAGAAATCCATCAGTTCCGCATATTGGACGTTTCCGAAATACGGTGGATCAGTAAGCACCGCATCCAATGTTGACGGAGAAAGTTCCGCTGTAGCGGCATCACGGCAACGAAGTTCAACCCTTCGCCTCTCATCCTTATGCTTGCCGTTCGGGTTGTCGCCGATCCATTCCCCTTTGATGGGCACGATTTCTTTTTTCCGGCCCCGATGCCTTACTTCGAATGGACTGTCGCAATATGCCTTCGCCTTGCGGAACTTCTCGATAATATTCGCCCAACCGCCGCTGCCGATACAGCTGTTTTTGTTGGGGGCCATGATTCCAAAAAAGTTGGACTCGCAGTGAATGAGTCCCACCGGGAATCCGTGAACTGAAAAGATATCAAGTGATTTAAGTGCCATGGGGTCATATCGGCAGATCATGTTCTGATAGCGCAGCAAGTCTGAGAGGTTGGTTGCCATAGCGTTCCGGATGCGCTCCTCACTTATTTGAGCAATAATTCGAGTGGATAGCTCCAGGCCGAGGAGTTGGCGGGAGTTGAACATTTCGCGGTAACGTGTATATCCCCATCGATGGAGGCGGTTTGTCTCGTCGCCGGAGGGGATTTCATCGTCCGGAACATATTTTGGACGAGTCCTTATCCATCGTTTTTCAGCCTCGCGTACCCTCACCAAGTCCTGGGAATCGGGTGTCTTGAAAAACCTGCCAATGTGACTGTCTTTACAAGAGGGGCAGAAATACTCTATGGCAAAAAGTCGGTGCCTTGGCACACCCAACGCCTTATTCGGGAATGTATTCATGGTGCCGCATTTACGGCATTCGCAGCGACTGCGCTTAGCCGGTCCTTCTAACGAGAGATCGGCATGACAATGTTGGCAAGCGCCCGGATTTCTTCTGTTCGCCGTCTCGGTCAATTGGCCACATGCATGACATATCAAGACGTTTTGGGGATGTCTTGAGTCGGAAGCCAGCAGATATCCAGGGAACAAGTCAATGGATTTGTTGCATTTCCGGCAAGGAATGGTCTTCACCCAAAGGAAATACTTAACGTGAGCGTTCTCATCCCCGCAAAAAATGCAGCGGGTACGGTAGAGGTGTCCGATGTCTTTCTCCATCTGCCCACGTAACGAGTACGCCGCCCGAACATATTTATCCAAATTCAGATGTTCAATTTCCTGCTTGACGATCCAATAGGACATCGGATTAATGTCAAATCCGATAACATCACAACCAAGTCGGTTCGCTTCAATTAAAGGCGTGCCTCCTCCCATGAAAAGGGTCGGCGACCTTGATTCCCCTCAGACGATTGGACTGATAGAATACCTCGGAAAGGGGCTTATCTAGGAGCTCGGAAAGCAGCAATCCGCGGAACAGCGTACCGGGCCTTCTGGCAAACCACTTATGTACCGCAATAATCGGCCTGTAATTCTGCTGAATCTGTTTTTCCCGCAGGGCAAGGTCTGCAACAAACGATATGTCGAAGTTTTTTTCAATCATTTACCGTTATCTTTCTACCCGGTTACTTCCAGAACGGCATAATAATAGTTTTTACGGCGCGGAGCCGACCGTAAAAACTATAGCTGAACTGAACGCATGCTCTTATCGGCTCACAGTATAGTTGTATTGTTTGATTTTATAGCAGGAATTGAGCGATATTCCAAGATGAAACCGTATGGCCAGAAAGGATTCGGAGACAGCCCCCGCTTTCGCAGGGGACACCGCCCGTATTTACTACGAGGTCTGTGAAAGCAGGGGGGGGGATCCAGCAAATTCAATATGTTCTGGATGCCGGATCAAGCCTGTCCTCAACTTGATTGGGAATCCGGCATGACGATTTCAGGACTTTTTACAAGACCATCAAATTTGGAAGTTGGGAAAAATGATTAAGACCTGTCAACGAATGCCTGACTCATTGGCAGGTCTTACCTTTTTAGTGGCGCGCCCAGCAGGAATCGAACCTGCGACCTACGGATTCGTAGTCCGTCGCTCTATCCGCTGAGCCATGGGCGCAATTTTTAGAGGAGATGTATATTTACCCCCTTTCATTAGGTTTGTCAAAGGGTATCAGTTTAGCTGTTTGAAAAAGTATTTTAAAATCCCTCCCAACCTCCCTTTTCCAAAGGGAGGAGAAACATTTCCCCCTTTGAAAAAGGGGATCCCCCTACATTCCCCCTTTGAAAAAGGGGG
>JBFMAZ010000102.1:0-13063 GCA_040755415.1 Thermodesulfobacteriota bacterium | reverse complement strand
GTAATTACGAAAAATTCGCCGCCCTAACACTTTTTCAAAAGTCAAGCAAAAAACGACATGGATGCAAAATTTTTCTCCGTTTTCTCAGTATTCAACATATGCAAAAACCTAACCGGACAAAGCTGAATACACGCAAGATATTTCGATAAACTTTCTTTCATATTAACCGGCTATCTTTTAGTTAGGACAGATATTGCAGTTACTATTTTTAAAAGATTTTGGGGACTTTTTATCCGGTAAACCTTCCCACCCATGTCCCCCAGCCAAAGATTCCGTACTCAATCAGAATTCTTTGATTCAATAATTCTTGAATAGTCCTCCTTGTGGTAAGTTCCTTCTCTGGGGCTCCCGGAGAAATATAGTCATCGACTACCAGGACACAATCTTTGCTGCACATTTTTTGATAGAGATCAATATCCCGCTTAACATCTCCATCCGCATCAATACAAAATAAATCGACCGGGCTTTGGTTACAGAGTTTTTCTGAAACCGATTTGATAACATGGTCATCGTTTGATCGACCCTCCAGAATCTCTACTTCATCCGCCGCTCCATAGGTCCTCAGATTCGTTTTCAGATCACGCAGAATATCATCCGTAGGTAATTCCGGATGAGTTGGATATTTCCCACCTGCCTCAATTGTTATGATTCTAGTACTACTACTGCCGCTACCCGAATCCTGTCTGCCCCACGCCATCGCAATCGTTGAACCACCAATGTATGGCCCAATCTCAAGAATATTACCGGATTTGGCTTTCGCAAAAAGATACAATAAAATGAGAACATCAGTATGTAACATCGAGACGTTACGCTTCATAGAGTCCAATTTTTTGCCAATTGTGGTTGATTTGCAGTTGCTTACAATCTGTAAAAGGGCAAGTAGGCCCAAGCTCCTCAGTGTATTTATGAGTAGAATATTTTTAGGATTTGCGCTTAGTATTTCTGAGAAATAGTTTTCCGCTTCTTCCAATCTACTTTTTTCCAAATAGTTGAAAACTTCTCTGTCCTCTGGATACCGGTCTCTTATTCTTTCTAAAAGAGGAATGGCCTTATGAAATATATTTAACGATTTCAATATCTCACAATAATTTATAACTGCATCCTTATATAATGGGTCAATTGCCAAAATCTTTGTAAACCACTCAACAGCTTTATTTAGGTCACCTTGTTGGAACGCAATCACTCCCAAGTTATTAAAAGCGTCTTTGTTTCTAGAATCTATTTCTAGAACTTGTTGGAAAGATCTCTCTGCTGCATCTAATTCCCCTTCGATAAAAAAGGCTTCGCCTTCTTTTAGTTTATCTTGCATTTCCAAGCTCCATGGTATCGTGCAAAATAGGCATGGTCTCGTTCTAGCCAGAGTTAAGCTACATAATTAACTTAGGCGTCTCAATAACTCCACCTCTCATACCACTGCTCAAACATAAAAAGGGTCCAGAGTTGTTTTCTGTTGTCTTTTCTTCCGGCGAAGTGCTCGTCCAGAAGGGATTTAATATATCGGTAATTGAAAAAACCTTCTTTTTTGATCTTTGCTTCAGAAAGGCTATCCAGAAGCGTGGCTCGCAGTTCGTCCTTAAACCACTTGGCTATCGGTACCCCGAATCCCTTTTTATTTCTGTTAATAATTTGTTCCGGTATCTTATTTCGCATGCATCTCTTCAGGATGTACTTAGTGGTGAGTCCCTTAAGCTTGTATCGGAAAGGTAGTCTATTTACATAATCTACAAGCCTGTAGTCCAGAAAGGGTGCCCTTACCTCCAGCGAGGCGGCCATGCTGGCCCGATCGACCTTGGTCAGGATGTCGTCGGGGAGGTAAAACTTAAGATAAAGGAAGGTAATCTGATCCATGATGTCTTCGTAGGAGACACTTTCCAGAGACTCTTCTATGTTGCTAAATGGGTTAAAACCGTTGAGGTTGGCCAGTACCTCCTTGCTAAAAAGTCTTTTTTGCTCTTCCGGCGAGAAGGCCCCAAGCCATATCTGATTTCTATTTGGGACTTCGTATGGAATGCCCTTAAGGAATTGCTTAACCTTAAAATCAAAGCTTATGTTATCCATGGAAACCGGAAGAAGTGAGGCCAGAGAAACGACCGCATTATGCAGGGATGAGGGTAGTCTCTCATAAAAAAGGGCCATCTTATGGGCCAAAAAGGTTGGATAACCGGCAAAGAGTTCATCTCCCCCGTCTCCACCCAAAGCTACCGTCACCTCGGAACGTGTAAATTTGGATAGGAGATAAGTAGGAATAATCGAGGCATCAGCAAATGGTTCGTCCAGGAAATTGATCACCTCGGGCAGAATCTCTATCATACATCCTGGGCTCATTATCTCTTCGTGGTGGTCGGTGCCGAAATAACGTGCCACCTCTCTGGCGTATGAAGACTCATCGAATGATTTATCTTTAAATCCAATGGAGAAGGTCTTTATTTCGCTTCCAGGTATTAACTCTGAAAGGCCAGCCACGATACTGCTTGAATCCAGACCTCCGCTCAAAAAAACACCGAGAGGCACATCACTAATCAAACGCTTATACAGAGAATCCCGAAAAAGATTCATTATTTCTTCATTTATCTGCTCTTCAGATGCCTCTATTTTGGGGGTAAAATCGAGATACCAATAACACTTTTCCCATATCCCCTGCCTGCTTGCTGAAAGGACATAACCGGGCCTGAGCTTCTTTACTCCTTTAAATATGGAATCAGGGGTGGGAACATATTCATAGAGAAGATATTTCCCGAAGGATTCAATATCAATTTCTCTCTTCACTTGAGGATGAGCAAGAAGGGCTTTTAGTTCAGAGGCAAAAACCAAAGTAGAGCCTATTTGACTATAATAAAGAGGCTTCTTACCTATTCTATCTCTAACCAGAAAGAGTTTGCCGTCTCTTTCATCCCAAAGGGCAAAAGCAAACATTCCATTTAATTTTTGAATAAAGTCTATGCCATAATCCTCATAAAGGTGGAGCAGCACCTCAGTATCACTTCTTGATCTGAATTCATGCCTTCGATTAATGCACTCTCTACGCAACTCAGAAAAATTGTATATCTCTCCATTAAAAACCACCCATATGCACTCGTCTTCGTTAGCCATGGGCTGAGAAGCTGCCGATGAGACATCTATTATGGACAGGCGCCGATGCCCCATACCAATAGAGGGGTACAATCCGCTACCGCCCGTCTGTCCGATGGGATTAATATAAATGCCGTGATCATCCGGGCCGCGATGCGCCAGGCTCGCGGTCATGGATAACAGTATATCCCTGTCAATAGGGCTCCCCGTTAAATCCAGGTATCCGCATATCCCGCACATATGCCTCAGTCTTTATCCTCTGGCTGAATAATTTCGCGCACGATGTAGATAGGCTTGTCCTGACTTTCGTGGTAGGTCCGGATAACCATTTCGCCTACCAGCCCCATCATTACCAGTTGTATCCCGGTGAGAAATATGATTACTTCCATAATGCCCACAACTAAGAAATTGATCTCAACGCCCAGGATATAGCGCATAACGGCGGATACCAACAGGGCTGTCAGGCCAAAGCCGAAAGTCCCCAATGCCAGTTTGCCGAAAAATTGAATAGGTCTTGTAAAATAATCCAATAGAAAGCGCACATTTATCAAATCCAGGATAACCCGATAAATTCTGGACAGGCCGTATTTACTGGACCCATGGACCCGCGGACGGTGATTAACAGGCAACTCGGTTACCTTGATACCCAAAAAACTGGCCAGGGCTGGTATGAAACGATGCATTTCCCCGTATAGTTTGATATTTTTAATGATCCCCTTTTTATACGCCTTAAGCGTACAACCATAATCGTGTAGATGGACATTCGTGAGTTTGGCAATGATACGATTCGCAATTTGGGAGGGTATTTTCCGGGTCAAAAATTTGTCTTGACGATTGGTGCGCCAGCCGCTGACCAGATCATATCCCTCCGCCATCTTATCTAAAAGCCGTGGTATGTCTTGAGGATCGTTCTGCAGGTCGCCATCGAGCGTGATAATGACTTCACCGCGAGCCAAATCAAAACCGGCTGCGAGGGCCGCTGTTTGACCGTAATTGCGGCGAAAACTGATTACCTTCACCTTGCGATTAAGGTCGGAGATCTTCCTTAAGTTCTCCAGTGTCCTGTCATTGCTGCCGTCATCGACAAAAATGATTTCATAACTCTTATTCAGACCCAAGAGTACAGACTGCAATTGTTCGTATAGTATATTTATATTTTGTTCTTCGTTATAAACCGGGACAACTATTGAGAGGTTCAGGCTGGGGGCATCGGCTTGTTCACTGCGTGCTTCTATACGTTTAATGATCCTTAGGGGCCTAATGGTTCTATGCGCCGATAATCTGGGAGAAAGGTTATCTATAGCCGGTGGGGCTGGCTGGCCACAAGAAAGAAAGGTAGAACATAAGGCGGAGACCCTTTCCCAGTTGCCTTTTTTGCTGAAGCAGGCCGCCAATCCTTGCTTGGCCAATATATGATCTGGCTCCGCTTCTAAGCATCGCTCAAAGGCCTCTATAGCTCTATCCCAATGGCCGCTGGCATACCAGCTTCCCCCCAAACTATAGTTTAATTCTGGACCTCTTTCCCCTTTTACCTGTTCAAAGGCAGCCAGGGACGCGGAAAAATTTTCTACTTTTTGATAAAATAAACCTATTTTCTGCCATGTTTCGTCACTGTCCGGCTCAAGCGCCACACAGCGGCGCATTGCTTCAATAGCTTTTTCGTATTTACTCTGCTCGAAGTATAAAAGGCCCAAGTTGTAATACGCGTCTGCATAATTATTTTTTTCTTTCAGTGAGGCATGGAAATAACATTCGGCCTCTTCCTGTTTGCCCTGCGAATAAAACAATACGCCAATGTCATTCAAAATTTCTTCTGAATGCGGATTAACTTTGGCAGCCTGGAGCAAGAACTCAAGCGCCCGGTCCATCTGATTTAGAGTACAAAAAAGATGTCCTAATTGACTCAACGTGTCAAAATCGTATGGACGCAATTCCAGGGCTTCCAACAGTATCTGTTCTGCCCGGGCATATTCCTCCCGCATTATATAAATACTTCCTAATACATTGCGTGCCTCTACCAGGTCCGGTTTTATACGAATCGCCTTTTCCAAAAAACCGGCGGCTTCGTCATACATCCCTTTTTTAAAATGGAGGAGGCCCAGGTTTATTGCAGCATCGAGGGAATCAGGATCAGCCTTAAGCATCCGGCGGTATTTTTTTAATTTGCTGTTGGGTAGCTCTAAAACAACCATTATCTTCCCCTTAAATCCTTACAGTCAAAATTGGGAGCAGACCTTCATCAGTATCAATTCGTGGCTGATACACCAATAAGATTTGGAATTAGCTTTAGCAACTTGTATGCCAAATAATTTAAAAGAGCGAACATCTATAATTACAAGGAGTTAGGCAAGTTAGTGATAATTTAGTAGGTGCAAATTATATGGAAATATGGCATTGCGGCGGGTAAACATGGTCAGAATATTGACAATGGAAGGATTATTTAGTCCTCTGCATAAATTCTTCAGGGGTCAGTACCGTACCGGGAAATTTGCCCTCAAAATGCTCCTTATCCCAGGTAATCATTTTTGAAACGAAGGGTAAATGCTTACGGGCAACGGCTATCATTAAGGCATCGCCCAGAGCAGTTCTATCCCTGAGAAGGTCAAATAGTTCGCTAAGTCCTATGGCGGGGAAATTATTTTTAAGGTCAGGTGGGGGGAGGACCGTAATTTTGTACCTATCCTGAAAGTAGAACCATAATTCGGTCAGTTGCCTTCCGTTCAGATTAAACGACAGGACACCGCAAAGCTCTAACAGGTTCACAATGGTTGTGAAACCCGTTTTTCTCCGGGCCACGTCACTGAGGCAGGCCAGATTTTTCTTATAATGCACATCCCTTTTATAACGGAGGTCTATAACAAAAATATTGGTATCGATAAGGACTAAGTCCTGCTTCGGACCCACGCCGTGGCCTCCCGCCATCCCTTGAAAGCCGGTTTTGTCTTTTGTAAGGTTTCTTCGATATCTTTCCAGGCCTCGTCATATGGCCTTAATTCCTCAACGTCTTTTTTCTCCTCTGTTGTTACCGGGGTAATAGTGGCCACAGGTTTCCCCCGATATGTAATAGTCAAGCGCCCGCCCAACTTTATCTTTTTAATAACCTCACCGGTTTTTTGTTTCAATTGCTTAGCGGTTATTGTATTCATTTTACCCGTCCAAGTAGATATTTAAAATAAATAGTAATTACTTCACTTCAACATGTCAAGAAGAAGTTTACAAAAAATTTCAGACCCTAGAGGATTCTGGAGTCATTCCTCCGGGAGGTAAATATATCATAAAAATATCCCGATCAAGTTGAGGAAGGCTTGATCCGGCATCCAGGGTTTCCCGTGAAACTTGTCCTCGACTACGATCGGGGAGCGGGGATCGATTCAGCTACCAGCGGTCAGCCATCGGCAACATAATGAGAAGAAGATATATTAAGCGAAAAAAGGAAGTATTTTTTACTTGCATTTTTATATTGTATTCGCTATTAGTAATATATCTTCAGGATGGGAGGTTAGAGATGGGAAAAAAGGCAACTTTTGTGATCAACGAGGCAATTCTTGAGGAAGCAAAAAATATTGTGAAAATGAAAAAACTCAAGTCCTTAAATAGCCTTGTGGAAAAGGCCATCAAAGACGAGATCGAGAGAATCCGGAAAGAAGAAATCAAAAAGGCCATCCTTCAGGCCAGTCAGGACCCCATTTTTCTCTCTGACTTAAGGGATGTCGAGTATGATTTTGAATTTGTTGATTTCGAACATCAAGGCGAATGATGAAAAAGACAAATTACAAATGGAACATCTTCCTCGCAAATTTGAATCCGGTTAAGGGTTCTGAACAAAGGGGAACCAGGCCTGTTTTAATTATCAGCGATGAAGATTTCAATCAGGCGATGCCGGTTATTACCGTACTTCCCATTACTTCCTTAAAACCGGGGCGCAGAGCTTACCCAAATGAAGTCCTATTGCCCAAAGGAACAGCAGGACTTCCCCACGATTCCCTCGTGCTGGCACACCAGCTAAGAACCATCTCAAAAGACAGACTTTATAAGGTGTTGGGGGGCATTAAAGAAACAAACCTTATGGAGGAAATCAATAATGCCCTCAAGGTCCATCTAAACTTGTAATCTGTCCGCCAGGGATAAATGCCAGGGGAAATAATCAAACTCCTGACGATGGGGTGGCAAACAATAAGCAGTCGGCCCTCGGCAAGAGTATCAGTCTCTTATCTTCCAGGACGGAGTAGCTTTAAGGTGGGGCTAGTGAAATACCTAAACATCAAATAGTCCGCCGGGCAGGGTTTAAAGTGAGCGATCCAGCAGCTCGGGATGGGAATTGATCCATTTTAAGATAGCAGTCAGAATTCTCTCGACATCACCGAGTTGATCGTGGCAAATATGGTAGAGTTCATCCGTTGTGATTTCATCATAAAAGTGCACCATTCTATTTCGATATCCTGCCAACTCCCGCATCAGTGTTGCATCCGCCTCTTGCAGTACCCCTTCTCTATGCAAGCGGCCGGGGATCTCCTTATATTCCGTGACAACCTTGCCAAACCCTTTAGCCAGAACATGCCTGCCCAAATCCATCAGCGCTTCCAGCGCCCTCCTCAGATAAGATTCTGCAGAAGCGGCATTTCGCGGATCAGACAAAAAAGACTCCATAGAATCAAGAGGTAATGTTTGAACCCCTTCGATCATTTCCCTGATCCAGGCTGTCCTCTCCACGATAATCTTTTCTCGAAGGCCGGAAGGCGTCATGAAATTGCCCCCGTAAGAATCTGTTTTCTTCTCTGCCGTTCAAAATAGGCCAAATCGCCCGCCCTCCGCAGTATATAAAGTTCGTACTCTGCGGTCCGGTCGAGATCCGACGAATATAGGTGCTCCCCGCTAATCACATCCAGAGCAAGAAATGGCGATGCCTCCGGAAGGATCACCAGATCGACCCGGCAAACCCCGAGCAAATCCTCCAAGTCAATTGTTAATCTTACCCTATCTCTCACGGTTAAATGGTAGTCCCTGGCCGGAAGTACTCCCACGTCCACATC
This sequence comes from Thermodesulfobacteriota bacterium, assembly GCA_040755415.1. GTDB lineage: Bacteria > Desulfobacterota > QYQD01 > QYQD01 > QYQD01 > QYQD01. Next base: position 4,964 of record JBFMAZ010000102.1, on the reverse strand, counting down.
CACACCTTTCTTGTTTGCTAGATGCCCTTTCCCGCGCGCATAATCGGCTAATTCTTTTGCCCTGCTCCCAAATACATAAAGGGCGTCAATGTGGTAACGGCGGCAGACTGACCGGATATTATCTAAAAAATCTGATTTCATAACATGCTGACAATATGTTAATTATATCTTACCGTCAAGAAAATTCCAGCCCTCCTGATGCCAAACTTTCTCCTCTGCCTCGTTACCGGTAGATCTCTTATTTTATCGACAATCGTAGAAATTACTTTAGCCTTACGTCGAGCAACTTGTATGCCAAGGAATTTAAGTGAGGAAGTATCTATAATTACAAGGGGTTAGGCAAGCCGGCGATAATTTAGTAGATGCAAATTATATGGAAATACGGCCTTGCGGCTGGCAAGAATGGTCAGGATTTTGACGCTGAAGCAGGCAAAAACAAAGGGCATTCAGCGATCAGCGGCCAGCTTTCAGCAGATAACGCAAACCTAAAGGCTGCTATTACCGCCAGTCAGAAACAGGCCAAAATGAGCGAGAAGTAAGCCCCACCCATAGAAAAATCAGACGGTTATGCAAACTATGTGAACTGTGAAATTTCGGTTGTCATTGCAGAAATTTCATGTTAAATAGCAACCATGGAAATCCGGCGCACAAGAGAATTGCATATACTGAGAGAGCGGTTACGGGATAACCCGATAGTCGCCATTCTGGGGCCAAGACAGTGCGGGAAAACAACCCTGGCTCAGCAATTTGTAAGAAAGTTCCCGGCTTCTAAAATCCACATCTTTGATTGCGAAGATCCCCGCGATCTTGCCAGACTGGACAATCCGATGCTGGCGCTGGAACCATTAAAGGGCATTGTGCTTATCGACGAAATCCAGAGGCGACCGGAATTATTCCCGGCATTGCGTGTGCTTGCGGATCAGCATCGACCGAGGCAATTTCTTATTCTGGGAAGCGCCTCACCTGATCTGATTTCGCAAAGCTCTGAAACATTGGCAGGCCGTATAAGCTTTATGGAATTAAGCGGTTTCGCCCTTCACGATATCAAAGGGCAGGATCACCGCAGGCTGTGGCTACGGGGCAGTTTCCCCCGCTCGTTTCTTGCAAGAGACGATAAAATTTCCGCACAGTGGCGCGAGGATTTTATCAGGACATTTTTAGAAAGAGACATACCTAACCTTGGAATACGAATACCCGCGCCGATGCTGCGGCGCTTCTGGGCCATGTTGTCACATTATCACGGGCAGGTCTTTAATGCCTCGGAGTTAGGAAGAAGCCTTGCCACGGCCGATACAACGGTAAAAAGATATCTTGATATTCTCTCTGGAACCTTTTTGATCCGGCAGCTCCAGCCCTGGTTTTACAATACCAAGAAGCGACTGGTCAAAAGGCCCAAAATTTACTTTCGAGATTCGGGTCTTCTGCATTCGTTTATGGCGGTCACCAGTGAGGAGGAACTGTTAAAACACCCCCGATTGGGCGCCTCATGGGAAGGATTCGCCCTGGAACAGATAATCGTTCGATTAAATCTCAGGGAAGAGGAAGTATATTTCTGGGCAACTCATACCGGGGCAGAACTGGATATGATATTTCAGAGAAAAGGGAAATTATGGGGTGTCGAGGTGAAGTATAATGAGTCCCCCGGAATAACCAGATCTATGCGTTCGGCATTAATGGAACTCCATCTGGCGCATCTCTGGGTAGTCTATCCCGGAGATAAGACGTACTCTTTAGAAAAGAAAACCACGGCGGTCGGATTGAACAACCTGGAAAAAGCTTTTCCTCTTTCCCTGGAGGGTTAATTAGTTTTCATCCGAAAATCCCCCTGTATCCCCTTTTCCCAAAGGGGGATTTCAATATTTCCCCCCTTTAGCAAAGGGGGGTGGGGGGATTTGGTAGTTTCCGGATGAACACTAATTAGAATGACGCCCGATCCCCTGATCCCGACTTTCCTCCTCTGCCTCTTCGTTACCCCGCTTAAAGGGAGTTAGTATTATTGGGGATGTGAGAGTTAATCCTGGTTTTAAGTAAGTTACATGCCAAAAAGTTAAGTGAGCAACCATCTGTAATTACAAAGAGTTGGGCAAGCTGGTGATAATTCAGTAGACGCAGATTATATGGAAATATGGCCTTGTGGCAGGCAAAAAGGTCAGAATATTGACACCGGGGCAGGCAAAACAGATCCACCCCTGCTGAAATAATAGATGCGTGTTCTCTCAATCTTCCGGTTACTGTGACTTGCCGGAGTCAGAGGGGTTTGCGATTGTTTTGTTGACAATTATTAACTATAATTTTATAATTTGCGTATGTATATTCCAAGGCTGCTATCCTCTGTATTAAAAGATGCCCTAAGGCACTTTCCTGCCGTATTAGTCACTGGGCCGCGACAGGCTGGAAAAACCACTTTCCTACTTCATGAAGCAGGGGAAATGGCTCACTACGTCAGCCTTGATGACCCGATGGAAAGGAATTTTGCCTTAACCGACCCCAATGGATTCCTTGACCGTTTTGGCGAGCGCGCAGTCATTCTTGACGAAGTTCAGTATGCGCCGGAAATTCTCCAATATCTGAAGATTCGAATTGACAGGGAAAGAAAAATAACAGGGAAATGGCTGCTTACAGGCTCTCAACAGTTTCACCTGATGAAAAATGTAAGCGAATCGCTTGCCGGTCGCATTGCCATTCTTGAAATCCTCCCGTTCAGCCTGCTCGAATATAAAAAAGGCGCCCCTGACCGGTTGGAATCCATCGTCTGGAATGGCGGATATCCCGAGCCATGCCTTTATCCTGAAAAAAGTCGGATCTGGATGCGTTCTTATATACAGACCTATATAGAACGGGATGTCCGGCAACTGCAAAATATAAAGGACCTGCGGACATTTGAATTATTCCTGGGGCTGGCTGCTGCCTTTCATTCACAGATATTCAACACAGCCATCCTGTCCAGGGAGGTGGGTGTCTCCTTGCCGACAATAAAAGCGTGGGCGGGCGTTTTTGAGGCATCATATCTTTGCTTTTTTCTCTCTCCATACTTTAAGAATTACGGTAAACGCCTGGTCAAGACCCCAAAACTCTATTTTCTTGACTCTGCAGTCGTCTGTTCCCTGACCAGGCAGCCCGATGGAAAGGCAGCGCTTTACGGCTCTATGGGGGGCGCCCTATTTGAAGGCCTGATAATCAGCGAGGCGTTCAAGATATTTGCCATAAAGGGGAGAAGGCCCGATATCTTCTTCTGGCGGTCTCACGACGGACTTGAAGTGGATATGGTTATTCAGATTGGTAAAAAGTTATATCCGGTGGAAATAAAGTTAACCGCGACACCTACGCCAAAGCATATCGGTCCACTCAATAAATTCAAAGCTATTGCCGGGGGGGATGCCGCAGACACCGGCCTTGTCGTATGCCGCATCAATAAAGAAACCGCCTTGCCTTCAAATAATATCGCCTTGCCGTGGCATGCTTTTCCAGAATGGCTTTGGAATAAACTTAAATAAATTACTTTTCTCTCCCGCCCTCCTGATGCGCAACTTTCCTCCTCTGCTTCGTTACCGGTAGGTACCTTATTATATTGATAATCGTAGAAACTACTTTAGCCTTACGTCGAGCAACTTGTGTACTGTCAGTGGTAATCTGAAAATGCATTAAAACCGGGGCGCAGAGTTTACCCAAATGAAGTCCTATTGCCCAAAGGAACAGCAGGACTTCCCCACGATTCCCTCGTGCTGGCACACCAGCTAAGAACCATCTCAAAAGACAGACTTTATAAGGTGTTGGGGGCGTTAAAGAAACAAACCTTATGGAGGAAATCAACAATGCCCTCAAGGTCCATCTAAATTTGTAATCTGTCCGCCAAGGATAAATGCCAGGGGGAAACACGGCTTTGTGGCAGACAAGAATGGTCAGGATATTGACATTACAATAAGTATTCAGCGATCAGCAGACAGGAATAAGCAAGGCGAAGGGGAGCGGATTTATTGTTGACAATATTATACAATATTGTATATTATCGTAATCAAAATTCGATGGTAAGGTTTCGCGAGTCATGCATAACATATATAATGAGAAAAAGACCAGGAGCTCGGAACTGCTACAGTTGCTTTTACTGGACAACCTTTATGCCCAATCCGGATCAGAGCGCATTATCTTCCAGGGCGGAACAGCCCTGAGATGGGTCTATGGCTATTATCGCCGGTTACAAAATAGGCCAAAATTGCCGGTTTAGAATTAGGCCATTACGGGGCGTGGGCGAAATAATGCGTATCTGCCGTGTTTGAGAGGCAAGCCAGTGCGCTACCGTTTCCCCCTGAAGACGGTATAATGAACAACTATGTAATCGAATACGGTCAGTTGTCTTTTCTTCTATAGCTTGTCCCTCCAAGGATAAGGACCTCCGAGCGGTGTACGAGCCGGTCGGCAATCGCTGTAGCCACAGTGGTCGAGTCAAAAATCTTTCCCCAGTCCGCAAACGGCAGATTGGTAGTCACTGGTGAAGAGGACCTTAATATTGGCATTGCATGCAGCAAAGGCGATGCATTGGGCCAGAAAGGTCTTTCCTGTGCCTGGATTTCCGATCAAAATCACATCCATATGTTGACGGATGAACTCCAGGTCCAATAGGTTCAGAATACGGGTCTTTTGCTCCTTTCTCGATTTGTGATGTTCGAAGTCAAACTGATCGATGGTGCATTTTTCGTGAAGCCTCGATTGGGTCCATCTAAGCTTGATGGCTGTCTGCCGGCGTTGTTCCAGCTCGAGATCGGCAAGGCGGGTGAAGGCAGATACCGTATTTAGGTTCTTCTGCCGGGCCTCTTCCAGTATGGAATCAAGGTTCTGATACATAGTGATTAACGTCAACTATTTTTCCCGTTCAACGACAATTATAATTCCCGTTTTTTTATGTTGAGTCTGATAGCTTTTCGAATGTTCCTTTCATTCAGTTTTCAAACCTCCAGTTCATTGTGCTT
>JBFMAZ010000101.1:0-21698 GCA_040755415.1 Thermodesulfobacteriota bacterium | reverse complement strand
AATGCTTTTTCAAACAGCTAAATTGATACTAAACTTTGAACTTTAAACTTGTAATGGCTCGTTTTCATTAAGCGTATCCGAATTTTCTTAATAGAATTTTAAGAATTCTAACGTTAGTAGCACAGAGGGCAAAATCCCCCTTCATCCCCCTTTTTCAAAGGGGGGAGTGTTTCTCCTCCCTTTGGAAAAGGGAGGTTGGGAGGGATTTTAAAATGCTTTTTCAAACAGCTAAACTGTTACCTCTCTTTTATTTTTAAGAATATCTCTAGCCTTCTCCGCGTCCTGGTTTAGTCCTAGCCTTTACTACCTTTACTAACGGATTCTGTCAAGAGAAACAGCGGCTTATATTAGGGATGGGTAATGAATGATGGGTGGTGAGAGGAAGAAAGGGGCAGGAGACAGGTAGCTATAGTGAATGTCATTAGTCAGTAGTCATTTGTCACTGGTAAAAGTGATCAATCTTCCACAGTTAACCAATGACCGATGACTACTAATGACCAGTGACGTCGCCCATAAAAGCTCAGGGCTGAAGGGTTACGAGTTGCGGCTTAAAAAACCCGAAACCCGCAACCCGGAGGTTGCGGCTGACAGCTAATCAATCTTGACGGTATTTGCAGACAGGAAGATCAGGAGCTCGGTGCGCTCTGTGGCGTCCTTTTCACCCTTAAAGAGCCAGCCTAATACCGGAACCTTGGATAATACGGGGACACCCGCGATAGTCTTTGTTTTCTTTTCATAAATGATACCGCCGATCACTACTGTCTCGCCGTCATTAATCAGGAGTTCCGTCTTTGCCTCCCGGATGTCAAGGGCTGGCGTGCCTTGCACAGTCCTTGTCCAGTCGGGCTCATCCTTTTTGGCCATGATGTTCAGATTGATACGATTATCCGGGGTGATGTGGGGAACCACGGTCAGTTTGAGCGTGGCCTCCACAAATTCGGTGGAGATACCATCCTGGGTCTGCTTGAGATACGGTATCTTGGCACCCTGTTGAATATGCGCTTCTTTGTTGTCCAGGGTAGTGATCTTTGGTGAGGAAACTATGTGTACCTTGCCGTCACTCTCCATGGCCAGGAGGCGCACATCCAGATTGACTATGGTGGTGCCCACGCGCCCAAAAGTGAGCCCGATGCCGCCCAATACGTCCGCAGCAGCCGGTATACCGGGATTAATCGCAAAATTGGAACCGGCTTGCCCCTGGGCACCGACAGTCCACTCCCCTCCGACCTTTTGAACAATATTTGATGCTGTCCCGCTTCCCCACTGCACCCCCAACTCGCGTGAGAAATCGGCAGTGGCCTCCACAATACGCGCCTCGATAAGCACCTGACGGGTTGGCTCATCCAGGGAGCTTACTATAGCCTTAGCGTCTTCGATTACGGCCGGGGTGTCTTTTATTACGATCTTGTTGGTACGTTCATCGAATGTGACCGAACCCCGTTCGCTTCTGATCTTGTCGATCTGATCCTTTAGTTTTTCGGCCTTACCGTAGTTTACCTGGATATACTCCGTGACCATGGGCTCTGCCTGCTGCAACTCGAGGAGGCGTTTATTCTCTTCTGCCACCCTGGCCAGGGGGGCCACACGAATGACGTTGCCGGTTCTTACCATCCCCAGGCCCTTGGCCGCCAGGACTACATCCAGGGCCTGATCCCAGGGGACCCTGTCTAATTTCAAGGTTACCTTACCGGTTACATCGTCGCTGGCCACAATATTCAGTTTGCTTACCTCGGCCAGCAGTCTGAAGACGTTATGGATGTCGGCGTTCTGGAAGTCCAGAGATATCTTTTGTCCGGTATAGACCTTATCCGGGCCAAAAGGTAATTCTACTCTGGGAACGGCATCGTCTAATGGCGCGGCCGTATCCCTTGACAGGTCAGTGAATTCCGGAGGCAAGACTGTGTCCTTGTCAGGGGCCGCTTCATCTTTTGCCGGTAGTTTTGCAGCCTCTGGTGTAAGCTCCGGCGCTATTTGGGCCAACTGGTCGGGTTTTGGAGGGACGGTTGTGGCCTCAAATTCCAGTTGGATAATATTTGCCTTTTCTATGGTCTGGAAGGGGACGTCATCCCGCATCTTTATGGTAATGTCCACGGTATTTTTTGTGGACAGGGACTGCTGAGGGATTATTCCTTCTACCGCACCCTTAAAATAGCGGGTATCATAAGGTCTGGCCAATGCCCTAGGCAGCAGGGCCTGACTCAGGCGAAGCAACACAGCAGTCTTATCGATGTTAATTAGCTTGTAGGGTAATTTCCGGTCGGCCTTCACCGTAAGGCGAACTTTGCCTTCCTCCAAGGGCTCGAAGTCTATGGCTTCTATAGTCCCGACCGAAGGTGCTACCACTTTTCCCTTGGCGAATCTATCTATGGTTCGGGTTTCTGGCTGTCCTGCCGTAGGCCCGCCGGAGGCGGGCTTACCGATCCACACCGTAATGGCTCCGGCGGCCTGGTCAATAGAATAAGGGAACAACCCGGTCTTTTTAGAGTCGAAAACAATACGAACCCCGTCTGCTTTTGCGGCCAAACGAATCTTTTTTAAGAGATCATTTTGGACCGAGACCGCTCTCTTTGGATACAGGAGTTTAATCCCAGGGATGTCTATAACCAGTCTGGAAGGGTCTGGCAATGTAAAGGACTTGGCCCTGGGCAGTATTCCATCACCAGAAATAACCACTTTTACTACCCCTTTTGCAGGGGCATCTACCGCCACGTCAACTATGCCTCTGGCCGGAGACATAGCGGCTGAACCGGCAGCGGCTTCTAGTGCCTTATCCGGTTTCTTTGCTGTCCCAGGTTCTGAACCGGGTCCTGGCGCAGCTTCTTCTTTTACGGAAGCGACAGGGCCCTTTTGAAAGGCAATAATTATACCCTTATCCATGCGGGTAACGGTATAGGGAAGATCTTTCTCCAGTGCGATTTCGATACGGGAATAAACCGGCAGTTTATCGCCGAAAAACATACCTTTTATAGCCTTAATAATGCCGGTGTCGAAATCCGTGGGGAACACCACCCGGCTTACGTCTGCTTCCGGGATGTCAATAATTACGGCCAGGGGATTGACCTGTTTAAAGGCCGTATATGTAAGCGGCTCCTTTCCCTCGATAGTAACCCGCAGTGTGGATTCATACTGGGAGACAGTAACAGACTCAATCTCCTGGATTGATTTTGATGCCGCATGAGCCGTGCCAGACGGCAACCAGAGGCCAAGGCCCAGTAATACTATAATGGCCAGAACTTGTATTCTAATCCAGCGCATTAATCTTCTCCTTCCCCTGATCCACTTAACTTGAGTATCACGGGTCGTTTTCTTGTTTTGCCACTAAAATCTTTTACTGTCTCCGTGACTACCACGCGGTCTGCCAGGATGCCGGTTACAACGCCTTCCTGTGTTCCCACCCGGCTTCCGGTGCGCAAGATGTAACCGCGGCCCGATGCGTCTTCCACCATGGCATAGGGCTCCCTGCTATTGGTAATGACCGCAACCAGTGTCAACTGGCCAATATCCAGGCTTTGCAGCGGTAAGGCTATACAACCGGACGATACGGTTTTTGATTTATCCCCTGCCTTCTCTTCTGATATAAAGGACGCAAACGGATCCGGCTTTCCTGCCGGGTTATAAGAATATTTTTCTGGCATCCAGATTTCCCCGGTCATCCCGGGGGCAGGAGAGGCAGCTTTGACTTTTTGAGACCCTTTATCCGGCATACTCAAAGAAGGGCCCGTTTTCTTGTCCCTGCATCCGGCAAAGATAAGCATCAGGCACATCAAAGTGCACGCCAGCAGCCAGATACCTTTGTCGCAACTATTGCAACTTTTGCAACTATTGTAGCTACTTTTTCTTTTGCTCTTCTTCACCAGGCTTGCCCTCTACAAATCGGTACGTGGTAGCCAGACAAGAGGTCTTTACTATCATGGCGCCATGTGCCTTTTTGGGATCAGTCATAGAGACATTAGAGATATTGACTATGCGCGGCAGCTTACTCACCCTGTCAAAAAATACGGCCACGTTATGATATGGGCCCTCAACGATAATCTCTACAGGTATTTCGGCATAAAAATCCTTAGGCACTTCTTCTTTAGGCTTAAAGAGAATAAATTCCAGGCCTGCTTCGTTTCCCAGGTTCGAAATGTTGGTCAGTAGGGAAGGTATCTCTTTTTTATCCGGGAGGAGTAAAAGGGCCTGCTCAAATTGGGCCCTGGTAGCCTCAAGTTCAGCCTTGAATTGCGCCAGGTTAGCCGCCTTATGTTTAACCTTGGATAGGGTGGCCTGTGCATCTTCAAGTTCCCCGCGCAGTTTCCCGATCTTTTTGAATTGGGGGCCGATCAAAACAGCGACAAAAACCGCTACCAGGGCCGCAAGTATGCCGATATAAATCAAAATCTTCTGCTTAAAGGGCAACCCGGTAACTATATGTTCTATCCTGGGTGGCAGACTTAAACCCTTCATGCCTTTTTCTCACTATCCTTTTCTTTGTTTTCAGGCTGTAGCCCCTTGATCTCGCAAGTAATGCTAAACTGCATCAATTTCACGCTGCTGACCGTCTCCTGGGCCGAATTTATTAGGTCCACATTGGTAAAATAGGGAGAGGCAGCCAGGCTCTTCATGTATAGGGCTATGGTAGCGTTATCCAGGGCCACTCCTTCCAGGAGGAGCTTATTTTCGGTCTGTTTGATAGCCTTGAGCCATAACCTTTTTTCCGGCAAATTTGTGCTTATTTCATCCAGCATATGTACCGGCCCGGTTTTGTTTCTCTGCAACCGGCCAAGTACGTCAAGCTTTTTCTGGATTAAGTCCTTTTGTTTTTTTTGCTCTTCGAGTCCCTGGACCACCTTATTGTACTCACCTATCTCATTTCGGACCTGCCCGATATCAGCAGTCAGCGATTTTATCTTATACGAAAAGGAAATGCCCAGATAAGCCATGACTAAAACGATAAAGAATACGGACAGAAGGCATACCGATAATTGTTTACGGATATTTTCCTTCTTCTTGGCTAATCTGACGGGTAAGAGATTTATTTTAATCATGTCTCTACACTTCTCAGGGCCAGGCCGATAGCTATAGCGGCTTGAGGGCCTATCTGGCTTATGTACTCCGGATCAAACCGGTCAGGATCCACATCTATGCGGGCAAAAGGATCAAATGTTTCTACCGGTATATCTGTCTCCAGGCGTAAGATATCGCTGAGTCCGGCGATCTTGGCCGATCCGCCGCTCAGTACAATCTTAGCCAGGCTATGGTCCGGATAGTTTGCGTAATAGAAGTCAATAGCCCGCCTTATTTCCATCGTCCAGAGGGAGCATGTAGAAGAAAATATCTCCTCAAGGATTGGCCGCTTATCTCCGTTCACATTGCCGCTTATCTTCAAAATTTCCGCCTGATCGTAGGGCAGGCCAAGCCTGGATTGAATCTGTTCCGTGATCTGATCGCCGCCAAAGGAGGCATCCCGGGTGAAGGTAGAGACGCCGTTAATCAGGATGTTGATATTGATCTTGGAGGCCCCGATATCCACCAGGGCGATGTTCTGATTTTCCGTGTCGTAATTGGCTTCATAGGCATTTTCCAGCGCAAAGGGGTCGACATCGATAATAGTAGGAACAAGATTGGCATCGCGGATTAACTCAGAGTATTCGTCTATCGTTTCACGCTTTGCAGCCACCAGCATAACGTCCATGCGGTCTTTTTTCTCTGCGCTCGCTCCCAGTATCTGGAAATCGATATAGACGTCGTTAATATCAAAAGGAATATACTGTGCGGCCTCAACCGCAATATTATCCTCCAGTTCCTTATCACTCATAAGCGGCATGTTTATCTTTTTTATAATAACCGAATAACCGGCGATAGATGCCGCTGTGCGCCTGCCCGTTATCTTTAAATTGTTCACCAGCGCGGCTATAATATCAGCCACCTGTGCCCGCTCTTTTACCACTCCCTCGACAATGGCCTGCCCGGGAACGGCTGCTATGCCAAAGCTTTTCAGTTGTAACCCATGCGAAGAGTCTGTTACCTCAGCTACCTTTATAGAATGGGAGCCGATATCTAACCCCAGGGCGAATTTTTGTTTTTTAAAAAACATACCTTGTATTTTCTTCTCCAGAGATTGTTAAAAAATCCACACTATCTTAGTTTTTAGATTTTTAAAATCTCCCCTGACCCCTCTTTCCCAAAGAGGGGGATTAACGGTATTTTCCCCTTTTCCAAAAAGGGGGTGTTAACGGTATCCCCCCTTTCCAAAGGGGGCTTAACGTATCCCCCCTTCCAAAGGGAGCTTAACGTATCCCCCCTTTCCAAAGGGGGCTTAACGTATCCCCCCTTTAGCAAAGGGGGGGATGGGGGGATTTGTAAAATATTTTTAGGAATTTATAATTTTTTAACATTGCTTCTTTATACCGCATAAATATATCCGGTTGTCAAGTTGTCATTTTCAGTTCATCAGTTGTATCGGCAAGTTATAATATATGCTTAAACATTTTGACAGTTTTTTATTTGCAAAGCCCAAAATCGTATACTAATATGCCGGAGGTCTTGCAAAAAATATTCCAGGATATGGAGAAAAGGCTAAAGGGTCAAGAATTGACCACAGAGATGGAAAATTCGAAATCCGAAGCACGAAACTCGAAACAAATTCAAATGGCCAAAATTCTAAACAATTATGAGGCTCTTGCAAAAGTCTCATGACCGGCATTCTCGTCCATTCTCGTCATTCCGGCGAAAGCCGGAATCCAGTAATTTCGAGCAGATTGAAATACCTCTGGACACCGGTTTCCACCGGTGTGACGACTTTTGCAAGAGCCTCAATTATGTTTCGGTCATTTGAGCATTTGGATTTCGGATTTGTTTCGAATTTCGATATTCGGATTTGGTTACGGCTATGTCGTTTGACAAAACGGTTTGTCCGGATCAGGAGATATGATTATGCCCTATGCGGTAGGCGTGGATATTGGCGGGACCCATTTTCGTCTGGCTGTAGTTGATGAAACCGGGCAATATGGTATTATAAAAAAATTTCCATCGGAAGGGCACCTGGGGCCGCATAAACTTATTGATAGGGTAGTGTCAGCCGTCTCTGAGGTGATGCAGGAAGCGCCGGGGATGGTCGCCGGTATCGGAATAGGTATAGCCGGCGCGGTGGATCATACAAAAGGAGTGGTTCGTTTCTCGCCTAATTTGCCGGGCTGGGACCACATCCCGCTGACCGAGATAATGGAGGCCCGGCTTGGGCGGCCTGTTCTGGTAGATAATGATGCCGACCTTATTGCCTTTGGGGAAAAGTGGCAGGGCGCCGGCCGTGGATACGAAAATTTTTTGTGTATCACACTGGGCACCGGCGTAGGAGGAGGACTTATACTCCACAATGAGATATGGCACGGATGTGGCACGGCCGGAGAGATAGGGCATGTGACCATCGACCGGCAGGGAGCCCGGTGCAACTGCGGTAATTATGGCTGTCTGGAGACCGTGGCCTCGGCCACCGGGCTCATCCGCATGGCCCGCGAGGGTCTTAGAGAAGGGAAAGAGGGCCTGTTGGCGCAAAAGATGGCCTCTGATCCGGGTGCACTTTCCGCCCGTCTCATTGCAGATCTGGCCGGGCAGGGAGACCCCTGGGCCTTGGAACTCTTTGCCGAGTTGGGTAAGGCCCTCGGTGTGGCCATAGCCAGTGTAATGAACCTACTCTGCCTCGAGGCCATCATTATTGGCGGAGGCGTTTCCGGGGCCTGGGATTTTTTTATAGGGCCTTTGCGCACGGAGTATGCCCGGCGGGTTATGCCTGGAACAAGGCCGGAGGTGCCTATTGTCCCCTGGGCATTGAAGGACGCAGCCGGGATTATCGGTGCCGCCGCCGTTGTTTTTAATAAAGAGTCAAAATTGATGAACTCGTAAAAAGTTCAAAATATCATGCAAGGCCGCCAAGCCCGTAAAGATGCAAGAAATCCGAAGCACGAAATTCGAAATACGAAACAAATTCAAATGACCAAAATTCTAAACAATCATGTTTCGGTCATTTGAGCATTTTGATTTCGGATTTGTTTCGGGTTTCGATATTAGGATTTCGGATTTATAGCTTTGCGCCTTTGCGTGAGAAGTTGACTTTTACCAGTGACTATTGACTAACGACTAATGATATTCACTATGAATAACATACGCAACTTTTGCATTATTGCCCACATCGACCATGGTAAATCCACCCTGGCGGATAGGCTGCTGGAATATACGGGCGCAGTCTCCGCCCGGGAAATGGTTTCTCAGTTCCTGGATAAGATGGATCTGGAAAGGGAAAGGGGCATAACTATCAAGGCCCAGACCGTGCGTCTGAATTATCAGGCCAAGGACGGGAAAACCTACATGCTGAACCTGATAGATACACCCGGCCACGTGGACTTTACTTATGAGGTATCCCGCAGTCTTTCCGCCTGTGAGGGGGCCTTACTGGTCGTGGATGCCAGCCAGGGAGTGGAGGCCCAGACCCTGGCCAATGTCTATCTGGCGCTGGATAACAATCTGGAAATTATACCGGTCTTAAACAAGATTGACCTGCCCAGCGCTGAGCCAGAAAGGGTTAAACAGGAGATAGAGGATATAATCGGCCTCGACTGTCAGGACGCCATCCTGGCCAGTGCCAAGGAGGGCATAGGCACCGTCGAGATACTGGAGGCCATTGTAAAACGCATCCCGCCGCCTGAGGGTGATCCCACGGCCCCTCTTAAGGCCCTCATCTTCGATTCCTGGTTTGACCCCTATCAAGGCGCAGTCGTTCTTGTCCGGGTGTACGACGGTACAGTCAGAAAGGGCGATATGATAAGGATGATGGCCGCCGACAAGGTCTATGAGGTGGCCAGGGTTGGTAATTTTATGCCTTACGCCAGAGAGGTCTCGGAGCTCAAGGCCGGCGAAGTAGGGTTCATCATGGCCGGCATCAAGGGGGTGCGTGATACTAAGATCGGTGATACCATCACCGGGGCCGGGCGGCCGACATCCAGCCCCCTGCCGGGGTTCAAGGTAGTCAAGCCCATGGTCTTTTGCGGGCTCTTCCCAACGGATCCCGGCCAATACGATACGCTCCGGGAGGCCATGGAAAAGCTCTGGTTAAACGACTCCTCTTTTAGTTACGAGCCGGAGACCTCATTAGCGCTGGGTTTTGGTTTTCGATGCGGGTTTCTCGGGCTTTTACACATGGAGATTGTGCAGGAAAGGCTGGAGCGCGAATACGGCCTTTCTCTGATCAGTACCGCCCCTTCCGTGGTTTATCGCGTCACGGATAAAAAAGGGCAGGTAAAGATGGTGGACAACCCCAGCAAGTTGCCTCCGGCACAGGATATCGAGACCATTGAGGAGCCCTTTATACAGGCGGATATCTATACCCCGGCTGAATATGTAGGAGGGGTGATTACGCTTTGTGAAGGCAAAAGGGGGGTGCAAAAGGACCTCAAGTTTATCACTGAAACCCGGGTCCTGCTTTCTTATGAAATCCCCTTCAGCGAGATGGTGCTTGACTTTTACGATCGATTGAAGTCCGTCACCAGCGGCTATGCCTCCCTCGATTACACATTTTTGGATTTCAGGCCGTCTCCGCTGGTTAAGCTGGATATCCTTATCAATAAGGTCCCGGTGGATGCCCTTTCTACCATTACCCATAAGGACCGGGCCTACCACCGTGGAAGGCAGTTGGCCGAGAAGCTGAAAGAAGTTATCCAGCGCCAGATGTTTGAGGTCATTATCCAGGCGGCTATAGGCAGCCAGATCATTGCCCGCGAGCGTATCGCGCCTCTGCGCAAAAATGTTACGGCCAAGTGCTATGGCGGCGACATAACCCGGAAGAGAAAATTGCTCGAAAAACAAAAAGAAGGTAAAAAGAGGATGAAACAGGTTGGCCAGGTGGAGATCCCGCAGGAGGCGTTTCTGTCTGTGTTGAAGGTGTAAAATAAAGCGCTTAGGGTTTAGGGCTTAGCGTTTAGAAAAAATTAAGAGTCACTGTTGATGGTCTCGCAAAAAGTCCTGAAATCGTCATGCCGGACTTGATCCGGCATCCAGAACATATTGAATTTACTGGATTCCGGCTGGAGTTTACCCCGTACTCGATACGGGGCCGGAATGACGGAAAACGGTATTTTGGGACTTTTTACGAGGTCATCATTGTTCACTATTTGTATTTGTTGTCCGCTAATCGCTGTATGCTATCCGCTAACCGCTACTTACAAGGAGGATCTATTTGCAGAAGGTAAAAAAAGACGCTAAAAAAGATTGGAAGGCCCTGACCAGGGAATACATTGAGGCTATTGTTATTGCCTTTGTCCTGGCCATGTTAATCCGGACGTTTGTAGTACAGGCGTTCAAGATACCTTCCGGCTCCATGAAACCCAATCTCCTCATAGGAGACCATATATTGGTGAACAAGTTTATTTATGGTATAAAGAACCCATTCACCGGCAGCATTCTTATCCCGATAGAGAAGCCGGAGCGGGGTGATGTGGTGGTCTTTATCTACCCGGTGGATCGCGATAAGGATTTTATAAAGCGGGTCGTCGGGATAGAAGGCGATTGCGTCCAGATAGTAAACAAAAAGGTTTATATAAATGGACGGCCCATGCCAGATAACTATACTATGCACACCGATAACGATGTGTTAGCGTCCGCCATGGGCGGACCACGCGATAACTTTGGCCCTTATATCGTCCCCAAGAACTCTATCTTCGTTATGGGAGATAATCGGGATCAGAGTTACGATAGCAGGTTTTGGGGGCCTGTTAACCTGAAGGATGTCCTGGGAAAGGCGTTTATCATTTACTGGTCGTGGGATAGTGAAAACTTCGGTGTCCGCTGGAAGCGCTTTGGTAAAACTATACATTAGCTCATGGCTGATGGCTCATAGCTAAGAGCTATGAACCATGAACTATCCCGCCATAGGCGGGATAAAAGGAGGGCAAAATGGCAGGTGTCAACAAAGTTATCCTGGTAGGTAATCTTGGAGCTGATCCCGAGGTGCGTTATACGCCCGGAGGTTTGGCAGTGACTAACTTCCGCCTGGCCACCACAGAAAACCGCACTAATAAAGATGGGCAACGGGAACAGCGCACCGAATGGCACAAAATTGTAGCTTATGGGAAGCTGGCGGAGATATGTGGAGAATATCTGTCCAAGGGGAAACAGGTCTATATTGAAGGCCGCTTGCAGACACGTTCCTGGGATGACAAAGACGGTAACAAGAGATGGACTACTGAGATTATAGCCAGTAATATGCAAATGCTCGGGCCGGCCGGGCGTCAGCCCGGTATCTCTTCGGGATCAGGTGAGGGAATGACGGCCATGCCTTCGGCGGCTCTAACGACAGATAGTGAACCTGAACTCGGCCCGGGACCGGATGATGATATACCGTTTTAAAATTCGAAATACGAAGCACGAAATCCGAAACAATATCGAATCACCGAAAAGAGAAATTCAAAACGAATTAGCTTCGTCGTAGTTTGGGACATTATTAAATTTGAAAATTCGTATCAGTTTAGCTGTTTGAAAAAGTATTCTTAAATCCCTCCCAACCTCCCTTTTCCAAAGGGAGGAGAAACACTTCCCCCTTTGGAAAAGGGGGATTGAGGGGGATTTTGGCCCTTATAGCGCCTTGCTTAGGTATATTTTTCAAAAACCTAAAATGTTACGAAAATTCGAATTTGTTTCGAGTTTCGATATTCGAATTTCGGATTTAAGACACGACACTCTGCAACTGGAACCTTGGAGGTCGGACCATTTCAAAGCGCGAAAATGATACGAAATTGGGCTACTTATCGACCTGCAGTTCCCTCAGAAGTCGCTTGAATTCTTCGGATTCTTTATAGCCCTGCACGGCATTTTGATACTCTATCCAGTGCCGCCAGATGTCCATCCATTTGTCATTGTACCAGTAGTAGGAAGGGTTGCCCTGTCCGAGCTGGCGTTTTATATATTCCTCATATTCTTCCTGGCAATTCGAGCAGAAGCGGAAGGGGATGCTGATATCCCGTTTCACCGCTTCCGGCAGATCCATTTGTACACCGCATTTGGCACACTTAAGCATACACTGAGTGCATTCGATAAACTTTTTGAGCAGGGAGACCTTTTTTATCCTCTCTATCTCTTCCTTTTTCTTTTTCTCATGTCTTAATCTTTCCTCTATGTCAATTATGTCCGCCATAGTTATTAATCTCCCTCCCCGCCGTATCTAGCTCATGGCTCATAGCTGATAGCTCATAGCAATTATTGATACCTGTAATATTAATGTCCTATCTTCATGTATTATTGTCATTCCGGGCTTGACCCGGAATCCAGCCTTTTTTCTCTGGATTCCCGCTTTCGCGGGAATGACGATAAGCGGACATTTATTATGCAGCATTCAATAAAAGCCATGAACTATGAGCTATCAGCTATGAGCTATCAGCCATTACTCCTCCTCCGTATCCACCGGTTCCCCATTAAGGTTAAATATCTGGCGGGCAAAATCAAGATAGGTATCCTTATGCTCGCGGCTGCTCTTCCCTTTGAGATAGGTGATAGGATCGTGGAGCATCTTGTTGATGATAGAGGCGGTCAGGACATGAACGGCCTTTTCCTGTTCCGGGGTCAGGGGGCCCATACTGGAGAGGGTCTTCTGGCACTCTTTGAGCCTGATCTGTTCTGCCTTTTCACGCAAGGATACTATTATAGGGGTGATATCCAGCGCCTGGAGCCAGTACCTAAATTTAATGACCTCTTCTTCGATAATCCTTTCAGCCCGCCGGGCCTCCTTTTGCCGTTCAGCCTTATTCAGCTCTACGATCCCCTTCAGGTCGTCTATATCATAGAGATAAACATTATCTATTTCATTGGTGCGCGGGTCAATATCCCTGGGCACAGCGATATCAATAAGGAACAGCGGCCGGTTCTTGCGGGCCCGCATGACGCTCTTTACATTATCATAATGAATTACCACCCCTGGTGCACCGGTGGAGCTTATTATGATGTCCACCTTTGACAGTTGATCATATATCTCGTCCAGGGAGACGGCCCGGCCCTTAAACTTTTGCGCCAGCTCCACAGCCCGCTCCAGGGTCCGGTTGGCCACTATAATCTCTGCCACGCCGTTGGAAATAAGGTGTTCAGAGGCCAGTTCGGCCATCTCGCCGGCCCCGATCAACATGGCCCGTTTCCCTTTTAAATCCGCAAATATCTTCCGGGCCAGTTCGACCGCCGCAAAGCTTATGGAAACGGCATGGCTGCAAATGCCGGTCTCGGTACGCACACGCTTGGCCACGGAAAAGGTCTTGTGCAGGAGGCGGTTGAGTATAACGCCGGAGGTCTTCTGGTCTGTGGCCTGGCGGTAGGCGTCTTTGATCTGGCCGAGTATCTGTGGTTCGCCTAAAACCATGGAATCCAGGCTGGCCGCTACCCGGAACAAATGCTTAACGGCCTCTTCTTCATGATAAATATACAGGCAGCGTTCAAATTCGCCGAGGGGGATGCCGTTTGACTCGGTAAGGACCTTTTTTATCTCCACTTCTGCACTTGCCGGATCAGGGGTGGTCATCAGGACCTCTACGCGGTTGCATGTGGAAAGGAATATAAATTCCTTAACAAATGATACCTTGCGTATCAGTGTGAGGGGCAGTTCCCGGTCGCCGCCGAAAGTCAGGCGTTCCCTGATCTCCACCGGCGCTGTCTCATGATTGAGACCGATCAGAACTATACTCAGATTAGACGCCCCATCCGGCATAAGTATGTAATCCTTTGAGTAACAGCGAAACCCCGAGGAAAGTAAAAAGTAATGCCCCCAGGCCGATGATGGCCATGATGGCCGCCCGTCTGCCCCGCCAGCCTACGGCCAGGCGTTCGTGGAGAAGGGCTGCATAAAAAAGCCAGTTGACGAGAGACCAGGTTTCCTTGGGATCCCACTGCCAATGCGCACCCCAGGCCTGCTCGGCCCAGAGCGAGCCGGTTAGTATGCCTATGGTCAGAAGCGGAAAACCAATGGTCAGGCAGCGGTAATTTATGGCATCCAGAACCTCCAGGGAGGGCAGGCGCTGGTAAAAGGCCCCGAACTTCTTTTTCTTGATCTGGCGTTCCTGAATCAAATACATGATACCGGCACAGGCGGCTACACCCAGGATCCCGTAAGCAAGAAAATAAACTGCAGCATGAATAGGCAGCCAGTAGCTTTTGAGCACCGGGGGTAAGGCTATTATTTTCTTGGGAAGGGTAGAAGAGGCGATCATGGAAAGGGCGGCTATCGGCGTGGCAAAGGCGCCCAGATTCTTCACCTTGTACCGCTGGTGAATGTAGAGGTAACCGCCTACCAGCGCCCAGGCAAAAAACGAAAGAGACTCGTGCAAGTTCGTTACTGGGGCGTAACCCGCTTCATAATAGCGGACTATGATGGTGGCGGTATGGAAGAAAAACCCGGCGATGGCCACGCCCAGGGCTACCCGGCCAGCCGGCTTTTGTTGAGAGATTATATAGACCAGATAACCCGCCGTAGCCGCCAGGTATAACAATAAGGTCAGTTTAAAAAGGATGACGTTCATGCCGTTAAATCTCAAATTTCAAATTTGAAATTTTCGTAATACGCTAGCTGTCTTGAAAAAGCATTTTAAAATCCCTCCCAACCTCCCTTTTCCAAAGGGAGGGGAAACACTTCCCCCTTTGAAAAAGGGGGATTAAGGGGGATTTTTGAGTCGCCGTTTTCTGGACGACTAGCTCTTTTCAAACAGCTAAACTGATGCGAAATTTCAAATCCCAAGGGTTGAAAGCCCAAATTCCGGCCCCAGGACTTCCTGCAAAAAGCGGTCAATGCGTACCCGGTCACCATCCCGGATCCAGTCCAGAAGCTCTGAATAGACCAGCCGGTTGAAGATGGCCTCGTTTTCGGACTGCGTCCGGCCCATAGCCAGCACTCTGGGCCGGACGGCCCCCATAATCCGAAGGAAGTCGGCATATTCCTGGCCATAGACGTCTTCCAGCTCCCGGCGCAGTTTTTTGGCCAGGGCCGGACTCCGGCCGGCGGTGGAGATGGTAATCAGAAGGTCGCCTCTTATCACCATAGAAGGGACTATGAAGTTACACAGGTCGGGCTTGTCCACAATATTACAGAGGATGTTTTGCCCCTGTGCCGCCTTGCTGACCGCCGTATTGACCTCCGGGTCGTCCGTGCAGGCCACCACCAGAAACACCCCGCCCAGGTCTCCACTCCGGTAACCGCGTGCCTCACGGGTTATCTTCTTGGCCTCTAACAGCTCCTGTAGATGGGGAGTAAGTTCGGGACTTACGACCCTGACCCTGGCACCGCAGGAGAGCAGGGTCCCGACCTTCCTTTCCGCAACCTTACCGCCGCCGATTACCAGGCATTGTTTATCCTTAATATCCAGGTTTATGGGATAATATCGCAAATATTTACCGCCCATCTCTTAGTCAAAGTTTAACTTCAGCCATGTAGCCAATGATGGTGGGCAAAGCCCACCCTACGTCTTTTCGGATGGAAATAAGCTAATACTCTAACAATAATCGGAAGGTTAGGCAAGATTTTTCCCTCACCGCAAAGGCGCAAGAAATCCGAAGCACGAAATTCGAAATACGAAACAAATTCAAATGACCAAAATCCAAAATTCTAAACAATTATGTTTCGGTCATTTGAGCATTTTGATTTCGGATTTGTTTCGAATTTCGATATTAGGATTTCGGATTTATAGCTTTGCTTCTTTGCGGTGAGTCTGACTTACTTGTCTTTTTTGCGGGCATAGTCAAGCAGGTAGGCAAAACCAAGCAGGGCTGCGGTCATCCCCACTACAGCCCAGTGGCCTTTACGCAGGAAAGGAAAAAGGCGTGAAAGGACGATGGCGAAGATACCCGACAGTATCAATCGCATGAGAAGTATCCTGAACTTAGATGCATCCATAATTATTAGCGTTTAGCGTATAGCGATCAGCGAATAGTACGACCCTTAATCGCTTCAGATTCACCGCAGAGACGCGGAGGTCACACTTATTAAAATTCGAAATCCGAATATCGAAATTCGAAACAAATCCGAAATCAAAATGCTCAAATGACCGAAACATAATTGTTTAGAATTTTGGATTTTGGTCATTTGAATTTGTTTCGTATTTCGAATTTCGTGCTTCGGATTTCTTGCGTTTTGGCGCCCTTGCGTGAAAATCCAACCAAAGCACCATCCTGCTCAATGGCAGAAATAAGGAAAGGGATACCCCCTTTTTTCAGTGGGCATCCCTTTACCCAATAGCGCCCCCACCCAGGCCCTCCCCCTTGAAGGGGGGAGGGTTAGGGTGGGGGTAATTTTAGAATACCTTTTCTACTACCGGCACAACCTGTTTCTTACGGGACATAAGGCCAGGGATCCATACTGAGTTATCGCCTGCCTTGGTATTAAAGGCCTGCTCGATCTTGGCCTTGTCACCAGCGAAATAGAGCTCCGAGCCCTCCTTTATGATATCCGTGGCGATAAAGATGACCATCTCATA
Source organism: Thermodesulfobacteriota bacterium (assembly GCA_040755415.1). Taxonomy (GTDB): domain Bacteria; phylum Desulfobacterota; class QYQD01; order QYQD01; family QYQD01; genus QYQD01. The sequence continues at coordinate 5,229 of JBFMAZ010000101.1, read as the reverse complement.
GCCTTCCTTGGCCTTCAGGTCATTGATAAAGCTGGTAACCTCAGCGGCGCGATTGTAAACGTCGTTTATATCCACGACCTCGGTCTGGCCGATGCCGACCTTTTTGCCGGCAAAGTCAAAGTTCTTATAGTCGGCAAAGATAACGTCCTTAATCGGCTTGTCGGCTATATTGGCCTTGGCCTTTTTTACATCCACGCCAAACTTCATGATGTCGTCAATGCCGGCTATCTTGGCCAGTTCGGCCGCCACGTCCTTGTCTTCCTGGGTGGTGGTGGGCGACTTAAAGACTACGGTATCGGAAAGGAGCGCACCCAGCAGGATACCGGCTATAGCCTTATCCTTGGCCACAATATCCTTGTATTTCTTGGCCAGAATGGTGGCCGTGCTGCCCACCGGCTCTACCAGGATGGCGATGGGGTTTGGATTGGAAAAGTTCATCTTGTGGTGATCGATAATCTCAATGATCTCCGCCTTAGCGACGTCATCCGGGGACTGGCTGGCCTCATTATGGTCCACCAGCACCAGCTTTTTGCCTTCCGCGCTGCCCAGTTCCCCTGGCACAGGCACACCGAAAGTGTTGAGCACAAAGGCGGTCTCTTCGTTGATCGGACCCAGGGTGGCCGGGGTATAGCCCTTTATCTTGGCGTAAACGATTGCCGAACATACCGTATCCGTATCCGGACTCTTGTGACCTATTACATATACATCTGCCATATTCTTCTGTCCTCCATATTATTTTATTTTTTATTCTTTTACGTCTTCGAAAAGACAACAGTTGACGGACAATCATAATAGTTAGACGGTATCTTTGTCAAGGATAAAATGAAGCGCTATTCACTTTTGCTTTAATGGTCGTACCAAATAATGACGATCCGTACCTTAAGATTTGAAATCATTAGGAGAGAGCATCTCACGCCAGCTCCGCGCCTGGGCGGATACATTGCAAAACTCAGAGATAAAGGGCCAGCGCTATCTGACGGAAAAAAGCCGCTTACGTGAGTGAGAGCCTCTTGCAAAAGTCTTGTAAATGGCGTTCTTGTCATTCCGGAGAAAGCCGGAATCCAGTAATTTCAAGCAGTTTAGATACCTCTGGACACCGGTTTTCACCGGTGTGACGATTTTTGCAAGAACCTCGTGAGGAAGAGGAAAGGAGCCGGCAGGAGTTCCTTTTAAGACTGCAAAAGATCAACGAGGAGGCTTATCAGCGCAGAAAAAATAAATTAAACTCCGGGGACTGAAATTTGAGATTTGAAATTTGAGATTAATGAGTTAAGATTTGAGATCTCAAATTTGAGATTTGAGATTTCTTTATGGACCTCTCTGCCCTTGCCAAATTCTTTATAGCCAGCTTCGTCTCCATCTTTGTCATCGTTAATCCCCTGGCCAACATGTCTGTCTTCATTACCATGACGGAGGGAGACACCCCGGAAAAGCGCCGGGCTACGGCCCTTAAGGCCTGCACGACCTGTTTTGTCGTCCTGGCTGCCTTTACCTTCGGGGGTCATTATATCCTTCGTTTTTTTGGCATAACCGTTCCGGCCTTCCGCGTAGCTGGCGGCATCATCCTCTTTATGGTGGCCATTCAGATGCTCCAGGTCAAACCCGCCCGCATCCGCATCAGCCCGGAAGAGGAGAAAGAAGGTGTGGAAAAGGAAGATATAGCGGTCGTCCCTCTGGCCATCCCCATGCTGAGCGGCCCCGGGGCCATCACTACGGTTATTGTGCTTGGCAGCGAACACGAAGGCTGGACGCCCAGGCTTCTGATAATGCTATCCAGTCTGCTGACCAGTCTTATATCTTATATTATCTTTTCCCGGTCGGTTTCTATGGCGCGGGTACTGGGCAGGTCCGGGGTAAATATCCTGACCCGGGTCATGGGCCTTATCCTGGCTGTTATTGCCGTAGAGATAATAGTCAGCGGGCTTCGGGGCATGTTCCCGACTGGTTGACTGGGGTCACATCTTCAGATGTCATTTGCTACTGTCGGACGCTGCTTAGTCGCCGCAAAGAGGTAAGAAATCCGAAGCACGTCATGCCAGAGATCGTGCCCCAGACAGATTCGCCTTTGGCGAAAAATTGGAAATACGAAACAAATTCAAATGACATCTGAAGATGTGACCCCAGTCATTGCCTTTTGTATCTTAAACATCTGCATAGTCTGGTTCATCTCTTCCGCTTCCTCGGCGTTTTTCTGGGTAACCCCGCCGATTTGCAGGATGCCCTGGTTTATCTGGTCAATAGCCAGCGTCTGTTCCTGGGATGCGGCCGCAATCTCGGCCGCCAGGGTGGCTACCTTGTTCATATGGGATTCGACTCCGGCATATTCTCCATTCACATTCCTGACCAGCTCGGCTCCCCCTGTGATCCTCTTCACGATATTGCCGACGAGCGCTTCTGTGTCCCGGGCGGATTCAGCGGATCGTATCGCCAGATTGCGGACCTCTTCGGCGACCACCGCAAAACCTGCGCCGGCCTCACCGGCCCGTGCTGCTTCTACAGCCGCGTTCAGGGCCAGGAGGTTGGTTTGAAAGGCAACTTCCTGGATCGTCTTAATTATCTTGGTAACGTCATGGCTCGCTTCGGATATAACGGTCATAGCCCGGTCCAGATCGCTCATAGAGGTATTCGCATGTTTTAAGGCCTCCCTGGTCTCTTTTACAAAGACCTCGGTCTCGGCGGCATTGTTTGCATTCTGTTTGGTCATAGAAGATATCTCTTCCATCGACGCAGATATCTCTTCTACGGCGCTGGCCTGGTTAAGGGCTCCGTTTGCCACTGTCGTTGATCGTACTATGACACCGCCGATCGTCTGCCGCAGTTTTTCCATAAATGCATTATACCAGTCCGCCAGTTCGCCGATTTCGTCCTGCGTCTCTACTATAATCTTCTGCGTAAGATCCCCTTCCCGGGCCTCCCCGAAGGCGCGTTTTAATCTGTCGATGGGCCCGGTAATCTTCCGTGCAAAAATGCTGGCGATAATAAACACACTTATAACCAGGCCAACAGATATCATCCCCACCTTAAGCCGGAGCTGTTTAATATAGGAGAACAGTTCATCCTGATCCATCCCAAGGTAAACCTTCCAACCGCTCCCTTTGTATTCACGATATCCCTTTTCGACGGCACATCCCGCTAACTGTTCGGATTGGCCCAGAGTGACCGAGAGGTTCCCGCTTGCCTTTACCTCCTTCAAGAAGCGTGATACTTCCGGCATCTTCAGATCCTCGGCAAACCTCTTCCCGGTCCATTTACCGCTGGAATGCACTATGATGGTGTTCCCATCTTCCGCCACCAAAAAGATAGAGCCGTTATTCCCTAACTTAAAGGAAAGAACGGTGTCTTTGATGACGTCGTAGTTAAGGTAGGCCTGAAGCACACTGATTACGTTGCCGCTGGCCACATCTTTTACCGGCACCAGGAAAGATAACAGCCAGCGGTTGTTTGCCTGGTCGAAATGACGGTGTAAAACAGGCTCACCCTTTGCAGCCTTTTTAAAGGCCTCCGTCTGCCCCAATGGTTTGGCCGGGTCTGCGCGGAAATCCCCGGTCTTGGCGGATGCCGAGACCTGTCCGTTCATATCCACCAGGTTAACCGCCCAGTAGTCAATAGTGGCCGACATCAGCCGGTTTAGGCACCTTTCGGCCGCATCAAATATACCATAGGAGAGGGAGTCCTGGATGTCGGACAGGCTGGTCCAGGCCGACAATTCCTTCTGACGTTCATAGAGATAGCGGTCCAGTTTATCGGCGGTTGTAGATGCGGCGGACAATAGCTCTTGTCGCTCGCTTTTGACGATCTCCCGCTTGGTCCAGGAAAATAAGATTTCAGATGCCAGAATCAGAGGGACCAGCGATACCAAAAGAACCAGTCCGACCACCTTGGTGCGTATTTTTTTGCATGTAAACACAAGACGCTCCTTTTTTGTTCCGGCGTATTGTCAAAAGGTTAACCACAGAGGACACCGCGCGGCGTAGCCGCAACCAAATCCGAATATGGAAATCCGAAATCCGAAACAAATCCGTAATCCAAATATCGAATGTTGGAAACGTCCATCAGCAACGCCTTTGATTTTTCGTTTTGGTCATTGCCCTCGTTTGGTCATTTGAATTTGTTTCGAATTCCGTGCTTCGGATTTCGGATTTTCCATCTCTGTGGTTGTTTTTTCATTAGCCATGTAGGGTGGGCGCAGCCCACCAAAACTACGCTACGCTGCCAATGATGGTGGGCAAAGCCCACCCTACGTCTGCAAATGACATATGAAGATGTGACCCCGGGGCTACTGGGTGAGTGGTAAGCGTTCAGCCTGCCAGGCCTTGTAGCCGCCTTCGATCACCTTTACGTTTTTGTAGCCCATTTCCTTAAGCACCTGGGCGGCCAACAGTCCCCTTCCGCCCAGGGTGCAGATGGTAATAATAGGGGTATCCGGGGCCGGGATGCGGCCTTTATTAATATTGGGATAGATGTCATTCTTTTGAATCTTGAATTCAATAAGTCCGCGGGGCATTAAAATCGCGTCTTTGATGTGTCCGGTCTCAAATTCGTTTGGTTCACGCACATCGAGCACCATAACATTCGGGTTGGAGCTTATCATGTCCTGCGCCGCCTTGGGCGAGATGATATTCCCCTGTCCGACCACGGCCTTGGCCTCATCCAGATAATCCTTGAGGCCCTTGGCCTGGGCAGTGACGCTCAGACCAAGTATGATAACCCCTAGAACAAAAAACGACCGCCACATAATCTTTCCAGCCTTACCCATACATGCCTCCTCTAAGATAGTTATTTGGGAATTTGTTCCCATTTTCTCATTTATTCGGCCGTAATAAAAAAAACTTTACGGAAAAAGTGGAAAAATTTTGGATGTGGCTTTTAGGATGCAAATGTGTTCTTTAAGACACGAAGGGGTGGAAAGTTCAAAGTTCAAAGTTCAAAAACTGAATTTTTCCAATCTGTTTCTTACTATCCTACACGCTAAGCGCTCTACGCTAAACGCTACTTTGGCATGATCATTGCTTGCGCTCACCGCAGAGGGGCAAAGAGGCAAGAAATCCGAAGCACGAAATTTGAAATACGAAACAAATTCAAATGACCAAAATCCAAAATTATAAGGAAGGTCTGATTAATACCCATTTGTGCCGTCATTGCGAGGAGCGTAGCGACGAAGCAATCTCTAACTACTCGATTTGTCTGAAGAATAGATTGCTTCGCTTCGCTCGCAATGACATTTCAGAT
>JBFMAZ010000100.1:0-8901 GCA_040755415.1 Thermodesulfobacteriota bacterium | reverse complement strand
GAAAAAGAAGGAAAGAAAAAAGACTTTATGGATGGTTGGGAAGAAGAGAGAAGAAGACGGGAAGAAGATCCCAAAACCGCATTTTCATGCGGCCTGATTTAATACATTTTCAGATTGCCGCTGGCACAAACTTCGCTATTCCTCCGTCCAATATCCTTTATTTGAACTTTGAGGATGAAAGATTTATTGACTTTACAGTGAAAGATTTTGAACTTCTTTATGAAACTTTTCTTGAGATAGAAAATCCAAAGGGAAGAGGCTACTTCTTTCTGGATGAAATTCAGAATGTGAAAGGCTGGGAAAAGTGGGTAAACAGGCTTTATGAGTTTGAGAATGTAAAGGTCTTTGTTACCGGTTCAAATTCAGCGCTACTCAGCTCAGAGGTATCGGCAGCACTTACCGGAAGAAATCGTCAGGTAATTAATTGGCCTTTTTCATTCGGAGAGTTCCTTACCTTAAGAGGATGCCCGGTAGAAGAAAAAAATTTTTACAGGAGAGAGAAGCGGGTTGAGTTTAAAAGATTATTCAGTGAATACCTAGAGCTTGGAGGTTTTCCAGAGGTTTTAAAAATTAATGATACTACACTTCTGGAGCAGTATTTCAAAGACATAATTTATCGTGATGTAATAGCCAGATACTCTATAAGGAATATAAAAGAAATCAAAGAGATGGCTTTATTTTTAGCATCAAATTTAGGCACGATCCAGAGTTATAAAAATCTTAAGGACCTGATCAAGGTAAAAAGTCTTAATACGGTTAAAAACTACCTTGAGGCGCTAAGTGATGTCTTCTTGTTCTTTTTTATGGATTTATTTTCTTATTCAATCAAACAACAGATCTATAATCCATCAAAGGTTTATAGTATTGATACTGCTCTCAGCAGTTCCATAAGCTTTAAATTCTCTAAGAACCTCGGGCATCTTTATGAGAATCTTGTGTACATCGAACTGAAGAGAAGGAATAAAGATGTCTATTACTGGAGATCAGCAAAGGGCAGAGAGGTGGATTTTGTCACGAAAAAAGGAGCGAAGATCGGAGAGGCCATCCAGGTCACGAGATCGCTGATAGATAAAAGGGTAAAGGAAAGGGAGATGCTGGCTTTGCTAGACGCAAAGGAGGAGTTGAAGCCCCATGATCTTATTATACTCACCGAGGATGAAGAGGGAGAGGAGACTGTGGGGAATATTAAAGTTAATATTTACCCTCTATGGAAATGGGTTATCGTAAGATAATCAAAAGTGATGATTTCGTAAAAAGTGCGTTTTATTTTTCTGTCTTCCATAAGAGTGTATGGTGAAGATCCGGGCATTACCTCACGCAAAGGCGCCTGTCTGCGTGTGACGCACAGGCGAAGACGCAGAGATAGATAGAAAATTACGGCTGAGGATGAAATAGCCGAGAAACTTGTTGAATCGGCTTGAATCCGCAGATTACGCAGATTGCACAGAAAGAATGAAAAAGGTTACCTATTTCGGCTCAAGGTCGAAAATCCGCCGTCAGTTTGGAGGGCAAATTTTTGAAACAATAGTTGAAGCTAACGCCTGGGCAAAAGGGCATACTTTATTGATAACTATGTTAAATTCAAAGCTTGCTTTTTAAAAAATTCAGTTAAAATTCAGGCATGCCTTTCGCAATCATAAAACGCGCCCTGCTTGAGGAGTTGCGTCGGGATATCCGGCGCAAGGAGATCGCTTTTCTCATCGGCCCCCGGCAGGCTGGCAAGACCACAATCATGCAGATCATCCAGGGAGAGTTGGAGGCTGCAGGGGAGAAGACGCTCTTCCTCAGTCTTGACTATGACCGTGAGTATTTCGCCTCGCAGCAGAGTCCTACAGCGAAGCCGCTGAAAGTCTGGGAAAAATGGGGGCATTACCCAGGGTGGCTCTTTTTGTGTTAACAATATTGCCCGGGAGTACACATTCAACGTCCTGTCCGGCGTGACAAAGTGCCGCAGTGTCCACACCGTCGAAAAATATATCCGCTATCTTCAGGAGGCCTACCTGATTTTTTCGCTTCCGCGCTTCTCATTCAAACTGAAAGATCAGGCGGGTTACAACAAGAAAATTTATTGTACTGATAACGGACTGGCGGTGTCGGCGGGCTTTCGTTTCAGTACGGATAGGGGGGCACTCTATGAAAACCTCGTGGCTGTCGCCCTGAAAAAACAGGAAATCGCCGGTCCGGGGCTCAGGAAGAAAGAGGGGGGCAGATTGCACAGATGTTAAGGATTACTCCCGTTTACAGATTAATGTGCCGATATTAGACGGAACCTATGGCTGAGCATTTCCTTTTCCCTTGTCCCTCAGAACCTTTCTTTCTGGAAAATTAATCGGTTTTAAATTATGATAATTAGAAACCGACTCCGCTCCAGGCGGATAGATATTTCTTCGGGTCTTTGTTGTGAAAATGGGACATTGACAATGTACATTTTTTGCGATACTATTTGACCACAGGAGGTGGTTCTATGGCTCAGCAAGAAGTGGCCATTGGTGAAGGTAAAAGAGCCTTTACTAGTATCGTTAAAAAGGTCTCTGAACATGCAGAAGATATTATAATTACCAAAAGAGGCGAACCAGTGGTTGTTCTCATCCCTTATAAAGAATACCAGGAAATAAAGCGGTTAAGAAGCTATCTGAGGATGCTTCAAATCTCAGAAAATCTCAGGAAGTACCAGATAACAGCAACCCAAATCTACGAAGAGAGCAGGAAGGAACTTGAAACAAATAAAGATAGTCATTGATGCCAGCGCCTTGCTTAAGGCTTATTTTAAAGATGAATCTGGTCATTCTGCGGCCCAGGAACTTATCCGGTCCTACGCCAGGGGTGAGTGCAATTTTATCGCCCCGTCACTTATAACTTATGAAATTATTAATGCCTGTCTGGTCGCACACAGAAAGGGCCGTATTGCCCTGGAGTTGGCCAAGGAAGCCTTGGAGGAGATGCTTTTACTTGAAATTAGAAGGGAAGGAGTTGAACAGCTTGCCCCCAGGATCTTTGATATTTCCTGCCGGTATAAGCGAAGCGCCTACGATGCCAGCTATATCGCCCTGGCTGAAGCACATAACTGCGATCTGATAACCGGCGATGAAAGGTTATATAATGCCGTTTCAAAGCACCTTAAATGGGTTAAGCTTTTAGGCGCTGGCTGATTACAATACATGATATATGTTTTACTCACAACCTTTTCACGCCCAAGATCCGAAGCCACAAAATTTTAACTCTTCTTTATACTCACTAATATTGCTATCAACAAATGCAAAACATCCTGATAACCGGTGCAACGGGATTTATCGGAAGCGCCTTATGCAGTCGATTGGCCTCTGATAATAAGGTAATCGGAATTCATCATAAAAAGAAGCCCATTAATCCCTTAAACATTATTTGGGAACAAGCTGACCTGACCGATGTAAATGCAGTAGCCGTCATTTGTAAAAAGCACTCTCCTGATATCGTCATCCACTGTGCTGGGATTGCCCATCAGAAAATTGGTTTAGTAGATTCGGCTAGCTATGCGCGCGTGAACAGCGAGGCCACGGAAAACCTTGCCAGGGCCGCTGCTCAAGTTAATCCTGATGTGCGTTTTATTTTTCTGTCTTCCGTGTCCGTGTATGGTGAAGGTGCGCAGATTAATCCACAGATTACGCAGATTACACAGAGTGAAAAAGATGCCTTACGCAAAGGCGCCTGTCTGCCTTTCCGGCACAGGCAGGCAAAGGCACAAAAAAGAGAGGATTGTAATGGGATTGGTGAGGATGGCGAATGTCAGCCTTCCAGCGATTATGCCCGTAGTAAGCTCGATGCCGAGAGGCGTCTTATGGCCTTGGCTGATGAGGGCATACTCAATGATCTAATCATCCTACGCCTGGCACCCGTGTATGATCGGGAATGGAGTTTCAACCTTGATCGTCGGATATTGGCACCCTTACACATGGCCTATATCCGTTTCGGTTCAGGTCGGCAAAAAATGTCGGCGTTGGCCAGGCCAAATCTGGTTGATTTTATTGAATTTCTAATCCACAGATTACACAGATTTCCACAGATTAAATCCACAAATTACGCAGATTCCCGCAGATTAAATCCACAGGCTTGCGCAAATGAAAACAATCTGTGTAATCGGCGTAATCTGCGGATTAATATCTTTAATGTTTGTGACACGGAGCCTTATGAATTTAACACCATTATCCAAGTCTTTAAAAACTCTGGCGCGCATCCCAACCGGCCGGTTATTCCTGTTCCATTGCCTGTTGTCTGGCTGGCAACCCGTATCGCCGGAGGTCTCCTTCCCAGTAAGAGGAAATGGTGGCATTCCTGCTATGACAAGCTGGCTTCAGGCCTGGTCTTTGATAATGAAAAAATGCTGCAAACCGGTTTCAGACCGCGCCATTCCTTAGAGACCATCTTCCAGTCCGCAGATTACGCAGATTGACACAGATTATTAGAAAAATATGAGAGACGAGAGAACGTATAAAATAATAGGAGCAGCCTTAGAGGTTCATAAAGAGTTAGGTTGTGGGTTCCTTGAAGCTGTATACCAGGAAGCCTTGGAGAGGGAATTTATAATTCAAAGAATACCTTTCAAATCACAGCCCATTGTTGAAATAACGTACAAAGGGAGGCCCCTGAATAAAACATATCAACCAGATTTTGTATGTTATGATGAAATAATTGTCGAAATAAAAGCGATTTCCAGTTTGACAGGGTTGGAAGAATCCCAGCTTATCAATTACCTCAAAGCTACAGGGATTAATGTTGGGCTTTTAATTAACTTCGGGTCAAAGTCACTTGAACAAAAACGATTTGTGTACAATCTATAGTCCGCAGATTACGCAGATTACACAGAAAGAATGAGTTTCCTATTGAATAATGGGGATAACCCTTGCAGATCAGGAGGAATTGCGGTCAGTTGTTTAGGTATTGTTTCAAATATTTTTGAAATTTAATCCGCGAAATCTGTGTAATCTGTGGAAAGTTTTATTTTATATATAACTTGTCTGATTCTGGGCGGGGCTGGGGCCTGGAGCATAGGTAAGTTTGCCCCTCGGTTGGGCCTTATAGATTGCCCAAACGAACGGAGTTCCCACGCGGTACCGACGCCAAGAGGCGGAGGCGTTGGCATTCTTGCCGCTTTTGTTCTGTCTTCTCTGACTATCAATATTCCCGCGGGCTTCTGGCTTCCGGCAACTATCCTTGCTTTAATAAGTTTTTACGGGGACAAGTTTTCAATTTCTCCGAAAATCCGCTTGCCTATCCAGTTCATAGCAGCCCTGTTCCTTATCCAGCCTTCAGCCTTCAGCCTTCAGCCTTCAGCCTTCTTGCTTTTTTCCCTGGTTGTCTTCATCGTGGGTACTGCAAACTTTTATAATTTCATGGATGGAATTAACGGCATCGCCGGGATCACCGGCATAATTGCCTTTGGGCTCCTGGCTCTTTCTACCTCGCTTTCCGGAGAGGCTCCTTCTTTCGTAATCCTGGCCCTCTGCATATCGCTTTCCTGCCTGGGGTTTCTTCCTTTCAATATGCCAAAGGCAAGGGTCTTCATGGGAGATGTAGGCAGCATCTTGCTCGGCTTTGTATTTGCCAGTATGGTAATACGGTTATCCAAGAATCTTTTAGATTTCATCTGTCTGTCTGCTTTTCTTTTCCCTTTTTATGCAGATGAATTGACCACCATGATCGTGCGGCTAAAAGATGGAGAAACCCTGATCCATCCCCATCGAAAGCATCTTTATCAGATTCTGGCAAATGAAGTCCGGATACCTCATTGGAAAGTCTCGGGGGGATATGGCCTGCTACAGCTTCTTATAGGTATAAGTGTCTTGCTTGTGAGGCCCCTTGGTAGTATTATGGTTCTGCCGCTTTTAATGATTTTCTTTGCGGGATTCGTATTATTGACCATTCGTCTGCGAAGCAGAACCGCTCATCTTACCGCGAGGGCGCAAAGAAAGACTTTAAAATGATGCGGTGCGCTATTAATACTCCGGCAATTAAATACCTAAATACCGTCATTCCCGCGAACCCCGGATCGGGGTCCGGGGCAGGCGCGGGAATCCAGCAAGGAACTGGATGCCGGATCAAGTCCGGCATGACATTTTTATATATTTACTTGCCGGAGCAATAGTATTAGCAGAATCGATGAAAGCCCTTCTACGCAATAAAAATTTCTGGTTAATGCTGGTCGGGGATATTACCTTACTCGGAATCTCCTACGTCCTTGCCTACGGCCTCCGGTTTGAATTCCACGTTCCCCCCAATTACATAGCTCTTTTGCAAAAGAGTATCATCCCGGTTGTAATATGTAAGCTCTTATTCTTTTACTGGTTTAAACTTTATCGGGGAATGTGGCGTTATACGAGCATAGCTGACCTATTGAATATTATAAAGGCTGTCTTTACCAGTACAATGGTTGTAATGGTTGCTATTCTCATGTTCCAACGTTTTGAAGGGTATCCGCGTTCTGTCTTTGTGATAGATGCGGTTCTGACGCTTATCCTCATTTCTGGTTTTCGTTTGGCAGTCCGCCTTGTTTTCGCAGCTAACGGCAATCCGTTACCCTTTATAAAAAAAAATGGGTACCATAAGGGTCGAAAGCTATTAATAATCGGAGCTGGTAGCGCCGGAGAAAAGATGCTGCGCGAGATCAGGGATAATGCCCGTTTGGAATATGACATTATAGGTTTTTTGGATGATGATTTAAATAAAATTGGCAGATCTATACATGGAGTGCCTGTTCTCGGCGTCATAGACGAACTAAAAGAATTCATAACTAAAAAAAGGATAGAAGAAATCCTGATAGCAATTCCGTCTGCTACCGGTAAGCAGATGAAGAGGATAGTTGAACTTTGTAAGCAGGCGAAAGTTAAATACAAGACAATCCCCGGAATCGGTGAATTGATCGATGGCCGGGTGAGCGTAAAATCTATTCGGGATGTATCCTATGAAGACCTTTTGGGCCGGGAGCCTGTGCATTTAGAAAAAGAGAAGATCGGTCAATATCTGCAAGAGAAAAGGGTCTTGATTACAGGTGCCGGAGGCTCCATTGGTTCTGAATTGTGCCGGCAAATTGCCCGATATAATCCGGCATCCCTAATGCTGCTGGACCGGACGGAGAAGAATCTCTACGACATCGAAATGGATATGTGGCGAAACTTTTCGTATATAAGATACATTCCGGTCCTGGGGGATATTCGTCATAAAGGCGAGATCAAGGCTATCTTTGAAAAATATCGCCCGGAAGTAGTGTTCCACGCCGCCGCCTATAAGCACGTGCCCATGTTGGAAATTAATCCCTGGGAAGCTATATATAACAACATCCTGGGATCCAAGAATGTTATAGAGGTTGCCTGTGATTCCGGTATAGAACGGTTTGTTCTGGTCTCAACCGACAAGGCCGTTAATCCGACGAATGTTATGGGGGCCTCAAAGCGGGTAACCGAACTGCTTGTCCAGACCCATGCCAATCCTGGTCTTACCAGGTTTATGGCGGTACGGTTTGGGAATGTGGTGGGGAGTTCCGGCAGTGTTATTCCGCTATTTAAGAAACAGATTGAGCAGGGCGGGCCGGTTACCGTAACTCACCCTGAAGTGACCCGCTATTTCATGACCATACCGGAGGCCGTGCAACTCATATTACAGGCCGGGACTATGGGAAAGGGCGCCGAGGTGTTCATCCTGGACATGGGGACGCCGGTTAAGATTGTGGATATGGCCAGGGATTTAATCAAACTTTCCGGACTTGAGCCTGAAAAAGATATCGATATCGAATTCATAGGGCTCAGACCGGGTGAAAAACTATATGAAGAACTGGTGGTTGTTGGTGAGGAGGTTGCTCCCACCGGCCATGAGAAAATCTTCGTTCTGAAACAGAACGGAGCCGGCCTTCTTAAAAAAAATGATTTAGAAAGAAATATCCGGGAACTTGTAAAACTGGCCGATGCCAGGGATACGGCAGGCATTAAACAGAAGCTAAGGGAAATCGTCCCGGAATACACTCCACAGATTACGCAGATTGACACAGATTATTAGAAAAATATGAGAGACGAGAGAACGTATAAAATAATAGGAGCAGCCTTAGAGGTTCATAAAGAGTTAGGTTGTGGGTTCCTTGAAGCTGTATACCAGGAAGCCTTGGAGAGGGAATTTATAATTCAAAGAATACCTTTCAAATCACAGCCCATTGTTGAAATAACGTACAAAGGGAGGCCCCTGAATAAAACATATCAACCAGATTTTGTATGTTATGATGAAATAATTGTCGAAATAAAAGCGATTTCCAGTTTGACAGGGTTGGAAGAATCCCAGCTAATTAATTACCTCAAGGCTACAGGGATTAATGTCGGGCTTTTAATTAACTTTGGCTCAAAGTCACTTGAACATAAACGATTTATATATTCTGTGTAATCTGCGAAATCTGTGGATGCATATAAAACGGGGCTAAGGCGTTTTTCTATACAGGAACATCGCGCTACGCACCTGCACTATGACCTTCGCCTGGAACTGGATGGCGTACTTAAGAGCTGGGCTATCCCCAAGGAGCCGCCGACGGAGGCAGGCGTTAAACGCCTGGCCGTGCATACTGAAGATCACCCGCTGGATTACATATACTTTGAGGGCGTGATTCCGGAAGGTGAGTACGGAGCAGGCGCTGTCTCCGTATGGGATAAAGGCCGATTTGATCTGGAATCGCGGGAAGAAGGGAAGATCGTCTTTTACCTACGCGGCCAAAGGCTTATCGGACGTTATGCCCTCATCCACACCCGCGGCAGTCAATGGATATTTTTCAGCTTTGTCCGGTTAGGTTTTTGCATGTAAGTATTCCCATTGATCTTTGATATTTTCGGATGTGAGATCATTGTCCTTGTCTGCGTGCACCGCACAGGCAGCGAAATTGCGGGCTTCATTTTG
>JBFMAZ010000099.1:0-5444 GCA_040755415.1 Thermodesulfobacteriota bacterium | reverse complement strand
GTATTCTGGTAACAAAAACCGTCATTCCTGCGAAAGCAGGAATCCAGAAAGACAAAAAGACTAGATTCCGGGTCAAGCCCGGAATGACAATTAAAGTAACGGAACTTATAGCGCACTACACTAGTCACTCATGGAAATTAGCCGATGCTGCTTGTATTGCCGGGAGGAATTATCTGCCGGAGTCGTAGGCAAATTTTACCTACCAAGAATTTTCTACCGTTTGCCCCGGCCAGCGACCGTTCATTCGGTAGACAAAGGCCAGTATCTCGGCGACCAGAATATAAACGGTTGGCGGGACCTCTTCTTCAAGGTCAAGTTTTGATAATATTTCCACCAGGTCCGGATCTTCATGGATAGGGATATTGTTCTCTTTGGCTAGGGCAATAATCTTATCGGCAATAACCCCCTGCCCCTTGGCCGTAACCTTTGGGGCACGGTCTTTGACCGGCTCATATTTCAGCGAGACGGCCCTTTTGATCTTTTTCTTCCAGTTGTTCATGAATTGCTCTTTGTAACCGCAACCGCATTGAAAAAAGATTAACCACAGAGAACACAGCGCGGCAAAGACACAACCAAAAGCGCTTTGCGTAAATTCCAAATAACAAAATCCAAAGTTCAAATAAAGCTCAAATGACTAAAGTAGAAGTCATTAGTCATTTGCCATTTGTCATTGGTAATAGGGGTCTATCTTTCCTGACTTAACCAATGACTAATGACCCGTGACCAGTGACGTTTTGAGCTTTGGAATTTGGCATTGATTTGAACTTTGAGCTTTGAAATTTGAACTTTAGTCTAATCTCGTAACTAGGCGACATAGCTACGATAACGGCTTTCAACTCTGGCTATGTATTCCCGCGTCTCTTTCGGCAGGGCGTCCGGTCTTTTTTCAAGATTACCCATCCCCCAGTTGTAGGCGGCCAGGGCCAGCCTTACATTTCCCTGGTAGCGATCCATTAACCGGCGTAGATAACGTGTCCCGGCCATGACATTCTGGGCCGGATCAAAGGAATTGGTTACGCCTAATTCGGCCGCTGTTGCCGGCATAAGCTGCATGAGACCCCGGGCGCCGGCCGGTGATACGGCCTGCGGGTCGCCGTTGCTTTCCACGGCAATAACCGATTTGATTAGCGCGGGTTCTACCCCGTATTTATGGGCCGCCTCGGTCACGATATGTTCAATATCCTGTCCGCCCTGTAAATTATTTGACACTCCGGCATCAAGCTCCCTTCCCTTCGGACGGTATTCCGCTCTATCGGCCTGAGGGGAAAGGTCGGGAAGATTCAAGGGAAAAAGTGATGCGGAAAGGCTGCCGTTTTCTTCGGATCCATTTTCAGAAAGGATGGCCTCCAAGGCCCGGCTTAAGGCCTGAATAATTACTATATCCAGGGGTTGTTCCCTGGTCTGACCGGCTATAGAGGCGCGGAATATGCAGCTAAAATCAGGATGGGTTACAGAACTGGAAGGCGCAGAGGGAGCCAAACTAGGAAGGCCACCTGGAATACGCGGGTCGATTTTGCCTATCATGCTTAAAATGAATTTGCAATTTTCATACCAGCATACCTACCCGCTCTTAATCTCGTTGCCCAACCATTCCAGATAATCCTTGCTTCCTTCAGCTACCGGCACGGCTAAAATCTCGGGCACTTCATACGGGTGAACCTCCCGGATAGATTTTTCAATCTCCGGGTAAAGGTCTTTCCTGGTTTTAATTACACACATCCACTCTTCGGCCGTCTCAATCACCTCTTTCCAACGGTAGGTGCTGGTTATCGGCCCGATAACCTGGACGCAACCCGCCAGCCTGCTCTCCACAACAGACCTGGCAATCCTATGGGCATCATCCTTTTTCTCCGTAGTTGTAACCACCTGGATGTAATCGGTCATCTCTTTACCCTCCTGTCAATATAAACTGCAGCAACCACCAAAATACCCCCGAACAAAAGTACAATTATACCTGAAGTCCCAATAGGTCTGTCTGACATATTAACATTAAAAACAATCGTATTTAGGATTGCTAAAAGAGTACCGGCCAGCAGCCAATTCAGTGGCCTACTACCTTGTCTTTTCACTAACTCACCTATCTCCTTCAGGTAATTAATCTCACGCCCAGATCACAGGGCCTTAATGTCTAGGGAGCATGACCTGCCTTAGTAAAGCATGGACCGCCATCCCCGGGTCCTCCATACATAGGCTGAAAAAACAACAAGACTTTAGGCCACATTCCTTGCTGACCTAGACAAAAATGCGCTCTACCTGTGTTGGTTCCGTTCCCAGCCCCCTTTTGAGCGCAAGATCGAGGTAGAACACCTTCTCGTATCCGAGAAGCCTGGCTGCCAGAATATCACAGGCCAGTGCGTCCTCACTTACCAGCGTCAAATCAAACTCTTTTAATCTGCCGGTGAGATGGGAGCCGAACATACCCGTGGTGGCGTCAATCACCGCCAGGTTCGGTCTCACCGCAAAGACCAGATCAACTAGCCGATCCGCCCAGATTTCCTGATCATCTTCTTTGTGTATATAGGATTTAAGAGGACATCTGGCACCTGGTTTCAGGACTCCCATCATATTCTTGAGGGCCAGAGTCACCTGAAAAGGGTGCTGCTTGAGAACCGGAGCTGAGATTACGTAGACGACCTCTCTGGCTATTTTTGCCACGGAAAACCCTTTCCAGTACTTCCCGTTAACTTCTATTGTGACAAATTCGCCTCGATTGAGGTCCACAAGCTTTATGTCATATTTTTGCTCCAGGTAGAGATAGCCAGCCTTCTCGAAACACCTCAGTGTGTCAAAAACTGCCGATCCTTCCCCCACGTAAATCTGGTAGTCCCGGTGGCCCAGAAACTGGATAACTGCCTCAACTACCTCCGGCCTAGTGATGGCACCCGAGTCTTTTGGTCTTGCGTCAACCACGTTGGGCTTTATGAGAATCTTTGATCCCTTTTGGGGGAGCCGGGGCGAAAGCCTCTCAAGGGCCATGCGCGTCCTTCTGGTTATATCTTCACCCTTTGCAGCTAAGACCTTGCTCATATTTTGAGATTTACCAGCCATGTGAAATGTCAGGCTGAGAGGTCGCGGCCATTATTTAAGTCTATTTAATGCCCCCAGGGCTACCCTTGTCGCATCCCTTATATAGGGCGCGTACTCTGATAAGAACTTATTATCGCCCCGCTTATCAATAATAGGACAGATGGCGCCGGCCCGGTATCCGAGAGCCCCCATGAAGTACAACAGAAAACTCGCCTCCATCTCCATATTTTCTATTTTAAGCCCTTCCATGCCCGTGTCTACACAGGCGAGGACGGTCTCTATCCCCGGGATTGTTAACGGTACCCGGGATATGGTTCGGCCCTGATTGGCAAAAAATCCTGAATTGGATACGGTGCCACCTTTTTTGTACCTTACGCCAAGCCTCCAGGCTTCCCGTTCCAGGGCATCGACAACATCGTTGTGCGCCTTCGATGCGTAGGGGAAGATTCTCCCCTTAAAACGCGAGTGATCTGTAATAGCTCCGTCGACGCACCGGCCGACTGCATCTTCAAGCATTCTGAGGGTCTCTTCGGGATAAGGGGCATCGTAAAATAATCCGGTATTATCCAGACCGACTGCATAAGCGGTAATAACAGATGCCCCCAGTTCCGTATCCGGCTGCAGGCCCCCGGACGTGCCTACACGGATTATGGTCAGCGTATCATATTCCGCCCTTCTTTCTTTCGTATGAAAATCGATCTCGTTCAAGGCAACGATCTCATTGAGCACAATCTCAAGAGAAGGGGTACCCATACCTGAAGTTACAATTGAGACCCTCTGACCTGTATCTTTCACACGCCCGGTTATTGTTCGAAGACCTCTATGAAACCTGTCAATCTCTTTGGTCCCAAGGAATTCATCTGCAATAAAGGAAACCCGGTCGGGGTCGCCGACGATGATAATATTTTCTGCTAACTCTTCCGGCCTCAAGTCCAGGTGATAAGTCCTGCCATCTACTATTGGCAGGTCCGAAGATTTGAATTGACCTTCTGCCATAACATCTCCCGCCATCTTGGATTCACGTCCTGCAAAAAAGAATAATCACATATCGAAAGAAGCGCCCTGCATTACGCTTTCAATCAGCGTGCGCTCCGTCCAGAAAGCGGTGCCTCTATGGATTTCAGGCATGGGCTATTTCCTCAGAAGCACTGACTAGTTCGTTTATTTCCCCGCTTCCGGCCACTCTTCCCATCTCTCCACAAGGGATCTGTCAACCTCTCCCTTCTCCACGAGCTCGTGCAAAAGGAGACGATAAGCCTCTCGGTCTTTTTCATTCACACCTGTAGGTATCTTGTGGTACTTAAGGCCGTAGTTGAGAAAAAAGAACAGACGATTTATCTTATCCTTTTCTTTCCGCAATTCCTGACGTTCTTCCGTGCTCAGCCCTATGCCCGGGAAAAGCCTGCGGTAGATGAGCTCCCTGTGGAGCTTTAGCGAGTTCACCATGTCCGCGAGGTAAAGGTCGCGAATCTGTCTTCCAAATCTTCAAAGTATCCCACCTGGTCTCCGTCAGCCCCCCTTAACTTCGTAGGGGTGATAAGGTTCGTTCCATGTTCTGAAGAATCTCATCCAGAATGCGCCTTAGTTTTGTCCTCGTTCCGGAAATAACCGCCTCTTTCACTACGTTTACCTTTTCCACCAACGCCCTTTGGGGCCCGATGACCAGACTGATCAAGGCGAAGCTGAGGTCAGAAAAATACCGCTCCCGGTAAAGAGAGTCGTAAGGGGCGGCCTTGGCATCCAGAGTCAATATTTCAGCCCAAATATCGTTCAGGAAGGCATCCTCGTATTGAACTCCATCACAGGTCTTAACGTTTAAACAATATTCCTGCCGAAAGTCTAGGACGTTACCGGATAAATCAATACCTAAAGCCTTCCAACCGGCCACGACCTGCATCTTGGCCTGTCTGCTCATTTCCGCCTGCCTGTCATAGAACTCCTTTGACCACAGTCCGTAGGCCCGACATGTGAATGGTCTGATCTCGTAAACCAGGCAATCCGTTCCAGATAGGAACGGACAGCTTCTGCGCTCAATGGGGTTAATAAAGTAATAGGTGGCAATTTTGGAGATAACCCCCTGTCTCTCGTTGCTTTCCATCCGGCCTACGGCCTCGAGAAGTTGAAGAAACTCCAAAAAGGAACTCTCGGGCAGCAGAGAGCAGCAGCAGGTCCGGCGGTCGCAGATGGTGCGGGGGACCTGTTCTCTAGTTTCGTGTAGCGCACGTAAGAGTTGCCGGCTTTCTGTTATCATAGAATCGATTACTTCCCTACCCATTTCCATGATTCTTTATACCTGAATTTTGCGTCAAAACTCTCATATTTATTATGCAGCATTTTTCATGCAAAAAATATTTTGCATAGGAGGCTGACATTGATAAGCCCACGAGAGGGGACTATTTAAAATTTCCGGGTTTTTT
>JBFMAZ010000098.1:0-66526 GCA_040755415.1 Thermodesulfobacteriota bacterium | reverse complement strand
AGAAAAAGAAGGAAAGAAAAAAGACTTTATGGATGGTTGGGAAGAAGAGAGAAGAAGACGGGAAGAAGATCCCAAAACCGCATTTTCATGCGGCCTGATTTAATACATTTTCAGATTGCCGCTGGCATTTAATATCCCCTAACATCGGGATCCTCCTTTCTGTCCAGGACCAGACTGCCTTCGGTCCGTCACGGGTAGATAGATCTGACGACACTCCTTCCATGTTTATCTTATGTAATAGTTTTTGCCTATAATTATCCATGTCCATATCCGATTTATCGATTTGACATCCTATCTCCTGGGTTATATATGCACATGGGATCGGCATGATATCCGGACCGGCGCATAATGCGTTAAGTTAATACTACGGCAATTTAATATATAAACTTGCCAAATCCCCCCATCCCCCCTTTCCCAAAGGGGGGTGAGGGGGGATTTAAGTCTTTAGTTGCCGGAGTAATAATACCGGCGAAAAGTTTGATGGTTGCCTGGAGGTATTTTCTGATGGATAAAACTAAGGCCTTTTTCGGGACGCGTGCGGGAATTGTAGCTACGGGGGCTATTATCGGGATACTGGCCGCCTTACTGCAAAAGATGGGTAACCCGGGTAACATGGGCGTGTGTGTGGCCTGCTTTGAAAGGGATATTGCCGGCGCCCTGGGTTTGCACCGTGCGGCCGTTGTTCAGTACATCCGGCCGGAGATAATCGGGTTTGTCATTGGCGCCCTGACCGCCGCCTACGCCTTTAAAGAGTTCAGGCCGCGCGCGGGATCTGCCCCCATCGTCCGTTTTTTTCTTGGTTTTTTTGCTATGACCGGGGCGCTGGTCTTTCTCGGATGTCCATGGCGGGCCTTGCTTAGACTATCGGCCGGCGATGGGAATGCTATTGCCGGGTTAATCGGCCTTGCCGCAGGTATAGCTATTGGTGTGACTTTTCTAAAAAATGGTTACAATCTTGGCCGGACACAGAAAAGTTATGCCTCTGTCGGGTGGATACTACCGTTAGCCATGGGCACACTTCTTATGTTTCTTTTACTGGCGCCGCAGATGGGTGATAATGGCCAATCCGGGCCGATTTTTTTTAGCGCCAAAGGTCCCGGGGCCCTTCATGCGCCTATAGCTGTATCACTCCTGATCGGCCTGATTATCGGGTTTATTGCGCAGCGGACACGGTTCTGCACCATGGGAGCGGTGAGGGACATAATTTTAATGCGTGATTTTCATCTGGCGAGTGGTGTATTAGCGCTGCTCGCCGGCGCATTCATTACAAACCTGATCCTTGGCCAGTTCCATACCGGTTTTGAAAATCAACCGATTGCCCATACCGACCAGTTGTGGAATTTTGGCGGGATGGTCCTGGCCGGACTGGCCTTTGCCTTGGCCGGCGGATGTCCGGGGCGACAATTATTCCTGGCCGGCGAAGGCGATGGCGATGCCGGTGTCTTTGTCCTGGGTATGATTATTGGCGCTGGTTTTGCCCATAACTTTTCCCTGGCCAGTTCTCCCAAAGGGGTTGGCCTATATGGGCCGCTGGCCGTCCTTGTAGGGCTTGCCTTCTGTTTCTTCGTCGGCCTTACCATGCGTGAAAAGCTATAAAGGAGGAGGTTTAGAGATGACGGATTCTGTAGATGCCCGGGGACTTTCCTGCCCCCAGCCGGTCATCCTGGCCCGGCAGAGGATGCAGTCAATGGGGCGGGGCGTCTTTGAAGTGAAGGTGGACACGGATACCGCCAGGGAGAACATCACCCGGCTGGCGCAAAAAGAGGGATGGGATGTGGAGATTAGAGAGGCAGGCCGTGAATATGTATTGGTGTTGACAAGAGGGTAATGATTGTATCAGATTCACCGCAAAGAAAAGCTATAGCTTAGCGTATAGCTCATGGTTCGTGGCTGATAGCTGACGGCTAATCCTCTCCAAGATATGGCCTCAGAATTTCGTACATATCTGGAGGCCATTTTTTGGGGTCTGGCTCTGTAAGAAATATCTTGGTCCAGGGTTCTTTAACCCTGGCTGTTAATTTCTGGACTAAATCCGTGGGCATGTTTTTCAGATCTTCTAACCTCTCCTGGTAAATCCGGCTGGCCGTCTCTTTATCCATACCTATCTCCTTAGTTCGAACTTCTGTGTTATCAAAAGATTAACCACAGAGGACACAGCGCGGCATAGCCGCAACCAAAAGCGCTTGCCGCAAAGTTCAAATGACAAAATCCAAAGTTCAAAACGTCACTGGTCATTAGTCATTAGTCATTGGTTAAGTTGGGAGAAAGATAGCCCCCTTTTACCAGTGACAAATGACTATTGACTAATGACTTCTACGTTAGTCATTTGAGCTTCATTTGACATTTGAGCTTTGTCATTTGTCATTGATTTGACATTTGGATTTTGTCATTTGGAATTTACGCAAAACACTCTGTGGTTTATTTTCCATTCTATGCCGCAATTGTCCCAGGCACAAGGAAATTTGAAGAAATCTATGAGGGTTGACTTTCCGGGGACCTTAAATTAATGTCCTTTAAAAGGCTTGAGATAGATTTGATCTGAAGGGACAATTCTTATGGAAATAGAAAAACTGCTTGAAGAACTCATTCTGGTGCCGGGCATAAGCGGTTATGAAGACCCGATCAGGGCGAAGATTAAAACACTGATCGAAGACTATGTTGACCAGATAGAAATAGATGCCATAGGTAATCTCATTGGAATACGGGAGGGGCAGGGGAAGGGACACATAGTTTTCTTTGCCCACATGGATGAGCTGGGTCTTGTAGTTGCTAATATCACCGCTGATGGTTTCATCCATTTCAAAAAGATGGGCGGTATCGATGACCGCATATTGCCGTCGAGACACGTAAGGTTATTTACGCAGGCAGGCGAAGAGGTTCCAGGGGTGATCGCCTGGGTGCCGCCTCACATGGCAGTTGAGGGTCAGAAGAACCAGGATAAGGTCATCTCGTGGCAGGAGCTGGTCATAGACGCAGGGGCACGCAGTGCCGAAGAGGTGCGGGCTATGAGGATACGGGTCGGCGATCCGGTTGTATTTGCCAAGCAGGTTTCCCGCCTGGCCAATGGCCTGATCGCCGCCCGGGGCATGGACAATCGGGCCGGTTGTACAGCCCTGGTGGCTTTGATCCGGAGCATGAAAGAGCTATCGCCCCGGCCCCGAATCAGTTTTGTCTTCACTACGCAGGAGGAGTACGGCCTGCGCGGGGCGTCAGTGGCCGGGTACAGAACAAAACCGGACAGCGCCTTTATCATCGACACGGCCAGTGCCCCTGACTTTCCGGGGGTGCCGGCGGTTTACAAGAATCAGTTTCAGATAAACAGGGGGCCGCTACTCAGGCTGGTGGATACACGCATGGTTACCAGCCGGAGGTTGCGAAATTTTGTAGAGGAATTAGCCGTAAAAAAGAATATCCCCTTCCAGCTAGGCGTAGTGGGCGGATCGACCGATGCGGCGGCCATCCAACTGGTAAGAAAAGGCGTGCCTGTCCTTCCTGTCTGCATCCCCTGTCGCTATACGCATGCCACCGTAGAAGTGGTTTCGCTTAAGGATTTGGAGAATACCATTATTCTCCTGAGGCAAATTGTGGAAGATACCCCGTGATGTTACCACAGCGGAGTGCCGATTGACCTTTTTTAAGGATTCCATAAAAATGGGGAAGGTCTAGGGGTGCTTGACCTTTGTAAGGTCTTCAGGTAAATGATATCGACCTTGGTAGAAGAATTAGCGTGTTACAGGAGGAATCGATTTGGAAGGGCAGGAAAATATGATAGCCATACATGATGTTCAACTGGTGGAGCAACAGGACGGATATCAAATTATCTTAAAAGAAAAGGCCGACAGTAAATATTATTTTACGATGCTCATTGGTCCGGCTGAATTTGCTGCCATTGCCAAGGAAAAAGGCACTTACAGGCCCCCCCGGCCTCTAACGCATGATCTTTATTTAGGGATATTGAAAAATCTGGGCGTCAGATTCTTGCGCGTAGAGATATATGATCAGCAAGATAATGCTTATATCGCCAAGGTCATCTATGAAAAAGGCGGGAACGAGGTCGGGGCTGATTCCAGGCCCAGTGATGCCCTAGCCCTAGCCTTGAATCAGCGAATTCCAATATTGGTCACGCGGAAACTATTTAAGACCGAGGTGTCTAAGGAAGAAAAGGAATTTTATAGGGATATAATTAAGGTAGTAAAATTTAAAGAAACAGAATAATCGCCGGCCTATGTCAGAGGCTATTAATCCGTTCGATTATAGCCTTAAGGCTGGCGAAGGATTTCTTATTAAAGGGGAACGTCAAACGCGGCAGTTCTAACAGTTCAGGTTCATCTTGTTCCTCCGGCAAGGCCTCCCGGGCCTCAAAATTTCCACCGGGCAGGAGGTCCCGTGTGAATTCTTCATTCAATGCCTGAATGTCAGCCTCTTTTAGCCCCGTTTTCAGGCGTAATACTACCATATCTCCTACGTAGCGCATGGAGTGATAACGGCGATAAAAGTACGTAATCGCTTTTACTGCCTCTTTTTCATCGTTCAGGATAGTGAATAGTCGCAGGTCTTCTGGTGAGATGTATCCGCCCTTGACCAGGCAGCCCTGCAAAAATTCCATCCATTTTTTCCAATATCCATTTTCTCTGGTTTCGAGAAACACGATAGGGATGGGATTCTGTTTTCCGGTCTGAACGAGGGTCATGGCCTCCATAACCTCGTCCATGGTTCCAAACCCGCCGGGGAACAGCGCCACAGCATGGGTCTCCTTAATAAAGGCCACCTTGCGGTTAAAAAAGTATTTGTACTGGATCATGCGCGGGTTAGAGGCTATTATCTCATTAGTCACCTGTTCGAAAGGGAGTTTGATAGCGACACCAAAAGAGTTTTCACGGCCGGCCCCCTTGTTGGCTGCTTCCATGATACCAGGACCGCCGCCGGTAATCACCATAAAGCCATTCTCGACCAACCCGCGGGCAAAGCGAAGGGCCATATCATAAAGCGGTGTGTCGGGAAGGGTCCTGGCTGAACCAAATACCGTTACCTTGAGCCGGTTCCGGTAAGGCCCAAAGACCTTTGCAGTATAGCGCATCTCTTTGAGAGTGGTATTCATCATCTTCAGGTCGCCACGATCCCTGGTGTCCTGACCACCCTTCAGGCTGGCAATAATTAATTCGCGTATAATATCGCGATTGGCATCAACACCTGCCAGGTCCATCAAGGACTCTATCCGGTCATCAATTTCGAGATTGGCCTCATGAAAACGGAGTTCCATGCTTTGATTGGTTCCCTCCGGGCGCTTTTTACGAGTTTGTCATATATTTTCAATCGAGCATTTTACCCGTATTCTTTAATTCTGTTAAGTTTTAATTGATGGCTTCGTAAAAAGTCCATTTGCTGCGTTGCGCGGCATCCGGAGCTTGTTCCGAGCGAAGCGAGGAATCTCCGAGTTTGCTTCAGCTAAGGCCTCGCAACCACTGCGGCGTAGCTACAAGTACGCCTCATTCCTCAGGCTTTGCGCGCCTTGCAACTGGAGCTTTTTACTGTGCCGTCAAAATTTTGATTCTTTGCGGCTTCATTTTAATTTGAGTGCACAAAAATCTTGTCTTAAGCGCTTAAACAGGCTAAAAAGCAACGTGGTCTCATTGGCCAAAATCTTAGAAACCACGTATCAGTTTGGCTGTTTGAAAAAGTATTCTTAAATCCCTTCCAACCTCCCTTTTTCAAAGGGAGGAGAAACACTTCCCCCTTTGGTAAAGGGGGATTGAGGGGGATTTTAGTCCGTATAGTGCCTTGCCTAGGCATATTTTTCAAAAACCTAAGGTGTTGAAACCACTTAAGAGATGGAAAAAATGGAAGAGACGGTAACCAAAGAAGTTGAAATGCAGAGGGCCCGTTTGGAAAAAAGGATTCAGGAGTTAGAAGCAGAAAAAAAGGCCAATGATCGAAAGATACTGGAACTCACGGAAAGGGAGCTTAAGTACCGTGAGATTCATACTGAAGAAATTCATCTCCTGCGCAAGAGGAATTTTGAGATAGCTTTTGAGATACTTACGAGGCGTAACGAGATAAAAAGGCTAAGGTACGTTCAGAAAAGTGATGAGTAATGAGTGATGAGTGATGGGAGTGGATTAAGAACGGCTAAACAGACAGGTCTAAGGGAGAGCCGAACTCAAATCACAGGGGAGGAATTTCACATGGAATGCCGAAAAGATGAGAACCTCAAGAAGTGTATCTGCACCTATGAGCCCTGCCCGCGCAAGGGCATATGCTGTGAATGTCTGAGCTATCATTTAAGAAATCGGGAACTGCCGGGTTGCTGTTTTCCCAGGGAGGCGGAACTTACGTATAACCGGTCTTTTGAATATTTTGCCCAGCTTGTGCAGTCCGGCAAGATTTAACTCAAAAGGAAATAAAAACATGACAGAACCGAACAAAGTTGTAAACGGAGAAGCAGGCGAGTTAGAAGAGCCCCGGCTGCTCGTACCGGGCGAGAGGTTTCGCTTTGCCTGCCGCAAGGGGTTAAGATGTTTTACCCATTGTTGCCGGGACCTTAATCTCTTCCTCTCGCCTTATGATATCCTGCGCCTGAAGAACAGGCTGGGCATTTCATCCGGAGATTTTCTGCGGAAATATGCCTCTACCAATATCGGTATTGTCTCGGGATTTCCGGTAATGACTCTTCGTATGAACAAGGACCAGGAGCGGACCTGCCCTTTTGTTACGCCGGAGGGGTGTACGGTCTATGCAGACCGACCTGCCTCCTGCCGTACTTATCCGCTCGGGCGCCTGGTAGAAAAAAACAGAGATACCAACAGAAAAAAGGAGACCTATTTTATCTTTCGGGAAGAGCATTGCCTTGGGTTTGCAGAGCCGGATGAATGGTCTATAGAAGAGTGGCTGGATGATCAGGAGATAAAAATTTATAATCAGATGAACGATCTCTTTATGGAAATTATTGTGAGCAGGGATCGTGCCGGGATTAAAAATCTAACCGATGAACAGATGCGAAATTTTGCCCTGGCCTGCTACAACCTGGATAAATTCAAAGACATGGTCTTTACACCGGGGTTCCTGGAGGAGTTTGACCTTTCGGTCGAGTATGTCACCCGGCTTCGTTCAGATGAACTGGAACTGATGAAGTTCGGTATCAGGTGGGCCCAGTTTATGCTATTTGGGGGGAAGACGCTTCCGCTTAAATAACACAGACCGCAAGGGACAGAAATGCCATCTTAAGCTCAAATGACAAAAGTAGAAGTCATTAGTCAATAGTCATTTGTCAATGGCAAAAGTAATCCATCCTTCCAACTTAACCAATGACTAATGACTGATGACCAGTGACGTTTTGAACTTCGGTGCTTTGACATTCATTTGAACTTTGAGCTTTGAAATTTGGTAACATTTTAGGTTTTTGAAAAATATACCTAAGCAAGGCGCTATAAGGGCCAAAATCCCCCTCAATCCCCCTTTTCCAAAGGGGGAAGTGTTTCTCCTCCCTTTGGAAAAGGGAGGTTGGGAGGGATTTAAGAATACTTTTTCAAACAGCTAAACTGATACGAAATTTGAAATTTGTTATTCTTTCAGCCTTCAGCTTTGGGCTTTAAGCTTGCCTTGTCTGCTCTTCCGGGCAACTTTTTCCGGCTTTAATCCTTTGAGGATGTCCCCTTCCCAATTAAAGGCCAGCCGCGGCCTGGCTGGTGCAGGATGTTTTTCCAGCGCATAAGCAGCCAGGAGTGGTAAGGAGACACTGGGTTCTACCCAGGCCATGGCAAAGTCTGCATCTTTCTTTATCTTCCCCCAGGACTGGGCTTCACCCAGGGTTGAGCCGGAAAGGCCGCCGTCATGTGAAACTGCTGTGGTGACCTGTACGGCATAGGCGTGTCCTCGTTCCAGGCTGAATATGTAACTCATAACTATGGAGTCGTTAATGTAGTTTTTCGGTACGCCACCGGCCACGTAGATGGCCGCCGTCTTCTTTGACTTGACCACAATCTGCGTAAGCTCATAATTGTCCTGAATAGAATCAATGGCAACGCCCGGTCTTGACTCCAGCTTACATCTGTGCCGGTGTTCAGTAAGACCGATACCTATAGAAGAATCATTTATCGCCGGGGCGAAAATGGGGATGCCTAAGCGATGACATTGATAAACTATAGAGCGTTCGTCATCAAGATGAGTGCCAAGAAAATCCAGGTATTGCCGGCTGGAATAATTGCCGGGTGGTAATTCATCGGCGATCTTGCCGCACCACATATCCGTTTTCCAGAAGGCCTCCTCATCTACATAGGTATCATAGATGCGGTCTATATAAAGATCTCTGAGTATCCGGTCATCTGCCGCCGGAGTCCCTTTATAATGTTTATATCCTCTGGCCTGGTATATGTCCTGATAGAGGATGGCCCCTGTTGACACCACTACGTCTATATAACCTCCTACGATTAACTCACGTATGACATTTCTTAACCCAGCGGCGATCAAGGGTCCTGCCAGCCCCAGAAAAATTGTAGGCCGATCGGGATCTTCAAACATCCTGGACAGAACCCTCGCACAGTTACCCAGATTTCGTGCCTGTATGGACATCCCGCTCATCTGTTCCAGCAGATTACCCACGGTTATGCCTGGCGATATCTCCACGGGACGCATCGCTTCAGCTAAAATCTTACGTTTACGAAGTTTAGCCTCTTGAGACAGAGGGGCATAACTAGCATGCGGCTTTGATTTCATTATTCCTTATATTACCTCCTGAAAAATTGCGGGCCTATAGGAAAGGCTTTGCGGCTATCCTGAGGAAAATTTGACTATGTAAAAATAAACAAAAAAAAACAAATAATCAATAACAACTTAGTCTTCTATTCCACGTAACTTGCGGAGCATAGAACGTTCCAGTCTGCGGATATAGTCGTTAACTATATTTTCTGTCTTGTTATCAATGCCGGTGAATTCTAATCCACATAGGATCACGTTGGTCTCCATATTATCTTGCAACCTTCTTACTATGGCTGACTTTACGTCAATCCCGTAAACTTTTCCCTCCAGGAGGAGATGGACCCTGAGATCTTTTAGTTCATCACCGGGCTTTAGAAATTTCTCTTTTCCCTTGTTTCGGGGTACGAGGATGGCTAATCCGCTTACACTGATGTCTTTTATGGCAAAGATCGAAGTTTCTCCTCCCGGAGACATACTCACTTCACTGCCGGAGGGCACATCGATACGGAAGTGACGCCGTCTCTGGATGCGAACAATTTCTTTTGGGAAATAGACCCATATCTCCCTGCCCTCCGCCTTGTATAGCTTCGCCCGAAAACGATACGGGATTTTCTGGTTGTCAATACACTCAAAGATAAGCTTGGGATCCGGATTAGAGATAATAGTATCCGTAAAATCTTCTATCCAGTCCATTGCCACATATTGTTGGTCACCGATTACAGGGAGCTTTAGGATGATAGTTAAACGAGTGTAATCAGCACCGGGAATAAACAGGCTGAGTTGAGTTTTCCTCAACAGGATCTCGCGCAAAAAACGCAGGGCATTTTTACCGACAAGGGCTTCCATGGTTTAGCAGATCCTTGTATCTGGTTGTACGGAACAGATCCCCGGTGGATATTATTACTCCGGCAATTAAATACTCAAATACCGTCATTCCGGCGAAAGCCGGAATCCAGAAATGAACTGGATGCCGGATCAAGTCCGGCATGACATTTTTATATATTTACTCGCCGAAGTAATACTAAAGATACATCGGTAAGTTAACCGTTAACTTCAAAAAAATGTCAACAAAAAAACAGATTACAGCGGTCGGCGGTCAAGGAAGGTGAGAGGGGAGATGCGCCGAAGGCGTGAGAGGTCGCCAAGGTTGGCGTAGAGGTCCGCCTGGGCGGGCCCAATAGGGGCGCAGCAAGCAGCGCCCCTGCGTTGCGGGGTGCGAACGCCGGGTCCTCCTGCGGCGGATCTACGATGCTCAGTTCTTTTCGTCCTGGTTGACGTTGAGCTTGTAGCTGATTATCGTGCTTTTGCCGGAGACCAGAGGTGCGATGCCGGTTCTCATTATGATACCGACAAAGAGTTCGTAATGGTCTTTCCCATCGGTATCTACTAACTGATAATCACAGACCCCGCCGGATATCTTGCGTGTCTTCCAACTTTCTGCCAGGCCCAGCCCGTCCCAACTGAGCAAATATATCTCGCTGCTGGTATATTCCTTGAAATTTCGCAACAATCGGGATGCGGTAGAAAGGTTTCTGTTTACTATAAGGTCGGTAACGCCATCTTTGTTCAGATCGGCCACAATGATCCGGGAGGGCAGATATATCCTTTCTTCAGTGTCAGAGCGTGTGCGGTTGGGGTTGACCGTAACAAAGTTAATAGTTTCGCCATAGGGTTCGTCACTTTTCCAGCGTAGTTCACCAGAGGCAGAATAGACCTTGAGTTTATTGTATTCATCGATCATGATAGTTTCTGCGGTCTTATCCCCGTCAATGTCCGCTATCGTGAAATTGAATACGTTAGCGCCTACAGGTAGGCGAAGTTGTTCTCCGGCCTCTAACTTTTTGTTTACCCATAGCAGCTCGCAAATGGCCGACGCAAAGGGACTATTAATATCCTTTTGCTGGCCAACTATAGTCAGGCTGCCTACGGCAGTCTTAGTTACCCTGAGATACCAGCGGAGATGTTCGGCGATGCGCACAAAATCTGAGCCATTCCATTCCAGGACGAATGAATCCACGTTGCCGGAACTCAGGTTGGATACGTAAATTTCAGGGGTTCCGTTACCATTTATATCCCCTACGTCCACGGAAAGTTGATCATAAGTGGATTTGCCCTTGATATGTCTTATTTTTTCCAGTTTTTCACCTTTTTGCCGGTATATCCAGACATCTGTCTGGGTGATGAAAACCATCTCTTTCTGCCCATCGCCGTCCAGGTCACCTAACTGCATTCCACGCATAACGGATGGAAACTCTTGGCTCTTCCAGAAGCTGGCCTTCTTTTGTTTGGCAGAAAGTTGAATAAAATCTGGATTTAGATTGGAAGACGTTTCCTCTTCCTGGGTGGACAATAAAATCCGCTGGGGGTGGGCTGTAACTGTCATTTGTTCCTTAGGTGGAGCGACAGCGGTACGGGCGACAATCGGAGCCCGGCCAAATATCTTGGCATTTATATCCCCGGCAAATTCATCAACTTTGGGAATGACCTCATCCAGACTTTTTGTCTGAGTATAAACGGACATGGCTGGTTGGTTAAGATTTGTGGCTACTATCTTGGCGTCCAGGCTGCTTGAATTCCCGAGTACCGTAAGGCTGCCAAAAAGGATGTAATCGACCTTTAACTCCTGCCCCAGTTTTTTGGCCGATATTTCATTTAAAGTGCCCGCATATTTTTGGTATATATCTTTAACCGCGTGCCGTTCCAGCACTACGACCTTTCCTTCCCAGGCAATACGGCTGGCGAGCATGTCAAAAATACCGTCCTGTAGGTAGGACAGATCACCCGGCGCATGGACATTGAAGGGGATAATAGCAACCCTGGTCGGTTCTCCGGCCCAGAGTGACGGACATAAGCTCAGGATTATAAATAGACTACCTATCAATATAAGGAACTTTTTCATAGCAACAACCTTACTTTTATGGATAGGCGTAAGGTAACATTTGGTGTGAGTGTAGTCAAGATTAAAGGCCGACCTCGATCCACCATCAAACTATTGACAGGGAGCAATGGGTGATCTCCGATTACCAGGCAGCCGGGTTCAAATCCGAATGTCGAATATCGAAATCCGAAACAAATTCAAATGTCCAAATTCCCAATGTTCCAAACGACAGCAGCGCTGATTATTTTGGATTTGAATTTTGGTGATTCGATATTGTTTCGAGATTCGTGCTTCGGATTTCGGATTTGAAATAATGCTGCACAGCAACCATGGTGTGTTTACGGTCAGGAGCTAACTTGTACGGAAATAGGCGGTGGATTTGGGATGCATACTTGACTTGCCAAAAGTCTTAAAAATAAGTATAGAAAAACAATGGACAAGGGCAATTCCTACAAAAAGTTATTACTCTGGGGCATTATCCTCGTATGCCTCTCATTATTCGGTCTGGTATTGCTCCATAATTCTTTATCAACCATCGGATATGACAAATTTAGCGCCCTGCTTTCCGATCGGGAAAAGATACGGAATTTTGTGGCCTCTTTCGGGCCGCTGGCGCCCCTGGCCTTTATCGGCCTCCAGATAATGCAGGTAGTAATCTCTCCGATTCCGGGCGAAGCCACCGGATTTATCGGCGGATACCTCTTTGGTGCGATTAAAGGATTTATCTATTCGACCGTTGGATTAACCTTAGGTTCATGGCTGGCCTTTAGCATCTCCAGGCTGTTTGCGCCCTACGTTACCCGCCGTTTAGGTGGGACAAAGATCTACAATAAATTCAACTTCATAGTCGAGCACCAAGGCGTTATTATAGCCTTTATCCTTTTTTTGCTGCCGGGGTTTCCCAAGGATTATCTGTGTTATCTCCTGGGTCTTAGTCTCATGCCCACCAGTGTCTTTCTCATCATTACTGCGGTTGGCCGCATACCCGGCACTTTGATGCTTGTCCTCCAGGGGAGCAAGGTTTTTGATCAGGCGTATGCTACTTTTTTTATTTTGCTCGGGATAGCCCTGGCCGCTGTTGTCTTTTCATACGTGGCCAGGGAGAAAATCTACAGACTGGTCCAGAGGCTTCATGCAAGAAACACTAATACAAAAAAATAAGGTGCCGGAATACACCGGTGATTCTATTCTGTACTTCGACTGCCTTGGGGGCATAAGCGGTAATATGGTGGTGGGGGCGCTTCTGGACCTGGGATTACCCCTGGAAAAACTGAGGGGCGAGCTAAAGAAGCTCTCTTTAAAGGGATATCATTGCCGCGCCCATCGTTCTAAAAAATACCCCATCAGCAGCATATTTTTTGAGGTAGAGGTAAAGGAAAAAGCGCCCCCGGAACGTCCTTTTGCTGATATTCGGCAGCTCATATCGGAAAGTACCCTTGATGCGCCTGTGAAAAAGATAAGCCTGAATATATTTAAACGCCTCGCCGGGGCCGAGGCCCGGGTCCATAACACGCCGCCGGCCAAGGTCCATTTTCATGAAGTAGGCGGTGTTGATACCATAGTTGATATCGTAGGGGCGGCCATCGGTTTCCACTACTTTGGCATAAAAGAATTCTATTGCTCGCCCCTCCCTATGTCCAGAGGCTGGATAAATTCCAGCCACGGCCGGTTGCCGTTACCCGCCCCCGCCACCCTGGCCCTCCTTAAGGGAGTACCTGTATATCCGGTGGACAGCCAGACAGAGCTTGTAACCCCTACAGGAGCAGCTATGGTCACTGCCCTGGCTAAAGATTTCGGCCAGATGCCGGCCATGCGCATCGACAAGGCGGGTTACGGCGCGGGCACATCTGAACTGCCTGAAATACCAAATCTCCTGCGCCTGATCTGCGGGCATCCTTTGGCTATCCCTGAATCAAGGCCGGTCACGGTCATAGAGTCGCATATCGACGACATGAATCCCGAGTTTTATGACCACCTGATGGACAAATTGTTTGTGGCCGGGGCGCTGGATGTCTCTCTATCTCCCATACAAATGAAGAAAAATCGGCCGGGGACGCTGTTGCGGGTGATAAGCCCTGGAGCATTAAAGGATTTGCTTATGGAGATCATATTGCGTGAGACTACCACCCTGGGGATGCGTTATTACGGAGCCTGGCGCTTCGCTGTGGAACGCACCATAGGCCAGGTCAGGACGGAGTGGGGCCTGATAAAGGTAAAAATAGCCAGGGAAATGGATGGACGGCAGGTTGTTTATCCTGAGTATGAAGAATGCCGAAGAATAGCCAACGAACACAATGTCCCTCTCAAATACGTATATCAGAGGATCGCCCTGGCCGGTGCGGAAGAAGCGGTTTGATTAATTTGATAGTAGAGGAATTTCCTTTTTTGGACGCAGATGAACGCAGATTATCAAGATTTCAAATATAAAAACACATCTGTCAAAAATAAGATTTTTAAAATCTCCCCTGACCCCTCTTTTCCAAAGAGGGGGATTAACGGTATTTTCCCCCCTTGAAAGAGAGGGAAGTCTTTAATTCCCCCTTTGGAAAAGGGGGATCAAGGGGGATTTGAAGGCCATAGCACATAAATCAGCAAGTTGGACAGCGATGTCTCAGAAGGATAACTCTTGCGCGGTTTGATACTCTTTTTGGCGACAGGGGCCTACTTCGGACGGCTACCTTTGGCCCCGGGGACGTGGGGCAGCTTGTGGGGGGTATTATTTCATTGTTTTCTATCGCGCTATTCGCTGCTTTTTTACCTCCTTGGCCTTATCACACTGATTTCCCTGGCAGTCATAGTCGCTCATCAGGCAGAGATTATAACCGGACAGAAAGACGATTCTTCCATAGTAATTGACGAAATCGCCGGGATGGCGGTAACTCTTGTGCAGATTCCTCCGACTGGCTGGGCCATTTTGGTCGGGTTTTTACTTTTTCGTTTCTTTGATATTACCAAGATATTTCCTGTTAAAACGCTTGGGGAGATATTGCCCGGGGGTTATGGTATAGTGGCTGATGATGTTGTCGCAGGTATATATGCCAACCTGTTTTTACGTTTTATCCTCTATTTGGTGGGATAAGGATTTGATGCTCTCGTAAAAGTCCCCAAAACCCCCCTTGAGAGGCTGTATCGCAATGTCATTGCGAGGGAGTGAAACGACCGAAGCCTTGTCCCGAGCGAAGCGAGGGAACTCTTGAGATTGCCACGGGCTACGCCCTCGCAACGACCTTTGGTCGGATTGCCACGCTCCCTTTCGCCCCGGCGAATCTGCCTGTGGCATGATCGGTCGCTCGCAATGACAAATAACAATTATGACACAGTCTCCGGGGGGAGGGAAATTCTGACTTTTTACGAATTCATCAGGATTTGTAAGTGAATATTTGCAGTTAGGATTAGTTTCGGATTTCGATATTAGGATTTCGAATTTTATTAACTGTAGGGATAACCCATGAAAGGTGAGATTATAGCCATCGGCGATGAATTATTGGTGGGACGGGTTCCCAATACCACCAGTCTGTTTGCGGCCAGGCGGTTTTTTGAGGCGGGTTATGTTATAAGGAAGATGAGTATCGTGGGAGACCAGCCGGAATCCATAGAAGAGGGACTTCTTCAGGCCATGCAGAAGGCCGACTTTGTGATAGTTACGGGCGGGCTGGGGCCTACCAGCGATGATCTGACTACGGAAGTAACTTCCCGCATCCTTGGCCGCAAGCTTATATTTCACGATGGGATCAGAGAGCAAATCGAACAGTACTTCCGGGCCAAAGGGGAGAAACCGTGTGAAGAATACCTTAAGCTGGCCTGGCTGCCTGAAGGGGCTACCCTGCTGGATGAAACAGGCAAGGCGGCTGGTTATTTTCTGGAACACGAGGGAAAGTTTCTTTTTTTTCTGCCCGGAGTTCCTGAGCAGATGAGAGACCTCCTGGACCGCAAGGTCTTGCCATACCTGGCAAGCAAATGGAGACCCTCGGTGGTTACCAGGCAGGAAGTGATAAAGACCTTCGGACTGGTCGAGTCAGAGATAAATGCCCGCTGTGCGGATCTGGAAGAGATTTATCCCGGACTTAAAATTGGTTATTATCCTGATTTCCCGGAAGTCCACGTGGCCCTGACGTTCAGCACCGAAACCTTGGGCGAGACCGGGGCTGCCCTTTTCAGGGCCAAGGCCGAACTGGAAGCAAGGCTGTATCCACATGTCTTTGGCTATGGGGAGGATACGCTGGAGAAAGTAGCGGGGGACCTTTTAAGGGCCCGGAAGCTCAGTCTTTCTGTGGCGGAATCCTGTACGGGCGGGCTGATTGGCCACCGTCTGACCAGGATACCCGGAAGCTCGGACTATTTCGAGCGAGGGGTTATCACCTACAGTAACCTCTCAAAGGTGGAACTTCTCAATGTCTCTGAAGAGACGCTGGCTGCTTTTGGCGCAGTCAGTGCCGAGGTGGCCGAACAGATGGCACGGGGGGTCAGGGAAAAGAGCCGCACAGATATCGGCATTTCGGTAACCGGCGTTGCCGGCCCTACTGGTGGTACACCGGAGAAACCGGTGGGGACAGTTTATATTGGTCTGGCCGTCCCTGGGAATACGATAGCGCATCATTTTTTATTCCGGGGCACGCGTGAGATGATTCAAAAGGTAGCGGCAGAGACCGCCCTGGATGGATTGAGAAGGTATCTGGCGTATGATACGCTCATTTTTGGCAGTTGATCTGCCCCTGGCTCTTCGTGAATCTATGATTAGTGCTACCATGGGGCTGCGCACCTCGGCCGCCGATGTAAAATGGATAAGACCAGAGGGCATCCACCTTACCTTGAAATTTCTTGGTAATATTGAGGAAGGGCAGATTGAACCCATCGTTAATGCGGTAAGCGGGGTTATAACTGACCAGAAGCCGCTGGCCCTGAAGGCTGAAGGTATGGGCGCCTTTCCGGATTTAAGGCGGCCGCGGGTCATCTGGATCGGCATGACTGGCGATATAGAGCGTTTGATGGTTATACAGAAGGGTATCGAACAGGCCCTTTCTGCCCTGGGTTTTCCGGCAGAAGACAGGCCATTTACTCCGCATTTGACCCTGGGACGGGTACGTTCCTATAAGAGGACCTCAGATTTGGCCCATAAGATTGAGGGGCTTAAGGATATAAATTTTAACCCTTTTACCGTAACTGAGTTAATACTTTATAAAAGCACCCTGCGCCCCGAAGGTGCCATCTATACACCCTTGCGGCGCTTACCATTAATAGGGTAATATCAGCCTTAATAAAAACTGGAGGAATAACATGGCAACACCAATGGATAAAAGCAAGGCCGTAGAACTGGCCGTCACCCAAATCGAAAAACAATTCGGGAAGGGCTCTATCATGCGTCTGGGTACTAACGAACGTGTAGTGGATGTCCCTGTTATTCCGACCGGCTCCCTGGCTTTAGACATAGCCACCGGCATAGGAGGTATTCCCCGCGGGAGGATAACCGAGATATTCGGGCCGGAGTCTTCCGGTAAGACGACCCTGGCCTTACATATTGTGGCGGAGGCCCAGAGAAGAGGCGGTACAGCAGCCTTCATTGACGCAGAACATGCCCTGGATGTGACCTATGCGCAAAAACTGGGGGTTAAGACCGATGAGCTGCTGGTGTCTCAGCCGGATACTGGTGAACAGGCCCTGGAAATTGCCGAGGTGTTGGTGCGCAGCGGGGCTGTAGATGTCCTGGTCGTTGACTCCGTGGCAGCTCTCGTCCCGCGCGCGGAGATAGAAGGGGAGATGGGTGATGCCCATGTCGGACTCCAGGCCCGCCTTATGTCTCAGGCCCTGCGCAAGCTTACCGCCAGCATCAGCCGGTCTTTGACCTCGGTGATATTCATCAATCAGATACGCATGAAAATCGGTGTCTTCTATGGCAACCCGGAGACGACTACGGGCGGCACGGCCCTTAAGTTTTATGCCTCTATGCGTCTTGATATTCGAAAGGTAGGCAATATCAAGGAGGGTCAGGATATTGTAGGCAGCCGTACAAAGGTCAAGGTAGTCAAAAATAAGATGGCGCCGCCCTTTAAGGAGGCGGAATTTGATATTTTATACGGTTCGGGTATATCCAGGGAAATGGACATCCTGGACCTGGCTACGGCCGTGAACATAATTGATAAGAGCGGTGCCTGGTATTCCTATGGCGGGGAAAGAATCGGCCAGGGACGTGAAAATGCCCGTTTATTCCTACGGGACAATCCTGCGGTAATGGCGGCAACGGAGGACAGAATTAAAGAGGCCTATGGGATTGCCAGGGGCGATACAGAAAAGACGGCAAAACAGGATAAGTAAATGACCGGACAGGAGATTAGAGAAAAATTTATTGAGTATTTTGTTATAAAAGGCCATACGCCAGTCAAAAGCTCATCCCTGGTACCGGCCGGTGACCCCACCCTACTTTTTACCAATGCCGGGATGGTTCAGTTTAAGCAAGTATTTCTGGGGGAGGAAAAACGCGATTATATCCGTGCGGTCTCCATCCAGAAATGTATGCGGGCCGGCGGCAAGCACAACGACCTGGAAAATGTGGGCCGGACAGCGCGGCATCACACGTTTTTCGAGATGCTGGGTAATTTTTCCTTTGGAGACTATTTCAAAGAGGAAGCCATCGCCTTTGCCTGGGAGTTTTTGACCAGGCATCTAAAACTGCCTGCAGAAAAGCTATGGGTTTCCGTCTATGAACAGGATAGTGAGGCCTATGAAATCTGGCGTACAAAGATAGGCCTGCCCGCGGAAAGAATAGCCAGACTCGGAGAAAAGGATAACTTCTGGGCCATGGGGGATACCGGGCC
This sequence comes from Thermodesulfobacteriota bacterium, assembly GCA_040755415.1. Lineage (GTDB taxonomy): Bacteria > Desulfobacterota > QYQD01 > QYQD01 > QYQD01 > QYQD01. The sequence goes on along the minus strand of JBFMAZ010000098.1, from coordinate 48,148 downwards.
CTGCGGCCCCTGTTCTGAAATCCTCATTGATCAGGGCGAAGAAATCGGCTGCCGTAAACCGGATTGCCGGGTAGGTTGTGATTGTGACCGTTACCTGGAACTATGGAATCTGGTCTTTATGCAATACTACCGGAATGAAAAGGGTGAGTTGCATCCGCTACCCCGGCCCAGCATTGATACCGGTATGGGATTGGAACGTATTGCCGCGGTCCTGCAGGGCAAAAAAAGCAACTATGAATCTGACCTGTTTCAGGGGGTCATCGCGGGCATAGCCCGCCTGTCCGGGACTGCTTATGGTCAGGTGGAGGCCCGCGATATGGCCATGCGGGTCATTGCCGATCACAGCCGGGCAGCGGCCTTTCTCATCGCCGAGGGGGTGTTGCCTTCCAATGAAGGCCGCGGCTATGTGCTCAGGAGGATACTGCGCCGTGCCATCCGTTATGGCCGGGTGCTTGGCCTTGATAGGCCTTTCCTGGGCGAGATAACCGGCGCTGTGGCCGATATTATGGGGAATACCTATCCGGAATTGACAGGCTCAGTCGGTTTTACAAGAAAGGTCCTTCTAAACGAAGAGGAGCGCTTCGCGGAGACCTTAGACTTCGGCCTCCGTCTCCTTCAGGAGGAAATAGCCGGACTAAAGGCCAGGGAGGAACATATCATACCCGGAGATACCGCCTTTAAACTCTATGATACCTATGGTTTCCCTATAGATATTATCCAGGATATCGGGCAGGAAAACGGCCTTGGAATTGATGATACCGGTTTCCAGAGGTGCATGGCCAGGCAGCGCGAGCTTTCCAAGAAGGCCTGGAAGGGTGAGGCGGTAGAAATATCCCCTGTATTTCGTGACCTGCTGGACAAAGGGCAAAAGACGGTATTTGTCGGCTACGAGGTTTGTTCGGCCCGCTCCCGGTTGTGTCTATTGGTCAAGAATGGCGAGGCGGTGGCGGAGGCAGGAAAAGGCGATGCGGTGGAGGTCGTAGTGGAAAAGACGCCTTTCTATGCGGAAGCCGGGGGGCAGGTAGGCGATCAGGGGACCATCAAAGGACAGACAGGCACGGTAGTTGTCGAGGAAACTATCGGTATAGCGGGCAGACTTTATGTACATCGCGGCCGGGTAACAGACGGGAAGATAAAGGCCGGCGAAGAGGTAGAGCTGGCCATATCCCCGGAGCGGCGGCGGGCCGTGACCCTGAACCATACTGCCACCCATCTCCTCCATGCCGCGTTGCGGATCGTCCTGGGTGAGCATGTCCGGCAGTCCGGCTCCCTGGTGGCCCCGGACAGACTGCGTTTTGATTTCACACATTTTTCTCCGGTAGAGGCGGCTGAGCTGGAGAGAATTGAGACCATTGTCAACGGGAAAATCCGGGAGAATATCCAACTGGAGACAGATATACAGACCCTGGAACAGGCCATACAAAACGGGGCAACCGCCCTCTTTGGGGAAAAATACGGAGACCGGGTGCGGGTGGTGTCTATCGGCCCTTTTAGCAAGGAACTTTGCGGGGGGACGCATACGGCGCGGACCGGTGATATAGGCCTGTTCAAGATTGTCAGTGAAGGCGGGGTAGCGGCCGGCATCCGCCGGATAGAGGCCGTAACCGGTAGTGTGGCCCTGAGGTTGGTGCAGGAGCAGGAGCTAAGGGTAAAGCGCCTGGGTCACCTTTTAAAAGCGGGCACGGAGGAATTAGAAAACAAGATAGAAAAATTAATAACCAGCCACAAGGAACTGGAAAAAGAGATCGCTGATTTAACGGCTAAACTGACTCTCCAGGGATTGGACAGTATCCTGCAAGGTGCCAGAAAAATGGATGGGATACGTGTTCTTTCGACGATAGTCCCCATAGATAGCCCCAGGACGCTGCGGGAGCTTGCCGACCGGTTCCGTGATAAGATTGGCTCGGGCATAGTCGTGCTCGGGGGTATCCATGACGACAAAGTCCTCCTGGTGGCCGTGGTTACCAAAGATCTGACCAAGAGATTTCATGCCGGAGACATCGTTAAAAAAGTGGCCCAACTGGTAGGCGGCAGTGGTGGTGGACGGCCGGATATGGCCCAGGCCGGCGGTACAAAGGTCGATAAGCTTCCTGAGGCCCTGGACAAAGTTTATGATTTGGTGCAGGCGGATATTTAAGAACACACTAAATCCAAATAACAAAGTTCAAATGTCGTAACAGCTTAGTTCTTTGCAAAAACTCTTTTTCTGTATCAGTTTAGCTGTTTGAAAAAGTATTCTTAAATCCCTCCCAACCTCCCTTTTCCAAAGGGAGGAGAAACACTTCCCCCTTTGGAAAAGGGGGATTGAGGGGGATTTTGGCCCTTATAGCGCCTTGCTTAGGTATATTTTTCAAAAACCTAAAATGTTACCTTTTTCTGTCATTCCGTGCCTGACACGGAATCCAGAGCCTAAGCCACGAAATAAAAAAACGGGATTCCGGTGCCTGCCCTGGACCCCGATCCGGGGGTTCGCCGGGATGACGTTAAAAGCGGTTTTTAGACTTTTTCCGAAGCCGTCAACTTTGAGCTTTAGAATTTGTCATTCATTAAGTGCCTAAGAGACATCTGCGGCAAGCCTTCCCTCACACTGTTTAATAATGGCCAGGGCCTTTTCTCTGGCCAAGGTCTCCGGATAATCGCTTACCAGCCGTCTCAAACGGTTTAACGCCGCCTGATATTGCCTAGTCCTTAGGTAGAACCTGCCTACATACAGCTCGTGTCCGGCTAATCTTTCCCGGCACTGCCTGATCTTTTCTTTTGCCTCAATAACGTATGGGCTGTCCGGGTACGTGTTCAGTAGGCGGTGGAATTCATTCAAGGCATTCCTGGTAGCGGCCTGATCGCGATCGACACCAAGCATCTGCCTGAAATAAGACAGACCGATCTGATAGGTTACGTATGGCAAGGCCTCATTGGTCGGGTGAAGCTTCTCGAACTCCTGGTAGGCACTAATGGCCTCTTCATATTCTTTGCGGTAATAATGAATATCAGCCAGTTTCAGGGCCGCCAGGAGACTATATTGGCTGAATGGGTAACGGTCTTTTATCTGCTGAAAGGCCTCTGTGGACTTATAATAGTCTCCTTTACGCAAATAAGCCATACCCCCTGCTGCCAATTCTTCAGCGGTCTTTTCACGCGGTGGTTTGGGTAAGATTAAAGAGGTAAGTGTAGCGCAGCCCGTAAAAAATAACAGGAAAAACAGCACAAAAGAAAAGGTGGCAACCCCTTGAATGTAGCCGCCTTTAATCCATTTGACTTTTCTCAACTGAAAATCCCCCCAATCCCCTTTTACTAAAGGGGGGCGAGGGGGGATTTTTATTGTCCTTTGTCCACCTCCGGCGGATGTGTGTTTTATATTCATATTAACTATATCTCAAGGATCTTTTTGATGCCGCTTTCAATGATGTTTTTAGAGACGGCGCCGGTAATCTGGTCGGCCAATTTACCGTCTTTAAAAAAAAGCAGCGTAGGGATAGCCCTAATGCCATACTTACTAGGTGTGGCCGGATTTTCGTCCACATTCATTTTTGCTACCTTCAGGCGTTCTGCGTACTCATCGGCCAGTTCTTTAACCACCGGGGCAATCGCCCGGCAGGGGCCACACCACGCCGCCCAAAAATCTACCAGCACCGGCTTATCACTTTTGAGGATATCTGTCTCAAAGCTGCTGTCGCTAACTTCCAGGACGTTACCTTCCGCCATGACAACCCCCTCCTGAGTGGTGTTTTTTGATTGCTATCCTTTACCACGGGAGGTATAGAGATTACAAGATTTTTTTATTTGGTTACCTATACCTATGAGTTAAAATCTCCTTTGCAAAAAAGACCATCTCCAAAAAAATTGACATGCCAGATAAAACATCATAAAAAGAGCCTCATTACTGCGGAGGGAAAATGGCGGTCCTGGTAACGGGTGGAGCGGGATTCATTGGCTCCCATTTAGTCGAAAAATTACTTAATACTGAAGACGTAGTTTGTATCGATGATTTCAATGACTTTTATGACCCGGCCATCAAGCGGCGCAACCTGGAACTGGCCCTGCAGAGCCGGAACTTTCATCTGCGGCAAGGAGATATTCGGGACCTGCCCTTTATGGAAGGTGTGTTTCGCGAATTTCCATTAAACGAGGTCATCCACCTGGCGGCACGAGCCGGAGTACGGCCGTCTTTAAAGGATCCCCTGCTTTATGAGGATGTAAATGGACGCGGGACCTTAAATATCCTTGAGCTTTGTCGTAAATATGACGTAAAGAACTTTATCTTTGGCGGGTCGTCTTCAGTGTATGGCATAAACAATAAGATCCCGTTTTCAGAAGATGATGAGATATCAAGGCCCGTATCTCCTTACGCCGCCACCAAGCGGGCCAATGAACTCATGTGTTATACCTATCATCACCTCTATGGCATCCAGGTTACCGTGCTGCGCTTTTTTACGGTTTATGGCCCGCGTCAGCGGCCGGAGATGGCTATTCACAAGTTTACACGCCTTATCGACGAGGGTCTGGAGGTGCCGCTCTACGGAGACGGTTCGTCCCGGCGGGATTATACTTACATTGATGACATCATTCAGGGTATAACGGCGGCTCGCTCGCCTGAGGCGGACCGCAGGGGCAGAACTTATGATATCTTCAACCTGGGCGAATCCCGCACCACAGAGCTAAGAAAACTGGTGACCTTGATAGAAGAAGCCCTGGGGAAAAAGGCACGCATAAAAAGGCTGCCCGATCAGCCGGGCGATGTGCCTGTCACTTATGCGGACATATCAAAGTCTAAAAAGCTGCTCGGCTATAGTCCTCAGGTTACGGTGGAACAGGGTATCCCACCCTTTGTAAAATGGTATCAGCAAATGAAGGGCTGAGAGGTAGCTTATGCACATTACCGTGATTGGCACCGGCTATGTAGGGCTGGTCTCCGGCGCAGGGCTGGCTGACTTTGGCCTGCAGGTTATCTGTGTTGATCAGGACAAGGACAAGATTAAAAGGCTCAAAAAGGGCGAGATACCTTTTTACGAACCGGGGCTGGAAGAGTTGGTCTCCAAGAATGTAAAAAATAGCCGCCTTTCCTTTACCACGGATATGAAGACCTCAGTAAGGCAGTCTCTGGTCATCTTTATTGCCGTGGGCACACCGGATGACGGGCAAGGGCAACCGGATCTCTCACAGGTAGAAGCGGTGGCCAGAGAACTGGCAGAGGCAATCGACGACTATAAGGTAATCGTTATCAAAAGTACGGTACCGGTGGGGACTAACCGCTGGATTAAAGAGGTTATCTCCGCCTCAGGTGGAAAAAAAGGTATTAAAGTGGACGTAGTGTCAAATCCGGAATTCTTGCGTGAGGGATCAGCTATTGAAGATTTCATGCGTCCTAACCGGGTGGTCCTTGGTTCTGACAGCGCCGAGGCCTTGGCCGTTGTAAAAGATATTTACCGGCCCCTTTATCTGATCGAGACCCCCTTTGTTATAACCGGCCTGGAAACCGCCGAGTTGATCAAATACGCTGCGAACGCCTTTCTGGCGACAAAGATTTCATTTATCAATGAAGTGGCGAATCTTTGTGAAAAGGTCGGTGCGGATGTGCATCACATAGCCAGGGCCCTAGGCCTGGACGGCCGGATAGGGCCGAAATTCTTACATGCGGGGCCGGGCTATGGAGGCTCTTGTTTTCCCAAGGATACACTGGCCCTTGCCCACTTGGGAAGAAAGCTGGATAGCCCTCTCAGTATTGTCGAGACCGTAATTGAAGTAAACCGAAGACAGCGGGCCCGAATGGTCAATAAGATTGAGGCAGCGCTGGGCTCCTTGAAGGGGAGGACAGTCGGTGTACTGGGGCTTACTTTTAAACCTAACACCAGCGATGTAAGGGAATCTCCGGCTATTGATATAGTTAGAACATTGCTGGAAAGGGGGGCAAAGGTAAAGGCCTATGATCCGGCCGGCATGGATGAGTTTAAGAAGGTGGTAACCGGCAGAAACCTTTCCTTTTGCCAGGACGCCTACCAGGCGGCAAAAGGAGCAGACGCCCTCGTGTTTATTACCGAATGGAACGAGTTGAGGAACCTGGACCTGAAAAAGCTCCGGAAGATAACAGCCCAGCCCCTGATCCTGGATCTAAGAAATATTTATGAACCAGAAAAAATGCGCGAGCTTGGCTATACCTATATCGGTGTTGGCCGGGGTATATAGAGAAAGTCATTAGTCATTGGTCAATAGTCATTTGTCACTACTTAAAGAAGTTGCAAGTTGCAATAGTTACAAGTTACAAGTTTGCAACTTCTGTAACCTGTAACTTGCAACTATCCAATGACCGATGACGTTGTCTATAGTTATTCGTTAAGGATGGTGAGAGTAATGGTGCCGCAGAAAAAATATTTATATTTTGGAGCTGTCTGCCTCTTATTCTGTATTTTATCTTCTTTGTCTTGCAGTCCGCGGTTAACCCTGGCCGAGGCTGAACTGAAGTATGGCCCGCATCCGCCGGTAGTAGAACGCTTTTATTGCCCAGCCACCATAAGAAGCGGTGACACGCTGAAGTTCTATATCTCAGCCAAAGATGAGGACGGAGATCTGGCTTACATCCATGTCAATGTACGTCAGAGGGGCGCGGGTGAAGAGTCGGTACCCTACATGAAGGTGCACAAGGATAGCGTGGCGCAAGTGACTGGGTATCTTTATATGTTTACGCCGCCGGCTGTCCTTTTTGGAGAGACTATAAATATTGCCGTGGCCGTCATAGATCGGGCCGGCCACCGTAGCAGTGCCGTATCACAGGATATATATTTTGGGAACGAATCTCCCCCGGACTGTCCGCCCGGCTGGGAAAAAGAATGCAACGACCCGTTGGGGTTTATACCTGTTTTTTTACGTCCCTTCCAGGAGAAAAGCACGTTAATAAGCCCCAGGACAATGTAAATTTTTGTAACATTTTAGGTTTTTGAAAAATATACCTAAGCAAGGCGCTATAAGGGCCAAAATCCCCCTCAATCCCCCTTTTCCAAAGGGGGAAGTGTTTCTCCTCCCTTTGGAAAAGGGAGGTTGGGAGGGATTTAAGAATACTTTTTCAAACAGCTAAACTGATACAAATTTTTAAACCTAAGGACGATGGTCTCGTAAAGAGTATGGTTTCTCTATTGGAAAGTTCAAAGATCAAAGTTCAAAGTTTAAAGTTCAGGGTTAAAAAACCGTGAACGTGGAACTCGGAACCGTGAACTTCTTTGGTTGCGGCTTTGCCGCGCTGGGTTCTTTGTGGTTAATTTTTGACGATACGAAATGAATAAAAAGGAGAGCTTATGGGAAAGAAAGAAAAAGAAACGAAGGAAAAACCGTTTGAGTCTATGACCGTTAAGGAACTTCGGGAGATCGCCTTGCAGATCCCTGATATTGTCGGCGTTCATGGAATGAATAAGGACGAGGTTATTGCGGCCATCAAAAAGGCGCGCGGCATTACAGATGAGCCTAAGAAAAAGGCTACCGCCACCATGCGCGAGATAAAGGCCAAGGCGAAGGAGTTGCGGACCAGGCTTGTAGCCGCCCATGAAAGCGGAGATAAGAAAATGGCCTGTATCCATCGCCGCCGTATAAGCCGTCTCAAGAAAAAGACCCGCCGCGCGGGCTGATAGTGAGGTAAGATGGCTGCCAGCGCTGTTTTCGAGACACATATTGAAGGGCTGCCCCTTTTCAACCGGGGCAAGGTCCGCGATGTCTATGATGCCGGCGAGCATCTGCTCATCGTGGCTACAGACCGGCTTTCGGCCTTTGATGTGGTGATGCCCAACCCCATACCGGACAAGGGCCGTATTTTAACTCAGATATCGCTCTATTGGTTCCAGGAACTCGCCGACATAGTGCCTAATCACCTGATCGCTAGCGAGGTAAAGGATTTTCCCACCGTTTGTCATAAATATGCAGAAATCCTTGCCGGCCGGACTATGCTGGTCAAAAAGGCCAAACCCCTGCCCGTAGAGTGTATCGTACGTGGTTACCTGTCAGGCTCGGGGTGGAAAGAGTACCGGGAGACAGGATCGGTATGCGGCATAACGCTGCCCAAAGGGCTTACGGAATCGGCTAAACTGCCGGAGCCGATTTTTACCCCTTCGACTAAGGCCGAGGCCGGGATGCACGACCAGAATATCTCCTTATCCGAGGCGGAGAACCTGATCGGTAAAGAAATGGCCGCCCAAATTGTACAACTGAGCCTGCGGCTATATAAAGAGGCGTCTTCTCTGGCCGAGAAGAAGGGGATCATCATAGCTGATACCAAATTTGAATTTGGGCTGGCAGGTGGAAATCTGATGCTGATTGACGAGGTCCTGACCCCCGATTCCTCACGTTTCTGGCCGAAGGATCAATATCAACCCGGCCAGAGTCAGCCCAGTTTTGACAAACAATTTGTCCGTGATTATCTGTTGTCTCTTCGTTGGGACCAGAAACCACCAGCCCCTGAGCTGCCTCTGGAAATAATAGAAAAGACCAGGGCCAAGTATATTGAGGCCTTCGAGCGCCTTACCGGAAAAAAATTTATTTGAGATGATTGCCCCCGATGAGACAAGCTAAGCAGTTTAAACTAAGTTGCAATCAAAAATATACGCGTAAAATGTTCCCTAAGCCTTTCTCTATAAAGAGGGTGGATATAAATTCCCCCTTTGAAAAAGGGGGATTAAGGGGGATTTAAATGCAACTTGGTGTTAAACGCAAAAAAGTCTGTCTCGTTGTCTGTCTTTTTGTCCTCTGGATTCATCTTTTCATCACTCCTGTCCTGGCCGATGTGGTGGCCTCTGTAGCCTGGGTTTTCGATGGAGATACTATAAAGCTTGCAAGCGGCACCAAGGTGCGCTACGCAGGCATAAATAGCCCGGAAATAGCACATGAAGGGCGGCCGGCCGAGTCATTAGCCGATGAGGCCTATCTTTTGAACAGGCGTCTGACCCGGGACAGGCGGGTACGGATCCAGGTTGACAAGGAGAAGTATGACCAGTATGGGCGACTGCTGGCCTATGTCTTTTTGCCGGACGGGACCTTTGTTAATGGCGTTTTGGTGGAGAAGGGGCTGGCCATCGTATATACGACCCCGCCCAATGTGAGATATGACCAGGAGCTGTTAACCCTGCAGCGCCGGGCCATGCGCGAGAGAGTGGGGCTTTGGGCCTCGGCCGGCCCTGGCAAGGAACCCTTTTACATCGGCAATACACGATCACGTCGCTTCCATAGCCCGTCCTGCCATCTTGGCCGAAAGACAGGGCGGCGTAATAAGGTCATCTACCGGAACCGCCTGGAGGCCTTTTACGATGGATTAAGCCCCTGTAAGAAGTGCAACCCCTGATGTAGATCAGCAGAGAATTGCAATTGACAGCAGGCCGGACAAGGGGTTATATAAACCTTATGGGCGATTAGCTCAGTCTGGATAGAGCGTTGGTCTCCGGAACCAAAGGTCGTGGGTTCGAGTCCCGCATCGCCCACCATCGATAGATAAAGGACTTAGCCGCCATCGGTTGAGTCCTTTTTTTACGGTGTCCATATAGGTGTCTATCGTTCCGAAAATAAGCTTCTTTAACTCCTGATTAGTATTCATCCGAAAAGTCCCCCAAAACTTCCCCCCTCCCTCGACGGGAGGAGGCAAGGGGGCGGGTGAACAACCTGAAATTACACAATCTTTTCACCCCCCACCCTGACCCTCCCCCGTCAAAGGGGGAGGGAATATAGGGGCTTCCGGATGAAAATTAATTATAGAAAGTGATTTGGTTGAAGTGTGTGTGGATACAGTGATGAGTTAAGGAGAGGAGATGTTATGAAAAGGATCGCCAAGTTGCTCTTTGAAGCCGGGATGTTGAAAAAGACGCCGCGCACCGGCTTTCGTTTTTTAGGTACCGGACAGGAATCGGTAGCAGATCATTCCTACCGGGTCATTCTTATCGGATATGTGTTGGCAAGACTGACACCGGGTGTTGATCGAACTAAGGTGATGGAGTTATGCCTCTTCCACGACCTGGTTGAGGCCCGCACCGGCGATCTGAATTATGTTTACAAAGACTATGCTACAGTGGACTCAACCAAGGCGGTCGCTGCCCTGACCAAGGACCTTGATTTTGGGGGGGACATCGCTGGATTAATAACAGAGTTTAAATCCGGGCAGACGGAAGAATCTAAATTAGCCCGGGATGCAGATCAACTGGATCTAATTCTTGAACTCAAGGAACAGCTTGATCTCGGGAACAGGTTCGCCCGGGAATGGCTTGAACACGCGGTGAAACGGCTCAGTACTCCCGCCGGCCAGGAGCTTGCCGCGGAGATATTAGAAACAGATTTCTGCTCCTGGTGGTTTGATAAGTACAGGGAGAGGTAAAGAAAGTTCAAAGTTCAAAATCCAAAGTTCAAATAAAGTTCAAATGACAAATATCATCCGCCTCCGGAGGACTTTATTTGGGCTTTGGCGTTTGGCATTGATTTGAACTTTGGATTTTGTCATTTGAGATTCTGTAATGTCTTCTTGGTTATCGAGTTATAGCAGATGAGATCAGGGGGTAGGCATCATTAGCACACCTTCATGCAATAAATGCGGGACGTGTATGAGTGTCTGCCCAGTTTACCAGGTGACGCGGCTGGAGGCCTATTCCCCACGGGGTAAATTAAGCCTTATTGAGGCGAATCGGGAAGGCAGGTTACCGTTTTCCGACCGCTTTGAAGAATTGCTCTCTTACTGTCTCCTTTGCGGGGCTTGCACGAATGCCTGTCCTGCCGGGGTCAATGCGGATGCCTCCGTACAGGAGGCGCGGGCAAGTTTGGTCAAAGAAAAAGGACTTCCCGCGGGGAAGCGATACTTTTTTCATTACCTTCTGGATTCTGAACGCCTTTTGCCCTTTATACTAAAAGGCGGTTCCCTGATCCAGGGACTCCTCTGCAAAAGAGTCCCGGAAGATAGCGGCCTCCATTGCCGGTTCCCGATTCCACTGCTGGCCGGGAGGTCATGGCTGCCGTCATTGGCGGCGACCTTTTTTCTGAAGAATGACCTGCCTCAGGAAATAAACACCTCAGCTAAGGTGGCTTACTTTACAGGGTGTATCACAAATTATCTCTTTCCTAACGTGGGGAAGGCTGTCCTGAATATTTTTGACTTCCTTGGCGAGCCTGTATGGACACCCAAGAAACAGAAATGCTGCGGGTTTCCGGCCTTTGCCGCGGGGGACGAAGAGACGGCACAATCCTTGGCTAGGGCCAATATATCCGCATTTATTGACAGCCGATGCGACTACATCATTACGAACTGCGCCTCTTGCAGCTCACATCTAAGATTCAATTATCCCAAACTTCTTGCCGGTGACCCGGTTTTTGCAGAAAAAGCAGCGGAATTTTCAGCAAAAGTTATGGATATATCGGTCTTTTTGTCTCATAAGAGAAATTTTTCCCGACAGTTATCGGCCCTTGCGCCGAAAACCGGGCGCCTGAAGGTGACGTATCATGACCCCTGCCATTTTCGGTTTAGAGAAAAAATCCTCGAGGAGCCGCGTCTGCTCATCAAGTCCTTACCCGGAGTTGATTTTTGTGAATTCGAGGATGGCCCCACATGCTGTGGACACGGTGGACTATTCAACCTTACCCATTACGATTTATCGTGTAAAATCCTCGCCAGGCGAATTATGGCCCTAAAAGACATGGATGCGGACATGTTAGTCACCAGTTGTATGGGCTGCCTGCTACAGTGGAAGGAGGGCTTGTTTAGACATGGGCTTAATGCCCAGGCTGTGCATCTGGTGGAGTTATTCGATATATTCTTATGAAAACGAGTTTGATAGTCTCGTAAAAAGTCCCTAAAATTCCCTCTCCCTCGACGGGAGAGGGCTGGGTGCGTCCCGTAGGGTGGGCTTTACCCACCAAGAGAATGATGGCGGGTAAAACCCACCGTGCGGGACTGTCAACAGGCGGGACGCCTATCCTACCAAGGGACGGTTTCGGATGAGCACAAGCTTGGTCTAATTCACTAAAGATGCTCGACAAAAAGTTGGTAAGGCGACGTCTGTTTTGGGGATAGACATTTTCCTTGACATATAATCTCTATTTTGTTACACACAAGCTGAACTGTGATTCAGTGGGTTATTGCCGGTCAGGAGGATAGAGATGAAAAATAATGGCATTCTGCTAACGATAGTTTTGGCTATTTTTATAGCTACCTGTGCTTACGCCCAGGAAGAAGTGCTGAAACTGGAGCATAAGGCATTTGAAAAACGACAGAGGCCGGGCGTGACGTTCCCGCATGCCCAACACTTTGCCACCATTGAGTGTACGGCGTGCCATCATTTTTATGTAGACGGACAGAACGTGTGGGATGAGTCGCGGGAGACGAATTGCGCGGCCTGCCACGGGCTTAAGGCGGAGGGCAAGAAGATGGGGCTTATGAAGGCGTTTCACGAGAACTGCGTGGGTTGTCACCGCGAGACCAAACCGGCAGCAGGCAAGTCACTCCCGGTGATGTGCGGCGAATGTCACAAAAAATAAGTAGGCGGATGTGATTTTTAAAGCGGGAAGCTTATAAGCTTCCCGCTTTTTTGTGGCCTTTTTTTTATCTTGACAAAGAGTGTGTTTAGGTATATCCAGTCCCGTAATTCGCTGGAAGGAGAGAGTGAACGAATATGAGTGCAGGTAGCTTTTCTGGCGGTATTTGCTTGCCTATTTCAGAAGCAAGCGTAAACAAACCCTTCGAACGTATCATCCCCTCTGGTGTTATAGCCATCCCGCTCAAACAAGACCTCGGCGGAGTTTGTAATGCCAAGGTCAAAAAGGGTGATGAGGTCAAGGTCGGACAGGTAATCGGTGAAAGCGCCGGTCCGGAAGGCGCCCACATCCATGCCACGGTTTCCGGTAAGGTAGCCGACGTAACAAAGACCTATCCCCATTATTTAGGGGGATTCGTCCCGGCTGTGCTCATAGAATCTGACGGCAAGGATGAGTGGGTGGGACTGGAGGGCAGCGCAGGTCCCCTGGCCACCATACAACAGGCGGGAATCGTTGATTTTGATATAAAGCCGGTCCCGCTTGTGGCTAAGCTTAATGAGGCAAAGTCTCGCCGGGCTAATGCCCTTATTGTAAATGCCATGGACATAGAGCCGGTACTCTCGGGCCGGTCGCGTCTGTTGTCCGAAAGGGTTCAGGAAGTCGCGCGCGGGATAGATACTATAAAGGGTATTATCGGGGCTACTTCTGTATATGTAGCTGTCGATGAAAATGCCGCACAGGCCATATCGGCTATCAGTTCGGCCTGTGGTGGTGCGGCTAACATAGTGGGATTGAAGCCCAAGTATCCCCAGGCTATGGATCTCTTGCTGGTGAAGTCGATACTGGGTAAGGAGGTACCCTGTACTGAGGTTTATTGTATGGCCGATATAGGCGCCCTGGTCCTGAGTGTAGAGACGGTAGCGGCGGTGGGCCGGGCCATGGCGGAGAAAAAGCCGGTGGTGGACAGGTTCATAACGGTTACCGGTACTAATGGAACCGGTGCCAAAAACGTCCAGGTAAGGATCGGCACGCCGGTTAAGGAAGTTCTAGGGCATTGTGGAATTTCTGTGGAAGGGATGGGCAAGGTTATAGCAGGCGGCCCCATGATGGGCACGGCCATTGGCAATACCGAGACGCCGGTGACCAAAGAGATGCTGGGTATTTTCGTGCAGCAGGAGAAAGAGGTCGCCAAATATGATTCGGCGGTCTGCATCAAGTGCGGGTTATGTGTCGAGGTGTGTCCGGTAGGGCTAATGCCGTTTCTTATTTCCGGCTTTTCGGAAAAGGGGGTATATGCTAAAGCTGCGGCCAACGATATATTCACATGCTTTGAATGTGGATGCTGTGCCTATGTATGCCCGGTGAGGATACCTATGGTGCACTGGATAAAATACGGCAAGGCACAAATTATGGCGCAAAGGAGTAGCGAATGAAGGCACCAGAACTCGTTGTATCCGCTACGCCGCATATTCATAGCGGCAATTCCGTCCGGAAGATGATGCTGAATATTATTATCGCCCTGGCTCCGGCCTTAGCCGCCGGGCTATATTTTTATGGTATGGGCGTCTTGAAGGTCGTGGCTGTCTCTGTGATCTCAGCCGTGGCCTGGCAGGCCATCCTCCAGAAGATGATGGGACGGAAGGTTACTATTGATGACCTGACGGCAGTAGTAAGCGGTCTGGTTTTTGCGGCTATTCTTCCGCCCACCCTGCCGTGGTGGATGATCGTGATCGCCACCTTTATTATGATCCTTCTCGGAAAAGAGATTTATGGCGGGCTGGGCTGTAACCCGTTCAACGGGGTTTTGGTGGCTTACGTGGCATTAAGGCTGTCCTACCCGGAGGCCATGATTGCCTGGACGCCGCCCGCAGGGGATATAATGACGGAACTGCCCCCCCTCCAGGTCTTAAGGGATGAAGGGGTCGGGGTTATCTGGGAATACTTTACGTTAAAAGACCTTATCATCGGCAGGGTGGCCGGTACTGTAGGTGAAGGGTGCAAGATTGCGTTACTGATAGGCGGTCTATTCCTTCTTTTAAGGCGGAATTTTTCCTGGCATATCCCGGCTGGCTTCCTGGCGGGTATCGCTATCCTCTCAGGGATTCTATGGCTGGCCAATCCAGAGAAATATGCCAGCCCGCTCTTTCATCTCCTGACCGGCGGTAGCCTTTTGGCGGCCTTTTTCCTGGCTACTGATTCCACCACCTCGCCGGTTACCCCAATAGGTAAGGTACTGTCCGGGTTGCTTGGCGGGATGCTTGCGGTGGTCATCAGGGCCTGGTCCCAGTGGGAGGATGGGACCTATTTCGCTGTCCTTATGGCCAGTACCTTAACCCCGCTTTTAGATTATATCAAACCAAGGGTTTACGGGAGGGTAAAAGCCAGTGCAAGTTCGTGAAATTATCAAGATGATCGTGGTGTTGACGCTTGTGGCCGCTGTCTGTGGAGGCGGGCTGTCGCTTGTCAAACTGGCCACAGCGGAACAAATTGTCTATCAGCAGATAAAATTCATCAAGGAGCCTGCCTTGAAGAAGGTGCTCACCGGTTATGATAATGACCCCGTCACCGACCGGAAGGAAATTGTAACCGGTAAGGACAAAAAGGGTAAGGATGTTAAAACTACCTTCTTCTTTGCCAAGAAGGCGGGTAAGGTCATTGACGTGGCCTTTGAGACCAGTGGTACTGGGTTTCATGGCGAGATCGGCGTGATGATGGCCGTTAATCCTGAGACCGAGAAGCTGGATGGCATAGCCATTACCTCCCAGTCCGAGACGCCGGGTGTGGGTACGAGAGTAGCGGATGATCCTTCCTTCTGCGCCCAGTTCAAGGACAAGCCTTTGACGGCTAATTTCAGCCTTGGCGGCGAGGTTCAGGGGCTGAGTGGAGCGACGCTATCCTCGACCGGTGTAAGCAATGCAGTAAAGGCCGGCGTGGAGACTTACAGGAAATATAAACCCCAGTTGGGCGTATAAAATTAAGGAGGTTGTAAATGGCGCGTATTGTCAGTGAATTTACCAAGGGCCTCTGGAAGGAGATCCCGCCCTTCCGTTTCGTCCTTGGCCTGTGCTCGACCCTGGCCGTGACTACGGACGTGGCCAACGGAGTGGGCCTGGGGGCCGGGGTCATTTTTGTGACCACCATGGGTAACGTCTTTATCTCCATGCTGCGGAAGATTATCCCGGATAAGGTGAGGATAGCGGTCTTTATTGCCATCATTGCCAGCGCGGTCATCATAGTGGAGCTGGTGATGCAGGCCTATTTCTATCCACTCTTCCTGGTGCTCGGTATCTGGATCCCGCTTATCGTGGTTAACTGAATACCCCTGGGACGGGCGGAGGCCTTCGCCCGCAAGGAGCCGGTCGGGCTCTCTCTGGCTGATGGATTAGGAATGGGGATAGGATTTACCATATCACTGGTTGTGGTATCGACCATACGGGAGATACTGGGCAAGGGTTCCTGGTTCGGAATACCGGTCATGCCGGAGAGCTATCCGGGCATGCCCTACCTTCTCAAGCCGCCGGGGGCCTTTGCCTTACTGGGTTCGCTCCTCGGCATCATGAATTTTATTTCCTTAAAGCTGGAAGCCAAGAAATAATCTAAGGAGACGATTTAGCTATGGAACAAAGCTGGTTCATGTTTATCCTTTCGGCCATTATCGTTAATAACATTCTCCTGATCAGATTTTTGGGGAACTGCCCTTTCCTGGGGGTTACCACAGCCATGGACAGCGCCCTCGGCATGTCCGCCGCCTGTATATTTGTGAACGTCCTCTCCGGCGTTCTCTGCTGGATATTTCAGAAGGCGGTACTGGATACCCTGGGCCTGGAATACCTCCAGACCCTGGCCTTTATCCTGATCATTGCCGGCCTGGTTCAGTTTGTGGAGATGGTCATCCAGAAGGTATCACCGGCGCTTTATCGGGCTTTGGGTATTTACCTGCCCCTCATAACCACCAACTGCATGATCTTCGGCGTGGCGGTGTTAAACATCCGGGAGGATTATGATTTTATGCATACCTTGGTTTATTCTATCTTCACGGCGGTGGGGTTTAGTATGGCCATGGTGATTATGGCCGGTATCCGGGAAAGGATGCTCATAGCCAGGATACCCAAGCTGTTGGATGGGGTACCTCTTGGGCTGATCACGGCCGGCATGATAGGCCTTACCTTTTACGGCCTGGCCGGCATATCTTAAATCTGTAAGGCAGGTGAGATTTCTATGGGACCGATAGTTATAGCAATAGGGGCGATGGGGGTGTTAGGATTGGCACTGAGTGTAATCCTCGGGGTGGCCAGTAAGATATTTTATGTATATGTTGACCCCCGCATTACGCAGGTAGCCGACGTGCTGCCTGGCGCCAATTGCGGCGGTTGCGGATATGCCGGCTGTAGTGACTGTGCGGCGGCTATCGTTGAAGGCAAGGCGCCGGTCAATGCCTGTAAGGCCGGTGGGGCCTCGGTGGCTCAGGCAGTGGCCGGTGTACTGGGGGTCTCGGCCGTGGCGGCAGAACGCGAGGTAGCCCGGATCTTCTGTAAAGGCGACAGTGCCAAGGCCGAACGAAAGTTCAAATACATGGGTATTAATGACTGCCGGGCGGCCATGCTGGTCTCCGGCGGTGATAAATCTTGTAGTTACGGATGCCTGGGACTGGGCACCTGCGTAGCCAATTGTCCGTTCGGGGCGCTCAGCATGGGTGAAGACGGCCTGCCCAGGGTAGATGATGAGAAATGTACGGCCTGCGGGACATGTGTCAAGGTGTGTCCGCGGCATATCCCTAAGGTAGTGCCGGTGTCGCAGAAAGTGGCGAGCCTTTGTAGTTCGCACGATGTTGGCAAGCTGGTCAAGGAGATCTGTGAGGCCGGCTGCTTGGGCTGCGGCCTGTGCAAGAAGGCGTGTCCGGAAAAGGCGGTTGAGGTGGTAAAATTCCTTTCGGTCGTGGATGCCGCGAAATGCACGGGTTGCGGAAAATGTTTTGAGAAGTGTCCGACCGGTATTATTCAAAGCTTAGTTTTCACCGTAGTATGAGGAGGCGTTGAATGGCCCAGAAGATATTGATAGCCATGGATGAGTCAGAATATTCTATGAAGGCGGTGCGGTATGTGGCTGACACCGTGAACCCAAAGGCCGTGGAGGTAACCCTATTCAGTGTGCTGCCGGAAGCTCCGGGCACCGGCTTAGAAAAGGAACCCTCGCTGCATCCCGTCTTTGCCAGTAAGATGCTGGAGTTAAAGGGGCTGACGGAAGAGAAGCGCAAGATGATGGAATCTGTTACGGCTTCAGCCAGGAAGATTCTGGAGGAAGCAGGGATCCCGGATAACAGGATAGGCGTCAAGATCCAGATAAAGAAGGTCGGTATAGCCAGGGACATCATGTTTGAGGCCCAGGAAGGAAGGTATAGTACCATTGTTGTCGGGCGAAGGGGTGTTTCTGGAATAAAGGAATTTATGTTTGGCAGCGTTTCGAACAAGGTGGTAAGTTTTGCACGGAACTGTACGGTCTGGGTTGTGGATTAATTATGGTTCGGATTCGGGAAGAAGAGGGCGAGGTAATCGCAGTCGAAGGTAACCGGGCTAAGGTCAGGATCAAGCGCAGCCCGGCCTGCGACAGTTGCTCGACCCGCGAGACGTGCGGGTTACTTGGCGAAGGCGAGACAGTGCTTACGGCATTAAATACCGTAGGGGCCTCCAAAGGCCAGCGGGTGCGTGTCTCGCTCAAGGTGGAGGGGGAAGTAAAGGCATCCTTTATCTTATATCTTGTTCCCCTGGCTGGTCTGGTAGCCGGGGCGCTGATAGGTTATCACTCGCGGGTTTTGGGCGACAAGGATATTTCAGGGGCTGTTTTTAGTCTTTTGTTCGTCGTACTTACCTTCATTGGCATAAGATATTATGCCCACATCAAATATACCGGAGATCAGTCCTACAATCCAATAATTACAAAGGTAGTGGCTTAGCTGTAAGGCCATAAGATTCTGCAGAGGATACTGGAGGGGAATACTTATGACTCGAGGGAAGTTGTCGTCGCTTTTTTTGCTGATATGTCTAACCGTGTTTCCATCGGTTGCGCTGGCGTCTGAGGCTGGGCACGGGCATGGCGGGATTAATTTAGGAGAAGTGCTGCCTCTTTACAGCGCCATACCATTTGCGGGTATGCTCCTTTCCATCGCCCTTATGCCGCTTTTCCTGCCCAAGTTCTGGCATCACCATTTTGGGAAGATTTCTGCTTTCTGGGCGGTACTGGTGGCCATCCCTATGCTTATTGCCTATGCGGGTACGGCCTTGTATGAATTCGTGCATGTGATAGTAGCAGATTATGTGCCCTTTATCATCCTGCTTTGGTCATTATTTACGGTCTCAGGGGGCATCCTCCTCAGAGGTTCGCTAAGGGGCACGCCGGTGGTAAATACGGTCATGCTCATCATAGGCACGGCCCTGGCCTCGTGGATGGGTACTACGGGAGCGGCCATGCTGATGATACGGCCGTTCCTGCGCGCCAATAACTACCGCAAGAACCGGAGCTTCATGGTCGTATTCTTTATTTTCCTGGTGGCCAATGTCGGCGGGGCCTTAACCCCGCTCGGCGACCCCCCGCTCTTCCTCGGGTTCCTGCACGGTGTCCCTTTCACCTGGACCTTCAATATATTGCCGCAGATGCTGGCCGTAGCCGCTATAGTCCTGGCCATTTACTTTGTAGTCGATACCTATATGTACAAGAAGGAAGGGGTGACCGCGCCGGTGGAAGAAGGGCCCAAAGAGCCCCTGCGGCTGGATGGGGCCCTGAATTTCCTCTTTCTGGCCGGTATCGTCGGTGCGGTGCTGATGAGCGGTCTGGTGGACTGGGGTTCCATTAATATGTTCGGCATACACCGGGCGGTGGCTGATCTGGTCCGGGACGCTATCCTGATACTGATGGGCGGACTTTCCTTGGTGACCACTTCTAAGACGGTGAGGGAGGACAATGACTTCACCTGGGCCCCTATTCTGGAAGTCGCCTATCTCTTTGCCGGTATATTTGTCAGCATGGTGCCTTGCCTGCTTATTCTGAAGGCGGGGACCAAGGGCGCATTGGCTTTTCTTATCGAAGCGGTCAAGGAACCGGCCCACTATTTCTGGGCCTCGGGCATCCTTTCCAGCTTTCTGGACAATGCCCCGACCTACCTCACCTTCTTCAGTACGGCGCTGGGCAGTTACTATCCGGGCATGCCGGAGGCCCAGGCAGTGCCAAAGCTTATTGCAGAGAATGCTATCTATCTAAAGGCCATTTCCTGCGGATCGGTTTTCATGGGGGCCAACACTTATATTGGCAACGCCCCGAACTTTATGGTAAGATCTATTGCTGAGGAGGCCGGTACACCCATGCCCAGCTTCTTTGGATACATGATCAAGTATTCTATCCCCGTACTTTGTACGACCTTTGTAGCTATAACCTTTATCTTCTTTATGTAGGGAGGGCTGTATGAAAAAGCTTCTGTTTGCGACAAAATTCAGGGAATTGGCCTTTGATGCCCTGGAGTCCCTTCTGGATTTAAAGGCGGCCGGGCTCAAGGAGATCGTACTTACCTATATAATCCCGCGCGAAGAGGTGGCCTTTGTCCCGTACGGCGGCTACATGAAAGATGAGGAGGAGCGCTTGCGGGAGCAGGCCCGGATCCGGTTTGAAGACTGGCAGGAGGCCCTGTCCAAGGCAGGTGTGGATAGTAAAATCCGCATCGAGGTTGGTGAGCCGGTTCCAAAGCTAGTCAGAATTGCTGAAAAGGAGAAGGTCGATCTGATTGTAGCCGGGCGGAAAAAACGGACAGCCCTGGAAAAAGTCTATGTGGGTTCACATACCCTGGAGTTGTTGCGCCGGAGTACGGCCATCCCGGTTCTTATAAGCAAGTATATGGTTTATTGTGATATGGAGGGGCAATGTGTAAGGCGTGTTAATGAACATCCCTTCCAGAGGCCCCTGTTTGCTACCGACTGGTCGAGGCCTTCAGAAAATGCGCTTGAATTTATCACAACCCTGAAGGGCGCCGTGGATAAGGTGGATGTGGCCCATATAATCGGTGTTAAGATCTCTAAGGGCCTCGATAAGACAGAGTTGTATCGAATAGAGAAGGAAAGTAAAGAAAGGCTGGACAAGTACTGTGCGACCCTGAAAAAGGCCGGTGTCACTGCCGAGCCGCATCTCACCGCAGGCCATACCGCAGTCGAGATTATACGAATTTCCCGGGAGTTGAACTCTACCATGATCGTACTGGGAACGACAGGAAAGGATCGGGTTAAGGAATTTTTCCTGGGCAGCGTCTCACACCGCATAGCCGAGGCATCTGAGCTTCCGACGCTGTTGGTGCCGTAAATCCCCCTAGCCCCCTTTTCTAAAGGGGGGATTTTATACGGAGGCCTTCTTTTCCAAAAGGGATGATATCACCCCTCTTTAGCAAAGAGGGGTAAGGGGAGATTTTAGAGAATTTTGCAATAAAAAAAAGCCGGTTCATTCTACATGAACCGGCGTTTTTGTTTTAGATATATCGATAAGTTATGGAAACTTTGATTAATTATCTGAAATGTCATTATTTCTTAGGCCGTCTTCCAGCCCTTAGAAGCGAATTTCTTATTCCCGCCGGTTATTACCAGCGCCTCCACGTTCGGCAGTGCTTCCACAAGTCGCATGCCTTTTTCTATACCTTCAACAAAGACAGTAGTGGAAAGCGCATCGGCCTCCATGACTGTGGGCGCGGTAATGCTTACACTGGCCATATCCCTGGGAGACCGGCCAGTATGCGTATCAATAATATGGTAGTAAAGCTTTTCCCGGTCAAAGTAAACCTCATAGTTACCGGATGTAGCAACAGCGCCGTTGTTTAATGCTATAGTCTGAAGGTATGGCTTTTGTTTCCGGGGGTCGGTAATGCCGATCTTCCAGGACTTATCCGGGCCGTTTCCGCCGATAGCCCGGATATCTCCACCGGCATTGATCAGGGCATACTGCACACCCATTTTTTTCAAGGCGTTAGCGGCTTCGTCAACGATATAGCCCTTGGCAATGCCATCCAGGGTTATGCCCATGCCTTCTTTTAAGAAACGGATGCCTTGCTTATTAAACTGTATCTTATCGGCATCAACCAGGGCTAATTTTTCTTTAACTTTTTCTGGTGACGGCGCATGGCCGGTCCTGGCGAATGCTTCTTTATAAAGGTTAACAAGGGGCTGGACTGTTATGTCAAAAGAACCCTGGCTCAGGAAATGAAAGTAGGCAGCCTTGCTCATAACCAGTGCTAGTTCAGGGCAGACGTCTTTGAGCTGGCCTTTGTGGTTTAACCAGGATACCGGGGTGTTGTTAGCGTAGCGGTCAAACACCTTGACCAGTTCCTCCATCCGGGAAAAGCCCTTTTCCACGGCCTCGATGGCCCTGTCCTGAGATGAATGCAGGACAGTTATATTGACAAAAGTGCCCATAAGGGGAAGGGTTCTACTGACCTGATTAAGACCGTTAGAAAGTTTGGCCTCGGATGATGTCGGCCAAACACTTGGGACGGCCATGCCCAGGCCGAGCATCCCTATGATCTTGAGACAATCCCTGCGGCTTGTTAAGGCCTGTGGCCCATTTTTAATACCCGTCTTATCCATTCCAACCTCTCCTTTCCGAACCCCCGTTAAACATCCTTACCAATGAGGTCCTTACAAAAGTCATTAATTGTATCTGTAGCCGCAAACTTTAGTTTGCGCAGTTCACCTTGATTTTCATAGACTATAACCATTCATTAGTCAAGGGTTTTCTGTGGGATAATAGATAATTATTAATAGAGCAAAAAGCCCGGTATTATGGCCCTGATTTGTGGGTGGTTCATTGTGCGCTTGACTGAGGAAGGAAATACAGTTAAGCTGAAATATAGTTTTTACAACTGGTTACAAACAGGCAACAGGGGGTGCGGGGATAATGAAGATATTTATTGTAATAATCGCCTTATTTTTTACTTACGGTGTGGATTTATTGTTTGGTTTACAAACAGCGTGGGCGGCAAAGGAGAAGGCTACCTATGTGGGGATGGCGAAGTGTAAAGAGTGCCACCCGAAAGAAGTGGAGACATACTTAACGTGGAAGTACTCTAAAAATTTTCGAATTATCCAGATGAGGAAGAAGGAACATGATCCGAATTGTCTTCGCTGCCACACTACAGGTTTTGGACAGCCGGGCGGTTTTCGCAGTGTGGAAAAAACACCGGATATGGCAAACAAACAGTGTGAATCCTGCCATGGCCCGGCCAGTTTGCATCTTAAGGCCCCAACGAAAGAGGAACATCAGCGGACTTTGACCATTCCTAAAAATCTCTGCACCACCTGTCATAGCGGACACAGACATCCAGGGTGGTACTGATTTATAGGCAATGTCACTATAGAAAGAAGGTCTGAATGGTGCGTCTAAAAGAAAAACTAAAAACCTTCCTCCTTTTGCGCAGCCTCCGGGTAAAGGTTATGCTGGGCATAGGGCTGATCTTGCTTATAGGCATGGGTACTTTTACATATATAGACGTCGTATCGCACCGAAAGGATTTTCTGGAGGAAGAGGAGAGAAAGGCCGCAGAAACCGGTGACACCGTCATGAAGAGTGTTGAATATCCAATGCTCGATGGCGAGATGGAGCAGGTTCAGAGCATATTGGAGCGTCTGCGCACATTAAGAGATATTGATGTCGTGCATCTGTCCGACACCAAGGGCGTTATACGCTATAGTGGTGTGGCAAAGGGTAACATCGGAAGGGTGACGGAATCCGGTATCACCCTGGAGGCCTTGCGTACCGGTAAGCTGGCCAAAGGCCTGGAGATGCGGCGGGTAGAACATCCGGCGGCGGCAGAGAAGGTTCTCCGCTATGCCATACCCATACCCAATGAAAAGCCGTGTTTTAAATGTCATGGCCCGGAACCGGTCATCCTGGGGGTTTTGACAGTAGGCTATAGATGGAGTCGTATCGAGGAGATGGTCAGTAGCCATTTAAGGCGTGATTTATTTTATTTTATCCTTTCTATCAGCCTGATAGGGTTTTTTTTAAATAAATGGCTCACAAAATCCATTACCCGTCCGATATCCGTGCTGACAGCATGGACCGATGAGGTTAGCCGTGGCAACCTGGACGTTAAGCTTAGTTTAGGCAAGGGGGTAAGGTGCTGGGAGATAGAAAATTGTGATAAGAAAGATTGTCCGGCCTATGGACGCACCGATGTGATGTGCTGGTTTATTGACGGCACCCTCTGTAAGGGCCAGCCCATGGGAAAATTTCCGGACAAGCTCGATGAGTGTCGTGAATGCTCTGTATATAGGGAGCACGTGGGGGATGAGATAGTCCAGTTGGGCGATTCCTTTTGTCACATGGTCACGGAATTAAAGAGATCCAGGGAAGAATTAAGCCGCGCGTACGAAAGGAACCTGCGGGCGGAAAGATTGGCCACCATCGGTAAGGGGGCGGCCCACATGGCGCATGAGATCAAGAACCCCCTGATGCTCATCGGCGGTTTTTCCAAACAGGTCTTTGAGTCCTTAGAGCCAGAAAATCCGAACAGAAAGAAGCTACAGATCGTAATTGACGAGATAAGGCGGCTGGAAGGTCTGCTTGTCGATGTATCAGATTTTGCAAGGATGGCCCCACCCCAGAAGAGCGTACAGAATATCAACGACGTAGCGTTGGATGTTTATAACCTGATGTCCGAAGAGCTTCAAAAACAGGGAATAGAGTTTAACAAGTCACTGAGGCCTGATATTCCGGCCAGCTCGTTTGATCCCCGGCAGCTTAAGCAGATCATCATCAATCTGGCCAAGAATGCGGCCGAGGCCATGCCCCAGGGCGGCAAGCTGGACATTGCCACGGATATGGAAGGTCAGATGATCAAGATCACGGTTACAGATACCGGCAAGGGCATTCCCAGCGAAAATCTCCGGGATATATTTAACCCGTTCTTTACCACAAAACCCAAAGGGACAGGACTCGGACTGGCTATTTCGCGAAAGATAATCGAGGACCACGGGGGGTCTATCGAAATAAAGAGTAAGGTAGGGGAAGGGACCGCCTGCATTGTCAAGCTGCCGATCACATCCTGATACCGCAGCGCGGCAAAGCCGCAAACAAATCCGAATATCGAAATACGAAATCCGGTAACACTTTAGCTGTTTGAAAAGAGCTAGTCGTCCAGAAAACGGCGCCTCGAAAATCCCCCTTAATCCCCCTTTTTCAAAGGGGGAATGTAGGGGGATCCCCTTTTTCAAAGGGGGAATGTAGGGGGATCCCCTTTTTCAAAGGGGGAAATGTTTCTCCTCCCTTTGGAAAAGGGAGGTTGGGAGGGATTTTAAAATACTTTTTCAAACAGCTAAACTGATACGAAATCCGAAACAAATCCGAAATCCAAATATCGAATGTTCGAAACGTCCATCAGCAACTCCTTCGATTTTTTGTTTTGGTCATTGCTCTTATTTGGTCATTTGAGTTTGTTTCGAGTTTCGTACTTCGGATTTCGAATTTTCCATCTGCGATTATATACGAATCTTTAGTATGTTATGACAACATTCTTGACAAAATTTCAAGAAATCTAACGTTAGTAGTATAGAGTGGGCTTTTACCTTGACAGGGGAAATGGCAATTGATAGCATAACCTATAAAGGTAGTTATCTTAACATACAGCGTCATGGAGGCGGCCATGAAAGAGATTAAAAAGATTTTGTGTCCGGTTGATTTTTCAGAGAGTTCAAAAAAAATCATCCCTTATGCCGTTAGCCTTGCTGAGAAGTTTAATGCCAAATTGTATCTTATTTATGTAGTTGAGGGATTGGGGCATTATGCTGGGTATATCCCACATAGCTCGCTGGCTGCCTTTGAAGGCGAAGTGGCTCGAGGGGCAGAGAAGAATATGCAGAACTTTGTGGAAGAACACCTGGAGGGCTTAAAAAATTTTGAAACTCGTGTATTGATTGGAGACATCAGCGGGGAGATAAACAAGTTAGTCACGACAGAAGGGATTGATCTAATAGTTATGGGCACCCACGGACGGAAGGGGCTGGACAAGGCTATCTTTGGAAGCGTTGCCGGACAGGTTGTAAAATCTGCTCCTTGTCCGGTTATGACCGTAAATCCATATAAGGTTTGACGGCTTCGTAAAAAAGTCGTCAAATCCTCCCTCTCCCTTGACGGGAGAGGGTTGGGTGAGGGTGAACAAGTCAGCAGATCATTCACTTAGGTTCCCCCTCCCCTTCATCCCCTCCCGCCGGGGGAGGGGAAATCTTACTTTTTCTTATCAGCTCTTCATGTCTCTGATAAATCTATTTATTCGTTCTTTATCGTGGTTGTTTAGACTTTCAAATTCTATCCCCATTCCTGTCCCGGGATGCCCGGTGCCTTTTTCCGGGGGACTGGTTGTGGACCAGACGACCACTCCATGCGTCTCGATGGGCTTATGGTCACCGGGGAGATAAAATTTTATCTCAACCACTGTTCCTATAGGGGCCGGCCTTTCGGTTTCGATAAAGATACCCCCTTCATTCAGGTTTTGGCTGAGGCTGGTAAAAATATCCATTGGGGTTGAGTAATAAATCTCGAGCCTGACCACCTTTCTGGGGGCCCGCCTTCTTTCTTTTCCGTTCATTTAACCCTATGCCTTCTTTCTATACTGAATGTCATTAGTCAATAGTCATTTGTCACTGGTAAAAAACCCATCGGCTTAGAACTTGTCCGTAAATAAGAGTTGTTTGTAAAATCCCTCTTTGCAAAGGGGGATTTAGGGGGATTTGACCACGGTTGACACTTTAAATCCCCCCTTGCCCCCCCTTTACGAAAGGGGGGAGTTATTTACGGATAAGCTCTTAATTAATGACCAATGACTAATGACCAGTGACCGGTGACATGCCTATAGGTATCTTATCGGGAATTAACCCCATTTTCCAAAATTTAGGCGGAGAGAGGATTGCAATCTTGAGTGAAATATGTATGATGGGATAAAACTAAACTGCCTTTTATCTATGTTGCTTGAACTTACCATCCAGGATTTTGCCCTGATCGATAACCTCAAGATTTTGTTTGGACCGGGCCTGAACATCCTCTCTGGCGAGACCGGCGCTGGCAAGTCTATTATCGTCCAGGCCATCCAGCTTGTTCTGGGGGGCCGGGGAGGCCCGCATCTGGTACGTACCGGTAAAGAGGAGGCCAGGATAGAGGCTTATTTTGAGTATCCGGAGGACAGCCGGGTGGCCCTGAAGCTAACAGACATGGGCATAGACAAAGACGAGGCCCTGATTATCCGGCGGACTATTTCCCGTACCGGCAAAGGGCGGGTTTTTATTAATGGAACGGCCGCTACCCTGCAGATGGCTGTACAGCTTGCCACTGAACTGATTTCCATTGCCGGGCAGCATGAGTATCAAGTCCTCTTGCGTCCCCAAAATCATCTGTTTCTGTTGGATGCCTTCGGGGGACTTACATATCTTCGCGTGGGGGTACAGAGGGATTACCGGAAGTGGCAGGGGCTTCGTGAACAGTGCCGGCAACTGATTGAACAGCAAGACGCCGCGGCTGCGCGTAAGGACCTTCTAGCCTTTCAGTTGCAAGAGATAAGGAAGGCGAATTTACGGATTGGTGAGGAGGAGGAACTTATTCAGGAGAAGTCTTTATTGGCTTCGGCGGAAAAATTGCGCGAGGGGGCCCGGCGTGCCTATGATTTGCTGTATGCCTCATCCGGTGCGGTGACCGAAAAGCTCAGCGAGTCCAGGACACTGGGTCAGTCGCTGGCCGGGATCGATAGTTCCCTGGCTCCGCTTGTGGAGGCCCTGGACGCCGCCTTTTTCCAGGTAGAGGATATAGCCTTACGCTTGAGAGATTATCTGCAGAAAATCAACAGTGACCCAAGGAGACTGGAGGCCCTTGAAGATAGATTACAGGAGTTGTCCAGGCTTAGGAAGAAATACGGCGGAGACATTCAGAAAATCCTGGCCCTGAGCGCTGAAATGGAACAGGAGCTGGCCGGTTTAGAAGGAAGGCAAGAGGAGCTTGCCGGCCTCGAGGCATCCGTAGCCAGGGCCGAAGAAGAAGTCATCCGGCGGGCGCTGGATTTGTCTTCTAAGCGTAAGGCCGCGGCTGCACAATTGGCAGAGGCAGTCTGCCGGGAGCTGGAATCGCTCCACATGCCCCGTACCAGATTTATGGTTGATTTCAGTCCGCTTAAGGAAGAGGTAAGGGATATACTTTCAGAAAATGGTATCGATGAAGTCCAGTTTCTCATTGCCCCGAATGTCGGCGAAGATTTGAAACCACTGGCGCAGATTGCCTCCGGCGGAGAGCTTTCCCGTATCACGTTGGCCCTGAAGAGCGTCCTGACAGGAAGGGACGGGGTAGAAACCACCATTTTTGACGAGGTTGACGCCGGTATAGGCGGGGCCGTGGCCGAGGTCGTGGGGCGTAAGCTGGAGGATCTGGCCGAACGCCATCAGGTGATCTGTATTACCCATCTGCCACAGATTGCCTGTTTTGCAGACAGGCACTACCGGGTAGATAAGTCGCACAAGGGAACCCGCAGCGAGACTACAGTCAAAGAACTCTCAGGGGAGGAGCGCGTGGAAGAGATAGCGCGGATGCTGGGTGGTGTAGAGATTTCCGAAAAGACCAGGGCGCATGCCCGGGAAATGATAGAGCGGCGAAGGAGATAGGGTTTTTGACCAAGGTAAAGGCCCTGGCCCTCTTTTCCGGCGGGCTGGACAGCATATTGGCCTGTAAGTTAATGGAGCAGCAGGGTATAGAGGTCGAGGCCCTACATTTTGTCTCCCCTTTCTTTGGCCGCAGGAAGGACAGGGAGTCATATCCTGAAGAGATCTGGAGACATTATGGTATAAGGCTTTCTGTAATAGATGTCGGGGAAAGTTTCATAGAGGTCTTAAAAGATCCACCCCACGGCTATGGACGCTGTTTTAACCCCTGTGTGGACTGTAAAATCCTGCTGCTGACAAGGGCGAGGAGGGAATTGGCTTCGCGAGGGGCCTCTTTTTTGATGAGCGGAGAGGTCCTGGGGCAGCGGCCCATGTCCCAACGCCGGGATACACTCCGCATAGTAGAAAGGGATGCCTCGGTTACAGGCCTGCTCTTGCGTCCGCTTAGTGCATTAAAGCTCCCGCCTACCCGGATGGAAGAAGAGGGGTTGGTGGATCGCACCAGGCTTCTGGGCATAAGCGGCCGGGGGCGGAAAGAACAGATGGCCCTGGCCCGTGAGCTGGGTATCCATGACTACCCTTCACCAGCCGGTGGGTGTGTACTCACGGACCCGGCTTTGTCCCGGCGGATTAAGAATCTTTTTGGGGCCATACCGGTGATTACGGGAAATGCCTGCCTTCTCATGCAAGTCGGACGACATTTCCTTTTGCCGGGGAAGAGTTGGTTGATTGTGGGTAGAAACGAGGCCGAGAATAAAGAAATTAAAGGCCTCTTTCGACCGGGTGATCTGTTAATGAATATAACCGGTGGAGCAGGGCCGACCGGCCTATTGCGCGGGGCCTCTTCCTTTTCCGATAGGTCTCTGGCCGCCGGTATTGTGGCTGGTTATAGCCGGTTAAGGGGAAAACCAGAGGTGCAGGTTTCCATCCGGGGGGATGGGTGCGAAACAATCAAGGCCGTGCCTGCGCCATCTGATGCGCTGGCTTTATACCGGCTATAGAAGTGATGATCTCGTAACAAGTCGTCATTCCCGTGAAAACGGGAATCCAGCGAGTGCTAACTATTTGAAAGGACTGGATTCCTGCTTTCGCAGGAATGACAGAAAAGGGCTTTTTCAGACTTTTTACAAATTCATCATAGAAGTATCCCCTCCAAAAAAGAGAGGTTTTGCCTGATCTCCGCGGGGATGACGGCAATTTTATAATAGGTGCCCTCTTTTTTAGACTGGCCAACGAAGAGGAGGCCGTGCGACCGCAAGAGACCCAGGGGGGAGGACGGTTTTCTTTTATCCCAGAAGTATCCGTCTGTTTCTTCACCTAAAAATCCCCCTGTATCCCCCTTTTCCAAAGGGGGAATGTAGGGGGGGCCCTTTTCCAAAGGGGGAATGTAGGGGGGGCCCTTTTCCAAAGGGGGAATGTAGGGGGGGCCCTTTTCCAAAGGGGGAATGTAGGGGGGGCCCTTTTTCAAAGGGGGAATTACTGGGACCCCGTCTTTTCCCAAAAGGGAGGGTAACGGATGTCTCCATTTCTCTGAAGGGGGACTTAACGGATACCCCCCTTTAGGAAAGGGGGGGTGGGGGGGATTTGGTAGATTATCTTCTTCGCCCTTTGTCCGCTGCAGGCAGATGGGTGTTTCACTGCTAACGAGGTGGATTAGTTTGTCATAAGGATAAATACCGCCGTGGATATAAATCGTTTTTAACGCCTTTACCGCGGGTATGGACAGCCTAGTCAATTTATCTACAATCTTATTTAATATCTTAGGATGGGAGAGATTCTCCACAATAATTTTAACATTCTTTCTTTTTGTGGTTTCCCGGGGGAGATCAAGATTTTCCTGGATGGCGGCCACCCACAGGGCCGGTATATTATTCAGCGCGGTGGTAAACGAGGTATGCGGGCTAATAGGTTTTTGTTCAATCTTTTCACGCCAGACTTTCTCAATTTCCCGGGTGACGGTATCAACCACCTCTGTGGTAATGACCTGGCGGTGATCCCAATTAGGGTCACCGATTAACTCTTCAACTGTTTTCCTGTGCAGGTTGCCGGATAAGGTCTCTGTCTGTAGAATTTGCGCCATTTCTTCTATCTGTCCCAGTGTCCTGGTTAAAGCGGTTAGCTCTGTTTTTGTCCGCTTACCCTGCTCCAGGAAGTAAACAAGGCCTTGTAGCATAATATTTACTTCAGCCAGCCTTTGAGTCAGGGTGGTTGAGGTATCCCACCCCACTTTCTTAACAGCCATGGTAAAACGCAGGTTGTTGTCGATCACGGTTATTATTTTTTCTTTTAGCCTCTGCCTTGTAATATGCTCTTCCCGGAGCAGAGGGTGTCCTTTGAACCCCAGGATATCTATAAGACGATTGAAATCATAGAGACCTATCGATGACTTTTTAAGGGTGGCCAGGAGAGCAGCTAATCTGTCCCGCTCCTTTTTGCGTTTGCTGCGGGCGCACTGGAGGGGCGTCAGGCCGCTTAAGGCCGGAATTTTTTCATGGACCCAGCGGACCTCAAAGTAGCTTTTAAAGAATTCAGGCGGCAGATGGGGGGATAGGTGGTCAGGGGGTGAGGGAGGATTAGGGCGGATGGGTGTTTCATAGGTGGTGATCCGGTAGCGTAGATTTGTCCCGGCAACTTTTAATAGCATCTCCTGGCCTATAGCGGCCTGTGTTTTGGTTACACACTCCAGAATAAGTCTCTCGGGGTTCAGGGTTATAATTCCTAATAATGGTTGACCATCATCGCTTATGAGATGTGTTCTGTCTGACCCTGGTTGCTGGCTGGTCATGTCCCAGGTAGATTTCCGCCCCGGCCGATCTGCCGAAGGCATGACGTCGGGGCGAACCGGGTTGTCTAGCCACAGGATGCTGGTTCCCCGCCCCTCCTTTTTTTCTAATATCTTGAAATCAGGCCGGGCCTTTAATGCTTCGAGGACGTTTCCCACATCCAGGACGTCGAAGATGACCTTGCAGATGAGGATTGCGTCCCGATTCCTGTCGGTAGCTGTAAGCGGCATATCGTGTCCTCTTGCCTTCCGCAAATTAATATCTTAAATTAGGTTATCAGGTTCAGGGTTCACGGTTCAGGGTTCACGGTTGGCCACTTTGCGCTTTTCATATCAATCTTCATCGCTCTCTAACCTTGAACCGTGAACCCTGGAACTTTGAACTTGGGTAGTTACTGTTAACTTATGCCAGATATGGGCACATGGCAAGCATATTTTGCAAGCGGTTTCCTTGACCACCTTCAAACTATTGACAGAGAGCAATGGGTGATCTCCGATTACCAGGCAGCCGGGTTCAAATCCAAATATCGAATATCGAAATCCGAAACAAATTCAAATGTCCAAATTCCCAATGTTCCAAACGACAGTAACGCTGATAATTTTGGATTTGAATTTTGGTGATTCGATATTGTTTCGAGATTCGTGCTTCGGATTTCGGATTTGAAATAACGCTGCACAGCAACCATGGTGTGTTTACAGTCAGGAGCTAACTCGTACGAAAATAGGCGGTGTATTTTGGTTTTTTAATCTGCTTGTGGCCGGGGTAATCATCTGTCATAATAGGATAAAAAACGGGCTGGATTGATGGGCATCAAGACGTTACCGTATTCTCCCCTTCGCCGGAAACTACTTTTCTGGTTTCTGCTCCTTTCCATTATTCCCCTTATTATTGTTGGAGCGATGGCCTACTTTAGCACCCGGAGCGCCCTGCAAAAAGAGATCGGCGAACAGTTGCAGGCAACGGCACGCAATACCATCCAGAGCATCGATCACATAATCTTTGAGCGCATGGTGGACGTCAGGACACTAGCGCCATCGCCTACCATCAAGTTTGCACTTGAGAACAATAAAAGGGAAGAATTAATCCGTTTTCTGGACCAGCAGACCTTGGATCACCGGTTTTATGATTTCTTAGTCGTTCTGGACAGGCAGGGCCGCCTTCTGGCCACAAATACCATAGACAGGCTTGGTCGCCCTATCCCCTCCCGGACGCTTTCCATAATACAGGGGCATAATTTTAGAGAAGAAGCCTGGTTTAAAAAGGCGCCCATGCAGGGTCTGGTGGTAGAAGATTGGGATGCCTCGCCTATTGGAGATGCTATTTATAGGGACGGTGGATATGGATTAAATATAGCTGTCCCGGTTATTTCTACATCTCAGTCCTATAGCCTGGCTGGCCTGACCCGCAAGCTCCTTTCCAGACCCATACCAAAGGCCGGACAACCCAGGATCATTGGTTTCTTGCTGGCCCGCCTTTCATGGCAGCCATTTCAACGGGTGATGGAAAATGTGCATAGTAACTTTTTACAATCAGGAATGGGTTCCAATTGCGTTTTTCTGACAAAGGCTGACGGCGACATAGTAATTGGCGATGCCGAAATAAAACTGGTAGGCAAAAGCCTGAAACGCGATGGCATCAGCATTGATTCGGGCAAGGGTTTGGCTGACACTTATGGACTTTTCCGCTATTCCAGAGGCGGCCTGGCTAAAACCGCAGCCTATGCCAGTTCGGCAGGGTTTGAGGATTTTAAAGGGCTCGGGTGGAGATTATTTATCGAAGCCAATGAAAAAGAGATCTTTGGCCGGATCCGTACACTCAGGTATTGGTTTGCGGGCATTATGCTCCTGGTTGGTGGAGGTATTGTGCTTACCACCATTAGGGTAGGCCGGAGTATTGCCCAGCCCATTCTGACCATAACTAAGGCCTCTAAAGCGATTGCGGAAGGGCGATTTGGAGAGCGGGTCAGTGTCCCGTCGCGAGACGAGATCGGGGAGTTGGCGGAAAATTTTAATCAGATGGCCCGCAGCCTCGGTGAGTTTAAAAAGCAGGCGGAGGAATATCATCAGAGCCTTGAAAACCGTGTAGAAGAGAGGACGCGCGAGCTGGAAAAGTCAGAGGAGCGTTACAGAACTCTTTATGATTTTTCTCTTAATTTGGGATCTATACTTGATTTCCAGGATGTCCTGGGTGTTATCTTAGACCGCATTTGCCGTTTCATAAAGGCACAGGCCGGCTTTATTGTTTCAGTCGGCCCGGAAGGCCAGACAAATATCCTGGCCAGGACTTCAACGCTGGATGAAAAGGTAGAGGAATTAAAAGAAAAATTTATGGCCGCCACAGTCTTTCAGGCAGCTTTTAAGGACGGGAAAACAGTTATTTATCCCAAGGGGCTGTCTGAGCTGGACATGGATGTTACCGGCAAGAAGATTAATTCTCTTATTGCGGTACCGCTTGTCTGTAAGAGTAAGGTTATGGGGATGCTCTGTATCTTCAATAAAGAAGGAGAAGAGGATTTTACAGCGGATGACAAGGCATTTTTGGATGGTCTGGCCTCACCCCTGGCCATCTCCCTTGAGAATACCAGGTTGTACGAGGAGCTGCACCGGGCCTTTGAAGAACTTAAGTCCACACAGGATCAGCTAGTGGTATCAGAGAAATTTAAGGCCCTGGGACAGATGGCTTCGGGCATAGCCCATGATTTCAATAACGTCATCATGTCTATTTTAGGCAACGCCCAGATCTTGTTATTACAAATCGACGAACCCGTTCTGCGGGAGAGGCTCAGGGCCATAGAAAAGGGGGCCAGGGCGGCCTCGGATACAATTAAACGGTTGCAGGAATTTACACGTATTCGCAAGGACGAAGACTTTGTCCCTATCAATATTAATGAGCTTATCCAGGACGTGGTCCAGCTTACCCGTCCCCACTGGAAAGAAAAGCCGTTGGTGGAAGGCATAAATATCGATCTGGAGACAGAGTTAGGTGAGATAGGGCCTGTAATGGGCAACCCCTCGGCGCTTAAGGACGTCTTCACCAATCTCATTTTCAATGCAGTGGATGCTATGGCCACAGGCGGGAAGATAACCATTCGAACCGGCATACATAATGAGCGCGTAGAGATTCGCCTTGCTGACACCGGCTGCGGCCTGTCCGCGGAGGTTAAGGAGAAGATATTTGACCCATTTTTCACCACCAAGGGGAAGAAAGGCATGGGCCTGGGTTTAAGCGTTTCTTATGGTACCATAACCAGGCATGGCGGGGAGATAGAAGTAGAAAGCGAAGAAGGCCGGGGGACAGAATTTATTCTTCATTTCCCTATCGCTAAGTTAAAAGGAGAAAAGAAGGCCGATCTCTCTACCGATTTTTCTATGAAACAGGCAGATATCCTGATCGTGGATGACGATGAAGAGGTTTTGACAGTGCTAGATAAGCTCCTGGGCCGTGTCGGCCACCGGGTGGTTACGGCCACAAATGGCGAATCAGGGATAGAGCTTTTTCAGAGAGGCCGGTTTGATCTGCTTATGACCGATTTGGGTATGCCCGGCATGTCCGGTCGGGTTTTGACCAGGAAGATAAAGGACCTGCGGCCTGATATACCAACAATAATGATCACCGGCTGGGGAGCGCAGCTTGATTCCGAGACCTTAAAGGATGACGGCGTGGACTTCCTCGTATCCAAGCCCTTTGATTATGAAAAGATAATGCGGGTAATACAGGACGCCCTGGGTTAGTGCTCATCCGAAAAGCCCCCAAAAACTCCCCCCTCCCTCGATGGGAGGGGGTCAGGGGGAGGGTGAACAGTCTGAAATTACACAATCTTTTTCACCCCCACCCTAGCCCTCCCCCGTCAAAGGGGGAGGGAATATAGAGATTCCCGGATGAGAATCAATTAATTTGTGGTCATCTTGATAAGTTCCTGAAGCTCTTCATTTAATCCTTTAAGCCTGGCCCTGATTGCCTCCTCCTCTTCCAGGCGGCCTTCGCCTTTACTGTAAAGTTTATTTTTTAATCTCCGTATCTCCATCTCGATACGATTCAGATCAGGCATTACCTGTAACGCCTCAGTCTTAGCGGGTTCAGGTCGTGCGGTTATAGGCGAAAGATCTATGGTCTCCAGCCATTCCGGGGCCCTGGCCTCCAGCCAGAAGGTGCGTTCAATGGCCTTTACAAATTCCAGGCTGACCTCCTCTTCGCCGTGGACGACAAAGACCTTCAGGCGGGGATTGGTGAAGTTCCCAAGCCATTCCAGGAGTTCCCTTTGATCCGCATGGGCTGAAAAACCGCCCAGAGTGTGAATCTTGGCCTTTACGGCGATTTCTTCTCCGAAGAGTTTGATTTTTTGCGCCCCGTCGATGAGCTGTCTGCCGGGTGTTCCCTGGGCCTGATAGCCCACGAATACGATGTGGGCGCCAGGGCGCCACAGGTTGTTTCGCAGGTGGTGTTTGATCCGGCCGGCGTCACACATGCCGCTGGCGGCGATGATAATGGCCGGTCCCTCACTCTGATTTATACTCCGGGATTCTTCGGTCGTGCGCGCAAAAGAGAGGGTGGGCAATACCAGGGGGTGATCTCCTCTTCCCAGAAGGACATGGGTTTGGTCATTCAGGAACTCCATATTATTGCGGAAGACCTCGGTAGCGGAGATGGCCAGGGGGCTGTCTATATAGATGGGTATTTCGGGCAGCAGCCCTTCGTGATAAAAACGGCTCAGGATGTAAATCAGTTCCTGGGTGCGTTCCACGGCAAAGGCCGGGATAATGACCTTCTCATGGTTTTTTACGGCGTCCTGGATGGCATACAAGAGTTCACGATGGGTCTTTTCCTTGCTCTTGTGTAGACGGTCGCCGTAGGTGGATTCCATGAAGAGAAAGTCTGCTTCCTGGATAGGGGTCGGGTCGGAGACAAGCATCTGTTCTTTCTGGCCTATATCACCGGAGAAGACCACTTTCATAGGTGGCGACACGCTGTGATCCCAGATTTCGATGAAGGCCGAGCCCAGGATATGTCCGGCGTCCAGGAAGCGGGCGTTAAGTTGCGGGGTAAGCTGGATGAGTTTCCCGTAATCTACCGGCTTGAATAAGTGCATACTGGCTTCGGCATCTCTTACGGTGTAGAGGGGGGCCGGGGGCAACCCTTTTTTCCCTCTTCTTTTGTTGCGCTTGTGTTCCCACTCTGCTTCCGTCTCCTGAATATGGGCGCTGTCCCGCAACATGATGCCGCAAAGTTCATTCGTGGCCCTGGTAGTGATGATCTGGCCTTTGAACCCTTCTTTCACGAGTTTTGGTATCAGACCGCTATGGTCGATGTGCGCATGGGTAAGTAGGAGGTAATCGATATCTCCCGGAGAATAATGAAATGCGCGGTTCCTCTTCTGTATCTCCTGGCTACCCTGGAACATGCCGCAATCCATGAGGATGTGGGTACTATTGCTCTCCAGGAGGAATGATGAACCGGTAACAGTGCGTGCCGCACCCAGGCAGGTTACTTTCATGAGAGTGTCCTTTTTGCGCAAGTTTTATTGTGAAAAGATTAACCACAGAGGACACAGACCGGCATAGCCGCAACCAAATCCGAATATCGAAATTCGAAATCCGAAACAAATCCGAAATTCAAATATCGAATGTTAGAAACGTCCATCAGCAACGCCTCCGATTTTTCGTTTTGGTCATTGTTCTCATTTGGTCATTTGAATTTGTTTCGAGTTTCGTGCTTCGGATTTCGAATTTTCCATCTCTGTGGTTGTCTTTCATAAGACTTTTGACATTACCCGCAAGTTGTTCATGCTTTATTACTATTTTTTATGGATGGTTTTCAAGGGAATAGTGACGTCTTACGCTGAAAGCTGAGAGCTGAATGCTGACTGCTCTTCTTTTTGTGCTTGACAGGGTGATGACTACTCACTATAGGAGAAAGAGTCCAAATGGTTGCCAGACGTTATGGTGACGTTGCCTATAGATAAAGAAGGGAGCTTCCAATGTTGGAGTTAGAGATACCTGGTTTTGGATGGGTGAGACTTGAACACCTGGTCTCGGATTTTACCGGTACCCTTTCTGTGGATGGGCGGCTTTTGTCCGGCGTACGCGGGCAATTGAACCAAATAGCCGGATTCTTGAAGATACACATATTGACGGCCGACACCTTCGGGAGGGCGAAGGCGGAACTTGACGGAGTTAATTGTGATATTTATATCCTTACCGGCGAAAACCACGACGTGCAGAAAGAATGAGGTATGATGAACTTGGCAAAAAAGAATATCCTGGTAACAGGAGTCCCGGGTATTGGCAAGACAACACTTATCGGGAAAATCTTTGCAGAGTTAAGGGATTTCCATCCGGCTGGTTTTTACACACAGGAGATAAGAGAGGGAGGGATTAGAAAAGGGTTTGAACTGATAACCCTTGATGGGAGAAGGGGAATTCTTTCCCATACAGAGATAAAAAGCCATTACCGGGTAAGTAAATATGGAGTTGATGTTAAGGGCTTTGAAGATTTTCTCGACTCTATTGCATTTTTAGACCCTAAAACAGGTCTTGTCATCATTGATGAGATCGGAAAAATGGAGTGTCTATCTGATAAATTCAAAAGGCTCGTAAAGGAGATACTCGATTCTGAGAAACTGGTTATTGCCACCATTGCTCTTAAAGGTGGCGGACTTATCGCAGAGATAAAGAAAAGAGATGATATAAGGCTTTTGGAGATGACACAAAGAAACAGAGAGTCTCTGCCATCAGAGATTTTAAGATATGCCCTGACCTTTGTTTGAGGTGCAATGTCTGCCCGGTAATGGAGTACAAGCGGCGGGTTTAATCGACCCTTAGAACAACATAAGATGTTTTTCCTGCCCGTTCGATGAGCATTAATATGTTTTCCTTCTTAGCGAGACCCTCTATGATTTGATAGAAGTCGCGCCGGTTTCTGACCTTTTCCCCATCTGCCTCCACGATAATATCTCCCCACATAAGATCAGCGGCAGAGGCGGCTGAGGCGGCCCGGACGCGGGATACCACCACACCATCGGCCCTTTCCGTCTTGATTTTTTTCTTCCAATCTTCTGAGATGTCTTCAACGCTAAGGCCGAACTGCTTATCGATTTCGTCTCTTTGGCTGGTCTCAGTCATGGCCTGGCCAAACCTTACGGGGACAGTTTTCCTTTCCCTATCCCTTATTATTTCTATATCAACCATCTTGTTTGGTGTTGTTTCAGCCTCCAGTCTAGTCAGTTCCTTTGTATTTTTTACGTCCTGGCCGTCAAATTTCAAGATTACGTCCCCCACCAGGAGATTATATTTTTCCGCCGGACTGTAATGTTCTATATCGCCGATGAGGACGCCAGATGTAGTCTTAACCCCAAATGCTGCGGCCAGTTCTTCAGTTATATCCTGGCCTATTACTCCAAGATACCCGCGCAATACTTCGCCGTGCTTGATGAGCTGGTTGGCGATCGAGATAGCCAGGTTTATAGGTATGGACCGGCCGAACCCTCCGGCGGTAGAAGAGGTTATGCCGATAACCCTTCCCTCTTCAGTTAAGAGCGGGCCACCGCTATTTCCTGGCCTTATGAGGGCATCAGTTTGAATGTATTCAACCCCCTTTGGATCTTCACTTCTGCCGCTTACTACACCAACGGTTACAGTTTCCTGGAGGTCTTCTGGATAACCCAGGGCTATAACCCACTCCCCGGGTTTTACCTGATTAGAGTTACCTAATACTGCTGGCGTCATTTTCCTGGAGTCTACGGTAACCTTGAGGACGGCTATGTCTGTCAGGGCATCTCGTCCTACGATTCCGGTCTTGTAGCTCTTCCCGGCTACATCAACTACTTCTATTTTTTTAGCTTCTTCCAGGAGGTGTTCACAGGTGAGAATATAGCCCTCTTCCTGAATGACCAGGCCGGCGCCGGTAACCTTTACCGGTATCTCCCCCTCCGGAGCCCCAGGCTTTTTGGGGTGGACAAAGGTTTTTTCGACACGGACTTGGACAACAGATGCTTTTACCCTGTCAATAACCTCAACGAAATCCCTGGCTTTAGTTCCCAAGCGGGCTAAGGCCGATGTCGGGATGATAGAAAGAGAGAGCAGTAAGGTTAGTACCACATAAATGATCTTCTTTTTCTTCACAGTTTTCCCCTTAAGAAAGTATTATCCGGATATTTTCAGCCAGTTTCTTTTGGCTGGCTCTTGTAATTACCCCCCAGATGTCTTCAAATTGCTCAAACTCCTCTAAAACAGCCAGGGAATTTTCTACTACCAGCTTTGACTCTTTCTGTAACTGGCTTTTCAGGAGTTTTCAGGCGTAAAGCTGGTTATAAAAGAATTGTTATTACCAAAAACATATATCTATCCAGAGATTATGTCAATGATGCCATCGCCCCCCCTGTTGATAACAGGTATCGGTGCCTCTTTTCTTTAGAATTGACAAAGGCTGTCCATTTTCATATTCTCTTGCGAAATCTCTTTGCCCCTGTCAGGCGCTTTCGTTAAGTAGAATAGGCCTCTGTTAAGCCCTTAAAAGATAAGCTAAGGTTATGATGGAAATTAAGCCCGGTTTCATACTTGAAGGTCCATTCTGGAAAGAAAAGGTCAGGGTAATCTCCGTCAAGGCCGTTGGCGCCGACCAGGTAAAAATAGAGGCGGTAGGACTTACCTCAAATCCCCCTACGTATTACAATCCAATCCTTACTAGGGAAGACTTAGGAAAGATTACAGTAATTACAGAGCAATCGGTAAAATTCACAGGTGACGCCAATAGATTTTTTCTCTTTACCGAGGCCCAGCGTATCCGAAATGCCTTTCAGTTTGACCCGTTATACGCCGTCAACGTCTCTCAGGTAGACCCCCAAGGAAAACAGGCTTGTCCCGGAATATGTAGAGGAATTTTTTAAGAAGGCGGCCAAGGAACTTAACCTTAAAGTAGAAGAAAGGCAGGATGGTTTTTGGCGCATTCCTTCAGTACCCTTAGAAATCCGGAGCCAGCCTCACTGGTTTAAGACTAAATTCGGGGAAGTCCTCCGTGAGTATTCCAAGGTCTCTTTTGATAAAGAAAAGGCCTTCAAAGGCCAGGCAGAGTTTGTAAGCATGGGGCACCCCTTAATGGAAGCGGTAATTGAGACCATATTTAAGAGGCTTACGGATGATGTAGAAAACGGCGCCGCATTCCTCGATCCCGAAGGGAGAATGGATGGTCTTTTATGTTTTCTGATTGCCGAGATTAAGGACGGTAACGGAACTGTTGCCGGAAGGCGTCTTTTTTCTGTTTATCAAGATAACCAATGGAATATGCGTCTTGTAAACCCAGCCATACTTTGGGCAAGAGTTACCGCCTTGCAGAAAAAAAGGATTTGGAATTTTTCAAAGACGCAGAAAAGCATCTGGAGAAAAAGAGAAAAGAACTATTTGACAAATGGGGAACCGACCCTGTGCCTGATGAAATAATATCTACCCCCGATGGGAAGGAATATGCACCCGGTGGAGTATTGTATAATTTTACTCCCGTGGTGCTATATGGGATGACAAAGTGGGGCGATCTTTTCAACTTCCGCCAGAAGCTGACCTTGATTACCTTTGTTGAGAAGGTACGGCAGGCGCATGAAAAGATGCTGGAGGAAGGGTATGAACAGGAGTATGCGAGGGCGGTGGTGAGTTATCTGGCAAAGGGAGTGGATATGACCGCTGCTTTTACAAATATGCTTGCGAGGTGGGAAAACACTTCTGAGGCTATAAAACAACTTTATTCAAGACAAGCCCTGCCAATGCTTTGGGATTATGCTGAAGTTAACCCTTTTAGTGGTTCATCGGGCAGTCTAGAGACAGGCTGGGAATATTACGCTAAAGTGATAGGGCATTGTATTCAAGTTAATACTCCTCCCGCAACCGTCAAACAAGCCTCTGCTATATCTCTTCCTTATCCCGACGACTACTTTGATGCGGTCATCACAGACCCTCCGTATTATGATAATGTGCCTTACTCTGACTTATCAGATTTCTTCTATGTTTGGCTGAAAAGGGCGATAGGTGACTTATACCCCGAGCTCTTTGCAACACCATTAACGCCCAAAACAGAGGAAATTATTGATAGTCTTTGTCTTCTCAGGGGCATGCCTAAGGGGAAAGCCTATGAGTTTGATGATATAAAAGTAAAAAGGAAAGAAGATTTTGAGGCCATGCTTGCTAAGGCTTTTAAGGAGATTGAGCGCACACTTAAACCTGAAGGCATAGCCTCCTTAGAGTGACCCTTTGGAATACACCAATATTTGATGTGGGATCCTCTGAATGGGTGGATGTTATTCAAAGGCTTCCCTTGTCAGATAAACAAAAGAGGATTTTGATAGCAACAAAGGCGGCGGGATTTACCAATAAAGAGTATCAGGAGATAAACAAAGTAGATCGTGATACGGCCTACCGTGAAATTCATGAAATGGTAGAGAAGGGTTTCGTAGTTCATAAGGGGCGTGGCAGAGGCGCCAAATACTATGTTGTTCTGCCTGAAAGAATCGACATAGAACTTTTCACAGAGAGGTTTCCCATTTTAAGAGACATTTTGAGTAGGCGAAAGACCATATCAAACGCTGAGTATCGTGAAAAATTTGGTCTGAGCAGGCATGAAGCTTATAGAGAACTGAAGCGGATTATGGAAGAGGGCTATCTGACGTTGGAAGGTAAGGGAAGAGGGGCAAACTATAAAGCCAGCCACAGGCTTTTCCCGGAGGGTTAAATGGCTGCTGAATTGCGCTTAATGCGCTTTAAGAGGTTTTATTGACTTTATAAGCCATTGCATATAAACAATTTTTTGTTGCGCATTTTTCTTTCAAAAAAAGAGCAATTTCGAGAAAGGATAAGCAGATGAAGCCCTGGTGGCAGGTCGCGGAACCACATAAAGATATCCTTAAAGGAAAGCTGAGCGAGGCTGTATTTGCCGCAGACCTCGGGGACGTAGCCGTAGGCAGAGGCCCCGATGAATACAGGGACGCAAGGCTATTTTTTCAAAAAACCTATATAACCAAAGGGATTGAGACCCTGCTTTCAGGGGTGCTTTCCAGGATAGCCGGGAAAGGTGATGGAGACCCGGTTATCCAGATACAGACCCCCTTTGGCGGCGGCAAGACTCATTCACTGCTTTCCCTTTATCATGTCGTCAAGCATTTTAATGAGGATATGCCTCATACTATTGTGGGCGATGCGATAAAAAAGCTGGAGGAGGAACTCTGGTATTTCCACTCCGCCGGCAATCTCTATTCCTTCAAGAACCAGCCGAACCTGAACAGGGTGATAGTGGACAGAGAGGTAAGCGTATCCGATAGCCAGATGGAAAGCTGCCTGAGAGATTTTATCCAGAAAAAGATGGCAGGCAAAGAATTCGAGCCCTATCTCTGGCCCAATAACTCTGCAGATGTTCCGGACAACAAAAATATCAAACTTGCGATTCTATCTCCTGACTTTGTATATCCTTCCGGTGATACGACAGGATTTATTAACGAGCTTTTTGCAAGAGCAGGCATCGGTTTCAGGGTATACAAAAATGCATTTTTTGTATCAATTTAGCTGTTTGAAAAAGTATTTTAAAATCCCTCCCAACCTCCCTTTTCCAAAGGGAGGAGAGACGTTTCCCCCTTTGAAAAAGGGGGATTAAGGGGGATTTTTTAGGCGCCGTTTTCTGGACGACCAGCTTTTT
Organism: Thermodesulfobacteriota bacterium; assembly: GCA_040755415.1. Lineage (GTDB taxonomy): Bacteria > Desulfobacterota > QYQD01 > QYQD01 > QYQD01 > QYQD01. The sequence goes on along the minus strand of JBFMAZ010000098.1, from coordinate 5,565 downwards.
TCAAGCAGCTAAAGTGTTACCATTTTTTATAGTCGCCTTAGATGCGTCTCAATTTAGACAATTAGAAAAGGCTTTAAAAAGATATCTTGCACTCAAAGAAATCGAAAATGATAAAAACATAACCAGTCAGCTTACGAAGGAAAGCGTCAAGGAGTTGGAGGCAAAACTAAAAGACAGCGAAAAAATCCTGCCATTTGAGATATTAACCGCTTACCGGCATATTGCCTTGACGGGTTTTATGGGTTCAGAAGCCGTATTTTATGATGACCTTGGCATTCCTACAGTTGGTGCCCCTCAGACCTTAACAGGCCGTGTAAGAGATTTTTTAAAGGATAAGGAAAGGGTCCTCTCCCATCTTACCCCGAAGTATATCTTGGACAGGACCCTTAGGAGCGATGAGGACGTAAAGGAAATGCGCGCCATCTATGATGTCTTTCTCAAAACGCCGGGCATGCCTATTGTTGAAAGCATGGACGTGCTCTTGAGCGCAGTCAGGAGTGGTGTGGAGGCCGGGCTTTTAGGCGTGAAGATAGACGGCAAAGTATATTTTAACGAACCCGTTTATTCCTTGTCTTCTGATGTTGAAGTTTTGAGGCCTGAGAGGGCACGGGAGCTTAAGGCACAAGCTGAGGCTGGGGCTGTTTATTCAGAGGGGGAAGGTGGCGGAAAGGCGGGTGAGGTAGGAGAAACAGCCACACTGCTTGGGAAAGAAGAAGCGAGGCCTGTTGCGCCCGGGAAAAGTATTTCTGAACTTAGGCTAAGGGCACGGATTCCGTGGGATAAGATATCAAGTATAATAAGCGGGGTTATCCGTCCTTTAAAGGATAGTGGTTCTGAACCGGAAATTGTTGTTGAAATTAAGGCTCGTTCAAAAGAGGGCTTTGACCGCACGACTCTGGATTCCAAGGTTAAAGAGACGTTACAACAATTAGGGGCAAACATCGAGGAGTGGAAGGAAGAGTAAGCCGATCTTAGTTGCTGGAATTACCCAAGTAAACGGGGAGGGGAGTTTTGATCTTTTATGAGATCATCGTTGACCCGGAAAATGCTTGGTATGCATGGCTGCAAGATCAATCATATCACGGGGTAGGCACGTAAATGGGTAAGATATTGAAAAAAGTGGCCGCTTTTTCAGCCTTTCTGTTTCTATCCATTGTGATGTTCCTCCCCTCTTGGTCATTATCTGACTCAGAAGAGGGGGCAAGGATAACCTTGCTTTTAACTGGCCAGACCCGGGGGGCATTGGAGCCCTGCGGCTGAGGGGAAAACCGGGCTGGCGGTCTGGCCAGAAGGGTTACAATAATCAAGGGCGTTCTTAAGGAGAATCCTCAGGCCCTGTTAATCGAGGGCAGCGGCGCTTTTCATGGTACAAGCCAGACAGATCTGTTAAGGACTGAGATTTATCTAAAGACCCTGGAGAAGATGGGCTATCACGCCATCGCCCTGGGCGACGACGCCTTTAACTTCGGGACCGACTTTATCCAGAATCAGATTAAGACCCTAAAGACTCCTTTCCTTTCGGCCAACGTCCATAGGGGTGAGGCTAAGGAGCTTCTGGGAGGACCCTATCTCATCAAGAAACTGGGCACGGTCAAGGTGGGAATCCTGGCCCTGACCGCGCCACCGCTCAGCCAGCCCCAAATTCAGGCTGAAGGGCGTGAAGTATCTGATCCTTTGGCCGGTATCAAGAAATATCTGCCCGCTATAAAAAGGGAGGCGAATCTGATCATAGTCTTAAGCGATCTTTCAGAAGTAGAGAACCGGATCCTCGCCTCTGAATTTGGCGACGTCCAGGTTATACTGGCGGCCAGAGGCAAGATACCTGTGGAAAATGTCAATCATGCCGTCATGGTCTCTCCCGGCCAGAAGTACCTGGCCAGACTGGATTTGTGGATGGACCATAATGGACGGCTTCTAAGGCATGACTTTAAGTGGATTTACCTTTCCATGGATATCGCTCCTGATCCGGCCACAGAGCAATTTATCTCGCAGGCTTATGGTGCAGCGGTCAAGGATCGGGCAGCGCAGGCCGAGGCAAAGCGGAAGTTTTCTGACCAGGCGTTAGAGCAGGACAGGGATAATGGTTACGTGGGGGCAGAAGGCTGCCGAAATTGCCATGCAACTGAATACCGGGCCTGGCAAGGCACCAGGCATTCCCGGGCTTTCGATACCTTAAAAAAGGTCCGGAGGCATTTTTATCCTGATTGTATTTCGTGTCATACCACGGGCTTTGGTTACCCTACCGGCTTTCAGATGGGTCAAACTGCAGGCCGGCTGACCGGTGTGGGGTGCGAGGTATGCCACGGTCCGGGCCGGAAACATACCCTCCATCCTGAAACGTCTCAGTTGAGACGTACCGTCCCTGCTTCCATCTGCCTGGAATGCCATGATAAGGAGCGAACTCCTGACTTTGGGGAGCAAAAGGAACCATTTTTCAGCCGGATAAGCCATAAGGCATTAACCCGGTAAGAAGAGGTTTTGCATTCCCTCGGCTTGCCTGATAGCGGCCTTATAGGACTGGATGGCTAAGAGGAAAAGAACCGTCTGAATGATATGGCCAGGATGGCTGTAAAGGCCAGGACGAAGAGGCCGTTGGCCATAAAGGAAAAACTGTATCCCCATTTGGTATTTAGAAGGCCGGCCACCACTGCCCCGGAAAACATGGCGGCCGTCCGCACCACATAGAGCAGCCCTGAATTTCCTCCCAGGCGCGCCTCCGGGAAGTAGAGCGCCGTCAGGACCCCTATGCCTAAAATGGCTATAGCGTCACCCGTGGTGTGGAATATCCTGGTTACAAGGAGACTACCGAATGACCACGCATTCCCGGTCAGGGACTGGAAGGCACCGGACATTATAAGGCCGGCAAAGAGAAAAAGGATAATCCTTTGCCTACGATCCATGAAGTAGCCAGCGAAAGGGGCCAGAAAGGCCATCCACAGACCGATACCGGCAAACATATAGCCGATATTTTTGGGCGCAAACCCCAGTTTCCCCTTCATTAGGAGCGTAAAGGACGTTTGCTCTACGCCAAAGTGGGTGGCCAGGACAAATATTCCCAGTATCAAGAGGAGGCTGCCCGGTTTTTTCAGGTCAGCCCCGTATTCCTGGAAGCTAAATCTGATTTGGGTAGAGTCCCTGAGAAATAAGACTAGCACAATAAGTGCCAGGGAGCATGCCCAGGCCGTGGCAATTAAAAATTTCGGTGGATAGTGAGAAGTAATCAAACCTCCTGTGAAGGGTCCCAAGGCATATCCCAGGTAACCGCCCACGTGGTAGAGGGCCACTTGCCGGCTTAAATTAATGCGCGTGACGACCTTGAGGTAAAGAGACGAAAGTACAATAAATAGGGCGGAGGCCCCGGCGCCGCCGATAGCGACGGAGAGCAGAAGCCAATAAAAGTTCCGGGAGAGGAGAAGGAAGAAGAAGTACAGGCTCAGGCCGCATGTACCGGCGATGACGGTCTTTTTGGGAGAAAAGTAATCGGAGAAGACCCCCATTGGGAGCATGAGCAGCATGGAGGCTATGGAGAATGTACCGATTATTATGCCGATACGGCCATCGGTCAGACCGTATTCTTTAAGGAGGAGGGGCAGAAATGCGAAAACCATCCAGTGACAAAAATAAAACAGGGTGTTGGCCGCAAAGAAGACACCGGTGGTTTTTTTATCAAGAGCGATTTTCTTCTATCTCCTTAAGATTATTTTCTATGGTTACGGTTACCGCGGCCCCTGCGCCCATTTTCAGCCTCCTGGCCGCGCTACCGGATACCTCGGCAATTTCCAGAAGGCCGCTACTACCGAACAAGGCTATTATACCATGCCCTCTCGCCCCGGCATACGTCTTCTGGAGGAATTTTAAGGAAATGCTGCCGGCCTTAATCACAAAGGGTTTTCCCTGGATGTGCTTTTTAAATTCTTCTTCTGAGATGCTGGTAATAAGGTTTCCAAAGCGGTCTGTCCAGACCACTTTCCCGTAGAGCGTCCTTCCATCGAATTCAGGCTTTGTGGTGCCAAGGGTGACCGGGTCTGTAATGCGTTCACCCAGTTCCTCAGGCGGCGTGCCGCAGGCCAGATGTCCGGCTACCGGCGCAAAGATATCACGACCGTGAAAGGTAGCGGAGATTTTGTCTAAAAAGTATTTTTTCTGACTTAATACATATACATCAAAAGGCCTTCCTGATTGGTAGAGCAGGCTGAAGAGCCCGTTATCCGGGCCGATAAAGAAGTGGCCATCGCAGACGACCAGGATAGGCCGGCGGGAAGTGCCCACCCCTGGATCGACTACGGCCACGTGTATGCTCCCTTTCGGGAAGTATTTATAGGAAGCAGAGACCTGCCATGCTGCGGCCCTTATATCCTGTGGGGGGATTTCATGCGTCAGGTCGATGAGCCGGACATCCGGGCAGATGGAGAGAATAACCCCCTTCATGACGCCGGCGTAGATGTCCCGGGTGCCGAAGTCGGTAAGGAGCGTAATGACTCTGGTTGCACACATGGATTTCAGGCTGTTTATTAACGCGGGATGAAGAAAGGGGTTTTGATTACTTGTTTGATGAGCGGGACACGGAAAGTCTCCGTCTTTTTACTTTCAGGGGTAAAGGCATCCAGAAATAGACTGCCCTGCTTGAAGTAAAGCCGTTCCGGATCGGCCGTATAGCGGCGCAGTACCTTTTCGCTTTCTTTTTGGCAGTCTATGAGAATACGATTTCTATCCTGGAGCGACTCCTGCAGTTTATCCAGGATGTCCTTATGACAACCGAACCCGTCCCTTACAATCAGTTTGTCCACCATAGTTGTCAATTCTTTTCGGGTCTTTGAGGGGAGTGCGTCTATGATATGGCATAACGCAGCGTAAGCGCCGTAAGCAAGAGCAAAATCATTTCGTGCCGTTAGAACCTGCTGCCGGACCGAGAGCATAAGGGCCACAGTATCCCCCAGGGCAAGGTCGGGGATGGTAAAAGCGGGTTCTTTTTTTATCAAAAATGCCTTTTCATGGTTAGAATACTTAATTGACAGACCCAGTTCGCTTAACGACTGGAGATCATAATAGAACTGCGACTTGCCGATACTAAGGGAGGCTAAACATTGCTGACGGGTTTGGTGCGGCTGGGTCTTGATCTTAAGAACCGTTTCAACCAGTCTAACTAAGCGGTTAGATTGCATATAGCGGCCTTTCACATAAGGGCACTATATTAAATTTTTCCTTCCAAAGTCAAGGAGTACTTTTTCCAAAATCTATCGCCTAGTTGCATACGGGTTAGCTCTTGACCGTAAACACACTATGGTTGTTGTGCTGCATGATTTTAAATCCGAAATCCGAAGCACGAATCTCGAAACAATATCGAATTACCAAAATTCAAATCCAAAATGATCAGAGATGCTGTCGTTTGGAACATTAGAAATTTGGACATTTGTAACACGTTAGCTGTTTTAAAAGAGCTAGTGTAGTGCGCTATAAGTTCCGTTACTTTAATTGCCATTCCGGGCCTGACCCGGAATCTAGTCTTTTTGTCTTTCTGGATTCCTGCTTTCGCAGGAATGACGGTTTTTGTTACCGGAATACCGG
>JBFMAZ010000097.1:0-14319 GCA_040755415.1 Thermodesulfobacteriota bacterium | reverse complement strand
TCAAGGTGCATTTCGACGTCCTGCTGACCATGATCGCCGATACCCTCTACAGTATGTTTGCCCAGAAGCTCCGGGGGTTTGAACAATGTGACGCCCAGAAGATTTACCGCCACTTTGTCAGGGGTAAAGCAACGGTAAAAATCAGGGACGGGGATATTCTCATTTCTTATCCTCGTAAAGCCCATAATCCAATTCTGAGAAACGTCCCGTGGCAACGGCTGCCGCAGACCATCTCCTGGCTCGATGGCGTTAAACTGAACATCCAGTTCCAGTAAAGGAAACATAAAACCTTATACCGAAATGACGGTTAAAAATCTGCGAAAATCGGTGTTTATTAAAAGCTCTATATCTTCTTCACTGGCCAACCCAGGACTCTTAGCCAGCATGCGCTTAATAATCCCCCGCCATTCAGCCCGGGTCCTGGCCCTGGCCAGAGACCGCCTTGGCTCGTGGCACTGCCCGCAATCCCGATAAAACAGCTCCTGTTCCCTTTTCTGGCGCTCTATGTGAAAATAAACTAGTTTTTCTATTTCATCCTGTGTAATCTCGCTTCCCTCTTTTTGACTCATTAAAATAATTGTTTGCCGCCAGGCAGCTTCATCTTTGGTAGCGGTAAGTGCCCTCTCTACACTATGGCACCTGGAGCACCTCGCCTTAAAAATAATATCTGGTTCCCTTGCCCCTTCACCAGGGACTCGCTGTGCGCAGTGTATTATCATAAATAATACAATCGCCATTCCAACAGCGGCAATGAACCTGAAATACCTGCTCATCGTGGTGATAATAGCCCTAGCCATAGTGCCCATCCCGTTTGTAGTCTTACGCTTATAAATCCATCAGGATATTAATACAGAGATATTTATTTTACATTATCATGCTCCTATCATGCATTGTCAACTGCAACCTTCTTTTGCCCTAAGTCCTCCCGGCTGATCTGGCAACATCTTTCCGTTCCGGCCCTTTCAAAACCTCATTGAAAAAAAGCATGCACTTACTTTAGAATAAGCATAAGAATCGGAAAGGCGATAGAAGCTCACCAGGGAAAAGGAGGGCTGCCCATGCACGACAAGAAGGAGCTATGTGACAAAATTGAAGATTGGTTATGAAGCCGCGGGTGTAGAACCAGCAGGGGCCCATGCTACGCAAAAGACCACTATTTCTGTGGGCGGAATGACCTGCGCTGCCTGCGTGCGGCGTGTAGAATCAGCCTTGAAATCAGCCCGTGGCGTCACAGAAGCCAATGTGAACCTGGCCACAGCGAGGGCCACCCTTACTCACAACCCGGATTGGGCCGGTGTTAAAGAGATCAGAAAGATACTTTCTAATACAGGCTACGAGTTCCTAGGTGTCCTGGGGGAAGTATCTGAAGACACGGCCGAGGCGGCCCGGAAAAAGGAGATAAAAGAACTTAAGGTAAAATTATACGCGGGCGTGGTTCTCAGCATCCTTATCCACGCGGGTTCCATGCCGCATTGGTTCCCTTTCCTTCAATCCGTCCCCGGACAGACCATACGTTTCGTTCTTCTCATCCTTGCCACGCCGGTGATGTTCTGGGTAGGAAGCCGTTTTTATGTGGGCGCCCTCAAGGCCGCCAGACAAAAAACAACTGATATGAATACCCTGGTGGCCGTGGGCACCCTATCCGCTTACCTCTATTCTGCCATAGCCACATTTTGGCCCGAAGTTTTCACCCGTGCCGGTATCGCGCCACATATCTATTTTGACGGCGCAGCCATGATTATTACCCTGGTTATCCTGGGCCGTTTCCTGGAAGCCCGGGCCAAAGGGAAGACCTCTGCCGCCATAAAGAAATTGATGGGGCTTAAGCCAAAGACGGCCCGGGTTATCCGGGATGAAAAGGAGATGGACATCCCGATCGAGGCACTCCTTAAAGGAGACCTGATCCTGGTCCGGCCAGGAGAAAAGATTGCTACGGACGGTGTGATTGTCTCCGGAACCTCCGAGGTGGATGAATCCATGCTTACCGGAGAAAGTCTTCCGGTGGCCAAGCAGGCCGGAAGTGACGTATTCGCAGGCACATTGAACAAGAGCGGGAGTTTCACCTTCAAAGCCACTAAAGTAGGCGCGGAAACTGCCCTGGCCCAGATCATCCGATTGGTCGAAGAGGCCCAGGGGTCTAAAGCGCCCATCCAGCGCTTTGCAGATAAAGTGGCCTCTATCTTTGTCCCGGTGGTATTCACTATAGCCGTGATTACCTTTATTATCTGGTACCTTCTTGTCCCGGAACCGCTCCTTAGCCGTGCCCTCTTGAATTTTGTATCCGTCCTGATTATTGCCTGCCCCTGCGCCATGGGCCTGGCCACGCCTACCGCAGTCATGGTGGGAACCGGCTTAGGGGCTGAAAACGGCATCCTGTTCAAGGGCGGTGAAAGCCTGGAAAAGGCGTACAAACTTACAACGGTTGTCTTTGACAAGACAGGGACCTTGACCAAGGGAGAGCCGGAGGTCACGGACATACTACCGGCAGAGGATTTGCAACCAAAAGATGTTCTTAAGATCGCGGTATCCATTGAGGCCCTTTCCGAACACCCGCTGGCCCGGGCCATCGTGGAAAGAGGCCGGCGGGAAGGGGTATCCCCACACCCTGCCCACGACTTCGAGGCCCTCTCCGGCCTAGGAGCTAAAGCCACCTTAAACGGTAAGAAGGTATCCCTTGGGAACGTTCGACTCATGGAGCAAGAGCGTGTAGCGATGCAGGCTTTGGATCAGAGTGCCAAAAGGCTCGCTGGCAAAGGAAAGACCTGTGTTTTCGTGGTTGAAGAAGAAACGGCGGTCGGCCTTATTGCCCTTTCCGATGTCCCCAAGGAATCTGCCCGGGAGACGGTTTTGACCCTTAGGCACATGGGGCTGCATGTAGCCATGATTACCGGAGATAATGAGAAGACCGCCCGCGCCATAGGCCGGGCCGTGGGCATCGATCAGGTTATGGCCGAGGTGCTGCCTGCTGATAAAGCCAGAGAGATACGGCGTTTGCAGGAGCAAGGCCAGGTAGTGGCCATGGTTGGAGATGGCATCAACGATGCCCCGGCCCTGACTACAGCAGACATCGGGATCGCCATCGGCGCCGGGACGGATGTGGCCATAGAGGCCAGCGACATCACGCTCATCACTGACGACCTGCGGCTGGTGTCCATGGCCGTCAAGCTCTCATCTCAGACCATGAGGGTAATCAAACAGAACCTCTTCTGGGCCTTTTTCTACAATAGCCTCGGGATCCCTATTGCTGCCGGGATATTGTATCCCTTCTTTGGGATACTCTTGAACCCTGTGTTTGCGGCTGCGGCCATGGCCATGAGTTCGGTCTCTGTGGTGGGGAACTCTCTGCGCCTGAGGAGGTCATGGATGCGCTCCCATTTTGGACGCAGATGAATGCAGATTTACGCAGATATTATCTTGCCGTTTTTGTCATTCCCGGCCCTATTATCCCCCCTTTAGTAAAGGGGGGGTGAGGGGGAATTTGAAAACGCTTGGTAGTAACTATACTTTCGTATAATAACAGCCTGAAACAGTCATGATTTATAAAATCTCCCCTAACCCCTGGTTTCCAAAGAGGGGAATAGAGAAGACTAAAAGATTACCCACTCGAATACGCGAAGACCCATCAATTTTAAGGGAGGCCTACGGCTATGGATAAGTATGAATGCACAGTCTGCGGCTATGTGTATGACCCGGACATTGGAGACCCGGATAACGGAATAGTGCCCGGCACCCGGTTTGAAGACCTCCCCGATGACTGGACTTGCCCGGTCTGCGGGGCTGCCAAGGACCAATTTAAAAAGCAGTAGGATAGATGTTAACCGGAGAAAGTGCTGTGGATACCCCAAAATGGCAAGGCAGGGATCTCAAACGCCGAGTCCTGGAATTAATTGCCTCAACCGATCTTAAACAGGCGCTTAATGAGCTCTGCCGGTTACCGGCCCGCCGGGTGATAAATCCCCTCTTTTCCTTCCTGTCCGCCACTGACCCGGCCGTGAGATGGCACGCCATTACAGCCATGGGGGTGGTTGTCGCCCGCCTGGCCACAAAAGACATGGAGAGGGCCCGCGTCATAATGCGGCGTTTAATGTGGAGTTTGAATGACGAATCCGGGGGCATCGGATGGGGCGCTCCTGAGGCCATGGCCGAGATCATGGCCCGCCACGACGGCCTGGCCAGGGAATATGCCCATATACTGGTATCCTATGTCAGGCCGGATGGAAATTTCCTGGAGCATGAATTAATGCAACGCGGCGCCGTCTGGGCATTAGGGAGGCTGGCCCAGGCGAAGCCATACTTAATACAGAATTGTATCCCTCACCTCCTGCCTTATCTGAAATCTGAAGACGCCACGGTCAGGGGACTGGCCGCCTGGGCCATGGGTCTGCTTCGGGCGGAAACGGCTCGTTCGCTGCTCGAAGCTCTTCTGGCAGATAATGCCGAAATCGAGCTTTATCTGGATAACGAGCTGACCGTCCGCCGGGTAAGCGCCCTGACAAAAAAGTCGTTATCAGCCCTTGGTGAGCAACATTCATAGAGATTAGATCAGATGATCTGGAAAATACCGAATCCCTCGCTTAGGATAAGAGGTAGAATCCTATTAACTTCCGGCTGTGTTCATCAAGTTCCCGGAATTCAACTCCTACATGACCTTCCCTTATAGATCTTATGATAGCATTTACCTCGACATGTGACCCATGGGTATCGTCTAAGATAAATTTTATCTTTACGAGATCGTTTGGGATCAACACGTTGCTGCTCATTGTTCTAAATCCAAGGCCACCGGCCGAGATATCTTCTATGGTAATTCTACCCACCGCCCGGTTATCAGGATGAATTCTTTCAAATGTCCCGGCAAGGTTCACCTTCTTTCTATAATACTGCCTTAGCTCTAGCTGGATATAAAATATATTTTTGCATATACAGGTTACCTTGATTGGTTTACTGGTATGGAAATTAGAGCCATCGATCTTTTTGGTTTTACCACACTGCTTGCAGACGATATATCCCTGATTGTTTTTATCCAGGTATATTTTCTCTATTTCCATAAAAGCCCCCGAGAGAAAACCTGCCTGAGGATTCTGACAATTATCTTGATCTCCGGAGTTGGATATACGCAAGCCGTTCTCATCTCACGTCCGTTCCATTATAAGTATTCAAAAACTCTCACACTATCCTCTGGGTCCATCCCCCGTTCCGTCCATTCCCACTCATAACCTACACTGTGCGTCATGGCCAGGATGCCGCCTACGGCCTGCTCTTTCCTCTCATGTGTATGGCCGTAGAGAACAGCCTTAATCCTGGGAAACGATCTTATGATCTCTGCCGTCCTGCTGTTCCCGGTGAAGGCATTAAGAAAATCCCAGGAGGGATCATTTTTATACGTTAGCAGTTCACGGAAAGGTACGTGGTGGAGCACAACCACAATGTGATCAACAGCATCCCCTACCTTGGCAATCTGTCTTTTCAGGGATTCGTTCATTATGCTGGCCACCTCAGCGTCTTCCATGGAACTCCAGTTGCAATAAACAGCGTCCATCCAGCGCCTGCCTCCGAATTTCTTTGTTCTGTACGCACTATCAGGAATTTCTCCGTCCAGCCCTTCATTTCGGAAGGAATAATCGTACCAGCCGCATGTTCCTACGAACCCCACTTTCCCTGTCACATAAGGCTCGAACCCTAAGTAAATAAAGCCGCTCTCTTTTGCCAGCCTGGGCAGGGTGTATCGATATTTTTCTATACTGTTTTCCTCCCCGCCCTCCACCCAGAGGTCGTGGTTGCCAGCCACGACTAACTTTGGACACGTGAGCTGCGCGTATTTTTTCAAAGCCCTTTCGAAATGCCGTTGATCAGCAGAGACGTCGCCGCAAATAATGAAGATGTCCAGGGATTCCCTGAGCAGAATAGGGACCTGGATGTCCGGCACCCTTTCGTTTTCCGGAGAAACGTCGGCGTGGATATCAGAGGTGAAAGCGATCTTCATTTAGAAACAGGGCTGTTATTTCTTTTTTGGCTTGGCCGTGGTCTTTTTGACGGCCGTCTTCTTCGGCGCAGGTTTGGGCTTAGAGGCGACCTTTACCTTCTTTGCGGCGGCCCCGATAGTTTTTCCCTTGGCCGGTTTCGCCGCAGCCTTCTTAGTTGCTGAGAGCTCAGCCGCTTTTTTCCTGGCCTTGTTGGCCGCGGCCTTTCCCATGGCCATAGGCTGCCCGCAACATATAATATCGCATGTCTCGCATCCGCAGGGCTCATCTACTATGCAGACCAGCCCGCATACCTGACAACTGAATACATTGCCTTTCTTTGTCTTTGCCATTTACTGTTCCTCCTTGTTTAGAATTTGATAGACAGGTCTAAAAAAAACAGGCGCATTTCACCTGCCGTTAGACCCCTCGAACTCTTCCCACGTCTTTCCCTCCTTCAACATCCTCGCTGTTTTTCTAAGCCCGGCGAGGCGTTCATCTGGAGGCGGCTGGGTGCTCATGATACCTTTTGCCAGTGAAGCGGATTATTTGGGCTGTAATAGTTTGGCCTTTTAAAAAAATTGGCTAAACTTGAATGCAAAAGGTCTGTAAATTAATCCCAAAGCCAATTTGTATAGAAATTAGGGCCAAAATTCAACATAAATAATTCTTATCAGGTGTCTTGAACGGCATTTTTGTCATTTTCCTTGACTACTACTCATTTGTATAGTACATATAACTATACATTTGAATAGTATGAAGGAGATGTCGCCATGCAAATCCTATCACCAAAACAGGACAAAATCCTCCTGTTCATAACCGGGTTCCAGGCCGAGTATAATTTCCCCCCCAGCGTAAGGGAGATCTGCGCTCACTTTGGCTTTACTTCGCCCAAGGCAGCCATTGATCACTTAAAAGCCCTGGGGAGAAAGGGCTATCTCCAGATACACGGCGGTAAATCCCGCGGCATCACCCTGGTTAAACCCCATCCAGCCGTTATGAAAGGCATACCCATACTAGGCCGTATCGCCGCCGGGCTTCCGGTGCTGGCCGTGGAAAACATCGAGGATACCCTGCCTGTTGAAAGGCACTTCTTCGGCGATGAAGAGTGTTTTGCCATCTGGGTTTACGGTGATTCCATGATCGGCGCCCATATAGAGGACGGAGATTGCGTGATCGTGCGGGTACGGGAAAAGGCACAAAACGGGGATATCGTAGCCGCCCTCATAGATGATGAGGTAACGCTCAAGTATTTTTATGAGAAGAAGGATAAAACCATCGAACTGAGACCGGCCAACCCCAGGTATAAACCCATTATCATTAAACCCGATGAGTCCAAGCCTTTCCGCATCCTGGGGGTTATGGCCGGACTCGTACGGAAGATATGAAAATAACGCACATAGCCAAGGCAGGTTTTTATCACTAGCAGTGCCCTGCGAATCGTTATAACATCTTAACTAAAGGTAGGGTTGACTTGTAAAAATGCCAGGCTGGATAGTACCGCCCCCAAAAGGGCCCACTAAAAGTAGAGAAGACCTTGAAAGGGAGAGAGAGGAGAAGGTAAGATGGCTTATGCGGCACGGATACCTCCGGTCGGAACGGATAAAGGATGCCATGCTCAAGGTTCCAAGGGAGGACTTCATCCCTCTTCTGTATAGAGACTATGCCTATCATGAAGTTCCCCTGCCACTCCCCGGCGAAAACGCGACCATATCCTGTCCGCACAGTTACCCCCTCTTTTATGAGGCACTGGGACTGGATGAAGGTCATAAATTTCTCGAGGTCGGCCTCGGGTCCGGCTATGGAGCGGCCCTGGCCCGGGAGATCGTTGGGCCAGGCGGCCTGGTTTTATCAATTGAGATCGACCCCTTGACCTTTGAATTTGCGAGGAATAATCTCGAAAAAACCGGCTATTATAATGATATTGTTCTGATGCATGGGGATGGAGGTTTTGGTTACCCGGAGCTATCCCCCTATGACCGGATCTGTATCACGGCGGCATGCCTCAAAATACCCCCTCCTCTGATCAAACAGCTCAAGACCGGGGGAAGGTTAATCGCCCCGGTCGAAGAATACGGGGTTCAGTATCTTGTTTTGGTCGAAAAAGGCGAGAGGGGTATCAGAAAAAGGGTCATCTGTGAGGTTCTGTATGTCTCATTAAGGGGAGAGTATGGAGTAAAAGGGGAAAAATGAAAGAGACCTATCCAAAATATGTAAAGCCCGGGCACCAACCCTTTGATCCTCTAGAGCTTGCCGCCTCGACAGAAGAAATTGCATGCAAGGATTCTATGAGAAAATATACGGATTTCTACTGTACAGGGGTCTATGGAGGTATCTCCACAGGCTATGCGGTTGGTTGCTGTCTGAGGTGCATCTTCTGCTGGGTTGATTTCTCGAGGGACTTCCCGGAGGAGTTCGGCAGGTTCTATTCGCCTGAAAGCGCCTTCGAACAACTTCTGAGAAATGCAAAAAAGGACAGGGTAAAAAGAATGAGGATATCAGGTGGGGAGCCAACCCTCTGCCGCAGCCATCTCCTTGGCCTCCTCGACTTGATAGAAGGAACGAATTATTTGTTCATCCTCGAGACAAATGGCATACTCCTCGGTGTTGATGAAGGATATGTAAGGGCATTGACCAGGTACAAAAATATACATTTAAGGGTATCACTTAAGGCAGGCTCGCCTGGGGGGTTTGAGAAAAGAACCGGGGCAAGAGGTGATTTTTACGAGCTACCCTACCAGGCCATCGGACACCTGATGAGGGAAGGGATACCCTTAAATGTGGCGGCCATGAGCGACTCAAGACTTATGCCTTCCGAGGAAAGGGCATCCATGCTAAGCAAACTGAAAGAAATCGGGTATAAAGGCTTCCTTGAAGAAGAGGCCTGCGACCCTTATCCGCATACAATCTACAGGCTAAAGGAGGCAGGGTGGCCGATATTTTAAAAGGCAGTAAGGTTTTTTGACCATAGAGGACTTTCGAGAAAATCATGTTCAAAAGAAATTGAGGACATGAGGCGTCCGGGCTTTCATATAGGCCCGAGTTGCAGAAATTCCTTGCCCTGCTTCCTGAAAAGGTGTAAGCGGTACAGTCTTCCGCTTCGGCAGAAAATGCATTGGCAAAGCCTGGCAAGAATACAGGGCTGAATTTCAGGCGGAAAAGCCCCGCTGTTTGGTCAATTCACCAGACTTTGGGTTTCCAGAAAGGAGAACAATCATGGGTATGCTTTCCAATACAGTAAGTGTCTGCCAGTACCAAGTACTGGATGAGGTTCCACATACGGACCTTTACGAATGGGCGGCTGAGCGCCTTGCCCAAAACGGGTTTCGACCGATCGACCAGACAGCCGACGAGCTTTCCTCCGGCTGGGTTCACTTCGACGACTCCAATGACAGTAGTTTTGCCGCCCCGCGCGCCTTTTGGCGGGATTATTATCTGGCCTTCCGGCTTCGCCGGGATCGGCGGCGCGTGCCAACCGTCTTGCTGAAGGCACATCGGGAAAAGGCCCAAAAGGATTATCTTGCCTCAAATCCAGGGCTGAAGTGGATTCCAAAGGAGAAGCGTAATGAGCTGTGGGAGGCTGTTCGCAGCGCCCTGCTTGCTCGAACCCTGCCCGTACCTGCGGCGTATGACGTGGTCTGGAATACCCGGACAGGCATGGTAACATTTGGCAGTTTAAATCCTGGAATCCGGGAACTGTTTGAGCATCTTTTTGAGAAGACCTTCGAGACACGCGTGGTAACTATCCACCCGTTTGCACGCGCTGACAAGGTACTGGATACGAGCCTCAGGCCTGCTCTAAAACAGGCCAATTGTGCCCCCACCGATAATGTGGTGGATATCATCAAGGGCAACCGGTGGCTGGGCCTGGATTTCTTGCTATGGTTGATTTATCAGACGATGAATGGCTCCTCGGAGTACACGGTAAGCCAGCCCGGTCCAGCCATTCAGGGGCTGTCATTTGTTGCATACCTAAATGACCGCCTCATCCTCCTTGGAGAAGGTGACAGCGGACCCCAGAAAATCACTGTGGCCGGGCGTCAGGATCATTTCAGGGAGGCCCTCACGGCCTTGCAAAGTGGCAAAGAGATCACAGAAGCGACCCTTTATCTGGAAAAGGAGGAAAATGTCTGGAGGATGACCTTGAAAGGGGAGACGTTCCACTTCGCTTCGTTCCAGTGTCCCTCGGTAAAATTGGAAAGGGACGAACTTACCGATGAGGCAAGCGAGCGTGAAGCGGTCTTCTACGAACGGATGCACGTTCTGGAGGAAGGATTGCAGCTTTTCGAT
Organism: Thermodesulfobacteriota bacterium; assembly: GCA_040755415.1. Lineage (GTDB taxonomy): Bacteria > Desulfobacterota > QYQD01 > QYQD01 > QYQD01 > QYQD01. The sequence continues at coordinate 4,072 of JBFMAZ010000097.1, read as the reverse complement.
AGTCTCTATGCGGCATTTCTTAAAGAGCGGCTGGCTGAAGTATGGGGACAAAAAACAGGCGCCATCCGGGAATGGTTGTTCGAAGACAGATGATCAGGAGGCACCCTGAACCTAAGATGAAAGGTCAGGTTATGACAAAAGGCGAATCTAACCATTCCAAATTACCAATAATCTGCAGAATAATCCTTCTGTTCCGGGGACGGGAGATATTTTTTGCGAAAACGGCCATAAAAGGTCAAAATCCTTGCCTGCGCACTGCAATGATGTCTGTCTTCTGATTCATTTCCATACCCTCTGAAGACTAAGAAACTAAAATGACCTGTCTGAATCATCCAATCAAAATGAACCGGCACTCGTTCCGGCAAAGCCAGATTTCGGAACGGCGATAACGTCATTATTCCCTGGCTTAAATTGCCATTCGCCCGAGTTCAGCTTCTTGACGCACTTCCATTCGATGGCGGTATTTGGAGGAAGACCCTGCACCAGTCCAGTCCATTTGGGAGTCTTGGGCCCCGGGCCATTGTGACCGGGCGGTGGATTGTAGATGTACTCATAGTACACGCTCGGGTACAACTGGACAGCCTTGTTCGGATCCCAGTTGCCCAGCTCCGGCTTATTGCCCACCACGTAGACTTTTTCTCCCAATGCCGTCCAGCAGTTGTCGCAGACGAAGTTTACAGATGTAACCGGTGACAGAGACCGCGACTGGACTTCGAAGGTCTTCCTGCCGTAGACGCCTCGGACCCCCGATTTAATCAATATCAGATTGCGTGCTGCGTTGTACCAGCCACTGGCGGCAGCATTAAAGTCCGCTGCTGACCTGCGCGGAGGCAAGACAGATCCGTTAAGCGTGACCCGCGTGGCAAGCGCATCCTCAACCACCAGCCGCAGAACGTTATTACGGCGTGCCACTGCCCCCTCATAGCTGCCGCTGGCTTTATCAATAACCACCGTAATTACGCTGCCGCTCTTCTGCTGGGAAATGACGGTGGTTCTCGTCTTATAGACCGGCCGCTTGTCGGGGCCGTAATTGATCGTTGAGCCGTCATCTTCATAGAGGGTGAACCGGGTTGGCGTTGCGTCGGCATATACTTGGACGATAAGCTCATCGCGGGACGTCTCGTCTTTCCGGCGGCCGAACGCATCTTTGGTCTGGTCATCAACGTACATCATGGGGATGATGGCGCCCGCCCGGGCGAAGACAGGTAACCGGAAGACGCCTTCAATGTAGGTGGGGAAGTGGTCTGTCCACTGGCCCGCACTGTCAAACCACTCACGCGTATGATAGCTCACCCATTTACCCTTCGGGAGGTAGACATTGCGTACATACTCTCCGTGGCCCGCTACGACGCAGACCAGGAGATCCCTTCCAATCAACTTTTCGTGCCCGATTTGACGCACATTCGGATCGTTCTGATAATAGAAAACAAGGGGCGGAATCACCGGTTCCCCATATAGGTAAGCCCGGTGAGCCAGGGAGTAGTAATACGGGATCAACTCATACCGTTGCCGTATGTTCATCAGGTTGGCATGGACATTGCCGACCAAATTGGGTGCAGTTTCATAACGCATGCTTGTCTGAAAACTATTGTCCGTGTGAGGCCGCACCGGCACGTCAAACCAGGCCGCGTTGGCGAACCACTCGGTATAGAGTTCGCTTTGATACTGTAAGTTGCCCGAGTGTCCCCCGTTGTAAGGTATGCCTTCCCTGCGGAATCCACTGACGTCCGAGCCATAATAATCAATGCCAGAAAACGACATGTGTATCTGCGCATTCAAGTGCGTTGCCAGCAGCTCGAGATTGGAACCAATATCACCGGACCACATCGCCACACCAAAGCGCTGTGAGCCGGGGGCGCCGGAGCGGCTGAGTATAAACGGTCTTTGCTTCATGACCTCTCTCTTTTCGTAATAGCCATCGTAGATCGACTTGTTCCAGAGAAAGGCATAGATATTGTGTACATCGCCGTGCTGGTTCTTGGGACCGGACGCCGTCACTTCAACCCCGTGGTAACAGGCGCGGCCATCATATTTTTCGGGCTCGCCCAGATCCGTCCAGTGGGTCGTGATCCCCTTGCTCACCAGATTCGGGAAGCGCCGGTTATCATGCACCCACATCCCTGCATCAGGGTTGGTCCAATCGATCATGGCCGCCTTGCCAAACCAATCCGTCAGGAGGACAGGATTATGCCGGTCGGGGTCGCACCGGTTATTCGTTCTGGAGTAGGCGAAGTAACTTCCCGCGGCCTTCATCTGGGCAAAGGTGTCGGTGTTCTCATTGACGTACGATTCTTCTATGGCCGTCAGCCCGATCTGGTCGTTCTTGAAGAAAGCGATATTCGCATCGGTATCCGGAAAACAGAAACCGTTGCTGTCGTTGCAATCCCTGTCCCAATCCAGCCTGCCCATCTGGCTGTCAGGGCTTCCTGCAATTACCCCTCCGAACCACTGCAGATCCAGGACAAATCCGTCCACTGGAAAATTGTCCTTCCGGAGGCCGGCGCGCAGTCTATCGATTTGCGGCCAGTTCTTGTATCCGAATTCGGATACCCACAAACCGAAGGCCTTTCTGGGGGGAACAGGGGGAGTGCCGACCAACTCCATGTAATCCTTCCGGAGATCGGGCAGGTCAGGACCGGTCATGACATAGTAGCGAATTTGATCGCCCCACATATTGACCCGCCACGGGTCTCCCGCAAAATCCCATCTCTGTTTGTAGACGTTGTCAACCAGCAGGGCGTAGTTGAGATTATTGCTGCCTACTGCATACATGACGGGAAACTGTACATTCCCGACCATACCTGCCGGCCCGAAAGGCATAAACCCGTTTCCATGTGACTGCGCCTGGCCGGCTGGCTGCTCTTCGCGCACTTTGTGTTGCAGCCAGTCGCCGTCCGCCGAACCGAGTACCTTGAACTGCTGACCCAGCCCATACACGTTCTCGATCTGTCCCTTTGCCAGAATCAAACCTTTCCAGTCTTTGTCAAGCTCGCACGGGCATATGGTGGTAAGAGGCCAGTTCTTTATCTTGTCCTCTATGGAAGCGCACAGATTCTGCCCATTCACACGGACCCTGATTTCAGCAGTTTCGATCAGGCCCCCATCCTGCACATAAAAGGAAGGGCCGGTGTAGTCGGTCTTATGAATCATGGGCGAGGTATAGAGGGGAACAGTGGCAACAGGGCCGCTCCCTGCGGCCGAGAGTTCAAAGTGGATCAGATCATCATCTAGAGTCTCCACGATCAGATATCGGTGCTCGGCTGAGAACTTTACGCGTTTGACCTCGGCATAGAGTGGGTTGCAAACGATTAGAAAAAATAAGGACACTAACCATAACAATCGCATTTTCATGGGAACCTCCTGTTGGGCGGGTTACCGGCTAACTTATTGGGCGGACCAAATCCGCCTGTAAATTGAGCCGTTTCCTCATGTGATCGGGTTTAATGTCTTTTTGACCTCCCAAATCTTACCAATAGGAGAGTAAGGATTATATCTATTTTGTAATAAACTGACGTCAAGGTCGAGTGTTAACAACACTTATATAATAGCATAGATTGGATGCATTTCGGGTGTCAACCGAAATAACCTGATGACCCCTATCCACCGTTAAAACTGCGATCTCCAAAAACCAATGCGGGAACGAGAAAAATAAGGCGCCGGGGCAACCTTTGCAAAAACCGCCGAGGCTATTCTCAAAATCCACCGTCTGTTTTATTAGCAGCCTGGATTTTTAACTGAAAATACGTTACATTTCCTATGCAGGCTAATCGCAAATAAGAAATCCGAAGCACGAATCTCGAAACAATACCAAATGACCAAAATCTGAAATTCAAAACGGACCAGACTCTACCGCAGTTTTGGAAATCGGGTATTTAAGAATTCGAGTTTGTTTCGGCCTGCCCTGGCGCGACTTGGCCAGCATATATCGTAACGTAGCAAGGTAGCTTGATTAACGTCAACTATTTTTCCCGTTCAACGACAATTATAATTCCCGTTTTTTTATGTTGAGTCTGATAGCTTTTCGAATGTTCCTTTCATTCAGTTTTCAAACCTCCAGTTCATTGTGCTTGTG
>JBFMAZ010000096.1:0-19872 GCA_040755415.1 Thermodesulfobacteriota bacterium | reverse complement strand
TCAAGTAGTTACGAAGGCAGCACGCACACTAATTCCCAAATGTCAAGCAAAAAACGACATGAATGCAAATTTTCTCCGAATTTTTTGGTCTACCAACATATGCAAAAACCTAACCGGACGACGCTGAATTTGTTTCGAGTTTCGATATTCGAATTTCGGATTTGATAGATTGGGGGTCTAATGGGCAAAGAAAACTTTGAAGCGGCTATGCAGAAGCTAGAAGAGATCGTCCGGGCGTTGGAGGCCGGTGATCTGTCCCTCGAAGAATCGTTGAAAAAATTTGAAGAAGGGGTTAAGCTTTCACAGTTTTGTCTCCGTAAACTAGATGAGGCAGAAAAGAAGATAGAACTTCTGGTAAAAGGCGAAGGCGGTAAGTTATTGACCAGGCCCTTTGAGCCGGAAGGAAATGTGTAAGTGGATTTAAAGAATTATATCGCTGAGCGCAGGGCGTTGGTTGACCAGGCCTTGGATAGGTGCCTGCCAAAGGAAGAAGGTCCGGCCGGGGAAGTTATGAAGGCTATGCGCTATAGCATCTTTGCCGGAGGCAAACGGGTACGGCCAATTTTATGCCTGGCCGCCTGCGAGGCCGTAAGCGGAGATACAGCGCAGGCTTTACCCGTGGCTTGTGCCCTGGAATGCATTCACACCTATTCGCTCATTCACGATGACCTGCCGGCTATGGATGATGACGATTATCGCCGCGGGGCACCAACCTGCCATAAGGTCTTTGGAGAGGCTATGGCCATACTGGCCGGTGACGGCCTCCTTACCTTTGCCTTTCAATTACTGTCTGGTGTCTTACATAATACGGGGATACGCAGGTCCAATCTTCTGGAGGCCACTCAGGTGATAGCCCGGGCCGCCGGGGTGCACGGTATGGTGGGCGGCCAGGTGGTGGATATGGCCTCCGAAGGCAAAGACGTGGATACTGAGACCGTCCGGTACATTCATACGCATAAGACCGCAGCCATTATTGCCGGTTCAATTCAGGCCGGGGCCTTGATAGCGGGCGGCCGCCGGAATAAAATAAAGGCCCTGGGGCGTTATGGAGAGGCCCTGGGACTGGCCTTTCAGGTAGTTGATGATATTCTGGATATCGAGGGTGATCCAAAAGAGATGGGCAAGGCCACGGGCAGTGATATAAGAAAAAAGAAGGCTACCTATCCGTCTGTTTATGGGCTTGAGGAATCCAGGGTCATAGCCAAAAAGCTTATTGAAGAGGCTATAGGCAGCCTGCATGGTTTTAGGGCCGAGGCCGAGCCCCTTCGGGCCATAGCTCGCTATATTTTAGATAGAAAAAAGTGATGATTTCGTAAAAAAGCCTTTTCACCGCTGAGCACGCAGAGTTCGCAGAGAAAAACTGCAAATTATTCAATATGTTATCTCAGCGTCCTCGGCGATCTCTGCGGTAAAATTTTATTTTTTACGAAGCCATCAAGGGTAGGTGGGAGAGATGGCGGTAGCACAGAGGATGGATTTAAAACAAGGTGTCTCTCAAAAGCGGATAAAGACACTCTCTGCTAAAAACAGGCCGATCGACAATGAAAAGGAGGCGGAAGTGATTCTATCTCCGATACTCCCTCGCATTAACAGCCCGGCAGACCTGAAGTCCCTCAACGAGAATCAACTAATCCTTCTGGCCCAGGAGATAAGGGAAGAGATAATCCGAACGGTCTCCAGGAATGGCGGCCACCTGGCCTCAAGTCTTGGGACTGTGGAACTGGCCATCGCCCTGCATTATGTCTTTGACACTCCACGCGATAAGATCATCTGGGATGTGGGCCATCAGGCCTATGCCCACAAGCTCCTCACCGGCCGCCGGGACCGGTTTAATACCCTGCGCCAGGATGGAGGGATCAGCGGTTTTCTCAAGCGGGCTGAAAGCGCCTATGATACGTTTGATGCCGGCCATAGCAGCACCTCCATTTCCGCGGCGTTAGGCATCACGGCGGCTAAATGCTTCAAGGGAGAAAAGGCCAAGGTTATTGCCGTCATCGGTGACGGGTCTATGACCGCCGGACTGGCCTTCGAAGGACTGAATCAGGCTGGCCACCTGGATAAGAACCTGATCGTCATCTTGAATGATAATGAGATGTCGATATCCAAGAATGTCGGGGCGCTCTCAGCGTATCTCAGCCGAAAACTCACCGGCCGCACCGTGGTACGGTTTAAGAAAGACGTGGAGCGGAGGTTGAAATCGCTGTCCGGGGTGGGAGAAAACATAATCCACGTCCTTAAGAAGGTAGAGGAATCGTTCAAGGGCTTTCTCACGCCGGGGATGCTCTTTGAGGCCCTGAAGTTTGAATACATCGGCCCCATTTCCGGTCATGATTTTAGTGAGCTTATACCGGTCTTTCGGAACATGGAATATCTAGATGGGCCGGTGCTGGTACATGTGGTGACGAAAAAAGGTAAAGGTTACAAACCGGCTGAGGAGAGGCCGGATATCTACCATGGCGTGGGACCTTTTGATGTCGAGACCGGGGAGATCCGGGTCAGCCCCAATTGTCCTATGAGTTATACCAAGGTCTTTGGCAATACGCTGATAAGACTGGCTGCAGAAGATAAAAAAATTGTGGCTATTACTGCGGCCATGCCGGAGGGCACCGGTCTGAACGACTTCTCTGAGAAATTTCCGGAGAGATTTTTTGACGTGGGTATCGCCGAACAGCATGCCGTGACTTTTGCGGCCGGATTGGCCTCGGAGGGCCTGTCACCGGTTGTGGCTATCTATTCTACTTTCCTGCAAAGGGCCTATGACCAGATAGCCCATGACGTTTGCCTTCCTAATTTACCGGTAACTTTTGCCCTGGACCGGGGTGGGATCGTAGGCGAAGATGGGCCTACCCATCATGGGCTCTTCGACTTTGCCTACTTGCGACACCTGCCTAATATGGTAGTTATGGCCCCTAAGGATGAGAATGAACTCCAGCACATGCTTTATACTGCCGTTAAACATCCGGGTCCGGCCGCTGTGCGTTACCCGAGAGGAGCCGGTGAGGGCACACCCCTGGATCAATGTCTAAACATTATACCGATCGGCAAGGCCGAAGTCTTGCGGGAAGGCGACGATCTTTTGATACTGGCGATCGGGGTCACGGTAAATATGGCCGTTCAGGCCGCAAAGTTACTGGCAGGGTCAGGGATAAGCGCCACTGTCGTCAACTCCCGGTTTGCAAAGCCCCTGGACGAGGAACTTATCGTCTCAAGGGCCCAGCGAAGCAAGGCCGTATTGACCGTAGAAGAACATGTCCTGGATGGTGGATTCGGTAGTGCGATCCTGGAACTGTTTGAACGCCGCAATATCTTAGATAAGCCCTTAAAACGGATAGGTATCCCGGATCGTTTTATAGAACATGGGAGTCAAAAAAGGCTTCGCGAGAGATATGGCTTGACCGCCGAATTCATAGCCGAGGCCGGTTTATCCCTGTTGAAAAGCTGATGCGCAGGCTAAAGCCTGCGGCTACCAAGCTGATGCCTGAACGCCTGTCAAAACACCTCCACAAGCAGAGGCTGGATAAGATACTTGTGGATCAAGGTCTGGTTTCGAGCCGGGAGCGGGCCCGGGCCCTGATAATGGCAGGATCGGTTCTGATTAATGGAGTCCCGGTAACGAAGGCCGGGGCTATGGTGCCGGCGGATGCCCTTGTCTTATTGAAAGAGCCTGACATACCTTATGTCAGCCGGGGTGGTCTTAAGTTAGAGGAGGCCATAAAGGCCTTTGATTTAAATGTCCAGGGCAAGGTGGCCATTGACGTCGGGGCCTCTACGGGCGGTTTTACGGACTGCCTCCTGAAGCACGGGGCCCGCCGTGTCTATGCCATAGACGTGGGATACGGTCAGCTCGACTGGAAGCTCAGACAGGATAAGCGTGTTGTCTCTCTGGAACGAAAAAATATCCGTCACTTAAGGCCTGAAGACATAGGCGAAAAGGCGGACATTGCGGTCATAGACGTATCCTTTATCTCCCTGACCAAGGTCATCCCGGTGGTTGTTACCCTGCTGAAAGAGGAGGGAGAAATAGTGGCCCTCATCAAACCTCAGTTTGAGGTCGGCAAGGGCCGGGTAGGTAAGGGGGGCATAGTCCGTGACCCGGCGCTTCAGACTCAGGCGACAGAAAAAATACAGACATTCGCGAGGGGGCTTGGCCTTATTCCCGTAAATCTTATTGAGTCGCCCATTCTGGGCGCCAAGGGCAATAGAGAATTTCTTTTGTATTTGAAAAAGATGGCCCCGTGAAAAGTCAAATTTACCGCAGAGCTTGCCGAGAATACCGAGATACAGCAGTCGGTAGTCCGTTGTCAGTGGTCAGTTGCAACCCACCAAAGGTGGATCTTCGACGGACCACGGACAACGGACAATGAATGCTCAGCAGTGAGAAATTTTTTACGAATTGGCCAAAAAAGACGGCCTTAAGAGGGGAACGTGTCTTATAAATAAAGAGAATAGACAATAGGCTCAGAAGCTTTGCGTTCTTTGCGTCTTTGCGGTGAATTATGTCTCTAACCCCAAAAGATAGGCTCATATTTCCTCTAGATTTCCCTTCCTGGAAAGAGGCCTCGGCATACGTACGTCTTCTCGCCGGTACGGTTGGTGTATTTAAGGTCGGGCTGGAGTTGTTTATCGCGGAAGGCCCTTCCATCCTGAAAAAGATCAAAGGAGAGACAGGAGCCGGAATCTTTCTCGATCTGAAGCTCCATGACATACCGGAGACGGTAAAAAGGGCCCTATCCGTTATCTCCAGATACGGCGTTGATTTTGTGACCATTTACTGTGATGTAGGCAGACGTTTGGCCGAGGCCATATCCATGGCTACCGGTGCTGGGACAAAGGTACTTGGGGTCACTCTTCTGACCGGTATAGGAATAGATGATCTCGCTGTGCAGGGTTTAGCCGGGGAGTTTATCAATGATATTTCCCGCCTTGTGGTACAGAGGGCCGAAGTAGCCCGAGGGGCAGGATGCAGCGGCGTCATATCTTCCGGTCAGGAAGTTAAGGCTATAAGAGAACAGTTAGGAAGGGATTTTCTCATCGTCACCCCCGGCATACGGCCGGCCTGGAGTGTTATATCCGATGATGACCAGAGAAGGATTGTCACCCCCCGTGAGGCCATCCTTAATGGCGCCGATTACATAGTGGTGGGAAGACCTATCCGGACCGCCCAAAATCCTCAAGAAGCTGCCCGTCGTATTATCGAAGAGATAGGGCAAGCCTCCTAATCCTCCGTCCAACGATGAGGAACAAAGCCGTATTTTTTATAGATATTCCGGGCGAGGTCTGATTTTATAAAATCGAGAAATTTTACGGCATTTGAAGGATTGGGGGCATTTTTCAGCACGGTTATAAAGTAATTTATTTTGTCTCGCTGATCCAAGGCCTCGCCTGGCTCAATACACTCAAAGGGTAATCTTTCCTGCCGCGCATTTTTATATTCGGTTGCCCATACCGGTCCGACATCAACCGTTCGCTTTTTCAGGCGTAACGGGGTTTCCCGGTGATGGACGATCGTTAAGATGGTAGTACCTTCCGCCCTTTTTCCCTCCATAATCCTTTTAACCAAGGCCTCGCCGCCTGCCTCCCGGTACATCCCGATGATGTGAAGGGCAATATCCTCGGTCTCCGGATTAGGCTGGGAGATCCTGACCTCATCTCTGGCCAGGTCATGGACAGAGGTAATTCGGACCGGGTTACCTTCGGGAACCATAAGCACTATCCGGTTATGCAAGTAGAGAAAAAATTTCCCTTTTTCGATAAGGTTGGCCTCTTCTAAAGAGTGCATCGCATCTTCATTAACGGAGGCATAGATGTCGGGTTTGACATCGATTACTCTATCCTGGAATATAGCCCCGCCCGCCAGTATCTGTTTTAGTTCCATACCGGGCGGCAGGGTCTCATAAAAGATCTTTTTTATCTCCGGGTATTGCTGCTGGAAGGCGGCCAGGAGTTCAGGCATGACCATAAATTGATTGCCAGCCACAAAGAGCGCCAGATCCGCGTCGTCCATATTCTCAAGATGGTGCAGGTCACCGCCCATATTGGATGGGATTACCGGCAGGTTGCCTTTGGTCTTTGGGCTATTCACGGAATTAGACCCGGTCACACCGGATCATGGCGATCCGCTCCAGTAAATCTTCGTCCAGTTCGCCAAGCAGTTCTTTAACTGTGTATTTGCGGCCGCAAACCTTGCAGCGCAGGGTTACGTCCTTTCAAGTCCTGACGATAGAGAGCTGGCCGCCGCATGTCTTACAGGGCATTTCTTATCCTGGTATTAGGTCTGAGATTTGAGGTAACACTATAGGCCCTTATAGCTAAGTCAATTGTGGATAAAAGTCAACACCCAATATTGATCAATTCGTAAGAGAGAGCCTTTTCACCGCTGAGTACGTATTGTCCGTAGTCCGTGGTCCGTGGCAACTGACCACTGACCACTGACTACTGACTACTGTATCTTGGCGTTCTCGGCGACCTTTGCGGTAAAAGCGCTTATTTCCCTTGACAAGACCCGGAGGATGTCTTAAATAGATTATGAAAATGAAATTCATTTTCATAATATCTAGAGAGCAGGAGAGGGCGTTTCCACGAAAGCTATTAATAAAAAGCAGGGTATCCTTAGAGGATATATCGCCCAGAAGAAGCTCAAGTCTTCACGTCAGCGGGATGAGATAGCCCGGATTTTTTTCAGTATGAAGGGCCATGTAAGCTTAGATGAGCTTTACCGGCATGCGGCCCGCTTCAATCCCCGGATAGGTTATACTACCGTCTATCGAACCCTAAAACTGCTGACAGAGTGCGGGATGGCTGTGGAGAGGAAGTTTGCCGATGAACAGACCCGTTATGAAAATGTTGACCAGGGAGAGCATCATGACCATCTAATATGTCTATCCTGCGGTAAGATACTTGAATTCACGGATGACCGCATCGAAAAGATGCAGGAGGAGATAGCGGCACGTCATCATTTTGCTATCAAAGATCACAGATTAGAGATATATGGTACGTGCGCGGATTGCTTGAAAAAAGAGAAAAATCCCCCCTCACCCCCCCTTTAGTAAAGGGGGTATCCGTTAATTCCCCCTTTGGGAAAAGACGGGGACCAATTAATTCCCCCCTTTGGAAAAGGGGGATACAGGGGGATTTTCAGATGAGAAAGCGGGGAAAAAACAAAGGCATGGAGAGTAAGGATATTAGTCGGAAGTCAGCAAGAAAAATCATACTAGTTGGCAACCCGAACGTGGGTAAAAGCGTGGTCTTCAACTATCTGACCGGTAAATACGTTGTGGTTTCGAATTATCCGGGGACGACCGTAGAGGTTTCACATGGTACGACTAAATGGAGGGGTAAAAACATTACTGTGCTGGATACGCCGGGCGTAAACAGCCTGCTGCCCACCTCTGAAGATGAGATAGTTACGCGCAATATCCTGTTGAATGAAAAGGATGCCCTGATTGTCCAGGTGGCTGATGCCAAGAACCTTAGGCGTAGCCTCCTTATATCCAGCCAATTGGCCGAAATGGGATCGCCTTTCCTGCTTGTGCTTAATATGGAGGACGAGGCCCGCGAGCGCGGCATCAAAATAAATTACCAGGAGCTTTCCTCGCTCACCGGTGCCAAGGCCATCTCCACAGTAGCCACACAGAAAAAGAATCTGGAAAAAATAACGGAAGAGCTTGGTGATCTGAGAGAGGCCACATTGCACATAAGTTACCCTCCGGCCCTGGAAGAGGCCATTTCTCAGATAGCGGATTTCCTGCCGGAAGAGAATATCAGCCCCCGTTCCATCGCCATCATGCTCCTTTCCGGGGATAAGAGTCTTAAACGATGGCTGCATGCACGCCTGCCGGAATCCAGGGTCAATGAGATCGAGGCGATCCTGAGATCATGCCAGGCCGGATTCGATCAGCCCATAAGTTATCTGATTAATCAGGCCCGCCTGGAAAAGGTGGATGAAATTGTGCGCCGGGTGACCATGATTAATCCTATTAAAAGAAAGCGGCTCTCCACCCGCATCGGCGAACTATCCGTACATCCGTTTTGGGGCACCGTTATCTTGATAGGCGCGGTTTATTTACTCTATCAGGCAATCGGCGTCTTTGGTGCCGGCGTGGCCGTTGACTTTATGGAAGAGACGGTCTTCGGAGAGTATATCAACCCCTTTTTCATAAGATGGACCGGGCGCCTGGTGCCGGTGGCCTGGCTAAGGGACCTGCTGGTCGGCCAGTATGGTCTTCTGACCATGGCCATGACCTATGCCTTTGCCCTGATCCTGCCTATTATTACCTTTTTTTTCATAGCCTTTGGCCTGATGGAGGATTCCGGTTATCTGCCCCGCCTGGCGGTCATGAGCAATAAGATATTTCGATTAATCGGTCTTAATGGCAAGGCCATTCTGCCTATGATTCTGGGGCTGGGGTGTGCCACTATGGCTACGCTTACGACCCGCATATTAGAAAGCAAACGGGATAGGATTATCGTTACCCTGCTCCTGGCCCTTGGCGTCCCATGTTCGGCGCAGATGGCCGTTATTTTCGGCATGCTCTCCGGGTTTTCTCCCATGATGATTGTGCTCTGGGCCGGGGTCGTAGGCCTCGTCCTGGCGGTGGTCGGCTACCTGGCGGCACGCTATCTGCCGGGCGAATCTTCCGATTTTGTCCTGGAACTCCCGCCCATCCGCCTTCCCAGGATCGGAAATATCCTCATTAAGACCCTGTCCCGTATTGAGTGGTATTTAAAGGAGGCCGTACCCCTCTTTGCCCTGAGCACATTTATACTTTTTATAATGGATAGGGCCGGGATACTGATAAACATTGAAAAGGCAGCGGCGCCGCTTATCAAGGGCGTCCTGGGACTTCCGGTAGAGACCACCCAGGCCTTTCTCATCGGCTTCCTGCGGCGTGACTATGGTGCAGCCGGTCTTTTAGCGTTGGCCCGGGTGCATGCCTTGAGCGCCGAGCAAATCCTCGTGGCCATAGTGACCCTGACCCTGTTCGTCCCGTGCCTGGCGAATTTCCTGGTCATTGTCAAGGAAAGGGGCTGGAAAATCGGTGCGGCCCTCAGTGGCTTTATCCTGGCTGTGGCCTTTACTGTGGGGGGTCTGCTGAATTTAATTTTAAAAATCACGGGGTTTAAAATATAGCGTGTAGCGATTAGCGGTAAGGAGACAAAAGTTAAAAGACGGGAGACATCTCACGTTAAGAGTCGAGCCTAAATCCCTATACGCTACCTGCTAAACGCTATACGCTATTCGGAGGAGGTTCCTATGCAATTCAACTGGGGAAAGAGAAAACCACATTGTCATATCCGAGGGCCGTTCTGTCACAGGGAGGCAGAAGCCCGTGACCGGGCCATCGATGAACTGCTGGAATTTATCTGGAACCTGCGTGAAAATGGCGTTTCAAACCTGGCCGATCTCCAGAGCGAGGCATCGGATCCCGAGGCCAGGAATATACTCTCCTACATGGAGCAGGAAGGACTTTTTGCCAGGGAAGGGGATAAGGTCTATCTCAAGGAAAAAGGAGAGGAAAAGGCCCGTGAGATTATACGGAGGCACCGTCTGACCGAGCGGCTGCTTATGGAGATCTTTGAACTTTCGGAGGAGGAGGCAGAGAAAGAGGCCTGTAAATTGGAGCATATTTTGAGCCCGGAGGTCACCGATAGTGTCTGCACTTTCCTTGGCCATCCTCCGGTCTGTCCGCACGGCAAACCTATTCCACCAGGAAAATGCTGCACCGCCCCTGAGAAGAGTGTAAAGCCCCTGGTCATGCCCCTTAACGACCTCGATCCGGGCGGAGAAGGGCGTATCGTCTTTATCTCTACCAACTTTCCGGCCAGGCTGGATAAATTGAGCGCCCTGGGTGTGGTACCGGGAAGTATAATCAAGGTGCGGCAGAAGAAGCCTTCCCCTATTATACAGGTGGGTGAGACCACGGTGGCGGTCGATCCGGAGATCGTACATGATATTTATGTAAAGGCAGTTTAGTATAGCGAATAGCGTTTAGCGATTAGCGGGTAGCCGCAGGTCACGCCAAAGGCGGATCTGCAGTCAGCAAGTCAGCCATGGGATATTTAGTCTTTTTGGGAAAAGATGGGGACCCATCAATTCCCCCTTTGGAAAAGGGGGATACAGGGGGATTTTGCGAATTCATGTAGTTAACCGCCGTTATATAGCCTTTGGTTGTTTGTGCTTAAGGCTGATAGCTGATAGCTGAGATTATGGAAAAAGAAATTCAGCGACTTAAGAAAGAGATTACCCGCCTAAAAGATAAGGTCATCCACCTGGAGCATCGTCTGGCCCGCCAGGATGTGACCGTAGTCTCTATCCTCCGGCAAAAGGGCTTTAACCTGATCCAGTATAACCCGGATAAAGGGTTATTATTATCCCCTGAGGTGGAGGCCGGAGTAGAGGGACATTTTTATCGCTTCATGCAACGTTATTCCTTCCGGCTTTTTCTGCGTGATCTCATAGCGCATCAGGAACACTTTACTTTAAAAGACTTGACCCGGTATTGTTCACCACGTACCGCTGCCGACTACCTCCGTTTTCTTGAGGAGATAGGACTCGTTACCAGGCTGGATCGAGGCGGCTATGCCCTGGGTATAAAGTCGGTGTCAAGTATAGGCCCCACCCTCGAGTGGTTTGTGGCCCAGGTATTCATCCGGGAATTTGAGGCCTCGGCTGTGTATGGAGTTAAATTCAGAGAGACCCCCCACGGCGGGGACTACGATGTTATCGCCTGGCTGGATAACCGCCTGGCTTATGTAGAGGTGAAATCCTCTCCGCCGAAGGGCGTGGAGGCCGCGGATGTCCGGGCCTTTTATCAACGACTGGAGGACCTGTCACCGCATCTGGCTTTCTTTTTGGTGGATACTGAGCTTCGTATGAAAGATAAAATAGTCCCGCTTTTTGAGGAGGAAATAAGCCGTCTTTACGGAGTGGAAGGTAGAAAACAGAGGCCGGTAGTGCGGCTCAAGGAAGAACTCTTCCACATAAACCACAACCTTTTTATAGTAAACAGCAAAAAAGGGCTGGCCACCAACCTTAAGACCTGCCTCCGCCACTACCAGAGACGGAAGTTTTCGTTTTGACTTGCTTTGCGGTGAAAAACTTTACACACAGAGTGGAAATAATTTTCCATTCGGATGGCATTTCTTTTCTCACCCTTATCCTACTACCAATTTTTCCGTATAACATAATTATATTATATCACATTATTTTTAAATCAAAATCTATTAATCAATCAGTGGTACAGATATTGCTTACGGTAATGTTACGAGGGCAGAGATGAATCATCGTTCAATTACCACATCCATAGCAATAGCCTTACTGATCCTGGGTCTGGCCACCCCTGTTCAGGCCGTACCCAATCTACAACTCTACAGTCCGCAGGGTACCTATAGTCCGGATGATGAGACCTGGTATATACCGCTTTTTGAATATGACCTCTGGGTTATAGGGGCCAATTACTATATCTACGATGTAAAACTGGCTGCGGCGGTGCCGGACGGGGAAACTGGAACCATTACTATTAGTTATCTAAACCCAGATGGCGGCCCAAACGATGGCATGAGCAGTGTTGTTAGCTACCAAGAAGATTCTACGCCTGTAATGGGTGACGGCAGACTTCTTCCATATAGCGAAACATACCCGGCCGATTTTTATGAGTATTACCTCGGCGATTTTGACATGGGCGACTATCCCGTAGAAAATATGGTGGATAAGTGTTACTACGGGCTTGAGGATTGTGGCAACGCCTACGGTGAAATTAAACAATACCACGTCAAGGTCGATGGCTATACCTGGGTCCACTTTGATGCCTATGACCATATTTATTTAAGTGAAAAGCATTGCAGATACAAATATTGCTTTGCTCCTTTTTCCCATGCCTGTGACGGAGTCATCCCCGAACCAGCCACCATGCTTCTGGTAGGCACCGGGCTGATTGGCCTGGGCTGGACGGCCAGGAAAAAGTTTAAAAAATAGGGACATGAACCATCAGCCTAATTTGCAGATGGTCAAAGTGAAAGTTTTCAGCAGCGTCCCATCAACGCACTACGTTAATATCCCAAAATAGCCATCATCTCTCCAGCGATTTCGTCGAACTCTTTGTGCATGGCGTCAGACCACTCTTCTTTCGGCGGGAAGGTGTAGGTGGGGTTGGCGTTGTAGCGCCGTCTGGCCCAGGATCGATCAATTATAGGCACTCCGGCAAATTGTTCCAGCTTATCGAGAGTAGCATCATTTGCGCAGTCTTCGATCTTTACGATGAGTCTTTGGCGGTCAGGAATGACCTTTAACCCTTCCAGGGCAATCCTGTTTCTGTGCATCCATATCCAGGCGTTTTTCTGGAGCGGAGTCATCTCATTCCACCTGTCAAAATAAGGATCATTGCGGAGGGGCACTGCACCAAACGTACCCTGTTCATGCCATTTGCGGGTGATCCCTGACCGGGCAAAGTCCTTGCCGTTCCTCACGCCGAGGATGAACTTGGCCGAAGGATTAAGGTAATAGACGGCATCAAGAAACTGGATGTACAGGTTGGAAGAATCAATAAATCTCTCTAGGTCAATGCCCTGGTGGAGATCCTTTATGGCCATAATCCTCTTTTCAAGGTGGTCAAAGGGATTTGCCTGGGGGTCTTTGAGAGAAAAATATTTATCGAGGAGGTAGGCAACCCGGAACTCATGGTATCCGCCGAACAGCCTGGCGAACATGCCAGTCCCCGACCGCCCCGTCCCGGTAATGATCAGCATATTTCTATTTAGTTCCCATCCGAAAATCCCTCTGTATCCCCCTTTTCCAAAGGGGGATTTCAATAGTTCCCCCCTTTAGCAAAGGGGGGTGTGGGGGGATTTGGCAGTTTTCGGATAAACACTATTTAGTTACCTCGTCCCGAGGATACGCTCGATGGTTCCTGTAGTCGATATTCCTTCGATCATAGGTATCCGGACTACACGGCCGCCGTAGGATTTAACGAGATCGGCGCCTACGATATCCTCTTCTTCCCAGTCACTCCCCTTTACAAGCACATCCGGTTTAAGCGCCTCAATCAGATTATATGGCGTTTCTTCCGAAAATAAAACAACCGCATCTACTGTGGCCAGGGCAGTCAGCAGCTCTGCCCGGTTCTTCTCATTGTTTATGGGCCGCTCCGGCCCCTTTATGGCCCGCACGGATTCATCACTGTTTACGGCGATTATAAGGAAATCGCCCTGTGTCCTGGCTTCCGCCAGATAACGGGCATGGCCGACGTGGAGTATATCAAAGCAGCCGTTGGTAAAGACGATCCTTTTCCCCTCCTTTTTAAGGCGCATGATGAGCTCTCTGGCCGCATCCCGGGACATGATTTTGTCCTGATAAGATGAGGGTGCAAAAGCAGGGGAGGGGACGGTATTGAAGAAATCCCTTGTTTTTTCTACCTGGGAGGGGTCAATCTCTATGGCCGCAAGCGATTCTTTTTCGTCTGCCTCAAAGAGGATAGAGCCATCCGGCCCTATGATGCGGGAATGTCCGGCAAATACGGTCTTCCCGTCTGTTCCGCAGCAGTTGGCGGCCACTACAAAACACTGATTCTCGATAGCCCGGGCCGTGCTGAGGGCCTGCCAGTGTCCAAGACGCACCAGAGGCCACTCCGCGCATACAATAATAAACGTCGCTCTATTACCGGCCAGGTGGCGGCAGAGTTCGGGGAACCGCAGGTCATAGCAGATAATTACCCCAACCTTGCCAAAATCAGCTTCAAAGACCGGGAGTTCATGGCCTTTGCTAAAATAACGGTCCTCTCCGTTAGGCGGGAAGGGATGGATCTTGCGGTACTTGCCGATCAGACCTTGCTTTCCATCGATGAGAAATGCCGTATTGTAATAGCGGCCATTTTCTTCCTCAGGCAGGCTGCCGGCGATAGCCATATTGTAAGCGCCGGCTATAGCCTGGAGGGCGCTAAGCAGTCGGGGCGTTTCCCGGGCCAGGGCCGGGAGCTTATCGTAGGCAAAGCCTGTGGCCCACATCTCCGGCAGGACCGCTAAACGGACGTCCTGTTTGCCCAGGCCTTCCAAACCGCTAATGGCCCGGTCAAGGTTGTGTTGCGTATTTCCTATCTCTATGGAAAGCTGGAGTATGCCGACCTTCATTTTACCCTCTTTATTGTGCTATAGCGCGGGCCAGCGTCAGGACAGAAACCTCCCCGGCCCCGGCCTCTTTAAGTACCCGGGCGCATTCATTTACCGTGGCGCCGGTGGTAAAGACATCGTCGCAGAGAAGGATACTTTTGCCCCGAACCTTATCCGGCCTTTTCACGATAAAGGCCCCTTCTATGTTTTTCCGGCGCTCGTGGTGTTTGAAATTTGTCTGGGGCTCTGTCCACCTGTGGCGAACCAGGGTCGTAAAGTCTATTTTATCCTCTTTTTCTTCTCCGGCCCATTCTCTTAGAAGGAGCAACGCCTGATTAAAGCCCCGTTGCCGAAGTCTCTTTACGTGAAGGGGCACGGGTACGAGGAGGTCAAACTGATCCAGGTTAAAAGGCCCATCCCCACTTTTTAATCCGGCGAGAGTCCGGGCATAGATAATCTTTTTCCCGAATTTGAACCGGTGGACGGCCTCAAGTATAGGCCCGTCGTAAAAGGTGACAGCCCGGGCCTTAGCAAAGTGATAGGGCTTGCTTAGACAGGTATGGCAGAGGTGCTCCGGCTGCCCTTCCGCCGCAAAAGGCCTCCCGCATGCAGGGCATATCGGGCCGTGAATGAACTTGATGCCACTCATGCACTTGGGGCAAAAAAGTACCTCCGGCCGGCCGGGTAAGGGGGCACTGCACAGCAGGCAGGATGAGGGGAAGAAAAGCTGTCCTATAGCCGAAAGGAGCAGCCTTATGCCTGCTAAGACAGGTTCTCTATGACTGCATTGCCAAACTCTGAACATTTAAGTTCAACGGCCCCGGGTATTTGCCTGGCCAGATCGTAAGTCACCCTTTTTTGCGAGATAGTTTTCTGGATGCCCTTATAGAGCAGTTCGGTGACTTCTTTCCAGCCCAGGTATTCAAACATCATTCCACCGGCCAAAATGAGGGCACTGGGGTTGACCTTGTCCTGGCCTGAATATTTCGGCGCTGTGCCGTGTATGGGTTCAAAAAGGGCGTACCCATCACCGATGTTGGCGCTGGGGGCCAGCCCCAGGCCTCCAACCTGAGCAGCCAGGGCGTCTGACAGGTAATCGCCGATCAAATTTGGTGTGGCGATAACGCTGTATTCCTCAGGCCGCAGCAAGACCTGCTGGAACATGGCGTCCGCTATACGATCTTTAATAATGATCTTATCCTGGGGAGGCTTCCCGCTATAGCGGACAGAGACCTCTTCCTCGGTGATAGTGGCCTCCGGAAATTCCTCCCGGGCCAGTTCGTATCCCCAGAGGCGGAAGGCCCCGTCGGTAAATTTCATAATGTTTCCCTTGTGTACCAGGGTGACGCTGCTTTTTTTATGTTCCAGGGCGTATTCTATGGCCTTACGGACCAGGCGTTTGGTTCCGCCCCGGCTGATATGTTTTATGCCGATTCCTGAATCCGGCGGGATGCTTTTGCCCGTGGTCTCTTTGATAAATGAGATCGCCCTGGACGCCTCCGGGGTTCCCTCCTCCCATTCTATGCCTGTGTAGAGATCTTCCATATTCTCCCGGAAGACGACCATATCCACCTTTTCCGGCTCCTTCACCGGGCTGGGCAGTCCGTGGAAATACCGGGACGGCCGGATACAGGCATATAACTGCAACTCATGCCGCAGGGCTACATTCAGGCTGCGGATACCCTTTCCCACGGGCGTAGAGAGGGGGCCTTTTACGGCTATCCGGCAGTCGCGGATGGTGTCGAGGGTTTCCGGTGGAAGCCATGCATTTTTTTGTGCAAATGCCTTTTCCCCGGCCAGTACCTCCTGCCAGAAAATCTTGCGCTGCCCGCCATAAGCCTTGCCTACAGCCGCATCCCAGACGCGGACGGCAGCCGCCCATATATCCGGGCCGATGCCGTCCCCTTCGACATAAGGGATTATGGGATAATCCGGTATTTGCATTTTTCCGGTGGCAGATAGAGTGATCTTTTCCGGTTGGTTGGTCATGAAACGTAGCTCCTTAGTCTTTAAAAACTGGCCTCAGAACCTATTATAAAAACGGGCATTCGTCAACAGCAAATAGAATCTAGACCGTCAAACTATAACTGTATCACTTTAGCCTTATGAAATAGCATAGACTGGAATACTGGAATGATGGAATCGTGGGTTCCGGAACTGATTTTTTTACCCATCATTCCACCATTCCGTTCACCCAATGAAAACGCAACCAGTTTTCAAAATGCTAAAATCTTACCTATAACTTGTCACTTTTTCTCAGCGTCCCGGCAAAGATCCGGCTTGCCCCTTTATTGGCGCAAAATTCTCCGCACATGGTACATGTAGCGTTATCACGGGGCAGACGGTCTTTCCGGATCGTTCGGGCGATCTCCGGAAACAGCATGGAGCGGAATTGTCCTTCCCAGTCCATATCGCGCCTGGCCTTGCTGACTTCCATATCTCGTTTTGTCGCTCGCGTCCCCTGCTTAATAGTGTCACCTATGTAGGCAGCGACCCTGGCCGCCCGCACTCCTTCAATTACATCAGCCTTGTTGGGTAGGGCCAGGTGTTCAGCCGGGGTAATATAACATATAAGGTCAGCGCCATAGCGGGCGGATTGGGCGGCCCCGATAGCCGCCACGATGTGATCATAGCCGGCGGCCACATCGCAGGGGAGGGGCCCCAGCATATAATAGGGGGCCTCATTGCTCATCTTTTTTTGCAGGATTATGTTCGCCTCTATCTCATCCAGCGGCACATGTCCCGGGCCTTCCACCATGGTCTGGCAGCCCATCTTTCGTCCAAGCTCGGCCAGCTCGCAGTTTATGACCAGTTCCGTAATCATGGCCCGGTCAGATGAGTCATGGATGGCCCCGGCCCGCAGACCATTCCCAAGGGACAAGACCACGTCGTGTTTTTTGAGGATATTTACCAGACGGTCAAATTGGGCATAAAGCGGGTTCTCTCGTTTGTTGGCCACCATCCAGGCCACCATGGAGGTGCCGCCCTTGGAGACCAGGCCGCCGTAGCGATAGCCCTGTTTTTCCAGACGTTCCAGGGTATATAAGTTGATGCCGCAGTGGATGGCCATAAAGGAGATGCCGTCCGCGCACTGTCTTTCGATCAGATCAAAGAGCATCTCCTCATCCAGCTTATTAGGGTCTCCATATTTCTCGGCGGCCATACAAAAGGCCTGATAGAGGGGCACGTTTCCTACCGGCAGGCGCACGGCCCGTAAAATCTCCCTCCTGATCTTGTCCAGATCCCCGCCCACGCTGAGTTCCATCAGGGTATCGGCGCCGGCTTCTTCGGCGGCGCGGGCCTTTTCCACTTCCGCAGCAATATCGATAAGGTCAGTAGAAGTTCCTATGCTGGCATTTATCTTGGTACGAAGGCCCTTTCCAATACCTACTACCTTACAGGGGTGATTTTGATTGGCCGGGATGACAATCTTTCCGGCGGCCACCATCTCACAGACGTACTCTGGAGAGACGCCTTCCTCGCCGGCTACTTCCTTCATCTCCCTGGTAATGATCTTCTTTTTTGCCTGTTCAACCTGTGTTGCCATTTGATACCTCCTTATACTTGATACCGTAATGTCAAGAATCTTGCCACAGAGGGCACAGAGAACACAGAGATATAAGCAAGTTAAAGCAGAATTTGGTTCCTTCCCTCCCCATCTTCTCCAATGTCCTTGTTTGTCTCCAGAAAATGGCTTAATTACAGACTTGGAAAGTACACAGATCCCGGAAGCGCCCATAAAACTATTTCTTTCGTAACAATTTAGTTCTTTGCAAAAACTCTTTTCTGTCATTCCGTGCTTGACACGGAATCCAGAGGCCAAGCCACGAAATAAAAAAAACTGGATTCCGGCTTTCGCCGGAATGACAATGTGCTTACTACGGCCCTAGTGTTTTTGGACTCCCGACATATCCTGCTTGAAGTTTTATAAAGGGCTAAAGTGTTACTTTCTTTCTTAATCGTTCTGTCTTTTTCTTTTGATTTCTTTACCTTGCTTTGTGCACCCTGTGTCCTCTGTGGCTTATTTCTCTTGCCTAGAATAAAAAAATCCCCAAACCCTCTAAATAAGAGTCTGGGGATTTACCATCTCCCGCAAAACTGATCCCTGTCGGCAGGTCTTCTGACTCCCAGATCGTCCTACTTACCGCGCCTTCCCATCCGCCTGCGGCGGGCAGTGGCCTTAAATGCGGCTTTCGTCCCTGGTTACAGCGGTGGGTCCGTTCCCGGTTCTCACGGGATTCCCTATTCTATCCGCCGGAGGCGGATCACCGACAGGGCCTGTTCTTTTTAAATATTTAATCGTCAACAGAGCGCTTAAGGCTGAATGCTTGCTCAGTATCATGTAACATGATCATGCTCAATGGTCAAGATTTCCCAAATCCATTATTGATATTTTCAATAAAAAGAAGACTTTTTCCAATTGAAAAGCCAATATCGTTATTTGTCCTATTGATTCTATCCACTTAATATTTAAACAGATTTTTTGTTATTGTGTTATTCAGTAAATTCTTATACGATTACTCCTAACCGCAGGTCTCGACGAAAAAAGTCGAGTCGATATAATATATAATGTTTGGTGAACAAAAGCGTCCAAAAATGAGGTTAAAAGGGATATGAAAATATACTTGGACAATTGTTGTTTTAACCGCCCATTTGACAATCAATCTCAAATCAGAATCAGACTTGAGGCCGAGGCGAAGCTGAAAATTCAGGAAGAAATCCGGGCAGGAAAGTTTCAGTTGATTTGGTCATATATTCTGGACTATGAGAATAGTAAGAATCCATATCAAGAGCGGAGAGAAAGAATTAAGAACTGGAAGAAATATGCCATAGAAGATGTCCAAGAGGAATCTGAATTGATTGGAATTGCTAACCTATTGAAGCAGAAAGGACTTCAAAAAATTGATTGTTTGCATGTCGCTTGCGCCATTTTCTCTAAATGCGAATATTTCCTGACTACTGACCATAAGATTTTGCAGCGTGCAAGGCTGATAGACGATATTAAGGTCGATGATCCAATCGGCTTCATAAAGGAGGTCTTATAATGATCACCGATACAGAAATTAGGTTGAAAGGGCTCAAAGTCCTTGCAGAACATCTTGGTGATGTTGAAGCAGAGAGGTTTATTGCCCTTATTCAGAGGGAACCGTTTGATTATACAACGTGGCGTCAAGGCCTGGATGAGAACTTATCTATAGAAGAAATCAGTAAAAAAGCGATGGCTTTAAGAAAGAAGGACACCGAACAAGGCGTTTAAGCCGGTTGCCTCATAATTAAATGTTACCTTTGAATCGGCGCGGGGAGAATTTGAAGGAGGGTTTTTATTTTTACGAATCACAAGAAAGGGGCGTAGGAAGCTATTTTCTGGAGTCCGCAAATTCTTATACGATTACCCCTAACCGCAGATGTCGACGAAAAAAGTCGAGTCTATATAATGTTAAGTGCCAAAACAGCCTTGAGTCTCCGCTCAGCTTCATCGGCCCAGATATCATCGAATCTCCTATCCGGCTCGTCTAAGCTTTTTAGCAATCCTTCGATAACCAGAAACCGCTCTTCCGGCTTAAGTTCCAAAGCTTTCTCCAGTACGTCTTTAGTACTCATAGCTACTCCTCCTTTTGGAAAACGTAACGTATTTAGGGGACAGATGATTAACGTCAACTATTTTTCCCGTTCAACGACAATTATAATTCCCGTTTTTTTATGTTGAGTCTGATAGCTTTTCGAATGTTCCTTTCATTCAGTTTTCAAACCTCCAGTTCATTGTGCTTGTGA
>JBFMAZ010000095.1:0-10238 GCA_040755415.1 Thermodesulfobacteriota bacterium | reverse complement strand
TCAAGTAGTTACGAAGGCAGCACGCACACTAATTCCCAAATGTCAAGCAAAAAACGACATGAATGCAAATTTTCTCCGAATTTTTTGGTCTACCAACATATGCAAAAACCTAACCGGACGACGCTGGGAACATTATAGAATTTGAAAATTTGTAACACTTTAGCTGTTTGAAAAGAGCTAGTCGTCCAGAAAACGGCGCCTCGAAAATCCCCCTTAATCCCCCTTTTTCAAAGGGGGAAATGTTTCTCCTCCCTTTGGAAAAGGGAGGTTGGGAGGGATTTTAAAATACTTTTTCAAACAGCTAAACTGATACGAAAATTTGAATTTGTTTCGAATTTCGATATTCGGATTTCGAATTTAAAATCATACCACACACAGAGGTCGAACGTATTTAGAATAAGTTTTAAGAGGCTAACCTGTTACGAGAATGGATAAAATTGTAATTGAAGGTGGCTATCCTCTTGAGGGTGAGGTGGTAATCAGCGGGGCAAAAAATGCCGCTTTGCCGCTTATCGCCTCTGCTCTACTCGCCGGTGGTAGGCATGTATTTGATAATGTGCCAGACCTGGTGGACATAAGGACCCTTTTAAGACTATTTGATTACATGGGAATTCGGTCTTCCCGGGATGGGAAGCGATTAGAGATCGATACCCGGGATGTAGATAAGTGCGAAGCGCCTTATGATCTGGTAAGAACGATGCGGGCCTCAGTCCTGGTTCTGGGTCCTCTTTTGGCCCGGTTCGGGCAGGCACGCGTTTCTCTGCCCGGAGGATGTGCTATAGGGGCCCGTCCGATTAATCTGCACCTTAAGGCCCTTGAAAAGATGGGGGTCAGGATCGACCTGGAGCAGGGATATGTTATAGCCCGGGTGGACGAATTAAAAGGGGCGCCTGTCTATTTTGACGTAGTCAGCGTAACCGGCACAGAGAACGTGATGATGGCGGCGACTCTGGCCCGGGGGACAACGGTAATAAAGAATGCCGCCTGTGAGCCTGAAGTAGTAGCGCTGGCTGACTATCTGGTCAAAATGGGGGCGCGGATAAAAGGGGCGGGCACAGATACCATAGTAATTGAGGGTGTTTCTGAACTTAGGTCTGGCCACTGCCATATCATCCCTGACCGTATTGAGGCCGGGACTTATATGGTTGCTGCCGGGTTGACCGGTGGAGACCTGTTTTTACGAAATTGTCAGGCCGGTTATCTTCAGGCGGCTATAGCCAAACTGCGCGAGGCCGGTCTCGTTATTGATGTAGATTCCGACGGCATGCGGGTGCGCCGCAACGGTCCAATCCGCAGCGTAGATGTCAAGACTCAGCCCTATCCAGGGTTCCCCACTGATTTACAGGCCCAGATGATGGTGTTAATGACCATGGGAAACGGCCTGTCGGTTATAACGGAGACTATTTTTGAAAACCGGTTCATGCATGTAGGCGAATTACAACGAATGGGCGCAGACATTATCGTTGAAGGCCGGAGCGCCATCATCAAAGGGGAATCCAGGTTGTTAGCTGCGCCGGTTATGGCTACCGATCTCCGGGCCAGCGCCTCGCTCATTCTGGCCGGACTCGCAGCCGAAGGCAAGACGGAGGTATCCCGCGTCTATCATCTCGACCGGGGCTACGAGCGGCTTGAGGAAAAACTTTCTTCTGTGGGCGCCCATATATGGCGGGTAAAGTAGCGGATAGCGTTCCTAAGACCTGGATTCACCATCAAAATCCTAACAGGGTGATCCAGCGAGCCCCGACTACTGAGAGGTACAGGGTAAATCCGAAACTCGAATTTCGAAATCCGAAACAAATTCGAATTCTTAAATCTCTAATTTCCAAAACTGCAGCGGAGTCTGGTCTGTTTTGAACATGCATAGCGAGCGCATTCCCCCCCCTGCTTGCGGCGGGGTTGGCGAGCGAATACTATGCATTTTACCTTACATACGGAGATTCCCCACAGCTTGCTGCGGGAAGCTTCAATTTCAGATTTTGGTCATTTGGTATTGTTTCGAATTTCGTGCTTCGGATTTCGGACTTGAAATAACGCTGTACAGCAACCATGGTGTGTTTACGATCAGGAGCTAACTCGTACGAAAGTAGGTGGTGGATTTGGGAAAATCCCTTGCCTTTTTCCGGCAGTTAGTCTATAAAACTTCACTCGGATATTGCCATGAAATTACATGAGTATCAGGCCAAAATCCTGCTTGCGCGAGAAGGCGTCCCTGTGCCACCCGGAGAGATGGCAGCTTCCCCGGAGGAGGCTGGGGCGGTAGCCGATAAACTGGGGCAGGGGCCGTTTGTCGTTAAGGCCCAAATCCACGCCGGCGGCCGGGGAAAGGGCGGTGGTATAAAGGTCGCTGAGGATAG
Source organism: Thermodesulfobacteriota bacterium (assembly GCA_040755415.1). GTDB lineage: Bacteria > Desulfobacterota > QYQD01 > QYQD01 > QYQD01 > QYQD01. The sequence goes on along the minus strand of JBFMAZ010000095.1, from coordinate 7,884 downwards.
AAGGGCGGTCGTGGAGACCGCCCAAAAGATCATCGGCATGAATCTGGTCACCCCTCAGACCGGGCCCGAAGGTAGGCTGGTGCGCAAGGTCCTGGTGGAACGCGCCTTTCCCATCGAAAAAGAGTATTATCTGGCCGTTACTATTGACCGTAGCACGGCGCGTCCGGTGATTCTGGCCAGCGCTGCCGGCGGTATGGAGATCGAGGAGATTGTCCAGTCCAAACCACACCTTCTGATAAAAGAGGCCATCGACCCAGTGGTCGGTTTGATGCCTTATCAGTGCCGTAATTTTTGCTTCGGGCTGGAGATGGAGCCGGCCCTGGGATCAGCCTTCACTGCACTTTTAGGCAACCTTTATCGCGCCTTTGCCGCTTATGATTGTTCGCTCGCTGAAATAAATCCCCTGGTCGTCACCCGGGATAAAGAGATATTCGCCCTCGATGCCAAGCTGGATATTGACGACAACGCCCTGTCCCGGCATAAGGATCTTCTCGGGTGGCGGGAATATGAGAACACCTGGGAAGAAGAAGCCGCTCGTTATCGGCTGAATTATATCCGTTTGGACGGCACAGTGGGGATGATGGTAAATGGTGCCGGCATGGCCATGGCCACTATGGATGCTATAGCTTTAGCCGGGGCAAAACCGGCTAACTTTTTGGACGTAGGCGGCGGGGCCAATGCCGAGGCCGTGGCCAATGGCTTCCGGCTCATACTCTCCGATGAGCGGGTTAAACTCGTCCTCATCAATATCTTCGGAGGCATCTTGCGCTGTGATGTGCTGGCCGAGGGCGTTATAAACGCGGTCTCCAATCTTGAGGTAAAAGTCCCCATAGTAGTCCGCCTGGAGGGTACAAACAAGGATAAGGGAGCCGAACTCCTGGCTCAATCCGGTCTGAACTTTACCGTGGCTAGGGATATGAATGAGGTCGTGGCTACCATAAGACAATTTAGGGATAGGGTTTAGCGATAAGCGCCTTAGTACATTCCGGTACTTGAAGAATAATGAATTCGTAAAAAGTCCTGAAATCGTCATGCCGGACTTGATCCGGCATCCAGAACATATTGAATTTACTGGATTCCGGCTTTCGCCGGAATGACGTTAAAAGCGGTTTTTAGACTTTTTACGAGACCATCAAGAATGACAAAGTTCAAAGCTCAAATTTCAAATGAATGTCAAAGCTCAAAACGTCACTGGTCACTGGTCATTAGTCATTGGTTAAGTCGGGAGAAAGATAGCCCCTTTTTACCAGTGACAAACGACTATTGACTAATGACTTCTACTTTAGGTATTTGGACTTGATTTGAACTTGGGATTTTGTCATTTGAACTTTACTTTTGCAGCTTCCAACAGATATTCCAGGCTGATGGCTGATAGCTGAATACTGATAGCTAAAAATGAGCATCCTTATAGACGAAAATACACGGGTAGTTGTTCAGGGACTAACGGGTAAGGAAGGAAGTTTCCACGCCCGGCAGTGCGTGGCCTATGGGACTAAGGTTGTGGCCGGGGTTACGCCGGGTAAAAAAGGCCAGGAGGTAGACGGCGTTCCGGTCTATAACACTGTACGCGAGGCCTGCCGCGCCCATGCCATTAATACCTCTTTGATATTTGTTCCGGCCTCCTTTGCGGCTGACGCCATCATTGAGGCGGCAGATGCCGGACTTAAGGTCGTCGTCTGTATTACCGAAGGGATTCCCGTTTTGGATATGGTGCGTGTCCTTCGTTACCTGGACGGCAAGGACTGCCATCTCATCGGCCCCAACTGCCCGGGGCTGATCTCGCCGGGTAAGTGCAAAGTAGGCATCATGCCCGGACCGATTCATAGGCCGGGCCCTATCGGCGTTGTCTCCCGCAGTGGTACCTTGACCTATGAAGTGGTGGATCAATTGACTAAGGTCGGTCTGGGCCAGTCCACCTGCGTGGGTATCGGTGGCGACCCGCTTATCGGTTCTACTTTTGTTGATATCTTAAAACTATTTGCCGCGGACGATGACACCGGAGCCGTAGTCATGATCGGTGAGATCGGCGGCACGGCAGAGGAAGAGGTCGCAAGATACATAAAAGAATCCTTCCCCAAGCCGGTTATCAGCTACATTGCCGGCCGCACCGCACCCCCGGGCAAACGCATGGGCCATGCCGGGGCCATTATATCCGGCGGCCAGGGCACAGCCGCCCGGAAAATGGAGACCCTCAGGCAACACGGTATCCATGTGGTGGATAATATAGGAGAGATCGGCACGGAGACACTAAACGCTATCCGCTAATCGCTATCCGCTGGTTTGCCGTGTGGAATTTGATTTCCATTTTTTGAGGAATAATTTTTCTCTAGCCCGGCGCATAAAAATGTGAAAAATTTTTCCATTCTGTGAACTTCCTTTTTCTATTTTCTATTTTCCGGCAAAAATTATACGCTTTCCCTCAGATACGCTACCCGCTAATCGCTGCGCGCTATACGCTGACCAGTGGCATATTAATTGCTACTAGGAAGATAGCATTTAGCGATCAGGGATTAGCGTATAGTGAACAAGATCAATTCTAAAATGTGCTATAATTGCAATACCCTGAATGCTGCCCGCTAGCCGCTAATTGCTGTACGCTGAGATAAGAACATGATATATTACTCCGGCAATTAAATACTCAAATATCGTCATTCCGGCGAAAGCCGGAATCCAGAAATGAACTGGATGCCGGATCAAGTCCGGCATGACATTTTTATATATTTACTTGCCGTAGCAATAGTAATGATTAATTTGCCGGATAAAAAACAATAACTAGAGGGTGGAAGATGAAGAACTTCAGGATTAAGGCTTCAATCGGAATCTTTATTTTGGTTTTAATATTAGCACCTTTCCCGAGTTACATCAGCCAGGCACAAGAAGGCGGTTCCGGGAATGCCCCGGTTGAGGCGGGAAAAGAGGGGGATACGTTAAGTACCCCTTCGGGAAAAGACGATGGCCTGTCAACCCCCCCTTTGAAAAAGGGAAGCCCCTACATTCCCCCTTTGGAAAAGGGGGATACAGGGGGATTTTCAGGTGAAAAATCAGTAGTTGATGACACCTATATTATAGGACCAAGTGACGTCCTGGAAATCCAGGTCTGGAAGGAACCTGACTTTTCGCGCGTTGTACCGGTGAGGGCCGACGGCATGATAACCCTTCCCTTGATTAACGATATAGAGGCTGCCGGGCTAACACCCCTTCAATTAAAGAAAGAGTTAGAGCAAAAGATTAAGGATTTTGTAGAAGTCCCGGAAATTTCGGTTATAGTTAAGGAAAGTTTGAGTCGCAGGATATACATTATAGGCAAGGTGGCAAAACAGGGCGAATATTTGCTGACTAAGGATATGACGGTGTTGCAGGCCCTTTCCGTGGCCGGTGGTCTTGCGGAATGGGCGGATTCTGATGATATAGTCATTATTCGCCGCGCCGGGGGTGAAGAAAAAAGGATTCTTTTTGACTACGGAAAGGTGATTTCAGGTCGTAAACTAGAACAGAACATTTACCTGCAGCCAAATGATACTATTATTATTCCATAAGAAGCTATCAGCTTTAGCTATTGATACCTGTAATATTATTGTCATTCCGGGCTTGACCCGGAATCCAGTCTTTTTTCTCTGGATTCCCGTTTTCACGGGAAAGACGACTTTTTACGAATTCATCAACAGATCATACAGGGGATATTACATGGGATATCTTAGAGTGATGGTTGTCATGTTGTTGTTTCTCTCCTGTTTTTCGTGGGCGGTCCCTTCAGTCCAGGCCGACTGCCAATATAAGCTTGTCCCGAGCCTCACTGTTGAGGAAAAATATGACGATAATATCTTCCTCAGCTCTACTGATGAGACGTCGGACTTGACAACTGTCATCTCGCCAGCAGTTTCGTTCAATGTCCAGTGTCCCACCAGGGGCATCACCCTGAGTTACAGCCCCGGATTTGTCTTTTACAAGCGATATACCGAATATAATACCGTGCGCCACAATGGCAATTTAAGCGCCTTTTTGCAGGCTGGTCCCCATACCCGCATCGATTTTCGGGATAGTTTCTACCGGACAGAGGAACCGAGGGAACAGATGGAGGCTATTCACGTAACACGTTATTATTACCTGCCGTACGGTCCATACTTGCTTGTGTGGCCAGAGGATACAATTATCTATGCTACACGCCGGACCCGGAACACCTATTATCGTAATACCGGCGATATCAAGGTCTCGCACCAGTTTGGCCCAAAGGATAGCTTTTTTGTGGGTTACAATGATAGTCACCTTGAAAACAAGGATCCATTGGTGGAAGATACCAGGATACAGACCCCTTATGCTGGTATATCTTACTGGTTTGACGTGCAAAATGGCCTGGCCTTTGACGTCCGGTACTCGGTGAGTGATTATGATACGAATCCGGACTTTAAGCAGATTACAGATACCCTACGGTTTACTCACTTATATGGCCAGGATAGCAGTATTTCGGCCAGTTACACCTATACTGACATGAATTATGACCCGGGCGGCACGGATTATGTAATACATAGTGGGAATATCTCATATAGTAAGAGCATGGGACCGTATACTACGCTGAGCGCTGGCGTCGGGTATTTTTTACAGAATCCTGCAAACGGAGGGACAAGCGATGGATTGAATTATCAGGTTGGGATCGATCAAAAAATTGAACGGGGCAACGTTTCTATTGGAGGTGCGGGCGGCTACCGTCAGGAACTCTCTGATGCAGAAAACCTTGGCTTTGCCAAGTTCTGGTCCGCTAACGGAAGGGTTAATTACTTATTGCTGCCCGATTTGACGGCAAACGGCGGGCTGAGTTATGTGGAAGAAAAGTTTATTGAGCGGGTCGATAGGCGGGATAAACTTTGGTCAGCCACTGCCGGCCTTGCTTATAGCTACAGGCAGTGGCTGTCTCTTTCGCTCAGCGGAGAGCACACGGAGCGCGATTCAAGTATGGATATCAACGACTATGACGATAATCAGATTATGTTAAGGATCACAGCAAGTTATAATTAGTTTCCATCCGGAAATCCCCCTGTATCCCCCTTTTCCAAAGGGGGATTTCAATATTTTCCCCCCTTTAGCAAAGGGGGGTGTGGGGGGATTTGGTAGTTTCCGGATGGAAACTAATCAGCGTTCAGCGTTCAGCATTATAGTAGCCGCAGGCTTTAGCCTGCGTAAGAAGCGCAACCTAAAGGTTGCGACTACCTGTTTTGCTGATTGCTGACAACTAAGAGGTAATCATGACAGACAAAGAGAATAAAATAGATTTTACCTATTACCTGGACATGCTCAGGCGAAGAAAGTGGTATGTAATTCCCACGTTTTTTCTTATTATTGTTGCAGGTCTTGTATATTGCCTGACTGCGCCAAAGATCTATAAGTCATCTACTACGATAAGCATCGTCAGGCAGAGAGTCCCTGAGAGTTTTGTCCATTCCACGGTTACTGCCGATATAGACGAACGTATCCACTCTATCGGCCAGGAGATTTTAAGCCGAACCAGACTGGAAGGGGTCATAAATCAGCTTAACCTCTATCCTGACCAGCGTAAAGATCTCCCCATGGAGAAAATAATAGAAATGATGCGAAATAATATAAGCATCGAACTCTCTTCAGCAAGGCGGGGCGCTACGGCCTTTACCCTTGGTTTTGAGGATGGGTCACCCCAGACTGCGGCTTTGGTGGCAAATACACTGGCCTCCATGTTCATGGAGGAACACTTGAAATTGCGGGAAGAGCATGCCAGGGGGACAAGCGAATTTCTGGCTGAGCAACTACAGCAAGTAGAAGCACAGTTAAGAAAACGTGAGTCCGAGATTGGACGTTATAAAATGGCTCATATAGGTGAATTGCCGACACAGAGCCAGGCCAATTTGTCCGTCCTGACGGGGCTACAACAGCAACTGGAAGCGGTACAGGAAGGTATCAGACGTGCCAAAGAATCGAAGGTTCTTATCCACCAGCAGATGCAGATGTCTGGTACGTCTGGTACGAACGATCTGCTTGGAATTCTTGAGGACGAATCTTCAGAAGGGGCGAGTGATCCCTCTCTTCAACAATTAAAAGAACTTCTTGCTGCCCTGGAGACCAAGTATACTGCCAATCATCCTGATGTCTTAAAGACCAAAAAGATGATTGAAAAAATAGAAAAAAAATTAGCTGCGAAGAGCAGCGATACTAGCGTAAAAGAGAGCGGAGGAAAAACCGGTGGGAATCCGATCCTGGAAAGTTTCCAGGGACAGATGGCAGGCATTGATGTGGAGATAAAAAATCTGGAAGCGGAGGCTGCTCAATTAAAGAAAAAGATATTTACCTACCAGGGCCGGATCGAGAATATGCCACGTCGTGAACAGGAACTTTTTGACCTCCAACGGGACTACGAAAATCTCAGCGCCAGCTATCAGAGTCTCCTGGCCAAGAAGCTGGAAGCCGAGCGAGCCGAGAGCCTGGAAAGAAGGCAAAAGGGCGAGCAGTTCCGGATCCTTGACCCGGCCCGGGTGCCCCAGATGCCATCCAAGCCCAATATCCCCAGGATGTTAGCCATGACTATAATGGCTGCCCTAGGCATTTCTGTGGGGCTGGCCTTTGGCCGGGAATACATAGATAAGTCGTTTTACCGTATTGAAGACATAGAATCATTTCTGAAATTGCCGGTCCTGACCAGTATCCCTTTGCTCGTCACGGCCGATAATATAAAAGTAAATAGAAAACACAGACTTATTGCAATTTCTGCAATAAGCCTTGGGATAGTGGTTACCTCTGTCCTTCTGTTCGCAGTAATAAAAAAGTATCCGGGAGTGTGGATATAGTCTTATGTATGAACGTTTCTATTATTTAAATGAGAAGCCTTTTAAGATAACGCCTGATCCCCGGTTTCTTTTCTGGAGCGAGGGACATAAAGAGGCCCTGGCCCATCTGAGGTACGGAATTGAGGGGAAAAAGGGCTTTGTGGTTATTACGGGTGAAGTGGGTACCGGCAAGACCACATTGTTGCAGGCATTGCTGGCGGGTCTAAAGGATAATATACATTATGCCGCAGTGTCCAATCCCGCTATGGGCGTCGATGACTTTTTGTATTATATAGGCAATGCCTTCGGGCTTTCGATGGAGACCTTTTCTAAGGCCCAATTCTTGCTGAGATTTTCTGTGTTTCTGCAAGAGTCGGCCCGTCAGGGGAAATATGTACTCCTTATTGTTGACGAGGCCCATAAGCTATCTGTTGAACTCTTAGAGGAAATAAGACTTCTTTCTAACTTAGAAACGGCCGAGGAAAAACTATTAAACATCTTTTTGGTTGGTCAACCGGAATTGAACCAGAAACTTACGGATCCATCCCTTTTGCCCTTGAGACAGCGTATAAGTGCTTCTTACCACCTTCTGCCACTGAGCAGGGAGGATGTCGGGGAATACCTGAAAAAACGCTTGCTTGTTGCTGGAGCCAAGTTTAACCATCTTTTTAAGCCTGGTGCTGTACGGGCAATCTACAAATATACAAAGGGATACCCGCGGGCCATTAATATACTGGCCGACCAGGCCCTGTTAACCGGCTATGTGAAAGGAAAGAAGGAAATTAACGCTAAAATAATCAGAGAGGCATCAAAAGACCTGACTCTCCCCGGCGAAAAGAGATTCTTCAGATTCTTCCCGGGATGGTTGAAGTGGGGAATAGGGGCCGTAGCCGGGGTTATAGCCATTGTTTTGGGGACATTATATTACTTTTCGTAACTGTTCACCGCAAAGAAGGGCAAAATTCGTATCAGTTTAGCTGTTTGAAAAGAGCTAGTCGTCCAGAAAACGGCGCCTCGAAAATCCCCCTTAATCCCCCTTTTTCAAAGGGGGAATGTAGGGGGATCCCCTTTTTCAAAGGGGGAAATGTTTCTCCTCCCT
>JBFMAZ010000094.1:0-31215 GCA_040755415.1 Thermodesulfobacteriota bacterium | reverse complement strand
CGAACTGCAGGGCAAAAACCCTGTAGAGACCGTCTTGTCCTTTGCAGGGAAAGCTATCGAATCGAAAACACCGTCGACCGAGGACGTCAAATTGGCAGCCTGATTTTCAAAGAGCTAAAGTGTTACCAAAAATAAATTATTTACTACTGCTGGCTTTGTGATAGATCGAACGGCCTAAATCCCTTATTATCTCCCTTTGGTTATAAGACCATTTTCAAGATACCTGATACAACCGTGAGTTGTATATGTCAAGAAAAAACAACCTGGGGTTAGTAGACTCAAGTAACTCAGGGTTGTAATTTCCAAAAATTATGACGTTCACTATAAGAGACAGCAAATATATAGGAATGAGGATCAAGCTCAGAAGAGAGAAATTGGGGATATCGCAGGAAAGACTGGGTGAGATGGTAGGAGTGACTTATCAGCAGATACAAAAATACGAGAAGGGAATAAATAGGGTTAATGTGGAGATATTACAGAAGATCGCTCAATCATTAGATGTCTCTACTAATTTTTTCTTCGATGGCGAAGATGAGCAAAAGATTAAAGGGATACTCACGTTTCAAGAACAAGAATTGATAAGATATTTCAGGTCGATTACAGATCAAGAATTTAGGTCGTGTTTCCTTTCCCTGTTAAAACTTGCATCCAAATGAGAAGCTATTAGACCCATAAAATCCAACGCGGGTCTTCATTCTTCACAATTTCAACTGGTCTTCTATCTTTTAAGCTTTTTTCTTAGTCTCTTATCTTGACCGATTTTCATGGCAACACGATGACTGGCTTGCGATAGCCCGGAATCGCCAGTACCAAAATGCTGGCCTGTTTCTTTCAACCTTTTTCTAGTATATTATGACAAAGATAAATTTTTACCCCTCCTCGCCGATGCCCGGTCTTTCCCAAAAAACAGATTCCACTTCTCATGTGAGTGGAAAACTGAGGCTGAACAGATGATTGAGAATATTGCGGTTCTGTTGCGGGGTATAGAGAGAAATTCGCTGAAGAGATGGCGTGATGCACTACGGATACTTTTAATGAGGGAATAATTGCTCTTCGTATGCCCTCCAATGCCACAGATTTTATTTAACAGCTTAATTTCTATTCGTACTTGTCATCCCAGTAACGAAACTCCACGTTTCTTAGCTTTACGGTATCAGTTTAGCTGTTTGAAAAAGCATTTTAAAATCCCTCCCAACCTCCCTTTTCCAAAGGGAGGAGAAACACTTCCCCCTTTGAAAAAGGGGGATTAAGGGGGATTTTTGAGGCGCCGTTTTCTGGACAACTAGTTCTTTTCAAACAGTTAAAGTGTTACGCTTTACGACTTTTGCAGTGATCCGTCTCCGGTCCGCCGAAAGCAGACTTCAGCAAGTTTGTTTCGCTCAGGAACAACGGGTTCCATAAAAATGGGCAAAGTCCTATTGCCATTTTTATATTGAATTGGGGAAGATTGTTATTATAATACCCGCAGAGATTATAAAGAGCACGATATCAGCAACTATGAGCAAGAAAGCCTATATTGCCACTTTTGGTTGCCAGATGAATGAACACGATTCGGAACTGATGGCCGGCATCCTGTCCAGTATGGCCTATGAGAGGGTCGAAGACCCGGCCGGCGCCGATCTTGTTCTGGTAAATACCTGCTGCATAAGGCAAAAGGCCGAAGAAAAGGCCTATAGCTTCCTGGGCCGCCTGCGGAGATTTAAGAAGAAAAACCCTGACCTGATGGTTATTGTGGCCGGCTGCCTGGCCCAGCAGGAGGGCGGCAGACTCTTTAAAAAGAATCCGGGCATCAATCTGGTTATCGGGCCGCAGGGCATTCACCGTCTTCCAGAACTTATAGGGAAGGCAGAGAAGAACGCAAGAAGGATTACCTGCACAGAACTTGCTGCATCCTATGAACTTCCCGGTTATGTGCGCAGCCTGAACGGGGAAAGGACAGTAACGGCCTATGTCAGCATCATGACCGGGTGCAATAACTTTTGTTCTTATTGTATCGTGCCTTATGTGCGCGGACGCGAGTTTAGTCGCCCAAGTGAGGAGATATTAAAGGAAATAAAAGGTCTGGTCGAACAAGGGGTAAAGGAGATAACCCTTCTTGGTCAAAACGTAAATTCTTATGGGCTTCGTGATGCAGGTGAATGCAGCTTTGCTGACTTGATCAGAAAAATAGGCGAGATCGACAACTTAGAGAGGCTGCGATTTACCACCTCACATCCCAAGGACATATCTGATGGCCTGATAGGGTGTTTTGGCAGCGTTAAGCCCCTTTGCGAGCATATTCACTTGCCAATACAATCTGGTTCGGATAGGATATTAAGAAGGATGAACCGTAAATATACGCGGGATGATTACCTGGAGAAGGTGGCCAAACTAAAGAGGGTCCGCCCGGATATCAGCATAACTACCGATATTATCGTGGGCTTTCCGGGCGAAACTGAGGCTGATTTTGAAGATACGCTGGACATAATGCGTCGGGTCCGGTTTGCCGGTGCCTTTGCCTTTAAATATTCAGATCGGCCGCCGGCCAGGGCTGTAACTTTTAACGATAAGTTGCCGGAGCCGGTAAAACAAGAGAGACTTTCCAGGGTGCTGGCCTTGCAGAAAGAAATAACATATAATCGTAATAAATCCATGGTGGGTAGGCAGGTAGAGGTCTTAGTCGAGGGATATAGTAAGAACTCGCCGTGGGAATGGATGGGGCGCGCGCGTACCAATGAAGTGGTTAATTTCAGCGGAGACGGGGACTTGTCTGGCAAGGTGATTACAGTTGCTGTTGAGAAGGCCTGTTTACACTCGTTAAAGGGCAGCCGGGCAGGAGAATAAAGTCCAAGGGGGGAGAGGGTTATGTTCAAAGAAATGAAGGTTTCCGGTATTGCCATCGATCCTGTTACTAATACACCGATTATGATCCTGCGAGAGGTGGACGGCGAGCAGGCTATGCCAATATGGATTGGTCTTCTGGAAGCCACGGCTATAGCCACCGAACTGGAGAAGATCCAGTTTTCCAGGCCAATGACCCACGACCTCCTTAAAAACATTTTGAAGGAAGTTGGCGCAGGGGTGGTTAAAATTGAGATCATAGATCTGCGCGAAAATACCTTTTACGCTATTATCACGATAATAACAAGGGACAGGGAGTTCCAGATTGATGCCCGTCCCAGTGATGCTATTGCCCTGGCCTTGCGGACTGATTCGCCAATTTATGTCCATGAAACGGTAATAGATAAGTCGAAACGCATGGAGATGAGTCACAAGGCGGAGGTTGATACTGAAGAGGGAAAGAAGTGGGCTGATATACTGGAACGCCTTTCGCCTGAGGACTTTGGTAAGTACAAGATGTGAGTGTTTATGATAGATTTTCACACCCACAGCCTTTTTAGTGATGGGGAACTCCTTCCCTCTGAATTAGTGCGGAGGGTGGAATGCCTTGGTTATGAATTTGTGGCTATCAGCGATCATGCCGACAGCTCAAATATTGACCATATTATCTCCCGTATTACGAAGGTGGCCGAAGATATCAACCGGTATAGCAAGACCAGACTCATCCCCGGGATAGAATTGACTCATGTTGCACCGTCCTTGATCCAACCTCTGGCAAAAGAGGCTAGGAAGTTAGGGGCGAGATTGGTTGTAGTCCATGGTGAGACCCTTGTTGAGCCGGTAGCTCCCGGGACCAACCGAGCGGCCCTGGAATCTCCCATTGATATCCTGGCCCATCCCGGGCTGATTAGCGAAGAAGAGGTAATATTGGCCGCTAAGAAAGGGATCTTTCTTGAGATTACTTGCCGCCGGGGACACTGTCTGACCAATGGTCATGTGGCCCGCCTGGCCCTCCAGTATAACGCCCCACTCTGTGTAAATTCTGATGGCCATGGGCCAGGTGACTTCATGTCAGAAGCTATGGCTAAACAGGTGGCCCTCGGTGCCGGTATCCCCAAAAAGCAGGTAGAGGTGATACGCCGCAATATGACTAAGCTGGCCAAAAGCTGCTTCCCTGTATAGTTTTTCCTGGCTCACTTGTAGTGAATGTCATTAGTCAATAGTCATTTGTCACTAAAGAAGTTGCAAGTCGCAAAGGTTACAAGTTACAACTTTGTAACTTCTGTAACGTGTAACTATCCTATGACCAATGATTAGTGACGTTGCCTGTAAGTAAAAAGTTTAAAAAAATATTTGCCTTTTACCGAAGAGTTATCCTATATAAGAGACGGGTCAATATCCATTACCCGGGAAGGACAAAAAATGGCACCAAACAAGAAAGTACTGGTAGTAGAAGACGACCAGGAAGTATTATCCATGTTACTGGACTATCTTACTTTTTTAGGATATGAAACCACCGGGGCGGCCGACGGTTTAGAGGGCCTGAAGTACCTGCGGACCGGCCTTTATGATATCGTCATTACTGATCTTAGTATGCCATACATCAGTGGCATAGGAATAATCAGTGTTATTAAAAAGGATTATCCAAATATTCCTGTAATTGCCATAACCGGCTTTGGCCGGTATGCAGAGGAACTAGCCCAGGAGAAGAAGGCCGATTTTGTTTTGAGCAAACCCTTTGAGATATCCGATTTGAAGGATGCCATCACCCGTTTACTACCCGCCTGACGATACCTAGCCTTGTAGGGTGGGCTTTGCCCACCATCATTAATACGTAACCACCGCTGGAGTTAACCCTTCAGGGTTTTATAAAAGGCTAAAGCCTTAAGTCCGGCGATAATTTGGCATTCCCCTTGGTAGGCAAAGCCCACCCTACGTGCTACAAATTAGCGTTTAGCGTATAGCGATTAATGGCCTGCCTCCTGTCTTCTGACTATCGACTAATGACTGGTGACTCCTGCCTCCTGCACTCTAAGTGGCAATATATTTCTCTTCTGTCAAGGAAAAGTTTTTCCTCGCACAGGGAAAAATATTTTCCCATTTCTTTTGGCACCCCCGGCAATCTGCCTGTAATCGGCCCAAAGAACCTGTTTCTCCCGCAGAATTTTTCTTGGCATGTCAGTTGCAACATAAGTAGATGTCATTTCGGGGGGTACTTTTTAAAAAGCGATGGACAGAATTGCCTGCCTTTGCATCTCTGACGAAGACCTTGCCAGATACATCCGGGCTATTATCCATCATTATAGATACCGGCTGCATTTAAGATATTGGCCGGGCCGGGGAAAGGGCGAGGGTCTTTGGGACGAGTCTCCCCACGTAATTATCCTGAGCCTGAATGGTGAGTATAACCCATCCCTTTTTGATATATTAGGAGAGCGGGAGGCCTGCCCTTACCCTTTGGTCCTTATTTATGAAAGAGAACAGGCACTGGATAGGCTTAATCTTTCTGGAAAATCAGGCGTGGCCCTTCTTAAGAGGCCGTTTACCCCGCAGCAATTGGCTATGGCCTTGCAAAGAGTTTGCCTGTTTGAGCAAGAAATTAACAGGAGCAACCATTATTTCTTCGGTGAGGACAGAAAAGTAGCCGAGATCAGGGAGAAAATAGAGCGGATCAGCCAGACCGATATTACTATACTTGTCCAGGGTGAAAGCGGTACCGGCAAGGAGATTGTAGCCCGTCTGGTACATGAACAATCTCCACGCAATAAAAAACAGTTTATCAAGGTAAATGGTGCGGCTATCCCGGGGACGCTTCTGGAAAGCGAGCTTTTTGGTTATGAAAAAGGGGCCTTTACTGGCGCTTACTGTACAAAACCCGGGAAGTTTGATCTGGCCGATGGGGGGACGTTATTTTTAGATGAAGTGGGGGATATCCCGCTGCACTTGCAATCCAAACTCTTGCAGGTCTTACAGAATGGTGAATTTTCCCGGCTGGGCGGCAAGGAAGATGTCTGTACCGATGTCCGTGTGATCGCTGCCACAAATGCCGATTTGCCGAGGCTCATTGAACAGGGCAGGTTTAGATCAGATTTATATTACAGGCTTAACGTAGCCCATATAACTATACCTCCCTTCCGGGACAGAAAAGGGGATATACCCTTACTGAAAGAGTATTTTTCAGAAAAATACTGTGCAGCCTATAACAAACCATATATGCATATTTCAAAAAAGATTATGGACCTCTTCTCGGAATACAGTTGGCCGGGCAACGTGAGAGAATTGGAAAATATTATTAAGAATATTGTGGTCTTAGGAAATGAGTCTGTGGCTTATGCGGAGATCAGGAACCGCCTGATGGGTTCAAGAGATAAGAATAATGGCCCGGGAAGGGGATCTCCCGCAATAGTTGACAGATATCTGGTATATGACCTTTTAAGTCAGGGGGGGCTTTCCCTGAAAAAGATAGGCCAGGAATGTATAAGAACGATTGAAACGGAGGCTATAAAGGCCTGCCTGGAGAAGACAAGGTGGAATAGACGGGCCTGCGCTTCGCACCTCAAGATAAGTTATAAATCTCTTTTGAATAAAATGCACGAATATGGCATACACGAGAAGTAGCTCTGAAAATGACAAAGTTCCAAGTCCCAAGTTCAAAGTTAAAAGTTAAAATGAATTCCAAGGTGCCAAAAATTAAATAGTTATCATCTGGAACCCCTATATCCCCTCCCCCTTTCACGGGGGAGGGCCAGGGTGGGGGTGAAAAGATTGTGCAATTTCAACATGATGTTCCCCCTCCCCTTGATCCCCTCCCGCCAGGGGAGGGGAATTTCCGGTTGGAATTTAGATGGCGATTTTTTGACATTTAGTCATTTGGATTTGATTTGAACTTGGGATTTTAAACTTTGAAATTGTACAATTACTCCTTGTTTCTCTGTCTATGGCGGATGCGGATTAGGCCATGATTAAGATATTTAACCAGTACTATCCTATAAGGAACGTCCTCTTTGTAGTTGGTGAGGGCGGTCTTATTTTTCTGTCCGTTGTTTTGGCCGCTATGGTTCGCTTTGGAGGACTGGATGACGGATGGCTGAGGGATAATCTGATATGGGGCAGGATTTTTCTTATTACTCTGGTTTGTCAGGTTAGCCTCTATTATTTTGATCTTTATGATCTAAAAGTTACCGATACCTTCCTGGAGCTGGGAATCCGTCTCCTCCATGCCCTTGGGGTGGCTTCTATCGGCCTCGCCGTAATCTATTATATATTCCCGCAGCTCATTATGGGACGGGGTGTTTTTTTTATTACCCTGGCCTTCCTGGTTCTTTTGGTCACTTCCTGGCGATTTATCTACAATTTAATATTGCGCAAGAATATGTTTGCGCAAAGGCTGTTACTGGTGGGAAATGGCAGGTTGGCCGCAGACATCTTAACGGAGTTGGAAGAGAAACTAGATTCAGGTTATAAGATAGTGGGTTTGGTCCCGATGGCCAGGGAGGAGAAAGAGTCGCAACCAGAAATCCCCATTTTTGAGGATATCCGGGGCTTAAAGAGGCTTGTCGAACAGGAAAAAGTTGACAAGATTGTGGTCTCTATGGATGAGAGAAGAGGTGCCCTCCCGGTTGCCGAGCTCCTGGATTGCCGGATGAACGGTACACCGGTCATAGAAGGTGAGACCTTCTATGAGATGTTGACGGGTAAGATACTGGTAGAAAAAATTAACCCGAGCTGGCTCATATTTTCCGAGGGATTTAAGAAGACGCCCCTGCATCGGGTGACAAAAAGGCTCGTGGGGTTTGCCCTAGCATTGACCGGCCTGTTAATAACCGCGCCGGTTATATTGATTACCGCCATAGCCATTAAGCTTGATTCCAGAGGTCCGGTGTTTTTTAAGCAGGAGCGGATAGGCGAGAATGGCCAGATATTCAAGGTCTATAAATTCAGGTCGATGAGAGCAGACGCGGAGCTAAACAGTGGTCCGGTCTGGGCGCAAGAGGATGATCCGCGCATCACACGGGTAGGTAGAATTATACGTAACCTGAGAATCGATGAAATACCCCAGATGTGGAATGTCCTTAAAGGAGATATGAGCTTTGTGGGGCCTCGTCCGGAGAGGCCCCATTTTGTAAATGAATTAAGAAAAATCGTGCCCTACTATGATCAAAGACACATAGTAAGGCCGGGGATAACCGGTTGGGCACAGGTGCTCTATCCTTATGGGGCATCTGAGGAGGATGCGTTACAAAAGTTGAAGTACGATCTTTACTATATCAAGCACATGTCTGTGGTAATGGACTTGTTAATTGTGCTAAAGACTGTTAAAATTGTGCTTTTTGGCCGGGGATCACGTTAGGCCTGGGCGACAACCACAGAGTACTTTGCGGAAATTCTAAATGACAAAAGTAGAAGTCATTAGTCAATAGTCATTTGTCACTGGTAAAAGGGGCCTATCTTTCTCCCAACTTAATCAATGACTATTGACCAGTGACCAGTGACGTTTTGGGCTTTGGCATTTGTCATTGATTTGAACTTTGAACTTTAAACTTTGAACTTATTAGTACCTTATAGTTTCCCTGTGTTCTCTGTGGTTAGGCGGGAGATGGAGAAGATAATTCCATGTGCGGAATAATAGGTTATGTGGGGCATAGGCGGGTGATACCGGTTCTCCTGGATGGCCTCAAGATGCTGGAGTACCGCGGCTATGATTCAGCGGGGATAGCTTATCTTAAGGATGGCAAGATAAAGGTCTGCCGGGCCGAGGGGAAATTGGAGAACCTGGACCTTAAGTTAAATGGAAGGAGGGATGAGGCCAGTTTTACCGGCCTGGGCCATACGCGTTGGGCTACCCACGGTGTCCCCAATGAAAGGAACGCCCATCCACATACGGATTGCAAGAACGAGCTGGTGGTAGTTCATAACGGCATTATTGAAAACTATTTCAGCCTGCGGGAGAAGTTAAAGGCGGAAGGCCATGAATTCCGGTCAGACACAGATACCGAAGTCCTGGCCCATCTTATCGAGAAGTACTTTGCAGGCGATTTGAGCGAGGCGGTGGCCCGGGCGGTGCGGGAGGTCGAGGGTTCTTATGCCCTGGCTGCGATGTGTACCCAGGACGGGATCCTGGTGGCGGCACGTTACCAGAGCCCCCTGGTATTGGGATTGGGCGAAGGGGAGTATTTTCTGGCCTCGGACATACCTGCCTTTCTGCGTTACACCAAGAATGTTATGTTCCTGGACGATGGTGAGATGGTTATCGTGCGCCGGGATGGGATACATATAAAAAAGGCGGCTACCGGGAAAGAGGTAAAAAAGAAGGCGGAGAGGATAACCTGGGATGCGGCCATGGCCGAGAAGGCTGGTTTTAAACACTTCATGCTCAAGGAGATCTATGAGCAGCCGCAGGCTATCTTAAATACCGTAAGGGGGAGGGTATCGGTAGAAGAGGGCGAGGCCTATCTCCCGGAGATAGACCTGTCAAAAAAAGAACTGAAGGCTATCAGACGCATAATGCTGGTGGCCTGCGGGACCTCCTGGCATGCGGCCCTGCTGGCCAAATATTATCTAGAAAAATGGGTTGGCCTGCCTACCGAGGTAGATCTGGCCTCGGAGTTCAGGTATCGCTCCTTGCTTATAGATGGAGGCACACTGACCGTCCCCATCTCCCAATCCGGCGAGACCGCAGACACCTTGGCCGGACTCCGTATAGCCAAAGAAAAGGGCTCCAAAATTATATCCATCTGCAATGTGGTGGGGAGCACGGTCAGCCGGGAATCGCACGGGACGATATATACCCACGCCGGCCCGGAGATAGGCGTGGCCTCGACCAAGGCGTTTACCAGCCAGTTGACCGCCCTCTACCTTCTGACCATCTATCTGGGCCGGGCACGGGGGGTTATCTCAAAGGAGAAGGCCCGGCTTATGATCAAGGACATCATTGACCTCCCCCCGCTTCTCGAAAATAATATCCAAAACATACATGCCGCGGTGAAGGAACTGGCCCTGGAATTTTATAAGAAGAGGGATTTCCTTTATCTGGGCCGTAATTATATGTTTCCCATTGCCCTGGAAGGCGCTTTAAAGCTCAAAGAAATATCCTACATCCACGCTGAGGGCTATGCAGCCGGCGAGATGAAGCACGGGCCTATCGCCTTGATAGATGAGGCCATGCCGGTGGTGGCCCTGGCCCCCTCTTCGCCGGTCTATGACAAGGTCTTAAGCAATGTGCTGGAGGTCGTAGCCAGGCGGGGGATAGTCATTACCCTGGCCGATGAAGGAGATGAAAAAGTCGCTGATATTGCCACGCACACGCTGTTTCTCCCAAAGGTTTCTGAAGAGATGGCGTCCATCCTTTATACCATACCTTTACAGCTCTTGGCCTATGAGATAGCCGTCCTAAGGGGCTGTGATGTTGACCAGCCGCGCAATCTGGCCAAGAGTGTCACGGTAGAATAAGGCGAAACCCGGCGGTAACGTTCAAGGCCAAAAGGAGTGCGATAGCATCTGGATGTTATTACCACGGCAATTAAAAAGCCTAAATCCCAAAGCCCAAATAAGGGCGGATGGGATTTGTCATTTGAGATTCGCACAAAGCATTTTTGGTTGAGGCTTCAGGCTTCTGCCCTGCCTTGTAGCGAAAGAGGTCTCTCCAGGTTATTTGCCGCCAGGAGTGCGTCATCCTTAAGGATATCCGGCGTGGGCCCGTCTGCCGCTATGCGGCCAGCGTGCAAGACGATGGTACGCTCACAGGTATCCAGTATGAGGTCGAGATCGTGAGAGGCGATAACTCTGGTGTGCTTAAAGGTACGAAGCAGGTTTATGAGCTGCCGCCTGGCCCTGGGATCAAGATTGGAAGAGGGCTCATCCATGACCAGGATATCCGGTTCCATGGATAGTACGGTAGCAATAGAGACCGCCCGCTTTTGACCTATAGACAGCCTGTGCGGCGGCCGGTGTTTCAAATCCAGGCAGCCTACAATTTGCAATGCCTCCAGCGTCTTTTCCTCCACCTTCTTGTTATCCCACCCCAGGTTAAAGGGGCCAAAGGCCACATCGTCATAAACCCTGGGCATAAAGAGCTGATCATCCGGATTTTGAAAGACCACGCCCACTCTGCGCCGGACATCGTTTACCGTATCTCTGGAGACAATGACATTACCGACATTCACCGTCCCCTCGGTCGGAAAAAGATACCCGTTTATCTGGAGGAGCAGGGTCGATTTGCCTGCGCCATTGGCCCCCACCAGACCCACGGATTCACCATGCAGGACGGTAAATGAGATACCGGAGAGTGCCCGTGTACCATCGGGATAGACGTACCCGACATCTGTAAACTCAATGAAATGGTGACTCATAATTGTGATATTAGCTATCAGCTCTCAGCTATCGGTAAAATCAGCCAAGAGCAGAAGGCTAAAGGCTGAAGGCTAAAGGCTGAAGGCATGAAGACTAAGTCATATGCATAACCCTTAATGCCGCCTGGCCGATGATCTCGCTTATATTGTACCACCGGCACAGGACAAAAAAGGCCCCCCAGGCCAGGAGAAAGATGCCATCTTGATAGGTGATGCCGGTACGCCTTGCCGCATAAAAATGACCATTAAAGGCACGGCTGAACATGGCCTGATGGACGCGCTCCGCCCTGTCCACGGCCCTTAGAAACAAGGCCCCCAGGAGATGGACGTAGACCCTTAATCCGGTTCCCCGGCCGTCAAAGGCCCGCATATTCCTGGCCCGTACCATACGCAGGGCCTCGTCCATGAGGACGAATATAAAATAGTAGAGAAAATAAAGCTGTATGATCAGCGCCCTTGGTACTTTTAGCCTTTCCAGGGCCAGGCAGATACCCGGAAAAGAGGTCGTGGCTATAAGAATTAATGCGGCGGAGACCGTTAACATGAACCGGATCAGGATAGAGGCGAAGGAAATCCAACCCCCACTGATAGGCACACCGCCCAGGTGAGCTATAACCTGTTGATCGAACAGGGGGTTAAAGGCCCCTACCAGGACGGCAAACGGAGAGACAGCGACTATTTTTTTAAGCAACAGCCCTACGGGCAAAGCAGCCCGGGATACGAGGATAACGGGAAAAACAAGAAGAGGGGCCAGGCCCGTTAGTTCATGTTTAGAAAAAGAGACTACAATCAGTATAAAAATTGCCGTGGTTAGCAGCTTAACGCGGGGGTCAAGCCGATGGATAGCGGTATCCTGGTAAGACAGGGTGTCGAGGTATTTAATATCAAAGTATGCGCTATCAAAAGAGGCCACGTTGATTCAGGAACCAGGCCTTGGGGCCAAATCCCTTAAGGCTCCTATCTATCTCTTCTTTTTGAGGGCCAGCCCGATGAGCAGGGCCAGGCCGGCCGTGAGTGCGGCTCCCACCACACCGGATACAGAAGTACCGGCGCTGACCGCGGGCCAGGGTTCCGGGTTATCAGCTTCGGGTATCGCATCTTCCGGCGAAGATGGTTCCTTAAAGCCATAATCAGGGAGAAAGGCGGACTTTTCCTGGAACCCGCCTAGGATGCGGCCAAGGTTATGGACAGATTCGGGCAGTTCCGGCTTGCCATAGACCTTCTCTATGGACCATTCCAGGCCGTCCGGGAAACTGGAGGCAAACCAGGAAAGTATGCCTCCGGTTAATAAGGCCAGGATTGCCAGGGAAGCCAGGATATTTCGTATGGGAAGCCCGCTTAATGGCCTTGATTTCGCGGCTCCCTCCAATATTTCCGGCCGCATCTGTCTTACAAAATTTACTATACCGGCCGTTATGAATCCCTCCACTACGCCGATGGCTAAATGAATGGGCTGCATGGCCAGTACAAACGACGTGAAGGGCAATTCGGACCTGCCGGAGAGCAAAGTTTGGTAGACCACAGAAAAGGCCCCCATCTGAAGGGCCAGGACCGATGAGATGACCGAGGCTACTGTGATTTTTCCGGCGGTGGGGTTGTCTCGAACGATATTTTTATAAATCAAGGGGTAGGCCACAAAACAAGGGAAGATGCCCATATTAAAGATATTGCACCCCAGGGCCAGGAGGCCGCCGTCGGCAAAAAACAGGGCCTGGATAATCAATACCGAGGCTATGGTAAGAAACGCTGCATACGGGCCTAGAAGAATGGCCAGGATCATGCCCCCGCCCAGATGCCCGCTGGAACCGGTGCCGGGGATCGTGAAGTTTATCATCTGGGCGGCAAAGATAAACGCCCCCAGAACGCCCATGAACGGAATTTTCTTCTCATCAATTTCCAGCCGCACTTTTTTACTTGCATAAATAATGGCCCCTCCGCTGGCGGCCCAAAAGGTGGCGCCCACGGATGGAGATAATAAGGCATCAGCCATGTGCATAATTGGTTCCTCCCTAGAATTCTACCTTCGTCAGATCGTAACACTTTAGCTGTTTGAAAAGAGCTAGTCGTCCAGAAAACGGCGCCTCGAAAATCCCCCTTAATCCCCCTTTTTCAAAGGGGGAATGTAGGGGGATCCCCTTTTTCAAAGGGGGAAATGTTTCTCCTCCCTTTGGAAAAGGGAGGTTGGGAGGGATTTTAAAATACTTTTTCAAACAGCTAAACTGATACGTCAGATCAGCTTTATGCATTTGCATCTCACGGCATATTTATAGGCAACGTCACTGGTCATTAGTCATCGGTCATTGGTTAAGCGGGGAAGATTGATTACTTTTAGCAGTGACAAATGACTATTGACCAATGGCATCCGCTATAGTGCTACTATTATATTATTTGTGTTATTTAATGCGAAATTATTTCTCTGTCAAGATAATATGACGGAGGTCGCCTGGAGCATCTAAGCAGGCTTGGCGAGGCAGGGTAGGATGTTATAGAATTTATTTCCTCCTATCAAGCATTTTGCAACGTTATAGAAACAATGTCCCGCCTACGTACGTTCGGGAGGGCCTTGTGGCATTGCCAAAAAGCTATGCAAGGGATAACCCTGGGAAGCGGTAGTGGTGCCTGGGGGAGAGAAACCCCTCTTTGGATTGAATTATGGGAGGTGCTGGTATGCCGTCTCAGCCCTGTTTCTCCCAGCGCAGGAGTTCGGCTATCTTGGCCAGGGTGCCGCCTTCTTTGATCTCGGCCCGCAAGCGGTTCTCCTTCTCCAGGACATCCATGGCCCGGTTGGCGTATTCAGCGGCTATGGCCTTTGGCAAAACCACAAGGCCGTCGTCATCGCCCAGTATCCAGTCCCCGCTTTCTATTCTTACGGCGCCGATATTAATCGGTATGCCGATCTCGCCGAATCCTTTCGGCTCGCCGGCGTTGGGCATTATCAATTTGCTAAAGGCTGGAAATTTTAGTTCCTTTATATCGCGGGTATCCCGAATGGCGCCATCTATAACCACCCCGGCCAGACCTTTCTGTATTGCCGACTGCGTGGCCAGTTCACCCCACACCGCCGGCCCCACGCCCCCGGCATCGATGACTATAACCTCACCTTTAGAGGCAATATCTATGGCCTCTACCGGCTTGGCCCAGTCACCGGGGTAGGTGCGGACCGTAAGCACACGGCCAAACATCTTGATGCCTGGGAAAAGGGGACGCAATCCGTGCACCACACCGCCACGATGCAGGGCGTCAGAGAGGTTGGCTGTGGAGACCTGGCTTAATACCGTATTGATTTCAGCCCCGGTAACCCGTTTGAAGAGACGCGTGGGGACAGCCACCCTTTCGGTAATGGCCTTCTTGATAGCCGAGGCCGCCTTTTTAGGATTAGCAGCCTTGGTAATAGCCCCACCCACAATCACTATAGACGCCCCGGCCTCTACAGCCAGAGAGGCCGTTTCTGAATTTATGCCGCCGGCTACGCCTACGGGTATGGTAAGGGCCGCGCTGACCTGGCGGAGCACCGCAAAGGGGTCTTTCCCCTCCATTTGCTCATCAATAGAACAGTGCACAGTAACAAAGTCAGCCCCCCACTCCTCGGCCTGACGGGCGCGACTGACCGGATCGGGGACAGCGATGAGATCTACCACAATCCTGGCGCCGTAATTCTTACCGGCCTGGATACACTCACGGATAGTAGCCGGGCTGGCGGCGCCGAGGACATCGATGATATTGGCCCCGGCCTTGGCCGCAGCCTCAACCTCTATCCTCCCCGCGTCCATGACCTTCATGTCGGCAACAATAGTCACATGGGGGAAGAGCCGCCGGAGTTCCCGGACGGCCTCCAACCCTTCGCTCTTGATAAGGGGAGTACCGGCCTCCAGCCAGTCCACCCCTCCTGCCAAGGCAGCCTTCGCTGCCTTAATCGCCCGTTTAATATCTACAAAATCCAGGGCTAACTGCAAAACAGGCTTCATGTTCACTCCAGATTGGCATGGCGTGCCAGAAGGATCCGGTAATTACTACCCTCCTCTCTGTAGATGGCCAGGATAATAGCCTCCAGGAACAGGAAGGCCGACTGCTCAAAAAGTGACCCCGGCGGTTGACCCGACAGCATCTCTTTATCCCTCTGACGTTTTGTTCCTCCCGGCAGTACCAGCCGGCGGTCAGATAAACCGGCCAGAGGAGACGCTTCATCGCCCAGGATCGCATACGTAAGCGCGCCTACCTTTTTAGCTATCTTGACTGCTTCACAGGGCAGAACAGTCTCGCCGGATCCGGACAATACCACCAGCAGGTCGCCCTTTTTTATAGGAGGCGTTATGGTCTCGCCTACGAAATGGCAATTATATCCAAGATGCATCAGCCGCATGCAAAAAGCGCGGAGTATATAACCGGAACGTCCCTGAGCAGAGAAAAAAAGGGTCGGTGCGCTGTTTAGGCATTCTATGAAAACTGCCGCCTCTGCCACGTCTATTTTGCTTAAAAGTTTCCGGTTCTCCTTCTGGACATATTCCAGGCAGTCATTAATCATGCTCTTCATTACTGTTTGATACCATAAAAGCTTTTAAGTTAGAGATAAGAAAGAAAAGAATGACCGGCTCGTCCCCGTCTGCATGCGGAGAAAAGAAGTAGCCGCCTCCTGCCCGTAGCGGTTGAGGATCTCCAGGGCTATACTGGCAAAGGAAATCACTGATGATGACTCATACGTATAGAGGAGTTCAAATACCTTTTGTCCGGCTAGCATGGCCACTTCATCGTTTACGGCCATCATGCGGCTTATTATCTTCACAACCTGCCCGAATGTCTTGGCATCTATCTTAGCCATAAGCTCTGGCAGATTTTCTACCAACAGCACTGCCAGTCGCGGGCTTTGCCGGGAGGCTTTATTTACTGCCTCCAGGAAGGCCTCAGAAAATCCAGGCTTCTGAAAAAGACCAAACAACTTTGCCGCCAATATCTTACCAGATTCATAATCTTTCACAGTGGCCTGATAGATGATGTCATTATAAGCGGCTAGAAAACCAGGCCTATTGCCCTTAATAATAAGCGGCAGTTCCCTTGCGGAAATAATGCCCGTCTCATAATCTCCTTCCACTATGTGGCGCAAACTTTCGGTATAGGCCAGCGCCTCCCAGTCATTCATTTCGGTTATACTCTCTGCCATGAATCGCGCACTTTCTTTTGCAGCCGCATGATCTCGTTCAGCTATATAGGTTATAATCGCCTCATAATGATTCAGGACCGGCTGCGCTGACCTCCGCAAAAGATCAGGAAGAACCTCTGCCACCACCAGGGTGACATCTTGATCCTTTCGCGCCATACGCTGCAATATGTCTTCATATTTGTTAAGGTCTTCCGTACGGTCTTCTTTTATGAGTTCAAAGACCTTTTCCGCAGCGATAGTACCCAGGCGGAAGTCTTTTTCCACTATGCCCCAGAGGCTTTTTAGATATATATTCCTTTGCCTGCCGTCCAATTTTTCCATTAAGGCAGCTATCTTTTCAGCAGCTATCATGGCGATCTTATGGTCGCCAGCGGCAAGATGAGCCAGTATCTTTTCGTACTGGCCGATTAAGGCCCCGTCTTCTTTGTCTATGAGCTCGGAGAATATCTTGGCTGCAGTAAGAGCGACACGCCCATGGAGTTTGGCCAGGCGGTGCACTACTTCCAGATAATTTACACGGAACTTAGATTCTACATCCCTGAGTAAATATGGGATTCTCTCCCCGGCCGCCATACCTACCTTCTCATCCTGTTCTGCGCACAGTGTTACAATATTAGCGAAAAGGGAAAGCGCCTTCTCATCAACTTTTTCTAATAATTGTAAAATCTTATCTGCGCAAAATACCCCTACCCGGCCATTTCGCACCGCGATCATCCCCACTGTATCCAGGTAACGATGTCTCAGGGAGGCAGGGATATCCGTCAGATAGTGCAAGAGCTTATCGGCCATAATAACGCCGGCTTCCCGGTCTCTGGCCGCTATATTGCTGGCGACTTTCCCGTATTTTTTGATAATAGCCTCATCCATATCCTGAAGTAGCGGGAGCAGCTTCTCTGCCATAACGACGCCGACCTTATAATCATTTTCTGCGCCCTGCCTCACTACGGCTACATAGGTCTCCATCGTATCCTTACTGATAACAGACACAAATGACGGCAAGCTCTCGGCCGCAGCAAGGCCCACTCTATAGCTTAATATACTGATATTACCGATTGTTTTTAAATAATTGGCCCTGGCCGGTTTATTCACCTTGTCTATCCATTCAAGTAAATTCCTGGCAAAGGTAACGGCTACCTGGCAATTTTGGGCACAGGTCTGTTCAATAATATTTTCATATTCAGAGACCATTTCCGGGGTTAATTTATTCAGATAAAAAGGAAGATACTGAGCGACTGTGGCTGCTAAGCGATAGCTTTTGCCTGCAAAATGGGTGATAACCTGCACATAGAGGTCTATTTTCCCCGGGGTCAATTCTGCATAAACGGCAGACAATGTCTTGGCCGCAGTAATTCCAAGATCATGTTTGATGGCCGTAATCTTTTTTACTGCGGTAATTAAAGAATCTTTTATTTCGTCACCCGCCTTATCCAGCGGGCCGAGTAATTTTAAGGGATCGACCGGCTGACTGGCCTGAAATTCTTTTATGTGTTTTGCTATAATAAGCTCTCTATCCATAGGTTGCCCCCCACGCTTACGTGGTCTTTCTTTGTCATCTTATAGCATAAAAGCCTAAAAAAGGAATCCAGAAAAATGTTATAAAAATTCTGAGTATCAGTAACTAATCGTTAATGTTTTTATAAAACATGCCGTTAATAATATGTAAGTAATTTTTACCAGGTCAATTTTCAAGAGAAAACCTGAGCAAAAAGGAGTAATCGCCATGGGAGAAGCAGTAACACAAGCTGAGGCCACCTTTCAGGAATTAACGGCAAGGGAAGGGAAATATTTAACTTTTGTGTTAGGCAAGGAAGAGTATGGCCTGGAAATTTTAAAAGTGAAAGAAATTATTGGCATGATGGATATAACTTCCGTACCCAATGTACCATCTTATGTTAAAGGTGTAATCAATCTGCGGGGCAAGGTGATACCCGTGGTGGAGCTGCGTTCGAAATTTGGTATGGAATCTATTCCTTATACAGAACGGACCTGCATTATTGTGGTGGATGTTCAAATCAAAGACCGCCCCGCACTGGTCGGGATAGTGGTAGATGCCGTTTCCGAGGTTTTAAACATAAATCGGGAAGAGATAGAAAACACGCCCAACTTTGGGACTGGAATGGATACAAACTATATCCTGGGCATGGCCAAGGTCAAAGGACAGGTTAAGATACTGCTGGACATCGATCAAGTCCTGGATAACAGCGAACTGGCCCTTTAAGAAATCAAAAATATAGCTCTCCTTACGGCGGCGGGATAGAGTAGGTTACATAACTTCTATCCCGCCTCTTCCTTTTAAGAACAAGACCCTATATATCTTTTCAGCTTGACACGGGTTTGTCCAAAGCATTTGCCTTAACTATAAGAAAATGCTATAAATTTAAAAAGATAGCGGCCACCGGGCGCAGATACGCCGGGGCGCGCAAAAGATATCATATGAGATACTGAATCAACCAGCTATGGTACCGTCTCAATCCCGCAATATTCTCATCGGCATCACCATTCTCATTTTCGTCATAGCCTTCGGAACGAGCGGCTATATGTTTTTTGAGAAATGGGACTTTTTAGATGCCCTTTATATGACCATTATTACTTTAACCACTGTTGGATATGGGGAAGTGCGGCCACTGAGCAGTTCAGGACGGGTCTTTACAATTTGTTTGCTTATCATGGGCGTTGGTTTTGTATTTTATATGTTCGGAACCATAACCCAGATCATGGTAGAAGGCCAATTTAGAAAACTTTTAGGGAGGAGAAAATTGGAAAAACAGCTTGCCGCATTAAAGGACCATTACATTATATGCGGTTATGGCCGCATTGGACAGATTATCTCCCGGGAAATTGCTAAAAAACCCTTGCCCCTCGTGATTATCGAACGCAGCCCAGACTTGATAAAAACCATTGAAGAGCAGGGACATCTATTTATCGAAGGCGATGCCACACAGGAGGACACATTACTTAAAGCCAATATCCAAAAGGCTAAGGGCTTAGTAGCCACAGTATCTTCCGACGCTGATAACGTATATATCATACTCACTGCCCGCAGTCTGAACCCGGGTCTTTATATCATGGCCCGGGTTGTTGATGAAAAGGCTGAACGAAATCTCTTACAGGCCGGAGCAAACCGGGTTATATCACCATACCATATCGGAGCACGTAAGATGGCCCAGGCGATCCTGCGTCCGGCCGTAACTGATTTCATTGAGTTAGCTGTGCACCGGGGGGGCATAGAGTTGCAAATAGAGGAGATTCCGGTTCGCGCCCCGTCTCGTATTACAGATGTGCCTCTCAAGGAATCCGGGATAAGGCAGGAATTGGGGCTGATTATAATTGCTATCCAGAGGGCTTCAGGTGAAATGCTTTATAACCCCCCACCGGGTGCCAGGATACAGGTAGGTGATATACTTATAGCTATGGGAGCTCCGGAGAGTTTGGGTAAACTGGAGAAGATGGTAGGAGTGGCCGAGACGTAGAGAGTATAAGAGTTCAAATGACAAAGTTCAAATCAAATGAATGTCAAAGTAATGAAGTTCAAAACGTCACTCGTCACTGGTCATTAGTTATTGGTCAAGTTGGAGGATGGATCGCTTTTACCAGTGACAAATGACTATTGACTGATGACATTCACTATGGTCATTTGGATTTGATTTGATATTTGGATGTTGGCATTTGGGCTTTGTTTACCCGCCTTTTGGAACAATAATGCGCCTTTCAGTAACAATCATATCCATCAGACAATCGTGCTCATCCAGCGGCACTAAAGGCACTATCTGAATCTCATAGGCCAGAGCTACTTTCAAGGAACTGCCCGGCAGGTTCGGTAAAAAACGATCATAAAAGCCCATCCCATATCCGATACGTCCTCCCCGGGGGTCAAAGACACAACCCGGCACTACAGTAATGTCTATATCCTCTGGGGATAATGGTCTGAGGCTGGTATCCCTCGGTTCCAGAAGGCCGAAACGGCGTGGAGCTAAATCATATTTTAAGTCTTTTAAGACAGACGGGACTATGACACCTCGTTCATAATCAGTGTATGGAACGGCCACCACCTTGTCCTGCTCCAGCGCCGCCTCTATTATGTGCTGCGTCTCTGCCTCGCTTCGTAAGGAGACATATAAGAAAACGCCCCTGGCCTGGTTCCATTCCGGCAGGGCCATAAGGCGCGCGGCGATCGCCTCTGAGCAGGTTTTACGCTCTAAAGGAGAGAGACTGTTGCGGAGCCTGAGGATGCGACGTCTTAATTCAGCCTTGGTTTCCATTTTTTCAAGTGCAGCCGTCGGCTTTCAGCAATCAGCTTTCAGCTTAAGCCTCCATTTCTCTGACATTCCTTTAATATGATATCAATAATAGCTGGCACCTGTTTCTGAACCTCATCCGTAAGCTCCATTCCCCAGTCCATGGCCCTGGGCTCTACGCCGATTATTACCACCTCCGGCGAATAACCCAGTCTTTTGGACATGGAAAGGGACTCTAACACACCGAGGTCATGCAGAGAAACCGGGCCCTCTTTATCTGCGATGAGGTCTTCAGGACGGCACTGATAAATTGTCCCCGGCGCCTGTCCTGCCTTAAGGGCGTCAACAATTATCACCTTTTGCACCCCGTCCAGATAAAAGGCCAGGTTCATGGTAGCCGTGCCCATGTCCAATAAATCCACATGCGCGGGAAGCTCCCTGTCTCGCAAGGCCTGAATAACATGCACCCCTATCCCTTCGTCCTGGAGGAGGAGATTGCCCACGCCGACGATTAGTGTCTTCTGAACATACATAATTCACCTTACATAAAAAGATGGCTGCCGGCGGCAGCCATTCCTATGCCCGCAAGTGAGCAGGGTACTAGCTAATCCTGATCTGGTAAGCCTTATTGGTATCGACGTGCAACACATGCACGGCACAACTAAGTCACGGATCAAAAGAACGTATGACCCGTACCACGTTGATCGGATTTTCCGGATCCGGCACCGGAGTCCCGATAAGGGCCTCTTCAATCGGCCCCCCCTGTCCTTTATCGTCATGGGGCGAGGCATTCCAGGTAGTAGGCGCAATCACCTGATATTTGGCTATCTTGCTATTATCAATCTTGATCCAGTGGCCAACCGATCCCCTGGGCGCTTCACTTAGACCAATCCCCTGACCGGTCTTGGGAACAGGTCTCATGATAACACTTGGCTTACCCAGAGTCAATTCATCCAACCACCCCAAATCCACCATCAAAAATAGGCGGTGGATTTGGGATCATGACCCATTATCAAAAAAACAATCAACATTTTCATGCTTCGTTGTGACCGCGACGGTCATGGGGGTCAATAAGGAAGATACGTTAGCGGGAGAACCGTTCGATTTGAAGATTATGGCCATCTGTGAGGCAGGTGATCGCCCCGTCCTGGTCTGTCCGGTAGATAGAACAACCCTGATCCACATATCTTTCCAGTACATTCCTATGGGGAAAAGAGAAACGATTAAGCCTCCCTACTGAGAAAATAACCGTATCAGGAGCTACCGCCTTTATAAAACCGGCGGTATTCGATGTATTACTACCATGATGGGGGGCAAGGAGGACATCGGATTTAAGGACATAACCCCCTTGCAACAGCTCATTTTCCCTGCATGCGTCGATATCTCCGGGAAAAAGAAAGTGCCTGCGGCCATAACTGATTCTGAGGACCAGAGAACGGCGATTAAGAAAAACGTCCTGCCCGCCTGTCGCGGCCATATCACCGGATGGGTCGCAGATGCGCCTTGGCGTGCCATAGACATCGACTATCACGCCGTTGATATTAAAAGGGTAGCGGCTGTCCGTCTTAAATTCCCGGTGCAGGATGCCCTTACGCGCGATTGCTTGTTGCCAGTGGGCAAAGGCCTCTGTCTCTACCCGGTCTCCATTCGCCCAGACCTCTTTTACCTTAAAGCTATCCAGCAAGAAGATAAGGCCGCCTATGTGATCCGGATGTGGATGGGTGAGCACCAGGTAGTCTATAGTCCGAACTCCCTTCGCCCTCAAAAAAGGCGCTATCACCCGCTCACCAATGTCAAACTGGCCGCTCAGGGTCCCGCCTCCATCGATAATCATGTTCTTCCCACCCGGGAATTGCACAAGCGCGGCATTTCCCTGACCGACATCCAGAAAGGTGGTCTTGAGCATATTAGAATGGCTTTGCTGATAAGCACCAAGCATTCTTACCACGAGAATTATGGATAGACAGGTCAGGCCACACCATCTAAATGCCTTGCGGCGGGAGGCCATAGTAATGAGCAGGATCCCCGCATAAAAAAGGAGTATCTCAAACAAGTAGGGCGGTGCTACCCATAGGGAAGAAAGCGGCCAGGCCGCAAAAAAATCAATAACCTTCACCATTGCGGTAAGGATCAGAGAGCCTGCCTGTAGAAATATGTCCGCCAGTTTCAGGGAGAGGGGTGACAGGGCAACGGAAACAAGTCCCAGAGGCAATACCGGCATACCTACCAGAGGGACCACAATAACGTTCGATAAGAGGCCGGCAATAGACAGCCGATGAAAGTGATAGGCCACGATCGGTGCCGTACCCAGGGTAGCGATGGCCGATATCAAAAACAGGCCCCATAACTTATCCACAAGCGGGAAAGGCCGCGGACGCAGCCTGGCCAAAGGATCTTCCCTTTTTCTGCCAATCCAATCCTGCCAGCGGGGGTAGAAGAAGACTATGGAGAATACGGCGATAAACGATAGCTGAAAAGACGGGGCATAAAGTGCCGCGGGCGAAAAAAGCAAGATGGCCCACATAGCTATGGCCAGGTTGTTGTAAATATCCCACTGCCGACCCAGTAGGACAGCGGCCAGAAACACAGATACCATGATCATGGCCCGGATGGAAGGAGGAGACATTCCGGCCATGGCCCCATAGAATAGGACTATGGGGATAGAAAATAAGGCGGCTATTTTGAAGGCCGAAAATCTCAGGAGCAGGTAAGGGGAGCGTTTTATCAGCCACATGCCAAGGGCATAGGTAACCCAGGCCACCATACCCATGTGCAGGCCGGAAATGGCCAGAATGTGAGTCACCCCGGCCCGGGTAAATGCCTCCTGTACGGGTTTGGGGATACTGTCCCGCTCGCCGATGAGAAGGGCCTTGTATAAGGAGGCCGCTAACGGGGTGGTATGGTTATCCAGAAAGTTCTGGATATGTAAACGGGCGCCTTCAATGAGGCTGGAGAGCGAGGGGCCGCTGCGACCAATAACCGTCAGAAGATGCGGGTCAGAGACCCAGCCGGTAACGTAAACATCTTTGAGGGCCATGTGCTTCTCAAAGTCAAATCCCCCTGGATTCTTAAAGTTAGTTACCGGGCGCAGACTGCCCATCCATAAGAGTCGATCGCCACAAGAAAGCCGGGCCCGCGGTCTATCCTTTAAATGCACGAGAATGCGGCCGGTTACGGATCGTATCTCTCCCCGACCAAGATATTGTTCGGCCCTGACCAACAATTCGGTTTGGTCGGGCAAAAAGACCGGCATCTTCTCCAGGACACCGGCCAGACGTACACTACGTCCGTCAGCCAGGGACAAAAGATCCCGGGGCTTATTTTGCCCCGGTGAAAAAGCCCCGGCATAGAGATAACCCAAGCACACAAAAAGTAGCCAGGACAGCAAGAGACCGCCCTTTTCCAGTCTCTTATCCGGGTTGAGATAACTCAGATAAAAAAGGACGGCCAGAAGGGCTGAAACGGCCCCTAAGGCAAAGTTCATTCCACCCTTAAACGGCAGATGATGGTTTAAGACCGGACCAGTGGCAAAGGCGGTGAGCAGGATGGGGAGTGGTCTGTTCAATCACTTTCTTCTTGCACTGTGATTTTAGTTATATCTTTTTTAAATGGCCGGGCAGGTAGTTTGCCGGATTCTGCTAAATAGTCCTTAAGTCTGGCCTGGATCTCTTTTTCTATTCCTTCCGTCAGGTGTTCTATCTGTTTTTGCAAGGCGAGTATCTTTCTCCGCATTTCGAGAATTACCTCAATCCCGGCCGTATTTACATCCAGGTCCTGACGCAGGCGCACAATCCTGGCCAATTCTTCTATATCTTTCTCTGTAAAAACGAAACGGCCGGACTCCTTTACGGGCTGCAGGAGTCCTTCACACACATAAAAACGTATGGTCTGGGTGCGAATTCCCAGCCGCCTCGCTACCGCGGTTATAGTATAAGTACGCATTTCTATTTGCCGCCCCCTTTTTTGACCGCCATGCTCTCCTTAAGTTCGCGGAACAGGGCTTCTGAACGGCTATCCAGGTGGCGGGGGATAGCCACCTCGATCTCTACAAATTGATCCCCCCGTGCCCCTCCTTTGAGCGCAGGCACACCCTTTCCTTTGAGCCGAAATTTCTGGCCGTTTTGCGTCCCGGGCGGAACGGTCATCTCTACCCGGCCATAGAGTGTATCTACCAAGACCCTTCCTCCGAGGACAGCCGTGAAAAGATCAACCGTAGTCTTAACCTGGATATTATTACCTTCACGGCGGAAGACAGAGTCGGGTCTAACCTTGATTTCAATATAAAGATCGCCAGGCGGGCCGCCATTATATCCGGGATAGCCCTTGCCGGCCAGCCTTATTCTGGAGCCGTTATCCACTCCTGCGGGTATGCTCACGTCAAAGCGCTTCTCTGTCCTCACCGTGCCCATCCCGTGACAAACCGGGCAACCCCTTGTGCCGATACGCCCGCCGCCGCCACAACGACTGCAGGTCGTAACTACACGTACCGGTCCTTTCTGGCTCGCTTTTTGCCCGCTCCCTTTACAATCAGGACATGTCTCGCCGCTATAGGGATCAATGCCGTTTCCTGCACATTTCTTACACGGCTCCTCTTGGGCCAGGCCAACCTGGGTTTTTGTCCCAAAAACTGCATCACGGAATCCCACTTCCAGAACAGTATAAAGATCATCACCCCGCGTGGGGCGGGGGCGATAAGAGGCCTTTTCCCCAAAGAGACTTTCAAAGATAGAACTGAAAATCCCTCCAGACTCCGAGGTAAACCGGCCGAAATCAAATACCCTCTCTCCGCCCGGATAGGTATAGCTATAGGAAGAAGCAGCGCTCCTTAGGCGGTCATATTCGGCCTTTTTTTCCGGCCGGCCAAGGATATCGTAGGCCTCGCTGATTTCTTTAAATTTTGCCTCTGCCTCTTTATCGCCGGGGTTGACATCCGGGTGGTACTTGCGAGCCAGCTTACGGTAGGCCTTTTTGATCTCTTCATCCGTGGCCTCGGGTTTCACCCCCAGGATGTCATACAGGTCTTTTTGGATCACGGGACTGCAAATCCTAGATAATCTGGCCACAGAGCCAGGTATTAATAAGTTCAAAGCTCAAATTTCAAATGAATGTCAAAGTCAAAAGCTCAAAGCTGAAAGCCCCAACTTTGGCATTTAGTCATTTGAGATTTATTTGAACTTTGGATTTTGTCATTTGGAATTCACGCAAAGCGCTTTTGGTTGCGGCTTTGCCGCGCTATGTACTCTGTAGCTAATCGAACCTTACTTCTTACCCCACTTCTTGAGATTGGCGCGCGCTAGCTCGGCCTGCTCACTCTTGGGATATTCTTCGAGCAATTTTTCCATAAGGAATCTGGCTGTTTTTGTGTCCCCGAGGTGATGAAAGGCCAACCCCTGTTTCAATAACGCGGCGGGAACCTTTGGCCCTTTATGTTCACGGACGACCTTCTCATATTCCAGGATGGCCTCTTCGTAGCGCTCCTGCTGGTAATAACATTCCCCCAGCCAGTACCTGGCATTGCCGGCCAATTCAGAATCAGGGTATTCCTCTAAAAAAGCCCTGAACTTCTCTATAGCCTGCCTGTACGCATTTTCCTTATAAAGCTTGTAGGCCCCGTCATAATCTTCCTTTGCGGATTTCCGGGTTTTTATCTTTGTCTTTTCTACGGTAATCGCCTGCTTGGTCACTGCCGGTGTATCGCTTTTTACCTCTTTACCGGCAGGCTTATCCTCATGTGAAACGTTTTTCTCCAGATCGTTTATCCTGGTCTGAAGACTGCTTATCTGGTCAGAGAGTTTTTGCATCTTTTCGGCCAGGACCTTATCTTCCGCCTCGCTCCGGCCTGTTAACTCCTGCCATCGATTTTCTTGCCGCTCTATCCTGTCCTGCAGGCGCATCAGCTCCGTTTTGATATCCTCAAGTTGTATCCCCATATCGGCCTGTTTCTTGCTTATAACTTCCACAGACTTAACTGTGTCTATGCTTCTCAGCCCTTCTTTCATCTTAGAGACCTGCTCTTGCAGACCGCTAATCTCTTTATAGACTTCGCCCGTCTGCCTGCTCAAGACATTGATCTTATCATTCAATATGAGGACATCTTCCTGTGCGGCACAGGCACTCAAGATCATCACCATACCCAAAAAGGCAAAAGCGAACCATTTCATGATGTTGTACCCCTTTCAGTTAAGCCGGCGTGACCAACAGGGTTGTGTCTGGGCACCGGCATTGTTTATAACCCTGCGTTGGCCGCTACCATCGGCAAACATAACAAAAAGCTGCGCCTCCCCACCCCGGGTAGAGCTGAAAACTATCTGTCGTCCGTCCGGCGACCAGGAGGGAGATTCATTATTCCCGGCATTACTGGTCAATTGTGTCACCCTGCCGCTTTGGACATCAATGGTATAGATGTCAAAATGCCGGCCTTTCATGCCGTTGTAAACAATGCAATCACCGCGGGGTGACCAGTCCGGGGCCGTGTTATAAGAACCATCAAAGGTCAAGCGGCGCGTATGCATACTTTGTAGGTCAAGGATGTAGATCTGCGGTGAGCCAGAGGAATCAGAGACATAGGCTAATTTTTTACCATCCGGAGACCAGGTGGGGGAGACGTTTATTCCCCAGTTATTGGTCAGTCGCCGGATAATACTGCCTTGGCGATCGATAAGATAAAGCTGCGAATTGCTCCCGTCTTTGGTCAGCGCAACCGCCAGGAATTTACCATCCGGAGACCAGGCCGGCGAGACATTGACACCCTTAAAGTCTGCCAGTCGCCAGCTTTTACCGGTATAGAGATTTTTAATGTAAAGGATAGGCCTCCCCTCCCGATAGGAGGTGTAAACTATCTCCTCACCGTCAGGAGAAAACCTTGGAGAAAGGACGATAGCGCGTTCCGAGGTGATACGGCGCGCATTCCCTCCATCAAAGTCAGCTACGTATATTTCTTTATGGCTATCCTTAGCCCAGATAAAGGCTATTTTAGACTGGCTTATGCCGGGTTCGCCGGTCAGGACCTGAATAACCAGATCACAGAAGCGATGAAGCATGGCCCGATAATTTGTCATTTCCCCTTCGTAGCGACGGCCAAGGGCTATCTTGCCTTCTGCCACATCGATCAGCACCATTTCAAGTATCAACCGGTCACCAGCGCTTTTAAAATGGCCCTTAATAACAAACTCGGCTCCCAGGGTGCCCCAATCATAGGTATCACTGCCGCCATAGATGGCCGGATCAATGGCGGTAAAAATGCCGTGAAAGACGAGGGCACGGGTAAGGGTATCAGAGAAATTTTTACCTACCTCCAGGCTGCCCATCGCCCCGGCCAGCGGACGAAAATAAGGAACTGCAAAAGAGATTTTCCGGGTTTGAGGTGAAGTGATGTCTATGTAAATCCTCGCATAGGCATGGCCCGCGGCCAATAACCATCCGGCGAGCATAAGGGCTATAAAATATTTAAATCTATGTACCATGCAGATTATCCCCGGTCATTTAGACGAAATTGAATACCTATCTCCAGAACCGATTCCCTGATCTCCGGCGGTAAAGGTGAAAACGGACTGGAGAGGTGTACGGCACGCATAGCCGAATTATCCAGGTAGATATTCCCGGACCTCTTCTCCAGCCAGGCGCTTCCGATGCCTCCGTTCTTATAAATACGCACCACGACGATCGTCTCCAGGTCTTTATATCTTAACAGATTTGGCGGAATCACCCAGTTGCTCCTTATTTTATGCTTAACCAGCCCTACGTATATATTCAAAATGGATGCCTCAGCCTGTCCGCTGCCACCGGCGGCTGGCGTCCACGCCTCAATTGCTCCGCCTTCCCGGCCGATCTTTTCCCGAATACCGGCCAGCGCTTTTTTTATGCCTGGAGAGCCCTGCTGTCCGGCTTGTTTTCTTAATTTGTCCAGTGTGGTTTTAAGATATTCTTCACGTTGTCTCTCTTTTCTCTGCTCGCTTTCGCGTTTTAAGGCCAGGGACTTTAGCTTTTCTTCATATTGTTGCAACAAGTTCTCGTTGGTCGATATCTTCTTATTGACAATCTTCTTTCCCGCAGCCTCAATGCCGGTATCCTTGGCGCTCGCAGATTGAGATTGAACGGCATACCTGGCCGGCAAAGGGGCGCCAACCAGGCGTACGCTGTAAACTGGCGTCAGATGGTAACGTCGCGGGAAAAGAGTTAGAGGAAGCACAGCTAGCAAAAAAATAAAGAGATGCAAGACCAGAGAGAAGATCAGCGGGTAAGTCCATTCCCGCGGCGAAGTTTTTTCATCACATCCTGACCAGGGATTCATCTTTTTTCTTCTAAAGGCTCTGTTACCATACCCAGTTTTTCAAAGCCCTCCTCTCTTATTTGGGCCATGATCTCCACTACGAGGCCATAGGGGATAGACCGGTCGGCCCTGAGCAGGACCTCGCGGCCTGGTGCCGTCTCCTTAAGATGTTGCAGGTACTTCTTAATTTGAGGCCGTGGTATCCGGGCATTATTAACAAATATATTTTGCTGTCGATCAATGGTTATAACTATGTTTTCCTCTTTATTGTCTATAGCCCGGGCAGTGGTCTTTGGCAATTCCACGTCCATGCCCTGAATCATCATAGGTGCAGTTACCATAAAAATTATTAGGAGTACAAGCATTACATCTACAAAAGGGGTTACGTTGATTTCGGAAAGGAGTCTCTTGTCGTTACCGCCTAGCTCCATACGATTAATCCTCCTTTTTAGAACCCCTGGCAGATCCGCTCCTGCCCGCCGGGCGGTGTATGTATTCCCTTTCTACAAGATTTGAAAAGTCATTGGCAAAACTTTGCATATCCGATTCAATCTTACGAATGGCATTAATGTAATAGTTAAAGGCTATAACAGCCGGTATGGCTGCGGCCAGGCCGACGGCCGTGGCAATCAGGGCTTCAGAGATTCCAGGGGCAACAGTCGCCAGATTGGCAGAGCCGCGCAATCCTATGCTGCGGAAGGCAGACATAATCCCCCATACAGTACCGAACAGACCAATAAAAGGGGCCGTGCTGCCGGTAGTCGCCAGAAAGGATAGAACCTTACTGAGCCTGTTTACTTCATTACCGATAGCCTTGCGAAGAGCACGCTCTATGTTTTCCATGCAGGCTATGTTTCCCCCGGAGCTGATTTTTTTTATTTCCAGATTCTTTACCTCAGGGTCACTGCCCGGCTTTCCAAACTTCAGTAACTCCCCATATCCAATACGAAAGACCTCGGCGATAGACGAATTCTTAAGGTTCTTGGTATTAAGGTAGGCATCTGCCAGCGTACGACTTTTCCAGAACGTTTCCAGAAAAATATTTGATTCTTGCCTGGTGCGGCGCAGAAGGAGAAATTTTTTATAAATAATTGCCCAGGTAACAACGGACATACCGCACAGCAAGAACAAAATAAACTTTACCATCAGGCCGGCATCGCGGATTATCTGGACGATACTCCCGTCAGACATAAGAAGATTACCCCTTTTAAGGCATTGTAAGTGTTAACCGATATTAAACGTCTGCCATGAAAAAGTCAACCGCCTCTGGCCCGCATAAGCCCGTGTCCTCAACAAAAGCAATCCGGAGATTGATTCTGTCCCTGATAATGTCAGTTTTTACCCCAATCCAGCCCAGGCAACGACCTAAGATGAGGCCGCTTAACAGTGTTAGAGATAAATTCTCAGATCTATAGGTGTAAGAATCTATAATCATATTTATCGGGTTTTCTTTAAAAAAGACAACTGTGGCTGACAATTGGATAAAATAGAGGATAATAATAAGCCACGCCATGCGTGCGCAGGACCGATGCCCAAGCCGGCTGCGGAGCGATCTATCGGTAGAGCAACTTATGGCTGCCCTTCAGGATAAGGACCCTGGCGTTCGGGGCGCGGCGGCGAAGGCACTGCGTGAGAAAGGAGACACTCGCCGCAGTTGAACCTCTGATTGCTGCATTGAGGAACAAAGCGAGCTTGTTCGAATAAATGCGACATGGGTTCTTAAAGAGATTGCTGGCGAAGACTTTGGTGTTGACTATGAAAGTGGCAGTTAGAGTTAGGAAGATAGAAAGGCGGGCAAGAGGTGACAGACTCAGGATGAAGAGGGTCAGTGAAAACTACCTGGATGGGCCAAGCACCGTGTCCCTGATGCCTGAATAAATCCTTCGAAAGTTTTCCTCAAAATTTGCCGGTGAGACGCGGCCGGTCTCGATAAACTTTATGACTATCTCCTTGGCGGCGCGAAGGATGACCTCATCGTCTGCTGTTAACTTTTCATATTTTTTTTCTTTTTGTTCCTTAGTCATATCCGGACCTGATCAGAAACCACAGAGAAAAATTTTTATAGTTTAGAAGTAACAAAGCCTCTGCTGTTTTGGAAGAAGGCGTTTATTTTCAGCAGAGGCTTTTATCATGGCAGGAAAAACCGTTTGGCAGCCTTCCCTGAACCCAAATTTTGGTGGAGCTGATCGGGATCGAACCGACGACCTCTTGAATGCCATTCAAGCGCTCTCCCAGCTGAGCTACAGCCCCATATCGAGCAATATATGAATGCCGGTCGTTTTTTACTTAACACCGACAAGACTTTTCTGTCAAGTGGTTTATATCAGATCGGGACATTTCCGGCCTGGCCTGACACCGGGCGTTTTTCGCTTGACAAGCTACCTTGTT